>CAJUMF010000022.1 GCA_910586965.1 uncultured Dorea sp. | reverse complement strand
CAATGTCGTCAACTTAAGCCGACATTACCCCCTATGTATTACAGATTTACCCGTATGTAAAACCCATTCGTTGTTCCGTGATGTCCAGATATCCTTTTGAAGTGCCTGTCTGGACGAATGATTGACCTCATTCTTTGAATTCGGGTTATGAGTGCCGTTAGTTGCTTTTTGTAATTCGGAACGGTCAACAGACTTTTCACATATCGGGAAACGATGCCTATAATGTAGCTTCTATTTAGCTGGTATTTATGCTTTCCACTGGTTAGTTTTTCTTCCATTTCTGCCTCTGCAGATGACTTCATCAGCGCAGATAAGTTCGATATGAATAAAGCTGCATACAAATCCTGACGGATTGCCTGCGGATTTTTCCCTGAAAAGTTTTCTAACCGCATTTTCGTTTTTAGCTCGCCATATTTCGTTTCGATTTCCCATCTTCTGTGATACAGATTTTGATGGTATGAAGCATCTTGACGATCTTCAAAAAGATTGCTGACAAGTATATGCGGTTCTTCGCCCGAAGTGTCTTTTATAACGCGAATCTGAGTCGTGCGTCCTTTGTAAATATCTGTTACGGTATGGTCGCCGTCAGGACATCCGTTGACGCACGAAAGAAAAGAATGGGAACAGCGAATCAAATAAGACAATCCTTTATCCTCAAGTTCATGTATCAGCGCCCTCGACGGATATCCCCGGTCAAATATGATTAGATTCTTGTAATTTCTGTCGTTTGCCAAAGTGCCTGATGAAAGGAGCCTGTGTGCATGTTCTCTTTCGCCTATAGATATGCCCGTAAACTGGACGTCCACAATCAAGTCATTCGTAACGTCATACAATGCAGTCAGTCTTGCCATGGGATAAGAGGAGTGGTTATTCTTCTTCAAACCGAATTCAGTCTCATTTTTTTTATTATGGGCAACAGCAATGTCAGAACCGTCAATAGCAAATATGCGATACCCGTCCCATGTTTTTGGATGGCTGGTAAATTGAAAAATGTCAGTTGACATTTGAAAAATATCTTCAAACGCCTGTGATGAAATTTTGTATCTTGCCTTTGAAAAAGCCTGCTTGGAGACAGAAAAATCTTTTTCTTCAAAAAACAAATCTAATTCTGTCGGCAGCGACTTGCGTGGCAGCCCTAATATAAAGGAAATGATATCCTGAAATGATAATTTTCTGTTTCTCGTGAAAGCATTATCTTCCAAGGAATGTTTTGTTCTAAATTCATCGGAAGAAATAAGAGTTTTAACATTTTTAATTAACTTGCAAATACTATTTTTTTTAATCATTTTTCTGCCTCGCAATCAAAGTTTATAATCAATTGCGCGGCAACATTTTTTGGCGTACTTGTCAAGTGTTTTATTAAATTTTTTGAATTATTTCCTGTTGGTATAATGGGGTAATGTCGGCTTAAGTTGACGACATTGATAAGGGGCGACCCCCATATCCGCCACCATGTAGAGCGCTACGCCCAGACCCGCGAAGAGCATCCCGATTATCAGTGCAATGATACGCAGGGGCAGGGTCATTTCAACTTTGAGGATATCCAGGAACAGCCAGCAGATAAAGTCCGCCAGATATCCGACACATACCATGTTGACGACGGTTCCCAGGCCAATGCAGCGCCGTACGGTAAAGAAAATGACAATCAGGATGACCGTGTTCATAATGAGCTGCCACGTTCCGAAGGACATCCGTATAAAGCCGCTGATGCCGAGGTTCATACAGGTGAAGGCATCAACGCCGAATTCGCTCAGCCGGAAACTCCCTACGCAGATTCCGATAAAGAGAATGCCGGAAAGCATCATGATAATCCGTTTCGCATAATTTTTATTTGTTGCATCCATAATCTTATACTCCTGACAATTAATTTTCTGATTTTAAGATAAACAGTCTGGAATCAAAGTCACAGGTAGGGATGTCGCCCATAGCCATCTGACCCACACTGGAATCTGTTGTGATCAATCCTGCGTTCATCAGCTCATCGCCGTAGTGTCCTTTTCCGTCCGCAGAATTCGTGTAACAAAAATCAGGGTTAAGACCTTTGAGGGAAATTCTCGTAAATGGCATATTCGCACCATTCAGTACTTTGTAAACGCCTACAATGGCTTCTTTTTTATCCTTGCTTACTACCATCCACGCGGTGTGGCCGTCGCCTTCGAAGGGGCTGTTTAAGCGGTAGAATGTACCGAACTGGAACAATTCACGGTATTGCTTCATGAATTTGATCTGCTCCTTAACTTCTTCCTGCTCTTCATCTGTCAATTTGTTCAAGTCCAATTCGTAGCCGAAGGTTCCGAAGTACGCAACATTTGCCCGTGTGTGCAGAGGGGTGTTACGGAATACCTGATGGTTCGGAGTCACGGATACATGGCTGCCCATGCAGCTTAACGGGTAACAGTAGGAGGTGCCGTACTGGATCTTGAGCCGCTCTACTGCGTCGGAATCATCGCTGGTCCACCCTTGCGGTGCGTAATAGAGAAGACCTGGATCAAAACGCGCGCCGCCGCTTGCACAGGACTCGAAAAGTACCTGTGGGAATCTGCTGGTCAGCCGCTCGTAGAGGTCATAGACACCGAGAATGTACCGGTGGAATACCTCACCCTGACGGTCGGCCGAAAGAGCGGCGCTGTAGCACTCCGTGATGCTGCGGTTCATGTCCCATTTCACGTAGGAAACCTTCGCTTCGCTTAAGATCTTAGCCATCATCTCATAGATGCAGTCCACGACTTCCCTTCTGGAGAAATCAAGGACATACTGGAACCGTCCGTGGGAAATGCTGCGCTTTGGTGTCTTTAAGATCCATTCCGGGTGATTGCGGTAGAGGTCAGAGTCCTTGTTCACCATCTCAGGTTCGAACCAGAGACCAAACTTCATGCCGATATCTTCGATTCTCTGGGCAAGTCCGGTGATTCCGGCAGGAAGAAGATCCGGGTTCGCGATCCAATCCCCAAGGCCTGCCTTTTCGTGACGGCGGCCGCTGAACCATCCGTCGTCCAGGACAAAGAGCTCTACGCCGCAAGCCTTTGCTTTGGAAGCAATCTCTACCAGACGGTCCTCTGTGAAGTCAAAATAAGTAGCCTCCCAGTTATTGATCAGGATCGGGCGCGCCTTATCTTTCCAGTAGCCTCTCGCAAGTCTCGTCTGGTACAGCTTGTGGAAGGTCTGGCTCATATGGTTTAATCCCTTGTCGGAATATACCATGACAGCCTCCGGAGTCTGGAATGACTGGCCGGGCTCTAACTTCCAGTCGAACCAGTGCGGGTGGATGCCCAAAAGGAGCCGTGTCTCGTTGTGAGTGCTAACTTCTGCCTGGGCCAGGAAGTTTCCGCTGTATATAAGGCTGAAGCCGATGGCTTCGCCCTGAAACTCTGTGGCGTCCGGGCGCTTTAAGATCACAAAAGGATTGTGGTTGTGAGAGGAATGGCCGCGCACACTCCCCACGGACTGGATACCCTGTTCAAGCATCCTCGTTTTCATATGTCTTTCTCTTCCCCAGGCCCCGGAGAAGTGGATGAATTCGTAGTTACAGTCCGGAAGGTCCATGCAAAGACTCATAGCCCTGGCAAGGTGAAGGCCGCTTACGCCTTCATTCACAAATGCAGCGCTTCTTGCGATGATTCCGCCTTCTGCGAAAATGGTGTAGAAAAGCTTCAGTGTAAGTCCGTTCACCGGATCCTTTAAGATGAGTGTCAGCGTCTCGGCCTCGTCATCATTTTCGGTATAGGTTGCCGGAAGACCTTTGAGAGCCGGCTTTCCCTTTTCAATCGTATAGTCCTGGTACTGGAAATCCGAGATGCGGCTTCCGTCCGGATTTAAGACCTCCGCTGCCGGGTCGCGGTAATCCGTGGAGCCGAAGACGCCGTATTCCTGATGAATATGCTCCAAGGTATATTTGTAGTCGTCGTCATAAAGATAAGATGTCATCGGGCGGAAAGCAAACTCAAGAAAATGTGAAAAATCCTCCGAGTGGTGAATTCGTTTTCCGAAATAAAGCTGTGCCATCTGTCCGGTCTCAAGCACGGTCATGATGTAGCTGACAGAATCATTATACAGATGGAAAGTACGGGTCTTGTCGTTAAATAAAATACTCATTGCGATTTCCTCCGAATTAAAATTGTTGATATAGAGTATAGGAAAAAATGTCAGGAATTGATAGAAACATTTGTTGAAGAAAACAGTCAAAATGTTAAAAGGCTGTAAGAGAGCACTTACAGCCTTTTGAGTGTGTCAATATTGTTCTGCAATTTTGCTTTGTGTGTCTGCAGCATTTCTTTTCGGTAGCGGGAGGGTGTCAGTCCTTTTTTTGATTTGAATACTTTGGAAAAGATCAAAGGATCTGTGTAGCCGCAGGACAGAGCAATGCTTTCTATAGATAGATCCGTTACTGTAAGAAGCTCTGTTGCCTGGGATATCCGATAATTTGCAAGATAATCCTGCGGGGATACGCCTAAGTTTGCCTTGAACAGAGTATACAGATAACTCCGGTTAATACAGACGTAATTTGCGATGTCCGTGACATGTATGGGAAAGGAGTAATTATTCTGGACAAATTCCACAGCCTGAAGAATATATGGATTCTCGCCATTCTGCAAAAGGGGAGTGTTGATATGGATATCCCTGGTAAGAACAGAAAAGAATTCATATAAAAGCCCCTGGAGGAGAAAACGGTGTGTAGTTGTGGAAATGTTGTTTTTTAACATATTAAGGACAATCTGTTTCAATTCGTCTCTGTAAGCGCACTCAAAAACGGGCTGCTGATGATTAAGACCTATATCAGCCAGATAATTGCCCGCATTATTTCCGTCAAATCCAATCCATATATAAGTCCATGGATCTTCTTTATCTGCCTGGTAGAACGTCTGCACTTGCGGTTCGATCAGGAAGCCGCAGCCTTCTTTCAGGTGGTATTCTTTTTTTCCTATACGATACAATCCCTCTCCTTCCAATATATAATGGATAAGATAATTCGGGCGGACGGACGGGCCGAAGCTGTGTGCGGGCTGGCACTTTGCATAGCCGCAATAGCAGAGGTACACATCCGTAAATTTTCTGTCTGACAATTGCAGTACGTAAGAATCTTCCATAAAATATCCTCGCTGTCTGATTAATAATTTCCGAGTTTTCCGAGATATTTATCGATGCGTTTTAAGCGTTTCTCAATTCCCTTTACTTTGTGGCTGATTGTTTCAAGCAGAGCCTCTGCAATAAATTGAGGGCCGATCAGCGAGTTGAAGAATGAGTTGCTGTCAACTGAAACAGTAAAAAGAATCGTGGCGTATGACGCAAGGAGAGCACTGGGCTTGTCAGTGATGACAATAATTTTAGTTCCTGCATCGTGTGCCATCTGTGCAGTGACTTCATCGACGGAAGAATAGCGCGGAAAGCTGAATATGATCAGACAGTCCTCTTTGGAAATATTGCACATGTGGTCAATGGGACTCAAGCCAGCGGTGTTGGTCATTACTACATGAGGAACCATCTGCTTTAAATAGAGCAGAAAATAGTTGCAAAGGCAGGTATCCCCGCGGGAGGCGGCAATATATTTGCGCTTGCTGGCTATAATAATATCAGCGGCTTCCTCGAATATCTCTGTTGTATTATTAACAAATACTGATTCCAGATTTTTTGCTGTGATTTTAAAGTGCCGGTCAATATAATCTGTATCATTGCTTAGCTTTGTCTGCTGAGCGATTCTTTGAGAAGGAACTGTGATCGTGCTGGAAATACTTAAGACTTTGTCCTGGTAATTCTTTCTCAGGGATTTCTGGAATGCCATAAATCCGCTGTATCCAAGGGAACGGCTGAATCGGATGACTGAGGATTCGCTGACACCTAAAGTTTCGGCAATCTCCGTAGATGTCATAAAACATGCATCCGCAGAATTGTCCAGAATATATGTGGCGATCATCCTCTGAGTTTTCGTCAGTTTGGCATTGTTAATAGCTTCTCTCAATTCTTTCATACAGGCACCTCCGTATTCTCTATTTATTTAACCATGAATCGTCCGAATATGCAAGATAAATTGTAAATACAATTGAAAGAAAAATGTAATAATTTAAAGTTTTGTGAAAAAAATAACTTTTATTGAATAATATAGACAGGTATGCTATTATAAGTTTTAGGAACAAATGAATAATATTGTTCAGAAAATAACAAAGATGAAAAATATTATTCACCAAAAACGAATAAAGCCGTAAAACAGGCTGTAAGTGCAGTTTCACAACATTATTTAGGAGGTAGATTCCAGTGAAAGTAGGATGCGTAAAAGAAATTAAGAACAATGAATTCCGTGTAGGTATGACACCTGACAACGTAAAGAGCTATGTAAATGCAGGGCATGAAGTATACATCGAGAAAGGTGCAGGTGTGGGCTCCGGATTCATGGATGATGAATATGAAGCAGCAGGCGCGAAGATGGTCGATGCTGCAAAAGAAGTATGGGACACTGTTGAGATGATGATTAAGGTTAAAGAGCCGCTTCCGGAAGAGTATCCGTTATTCCACGAAGGACTTATCCTCTATACATATCTTCACCTTGCAGCAGATAAGCCGCAGACAGATGCACTTCTCGGCGCTAAAGTAAAAGGTGTTGCTTACGAGACATTATTTGACCCAAGGAATGGCGGATTGCCGCTTCTTGCTCCTATGAGCCAGATTGCAGGACGTCTTTCCATTCAGGAAGGTGCTAAATATCTTGAAAAGACATTCGGCGGAGAGGGTGTTCTCCTTGCAGGTGTTCCGGGAACTCCGAAGGCTAACATCGTAATCCTCGGCGGCGGTAATGTTGGAACAAACGCTTGTAAGATTGCTGTAGGTATGGGCGCTAACGTAACAATTATGGATATCAGCATTCCGAGACTGGCTTACCTTGATGACATTTTCGGTGCGCGTATCCAGACATTGGTTTCTACAGATGCTAATATAGAGAAAGCAGTTAAGGAAGCTGACCTTGTAATCGGTTCTGTACTGATTCCTGGAAAAGCGGCTCCGAAGCTTTTCAAGAAGAAATATCTTAAAGATATGAAGCCGGGCGCTGTATTCGTTGACGTTGCAGTTGACCAGGGCGGATGCGGTGAGACGACGAAAGTTACTTACCATGATGATCCGATCTTCGTAGTTGACGGTGTTGTTCACTACTGCGTAGGCAATATGCCGGGAGCAGTTCCGAGAACATCTACCATCGCACTTACAAACGCTACACTCAGCTATGGACTTCAGATTGCTAACAAGGGTCTGGAGCAGGCTTGTAAAGATAATGACGTTATCTACTCCGCGATCAATACTTATGACGGAAAGCTCACATGCAAGAACGTTGCTGACAGTTTCGACTGCTATGAGTATGTAGATATCAAGTCTATCGCTAATTAAGACATTTTCCTAACTTAATTCCTTCAAAGTTGCAAAAGGAGCTTACGATTTCGGTTGTAAGCTCCTTTTGATTATGTTATAGTGTATCTAGCACAAGAGAAGAGGGTGATAAAATGTACATAGAGATTGATTTTAACAGTGATGAAGCGATTTATGTTCAGCTTCAGAACCAGATCATCATGGCGATCGCGATGGATTTGATCCGCGAAGGAGATTCTCTGCCGTCTGTAAGGGAACTTGCGGATACGGTAGGGATTAATATGCATACAGTGAATAAGGCGTATAATATCTTAAAGCGGGAAGGGTTTATACATCTGGACAGAAGAAGAGGCGCCGTTATCGCTTTGGATATTGATAAGGCAGAAGCGCTTCTTGAGATGAAAGAACAGCTTAAGGTTATGCTTGCAAAGGGATATTGCAAACGTATCTCCAGGCAGGATGTACATTCACTGGTAGATGAGATATTTGATGAGTATAGAAAGGAATAGAAGGTTTATGCAGTATACACAACAGGCGAAGGAAGTATTGCAGATAGCGCAGGCCACGGCCAGGGAGTTGAATCATCCGTATGTAGGTACAGAGCATCTGCTTATTGGGCTTCGAAAGGTCTATACGGGTGTGGCCGGGCAGGTTTTGGCTGCGAACGGAGTGGATGAGAATCACATTTTAAAAATCGTTGATGAACTCGTATCTCCTGCCGAGGAGGTTTTGGTGGTGCAGCATCCGGCACTCAGCCCAAGATTAGAATGTATTCTTGAGGAGAGCAGAGAGGAAGCAGAGAAGGAGCAGGCGGCAAAGATAGGTACGGAGCATATGCTTTTGGCACTTCTTAAGGATGTAGAGTGTGTGGCGACGAGGATGCTGATCACTTTGAATCTGAATATACAGAAGATGCTGCAGGAGACTTTGACGGTGATAGGGATCAATCCGAAAGAATATCAGGAGGAGATGCAGCAGGCCCACGGGAGAAGAGGCAGTATTCTCGAGCAATATGGAACCGATCTGACCGAGCGGGCGGAGGAAGGAAAGCTGGATCCGGTCATCGGCCGTGACAATGAGATCAATCGTTTGATGCAGATCTTAAGCCGCAGGACGAAGAACAATCCTTGTCTGGTAGGCGAACCGGGCGTGGGAAAGACGGCAGTTATTGAAGGATTCGCGCAGCGTATCGCAGTAGGTGATGTGCCGGATAATATGAAAGAGAGAAGAGTCTTTACGATGGATCTGGCGGGGATGGTTGCCGGTTCAAAGTATCGGGGAGAGTTTGAGGAAAGGATGAAAGGGCTGATCAGGGAAGTGAAATCTGCCGGTAATATCATTCTTTTTCTGGATGAGGTCCATACGATCATAGGGGCCGGAGGTGCAGAGGGGGCGATTGATGCGTCGAATATACTAAAGCCTTCGCTGGCACGGGGAGAGATGCAGCTTATCGGGGCAACTACGATTACGGAATACCGCAAATATGTAGAAAAAGATGCGGCGCTTGAACGTCGTTTCCAGCCGGTTACGGTGGAGGAACCGACGCAGGAGGAATGTCTGGATATACTGTATGGACTGAGTGGGAGGTACGAAGCGCATCATCGTGTAAACATTGAGGAGGAAGCAATAAAGGCGGCAGTCTACCTGTCCGGACGTTATATTAATGACCGCTTTCTGCCGGACAAGGCATTGGATGTGTTGGATGAGGCCTGCTCTAAGATCAGTCTCCGGGGATTCAAGATTCCATCATCTATCTGTGAGATGGAATGTCTTGTATCAGAACTTGGACAAAGACTTGAAGATGCGATTCGCCATGGGGATATGGAAGAAGCTTCCTTGCTGAAAAAAGAGAAGGAAGAGACGGCTAAGAAACTGGAACAGACAAGAAAGCGTTTTGAGAGGAAGAACCGGGGAAGGGTCGTCTCTGTTAAAGAAGAGGATATTGCGGATGTAGTGTCCCAGTGGACAAAGATACCGGTACAGCGTTTGAAGGAATCAGAAAGCGTCAGATTGCAGAAGCTTGAGCAGACGCTCCATAAGAGAGTGATCGGACAGGAGGAGGCAGTGTCTTCAGTGGCGAAAGCAGTGAGACGTGGAAGGGTAGGGTTAAAAGACCCCAAGCGTCCCATTGGATCATTCTTATTCCTTGGTCCTACGGGAGTGGGGAAGACAGAACTTTCTAAGACGCTCTCGGAGGCGTTGTTTGGAAACGAAGATTCAATGATACGTGTCGATATGTCTGAGTATATGGAGAAACACAGCGTGGCAAAGATGATAGGTTCTCCTCCGGGATATGTGGGACATGATGACGGCGGACAATTGAGTGAGCAGGTGAGAAGGCATCCTTATTCAGTCGTTCTTTTTGATGAGATAGAAAAAGCACATCCAGATGTGTTCAATATTCTACTGCAGGTGCTGGATGATGGACATATCACAGATTCCCAGGGGCGGAAGGTGGATTTTAGAAACACTGTGATCATTATGACATCCAATGCAGGGGCACAGGCGATCATTGACCCGAAAAAACTTGGATTTAATGCGAGGGAAGATGCGGCGGATGACTATAAACGGATGAAGAGCAACGTGCTGAATGAGATCAAACTGATCTTCCGTCCAGAGTTTTTGAACCGTATTGATGAGATTATCGTATTCCATCCTCTTGGAAAACCAGAGATGAAGAAGATCGTGGGCCTTATGTGCAAGGATGTGGTAAACCGTGCAAAAGAGCAGATGGGAATCCATCTGACGATTCGGGATTCGGTAAAAGAGTATATCGTTGAGACGGGCACGGATCAAAAGTATGGTGCCAGGCCGCTGAGACGGGCAGTGCAGAGCAAGTTGGAGGATCGTCTGGCGGAAGCAGTGCTGTCAGGGGAGATTGAACAAGGCAGCGAGGTGGCTGCGGGCATGTCTAAAAAAGAAATAAAATTTGTGCGAAAGACTACAAAATAGATTCGATTTAAGGTATACTGTAAAAAAGATAAATGCAATGCCGAAAGGCTTGCAGTGGGAACAGAGGAGGATAAATAAGTGGCAGCAGTGAAAGAACTTTTGAAGGCAGAAACAGACGGAACTTTAAGCTTTGGCGATTATACTCTGGGCAGTAAGACGAAGCTTGACGGGTTTGAATTTCAGGGAGATCTGTACAAGGTAAAGACATTTTCTGAGATTACGAAGCTTGAGAAGAACGGGATGTTTGTGTATGAGTCAGTTCCGGGAACCGCGGTTGAAAAATTTAAGGCATCGGAAAAAGAAGTGTCATTTTTGGTGTCGGGGAACAAAGATGCACAGTTTACTTTGGGACTTGAGGCGGATAGTGCGTATGTCGTATATATGGACGATGTGAATGTCGGAGATATGGCTACGAATCTTAGCGGAAAGCTGAGTGTAAGCACGGAGCTGGCATCGGACAAGACTGTCAAGGTCAGAGTGGTTAAGAAGTAAGATGGCTAGATCGAAAAAAAGTATTTTCTTCTGTCAGAATTGCGGGCATGAAGAAAGTAAGTGGTTGGGGCAGTGTCCCATGTGTAAAGAATGGAATACATTCGTAGAAGAAAAAGCGGCGCCGGTCAAACCAGGCGCCGCAAAAGCGATGCACGAGGTACAGGCAGTCAGCTTAAACAGTATATCTACCGGCGAGGACGAGAGGGTCAACACAGGGATCGAAGAGTTAGATCGGGTGCTTGGCGGCGGAATCGTGCAAGGTTCCCTTGTGCTGGTAGGCGGGGACCCGGGTATCGGGAAATCGACGCTGCTTTTGCAGGTGTGCCAGAGACTTTCGGATATGGGTAAAAAGGTGCTGTATATTTCCGGGGAAGAATCACTTCGGCAGATCAAACTGCGGGCGAATCGTATGGGGGATTTTAAAGATACCCTCTCTCTTCTGTGTGAGACAAATCTTGATATGATCCGAAGGGTTATCGAACAGCATAAGCCGGAGATGGCAGTGGTTGATTCTATACAGACCATGTACAGTGAAGAGGTGGCTTCTGCGCCGGGGAGCGTGTCCCAGGTAAGAGAGTCCACCAATACGTTGATGCAGCTTGCCAAGGGGCTTAATATATCGATTTTTATTGTGGGACATGTGACGAAGGAAGGGACGGTTGCGGGTCCGAGAGTGTTAGAACACATGGTGGATACGGTGCTCTATTTTGAAGGGGACAGACACGCCTCTTATCGGATCCTTCGGGGAGTAAAGAACCGTTTTGGTTCGACCAATGAGATAGGTGTGTTTGAGATGCAAAAAAGCGGCCTTGTGGAAGTGGAGAATCCATCAGAGTTCATGCTGAGCGGAAAGCCAGAGCACGCATCCGGCTCCGTAGTTGCATGTGCCATGGAAGGTACAAGACCGATGCTTATGGAGATCCAGGCGCTGGTCTGCAGAAGCAATTTCGGAATGCCCAGGAGGACGGCGGCGGGACTTGATTATAACAGAGTGAATCTGTTGATGGCAGTCCTTGAGAAGCGTTTGGGATTTCCTCTCTCAAACTATGATGCCTATGTGAATATTGCGGGAGGCATCCGATTGAGTGAGCCTGCTGCGGACCTGGGGATTGTCATGGCGGTGGCTTCGAGTTATAAGAATAAGCCGGTTTCTGAGGATACGATCGTGTTTGGGGAAGTGGGTCTAAGCGGGGAGATCCGGGCGGTCACAATGCCGGACCTACGTGTGGCAGAAGCGAAAAAGCTTGGCTTTAAGACTTGTATCATA
This sequence comes from uncultured Dorea sp., assembly GCA_910586965.1. Lineage (GTDB taxonomy): Bacteria > Bacillota > Clostridia > Lachnospirales > Lachnospiraceae > MD308. The sequence continues at coordinate 49,574 of CAJUMF010000022.1, read as the reverse complement.
CCGGAAGTGTCCCTGAAAGCAGTCGGGACGGTTCCGGGAATGGAAGTGATTGGGGTGAAATCGGTAAATCAGACGATCAATTATATGATGTCTTAATATAGTAATAATCGGAGGATACGAACCGGCGGGATGCCGGGACGTATCCTCTGTCTTTGCTGTCTATTTGCTTTCTAATATCTTGTCAATGCTTACCAGTTTGACACATAGAATAAATATCTGCCCGGCTAGTTTTAGCTCTTCGAGAGTCGGGTACGACGGTGCAATACGGATGTTGCTGTCCATCGGATCCTTTCCGTATGGGAAAGTAGCGCCTGCATCGGTCATTACAACACCGGCCTCTTTTGCTTTGGCGACAATTTTTTTGGCGCAGCCCTCCATAGAATCAAAAGAAATAAAGTACCCGCCTCTTGGAGCTAACCAAGAGCCGATTCCCAGTCCCCCGAGTTCCTGTTCAAGGGTGGAAAGTACAGTGTCGAATTTCGGGCGCATAATTGCCGCGTGCTTTTTCATATGGTTCACCATGCCGGAGATATCCCCGAAGAATCTTGCGTGCCGTAACTGGTTCACCTTATCGTGGCCGATGGTCTGGATCTGCATCTGTCTGCGGATTTCCTTCAGGTTCTCGTCGGAGGCTCCGATTGCCGCGATACCCGAACCCGGGAAACTGATCTTGGAAGTTGAGGAAAACTTGTAGACCATATTCGGATTTCCTTCTTTTTTACACTCCATAAATATTTCAATCAGATAGTCCTGTTTGTCATCATATAGGTGGTGGATTCCATATGCATTGTCCCAGAAGATACGGAAGTCTTCTGCCGCCGGTTTTAATGTGGCGAAACGGTGTACGGTCTCATCGGAGTAAGTGATGCCCTGGGGATTGGAATACTTCGGTACACACCAGATACCTTTGATCGCGGGATCGGAGCTTACTAATCTTTCTACTATGTCCATATCAGGGCCAGTGGGCGTCATGGGGACGTTGATCATCTCGATTCCGAAATATTCGGTAATCGAAAAATGTCTGTCATATCCCGGGACAGGACATAAAAACTTTACTTTATCAAGCTTGCACCAAGGGGTGCTGCCCAGCACGCCGTGTGTCATACAGCGTGAGATCGTGTCAAACATTACATTCAGGCTGGAGTTGCCGAAGATGACGATATTATCTTTCGGAATCTCCATCATATCAGCGAGAAGCTGCTTTGCTTCTCTGATGCCGTCTAACACGCCGTAGTTCCGGCAGTCTACGCCTTCTTCGCAGGCGAGATTGGAATCGCTCTTAAGGACATCCATCATCCCCATGGAAAGATTGAGCTGTTCTGCGGACGGTTTTCCTCTGGACATATCAAGGCTCAGATTCTTTCCTTTTATTTCTGTAAACTGTGTTTCAAGCTGCTCTTTTAATTCCAGTAATTCTTCTTTTGATAATTCATTATATGCTGTCACTTTTGTAACCTCCATCATCCATTCAAAAACTCAACGTTACTATTCTATCATATTTTGACGGTTCGTCAACAATTTCTTGCAAAATAATTTTAAAATATATGAAAAAACGTGGGTTCGAGAATATGAGCATTTTTTATATGAATTAATTGTTTGTTGATTATTCAAAAAACTGATAATTTGATAAATAAAAGCAAAAAAGTAGATAAAACAATAAAAAGAGATATAAAGGCGCATTACAATGCAAAAACAGGAAAAATGAAATTACAGATTGAATAGTAGAAAGGAGTCTGATATAATGTTAACAGCGTTGGTAACAACATACATAAACTTATAAAGGAGAGAGCAAGATTATGAAGAAAAGAATGAGCAGGATCTTATCTATTCTGTTGGTTTCTGCGCTCGTAGTGTCAACGGGGAGTGTTGTACAGGCGGAAGATGTAGAAGAACCGGCAGCAGAAGTGCAGTTGGCTGATGAGACAGAAGAACCGGTGGCAGAGGAACCGGAAGCAGTTGCAGAACCAGTTGAGGAAGTGAAGGAAGAGACCCCGGCGGTTGAGGCTAAGGAAGAAGTAAAGGCAGAGGATAAAAAAGAAGAAGCTCCGGCAGAAGAGGCAGAGCCGGAGATAGGAATGGATGCATTATCAGCATCAGGCGCACAGGTGCTTGATTCTGTAGATATATCAGGTATGTCAAAGGACTTGAGCGCACAGGCGTATGTTCAAAAAGCTATCCCGGTGAAAACGGCACCGACAGGAAACGAAGCATTGACGAAAGAAGAAATTGGAGTAGTTGTTTACAGCACAGAAGAGGATGACTTAGGTAATCAGAAGTTTGGATATAGGCAGAAATTCACAGTTTCTTCAAAAGGAGTGCTGGATTTTGCGGTAGGCGTTGTTACCGGAACAAAAACGGTTTATTTTGGTGTATTCAGAGACGCTGCTCTGACACAGGAGCTTGGAAAAAGATCTGTGTCAGGTGAAAATAATACAGAAGATGTATATGTTACGATACCGAGTGCAGGGACGTATTATCTTGGAGTATACTCCATTGGGTCCAGTGTTTCACCAGCGGCAGTAGGAGTTGCTGCGGGAGCGATGTTCTATAATGGCGCTGACCGTGCAATCAGTAATGGACAGACGATTGCAGTAGGACAAAAAGAAGCGCAGACGAATTACTTCCAATTCAAAGCACCGTATACAGGATATTTGCAAACGGCGGGAGATACGACAGCATCTCTTTATAAAGTGACTCTTTGCAACAGTTCAAAGAAAGCTTTGTCCGGAGCAGATTATCTGCGTTACAATCCGACATATGGTGTGACGAAAGGGAAGACGTACTATATTAAGGTTGTGTCTGCTTATAATTCAAAAGGTGCATATACATTTAAGGTGACAAATAAGAAAATAACCGAGAAGAGTGGCAAGAAGAAATCAAAAGCCGTTACAATTAAGAGGAAGAAAACGAAAAAAGGCACGATTCAGGCAGGCAGCGCTCAGGATGATTGGTATAAGTTTAAGTTGACCAAGAAGCAGAATGTGAAGATTAGTTTATCAACAGGCTCTAACGACGCATTAAAAGTAATCGTATATAAAGGCGGAAAGAAAATTGGTTCAAGAACTATCTACCGCAATGCCAAAGGATATGTAAAGTCTCTTGGCAAATGGCCGAAAGGAACCTATTATATTCAGATGAAGAGAGCAAATAAGAAATCTTCTGGATATTATACATTAAAATGGCAGTAAATTTTAATCTTATGAGTTCACAAAAAGAAGTCCGGTTGTCGGGCTTCTTTTTGTGATATTTTTGTCAGACTTGGCTTTTTATGATAAGGCTTGAAAAAAACAATAAAAAGATATAAAATATGCCTACACGATGTGTAATGTGTATTTGTAACAAAAGGCATACAGGATGGTGTAGAGTATGGATATGGTTAATGATATTACCAAGGCTCTTGTTGAAATTTACAGTGTAGAAGGAGTTGCTGACAGATTAAGTGTTACGGTAAATACGATATATAGATGGTTGAGGGGGAAGAGCAGACCTCGGCCAAAGCAAGAGGATTTATTAAGAAAATTGTATGATGAGCATAGAGAAAGTAACAATCAGATCAATCAATAGATATCTGCTTAAATGAGTTAAGAGAAGTTTTTCATAAGACATCCAGATTTTCTTCAAGAAATGAGGCCTTAGAAGAGATTGCCAAATTATTCTATGCTCATATGATTTCGATAATGAAAGGCGAAGCTGGAATATCAAGTAAACTAAGTATGCAGAAAGATAAGTCAGCTAAAGAATTAAAAAAATTTGTTGATTTAAGACTTAATGAGGTGGTTAAAAATAGTCAGGAGTATATTTTTGCGTTAAATTTAAAGGAAAGTGAAAATCAATTTGCGCAGGAAATAATCAGTATATTTGAAAATAAACTTAGTATAAAAGAAAAAATTGCGCAAGTTGCAGGAACAGATATTTTAAATGATATTTTTGGAAAGTTTCTTGCGGATTCATTTGTGGATGAAAAACAGCTCGGTCAATATTTAACACCGCAGGAGATTGTTTCATTTGCGACAAATCTTTACTTTTCTGAGACAGATATCTGCGAGGCGGTTGATGAAAAAAATGGATATATTGTAGACCCTTCGTGTGGTGTTGGTTCATTTTTAGCTGCATATGTAGATAAGGTTTATAAGTTGCTGGAAGGAAATGATGAGCGTGAAACTATTCTTAAAGCAATAGTTGAAAACAAGATTGTTGGAATCGACAAAAGTGAACGAATGATTAAGCTTGCATTGATTAATATGTCTATGTTTGGATATTCTAATACCAAATTGTTTTTGCATAATGCGTTAGATTTTTCAAATATAGATTTAGAAAATAAAGCGTCACTAATTGTTACGAATCCTCCATTTGGTGCTGAGTTTTCAGCGAAAGAGGCCGAAAAATATTGTATTGCTTCAGTTTGGCCAAATAAGAAGCCAGCAAGAATAAATTCTGAATTACTATTTATAGAACAGTATATTAAATGGTTAAAACCAGGCGGAACATTGATTTGTATTGTGCCGGATAGTATTTTAAATAATAAAGGGTTATATGAAATTTTAAGAAAGGGTATCTCAAGTGAGATTTCGATTCAGGCAGTTATTTCTTTACCGTCAAATACTTTTGCGACAACAGGTACGGAAACTAAAACATCTTTGCTTTATCTAAAGAAGGAACCGTATGATAAAACACATCAATCATATCTTGCAATTTGCGAAAACAATGGATATGATGTGGTATCTGCTGGTGCACATAAAACCAAAAAATATAATGGATGTTCGGACTTGCAAGAAATATTAGATGATTATATAAACAAGACCGAAAATAAAGGGCAATGGATTGCAGGACTAAATGGATTTGATAGATGGGATGCTGCGTATCATGCAACAGTATCTAAAAAAATGATGGAAAAGATTGTACAAAAAGGACTGATTCAGATAAAACATGTTGCTGAACTTTCAACTGAGAGATTTAACCCCAAAAGATTAAGAGAAGGAGAATACTTTGATTATATCGAGATATCGGATGTTGATTCAAATCAATTACGAACATATGGAAAAAAGGTTCTAGGTTCCGAAGCGCCGAGCAGAGCTCGAAAAGTAGTGCATAAAGACGATATTATTATTTCTACAGTAAGACCTGAGAGAGGAATTGTCGCTGTTGTAGATGAGGATCAAGATGGAAGTGTTTGCACTACAGGGTTTGCAGTTCTCCGTCCAAAAGGGATGGACTCAATGGTATTAGCACTGACTTTACAATCAGATTTCGTCATCAGACAGATAAAAAAATATGCAATGGGTATTTCATATCCTGTTATTGATGAGAAAGATATTATGGAAATACATTTGCCGTTATCGAAAACGGACTATTCGAAGTATAATAATTTAACACATCGAATCAAGCAGTTGGAGAGTGAATTGAATTCATTACGTTGTGAATTTAAAAAATCAATATCATTGGAGATGCTGGAAATATAAAATGCTTAGCTGGCGATCTGCCGGCTAAGCGTTCAACTTAAATATTCCATACGTCATCGATACTGTCAAACCATATATTATTATCAATTATACAAAGAGGATTCTGAGTTACATAGTCGGGATACCCTGTAGCGTGTGGAAGGCCATGTATAGGATCGTTTAAATTGGAAACAGATTTGGCAAAAGCAAAATCCATAGAATTTCCAGTTCGTAAAAATAAGCTGACAGCAAAGATGTCTTGGGTTTCAAATTTGCAACTACTTGTTAGATGTGTTTTGCTTTTGCTATGTATTAATCGAGCAAACCTGGTATCCGTTCCCCAAATGGATTTGACTTCGACTTTCTTTGTGATGCCATTTTTTTCAAATTCGAAATCATAATTATAATATGTACCTAAATGCTTTGCACAATCTTCAGGCATACGTGTTACATGATAACCACATTGTTTGGCTAAATATGCAAGATTATATTCAACTAAGGCACTTAATATTTTTGCAGATGCACCATATTGATCAATTCTCCTTCATATCAATTTTTAATGCGAATTTTTCTTGACTTCGATTTGTTTCTGCTCTGTAGTATTTGCAGGCCATACCAAAATTTGTTTGTAACATAAAAAACCTCCGTTTATTTATCTTATACAAATGAAGATTATAAGACAACGGATTATGAGAAACAATACGTAAGTCACTTTTTTGTGCAAATGATATTATTTTTATTTTTAAGGGTTTACTTAATGAAAAAGCAGGTGCTAATATAATACAGGAGGTAATTTATGAAATTAAAGAATATATTGATTGTTGTAAAGGATATTGAAGTCTCGAAGGCATTTTACAGGGATTTATTTGGGATGCATATTGTTGCAGACTTTGAAGGGAATACAGTGCTGACAGGAGGACTTGTCCTGCAGGAGCGAAGCCGATGGGAGGAAGCGCTTGGACGCAGTGTCACGGAAGGCGGCAATGACGCAGAGTTATTTTTTGAAGAATATGATTTCGACGGTTTTCTTGCGAAGGTAAGGGATAGCGGGTACAAGACAGAATTTGTCACGCAGCCCGGGATGAGGGAGGATTCTAAGCGGGTCGTTCGCCTGTATGACCCGGACAGACATATCATAGAAGTGGCAGAAGTAAGAACGGAAGGGGATTTATGATGGAGGAGGGAAGAAAAGTATCGGACTCTGTTGTGGAGACGGTGCATATTGTACGGCCGAATCATCTGAATAATTCTGGCAGATTATTTGGGGGAATACTGATGCAGTGGATTGATGAAGTAGGAGCTTTAGCTGCAAAAAGGCATTGCAGAAAAAATGTGACGACTGTATCGGTAGACAATCTTCACTTTATCAAGGGAGCCTATCCCAAGGATGATATCGTGATCAAGGGGAAGCTGACACATGTTGGGAATACATCCATGGAAGTAAAGGTGGATACCTATATAGAGGATGAGCAGGGGGAGCGGACTCTCATTAACAGAGCATATCTTACGGAGGTTGCGTTGGGACATGACGACAGGCCGGTGAGAGTGCCGCGGCTTCTTGTGGAGACAGAGGAAGAAAAGCAGGAGTGGGAGAAGGCTGAGAAACGAAGAGAACTGCGGAAGATTCAAAAAGCGGGGGGTTTTTAGATGCCAGGAAAAGTGTGGCTTGTGGGAGCAGGACCGGGAGATATCGGACTTCTGACAGTGAAGGGGAAGTCTGTCATAGAGAAGGCAGATGTTATAGTCTATGATCATCTTGTGGGAATGGAGATTCTTTCTTCTCTGGATGACAAAAAGAAACTGATTAATGTGGGGAAGCTGTCAGGGCATCATCCCATCCCTCAGGAGCAGATCAACCGCATACTTGTAGAAGAAGCGGAACAGGGACAAAGGGTAGTAAGGCTGAAAGGAGGAGACCCCTTTTTATTTGGACGGGGCGGGGAGGAGTTGGCTGAGCTTCAAAGATGCGGAATACCTTTCGAGGTGGTGCCGGGTGTCACTTCATCTTTGGCTGTACCAGCCTATAATGGTATTCCGGTTACTCACAGAGACTATGCGTCTTCGGTACATATCATTACCGGTCATAAGAAGCGTGAGGGTGAAGAAAGCGTAGATTACGAGGCACTTGTTCGGTCAAAAGGTACGTTAGTGTTTCTTATGGGGGTAACGGCGCTGCCGGATATCAGAAGAAAGCTTTTAGAGGCAGGGATGGATCCAAAGGTACCGGCAGCTATACTCCAAGAAGGGACTACAGCAGGACAGAGGAAAGTAACAGCCACAGTGGGAGAACTTGAAGAAAAAGCAAGAGAAGCCGAGATTCGTCCGCCGGCTATTATTGTAGTAGGGGATGTATGCAGGCTTGCTGAAACACTCTCCTGGCGGGAGAGGTTGCCTCTTTATGGAAGGCGGATCGTGCTGACAAGACCGAGAAAGCTGATGGCAGCCCTGGCAGAGAGGCTTAGGGCAGAGGGAGCGGAAGTGCTGGAGGTTCCGACGATTCAGACTGTAGAGCTTGATGATGATCAAAGATTGGTCTGTTCTTTTCAGAAGATAGAAAAATATGATTGGATCGTATTCACCAGCCAGATTGGTGTGCGGATTTTTTTTGAGCAGATGCAGTTGAGGAAGATAGATATCCGGAGACTTTCCGGGGTGAGGTTTGCGGTGATCGGAGAGGGAACCTGCGGGGCACTCTGTGAGAGAGGAATCTACGCAGATGTTATGCCGGATGTATATGATGGGGAATCATTGGGGAAAGTTCTTGCCGGTCAAGGGATCCGAGGAAGCCGCATATTGATCCCGCGTGCTGAGAAAGGAAACGAGCAATTGGTCCCGATTTTGGAGCAGGCAGGTGCAGCGGTGGAAGATATCCCCATTTACCGAACCTCTTTTTATACAAGTCAGACCGTTTCAGTAAAAAAGGAAATCCAGAAAAGAAAGCCAGACCTTGTTGTATTTACAAGCAGTTCTACAGTGGAAGGATTTGTTGATGCCGCAAAAGGATTGGATTACTCAGAGATAAAGGCGGCCTGCATCGGGGTTCAGACTGCAAGAACGGCATCAAAGTACGGCATGAGCTGTTATACTGCTGCTAAAGCCACTCTGGAAGATCTGATCGGACTGATATGTAAAATTCTGAATGGAAAGGATACAGAAAATTTATGATAAAAAGACCCAGAAGATTGCGGAGTAATGAGAATCTGAGAAAGATGGTACGGGAAACCAGGGTGGATAAGGCGTCTTTGATCTATCCTGTCTTTGTAAAGGATGGGACAGGTATACAGGAAGAGATACCGTCTATGAAGGGACAGTACCGTTACAGTGTGGACCGGCTTCCCTTCGCGCTTGAGGAGATCGGGAAGTCTGGCGTAAGCTCGGTTATGCTTTTTGGTATACCAGGATATAAGGATGAGAAAGGGAGCCAGGCGTATGCACAGGACGGGATAATCCAACGTGCACTTTGCGAGGCAAAACGAGAGTTTCCCGATCTTTATTACATTACAGATGTCTGTCTGTGCGAGTATACAGCTCACGGACATTGCGGTATGCTCTGCGGACAGGAAGTAGATAATGATGCTACGCTTAAAGTGCTGGCAAAGACAGCTCTTTCTCATGTGCAGGCCGGCGCCGATATGGTAGCTCCGTCGGACATGATGGATGGAAGGGTAAAGGCAATCCGGGAAATCCTGGATGAACATCACTATACAGGAACGCCTATTATGTCCTACGCGGTAAAATATGCTTCCGGTTTTTATGCTCCTTTTCGGGACGCGGCGGATTCGGCCCCCGCATTTGGCGACCGCAGGAGTTATCAGATGGACTATCACAACAGCAGGGAGGGAATTAAGGAAGTGCTGCTTGACGAGGAGGAAGGGGCGGATATCATCATGGTGAAGCCGGCGCTTTCTTATCTTGATATGATCGCGAAGGTCAGGGAGGTGACGAATCTTCCGGTGGCAGCTTACAGTGTCAGCGGAGAATATGCCATGATCAAAGCGGCGGCAGAAAAAGGCTGGATTGATGAAAAAAATATTGTCTGTGAGACGGCGGTGGCGGCTTTCCGCGCCGGGGCGCAGAGTTATCTGACCTATTATGCAAAAGAACTTGCAGGCTATATAGATGAAGGGCTGATTGGTTAGAAATCAAGGATCAAAAAGAGAGGAGAATACAGGTATGTTATCATTTGAAAGTGATTATACAGTTGGAGCACATGAGAAGATATTAAATCGTATGCAGGAGATGAATCTTGTGCAGCAGAAAGGCTACGGCGCAGATGTAATCTGTGAGAGCGCAAAGAAAAGAATCCGGGAAGCCTGTGAATGCGAGGAGGCACAGATACATTTTCTTGTGGGAGGCACACAGACAAACTCCATTGTGATCGCATCGTGTCTTGAGCGGTATGAGGGGGTTGTGGCGGCGCAGACCGGCCATGTGAGTGTCCATGAAGCAGGTGCCATTGAATATACCGGACATAAGGTGCTCGAGCTTCCCGGGCATGACGGAAAGGTGGATGCCGGTGAGTTGTCGGGCTTCCTTAAGACTTTCTGGGAAGATGGCAATCATGAGCATATGGTGTTCCCGGGCATGGTGTACATCTCCCTTCCTACGGAGTACGGGACGTTGTACAGTCTGGAGGAGCTGAAAAAGATTTCAGAGGTATGCAAAAGCTATGACATTCCGTTATATCTGGACGGAGCGCGGCTTGGCTACGGCCTGATGAGCAAAGGAACAGATGTCACTCTGCCCGATCTTGCACGGTACTGTGATGTTTTTTATATCGGCGGGACGAAGGTAGGTGCACTGTTTGGCGAGGCAGTCGTGTTTACAAAGAAGAATATGCCCAAGCATTTTATGACCATGGTAAAGCAGCAGGGCGGGCTGCTTGCCAAAGGGTGGCTTTTGGGGCTTCAGTTTGATACGCTGTTTACGGATAATCTGTATTATGAGATTAGCAAAAATGCTATCGATATGGCGGAGCTGATAAAAAGTGAGTTCCGGAAAAAGGGCTATGAGTTTTTCATTGACTCGCCGACTAACCAACAGTTTTTTATTATGGAGAATGAGGCGATAGAGAGGCTAAAGAGTAAGGTGGCATTCAGTCTTTGGGAACCGTATGATGAAAACCGTACGATAGTAAGATTCGTGACAAGCTGGGCGACGGAAAAAGAAGACATCGAGGAGCTGCGCAGGTTCCTTTAGTTGGGAAGTGCAATGTGGCGCTTAAGATAAATAAAAAGACGGTCAGAGCAAGAGAACTGCTGAAAGACCGTCTTTTTTCAGTTGTGTGTAATCTAAGATAAACTTTCCAGTGAAACGAAAAATTCTGGATACGATACATCCACGCATTGGCTGTCTTCGATCACGGTCTCGCCGGAAGCGGCAAGTCCGGCCACGGCAAAAGACATGGCGATGCGGTGGTCGAGATAGCTTTTTATGTGTGCGCCTGAAAGAGGCGTATCGGCGCGACCTTCGATGATCATACCGTCCGCAGTCGGAGTGACGGGGGCGCCCATGGCTTTTAGATTTTCCGTGACCGTATCGATCCGGTTCGTCTCCTTGACTTTGAGTTCCGCGGCGTCTTTGATGATGGTCGTACCTTCGGCACAGGCAGCCATCACAGCGATGATCGGAAGCTCGTCGATCAGCGTAGGGATCAAGTCCCCTTCGATGACCGTTCCTTTTAAGGATGCGGATCTGACCAGTATATCTGCCCGTCCTTCGCCGCCTTCGAAGGATTTGTTCAGCAAAGAGAGTGAGGCGCCCATGGCTTCACACACCTTGAGGAAACCGGCGCGGGTGAAGTTGGTGCCTACGTTCTTTACCAGAATCTCCGAATGGGGAACTAAAAGGCCGGCGGCGATAAAGTATGCTGCGGAGGAAATGTCTCCGGGAACAGCAATCTGCTGGCCGTAAAGTTCACCGCAAGGTTCAAGCTGCGCGGTGGCGCTGCCGTCACTGTGCATGGTAGAGCTGACATATGCGCCGAAATTCTGCAGCATAAGCTCCGTGTGGTTTCGTGACAGTGAAGGTTCCGTGACGGAAGTTTCACTGTCAGCGTAAAGACCTGCAAGAAGGACGGCGGATTTCACCTGTGCGGATGCCACCGGCGACTGGTAATGGATGCCGCGTAAGATTCCGGGCTCAATCTTAAGAGGTGCGCAGTCATTGTGGTGAAGGCTTGTGATATGAGCCCCCATACGGTTCAGCGGAGTCATGATCCTGGCCATGGGTCTTGAATTTAAGGAAGCATCCCCGGACAGGACGCTTAGAAAATTCTGCCCTGCAAGGATTCCGGACAGAAGTCGGGTGGTTGTCCCGCTGTTTCCCACATTCAGCGTATCGGACGGTGCCACGAGACCCCGGAGGCCTTTTCCGTGGACCAGGATAACGTCCGGCTTTTCTTCAATCTCTATGCCCATCCTGCGAAAGCAGCCGATGGTGGACAGGCAGTCTGCCCCCTTGAGGAAATGGGTGATCTCTGTCGTGCCCCGGGCGATGGCGCCCAGCATAACAGAACGGTGGGAGATGGACTTATCTCCCGGAATCGTAATCTCTCCTTTAAGCCCTGCTGACGGGCGGATACATCTAACGCTCATATACAATATACCTGAATTTCTGCAGTAATTCCGCGGCTCTCTTGGAAGATGCCTCGTCGTAGAATTCTATACGCAGAACCCCTTCTTCAAATTCTCTGTTGTGTACAATCCCGATATTTTTAATATTCAGCCCATTGGAGGCAAGAATGGTGGCGATAGCGGCGATGCCTCCGGCTTCATCGATGATGTCGCAGTATACCGCATAGGCTTTTTTGATAGGGCCGGCGGAGGCAGAGGGGATTGCGTTCCGGTAATTTCTGGAAGAATCAAAATTCCGGTAAAGGCTCTGTCCGTCCCCGCTGTCGATCAGTTCCCGGAAGCTTTTTAAAGACTCGATATAGCTTCCAAGGATCTTTGAGATGTTCTCCCGGTTAGTGAGGCAGATGTGCTGCCACATGGTGGGGGAGGAGGAGGCAATCCGGGTAATATCCTTAAAACCTCCTGCCGCAAGATTCTTCATCAGCTCCGTCTCCGTATCGTTATCCTTCACGAAATTCACCAGGCTGGAAGCAATGATATGGGGCAGATGGCTGATGGCGCCGGTCACGTAATCATGCTGGCTGTAGTCAAGGATCAGCGGGATAGCCCGCAAAGTCCTGATAAATGCTTCAAACCGGCTGACATGTTCCGGTGCTGCTTCCTTAGAAGGCGTCAGTATATAGTAGGCATTTTCGATGAGCATGGCTTTGGAGTTTGGAAATCCGGTTTTCTCGGAGCCTGCCATAGGGTGGCCGCCGATAAAGTATCTCCCGATGCCAAGCGCTTCTACTTCTTTATGGATATTGGACTTTACACTTCCTACGTCCGACAGGATACAGCCGTCATGAAGAAATTCTTTCATCTGCTTTAAATACGCTGTATTATAGACAACAGGCGCGCACAGGAAGATATAATCGCAATGGCGGAAATTCCCGTCAATAGTAGTGGCTGCCACGTCGATGACGGATTCCTGGGTTGCCAGTGCCAGCGCTTCTTTATTCTTATCAAAAGCTACGATCTCATATTCAGGATAATACTGGCGTATGGCTTTCGCGACAGAGCCGCCGATCAGTCCCAGGCCGATAAATCCAACCTTCTGTTTCATAGTGTCCCTCCCAGAAATAACTTGTTGTTTGAAAAGTACGTTACTATTGTAACATATATTTTTTACATTTTCTATTTGTTTTCCTTTTTGTGTTTTGCGGTCTTTCGCCATAATTGTAATAAATGGATATTTTGAATAAATAAGTTGTAATGTGCCCGGATTTTTAGTACAATGTGTATATGAGATTTTTCTAAAGAACAAGGAGGCAGCTAAATATGAAAGTTTATAGAACGGACGAAATCAGAAATGTAGTTCTCTTAGGGCACGGCGGATGCGGAAAGACAAGTCTTGCAGAAGCTATGGCCTATGTATCCGGCGCAGTGAACCGGATGGGCAAAGTTACGGACGGCAATACCATCAGTGACTTTGACAAGGAAGAACAGAAACGTGAGTTTTCGATCAGTACATCATTGATCCCGATCGAGTGGGAGAAGGCTAAGATCAATGTGCTGGATACTCCGGGATATTTCGATTTTGTCGGAGAAGTCGAAGAGGCAGTCAGTGCTGCGGATGCTGCGGTAATCGTTGTATCAGGTAAGGCAGGCGTAGAAGTCGGGACAGAGAAGGCGTGGGAATTGTGTGATAAATATAGCCTGCCCCGTATGATCTATGTGACAGAGATGGACGTGGATGATGCCAGCTTCCGTCAGGTAGTCGAGGACCTGACAGAGAAGTACGGAAAAGTGATCGCACCTCATTTTTCACCGATCCGTGAGGACGAGAAGCTGATTGGATATGTGAATATTATTAAGAATGCCGGAAGACGCTACACCGATATCGGAAAGAGGGAAGAGTGCGAGATTCCGGACTATTGTAAGGAATATGTAGAAAGCTACCGCGAGAAGCTTCTTGAGGCGGTTGCGGAGACCAGCGAGGAGTTCATGGAGCGTTATTTCGCAGGCGAGGAGTTCTCTGTGGAGGAGATCCGTGCGGCGATGCGTACAGAGGTTATGGACGGAAGCATCGTTCCGGTTGCTATGGGATCGAACATCCAGGCACAGGGCGTTGCGAACCTGTTATCTGACATCGTAAGATTTTTCCCGAGTCCTGACTGGAGAGAGTGTGCAGGGGTGAACCTTAAGACGAATGAGATCTACGAGGCGAACTATGACTTTGCGAAGGCAAAATCGGCTTATGTGTTCAAGACGATGGTAGATCCGTTCATCGGTAAATATTCTTTCGTGAAGGTATGTTCCGGCGTACTTAAAGGCGAGGATGTCCTTTACAATGCATCTTCTGAGTCTGACGAGAAGCTTGGAAAGATCTACACGATGATCGGAAATAAGCCGGTAGAGGTAAGCGAGCTGTTTGCCGGCGATATCGGAGCAATTGCCAAGCTTGGCAATACAAAGACGGGTGATACGCTTTCCGCTAAGACAATGCCGCTTCTTTTCGGAAAGACAGAGTATTCCAAGCCTTATACATATATGAAATATGTGACTGCCAACAAGGGCGATGAGGATAAAGTATCCCAGGCGCTCCAGAAGATGATGGCAGAAGACATTACCTTAAAGGCAGTTAATGACAGCGAGAACCGTCAGACTCTTCTCTACGGCATGGGAGACCAGCACTTGGAGATTGCAGTGAGCAAGCTTGCAGAGCGGTATAAATGCGCGGTTACTTTAGAGACACCAAAGGTAGCTTTCCGTGAGACCATCCGTAAGAATTCTGATGTGGACACGAAATATAAGAAGCAGTCCGGCGGACACGGCCAGTATGGTCATGTTAAGATGAAATTTGCCTCCTCCGGAGATTTAGAGACACCATATGTATTTGAAGAGACAGTTGTAGGCGGAGCAGTTCCGAAGAACTACTTCCCGGCAGTTGAAAAAGGACTTCAGGAGTCCGTGATCAAGGGTCCTTTGGCGGGATATCCGGTTGTGGGCGTAAAGGCTACGTTGTATGACGGATCTTACCATCCGGTAGATTCTTCTGAGATGGCGTTTAAGACGGCGACCATCCAGGCGTTCAAGAAGGGATTCATGGAGGCTGGCCCGGTTCTTCTTGAGCCTATTGCTTCGATTAAGGTAACGGTTCCGGACGACTATACCGGTGATGTTATGGGCGACTTGAATAAGCGCCGCGGACGTGTGCTTGGCATGAATCCGATAAACGGCGGTTATCAGGTGATCGAGGCCGATATTCCGATGACCGGACTCTTTGGCTACTGTACGACGCTTCGCTCTATGACCGGCGGACGGGGAGTTTATGAGTATGAATTTGCCCGTTATGAGCAAGCTCCGTCAGATGTCCAGGAGGCAGAGATCGCCAAGAGAGCAGCGGAAGAATAAAAGATTAATAAAGATAAGAAAAGAAAAGCCCGAGAGGGCTTTTCTTATTTTTATAAAGGTGCTATACTCTACTATGTTTAATTAAACTATAACGATTAAAGAGGAACGAAGATGAAGATTGTAATTATTGGTGACGGTAAGGTAGGACATAAGCTTGCAATACAGTTGTCAGAAGAAAATTATGATATCACTCTGATTGACCAGAATGAAGGAAAGCTTAAGGATGCATTGAATAAGATGGATATCTTTTGTATTCCGGGGAACGGCGCGGATGCGGAGATCATGAAGCAGGCGGATGTGCCTCACGCGGATCTTGTGATTGCCTGTGCTTCGGCAGATGAGATGAACATGTTAAGCTGCCTTCTGGCGAGAAGGCTTGGGGCAAAGCATACGATCGCCCGGGTGAGGAATCCCATTTATTATCGGCAGATTGGGATGCTTAAGGAAGATCTCCATCTGTCTATGGCAGTAAATCCGGAGCTTGCGGCATCCAATGAGATCTTGCGGGTACTGTTGTTCCCGGAGGCCAGCAAAGTGGAGACATTCATGAAGGGGCGGGTAGAGCTGGTGGAGTATGCAGTCAGCGAAAACCAGCCGTTGACAGATATCTCCCTTGCAGAGGTTTATCGCAAATTTCAGATCAAGATACTGGTATGTGCGGTAAAGCGCGGAAAAGATGTCTATATTCCGGACGGTAATTTTGTGGTGCGAGCAGGAGACCGCCTGCATATTGCGGCGGCGCATCAGGATCTGCGGACGTTTTTCAAATCGATCGGGCGCAAGAATGCGAAAGTGAAGAAGGTGCTGATCTGCGGAGGAGGCCATGTCTGTTTTTATCTTGCTTCACAGCTTTTGCAGGTAGGCATGAAAGTGAAGATCATCGAGCGCAGTGAGCAGCGGTGTGAAGAATTGTGTGAATTGCTTCCGAAAGCTACCATTATTAATGGCAACGCGGCAGACCAGGATCTTTTGATGGAAGAGCGGATTGCGGATACAGATGCGTTTGTGGCACTGACGGGAATGGATGAAGAGAACATTATCATGTCTTTTTTTGCAAAGACAGTCGGTGTACCAAAGATCATTGCCAAGGTAAATGACGACACCAGGGCGCAGATGGTGGAAGGCCTGGGAATTGACAGTATCGTCTCGGCGAAGAGTGCCACGGCGGATGCGATCATGGGTTATGTAAGAGCGCGGAATAATTCCTACAGCAGTGCCAATGTGGAGACCATGTACCGGCTCGTGCAGGGCAAGGTGGAGGCATTAGAGTTCATCATTAAGAAGGAATGTGCGTATACGAATGTGCCTTTAAAAGATCTTCCCATCAAAAAGAATAATCTGATTGCCTGTATCGGCCGGAAAAGGAAAGTTATCGTTCCGAACGGCTATGACCACTTAGAGGTGGGCGACAGTGTGATGGTAGTGACAAAAGATCATATTGTCAGCAATTTCAGCGATATTTTAGGTTAGGAGCCTTGCTAAGATGAACATAAAGATGATACGGTATATATTAGGGAAAATGCTGGGAGTGGAGGCGCTGCTTTTACTTATCCCGGCGTTTGTGGGTGCGCTTTATGGGGAACATGAGGGGATCGCTTTCCTTATCCCGTCAGCGATACTGCTTTTTGTGTACCTGTTAACAGGAATAAAGAAGCCGGAAAAGACAAAGATATATCAGAAGGAGGGGCTGGTCATCGTGGCGCTGGCGTGGATTCTGTGGTCAGTGTTCGGGGCGCTTCCCTTTACCATCTCCGGAGAGATACCGCTTTATATTGACGCATTATTTGAGACAATCTCCGGGTTTACGACGACAGGTTCTTCTATCCTTCCCGATGTTGAGACGCTCTCGCAGTGTATGCATTTCTGGAGAAGCTTTACCCACTGGGTAGGCGGTATGGGAGTGCTGGTGTTTGTGCTGGTGCTTACCAGCCTTGAAAAGAGCAGCACGATGTACCTGATGATGGCGGAGGTGCCGGGGCCGGAGAAAGAAAAGCTGGTTCCTAAGATGACATCCACGGCGCGGATCCTTTACGGTATCTATTTTGGGATGACGGCGCTGGAGGTGGTGCTTTTGCTCCTTGGCGGCATGAATGTGTTTGACAGTCTGGTACACGCTTTCGGAACGGCGGGAACCGGCGGTTTTTCTAACTATGCAGAGAGTGTGGGGCATTTTGGGAGTGCTTATATCGATGGGGTGATCACGGTCTTTATGATCTTGTTCGGAATCAACTTTAATCTGTTTTTCCTGCTGATCCTGCGGGATTTTAAGCCTGTATGGAAGAATGAGGAGTTGAGGGCATATTTACTGATCATTGCCATATCCACGGCGCTTATCACAATGAACTTAAGCGGAAGTTATCCCAGTATCCTTACCGCTTTCCGCTATGCGGTATTCCAGGTGGGGTCAGTGATCACCACTACCGGGTTTGCCACCACAGACTTTGCGCTGTGGCCTATGTTTTCCCAGTGTATCCTGCTGATGCTGATGATCTGCGGGGCGTGTGCGTCCTCCACCGGAGGCGGGATTAAAGTGGCCAGAGTGCTGATCGTATTGAAAAGCATCAAACGTGAGATCAAGCAGATGAAGCACCCGAAATCCGTAAGTATTATCCGGGTCAATGGTAAGAAGATGAATACGGACGTGGTGCGCAAGGTCTGCTCGTACCTGATGTCATATATGGCGATACTGATCGGATCTGTTTTACTTGTATCGATTGACAACAAAGATTTTGCAACGACGTTCAGCTCCGTGATGGCGACGCTTAATAATATCGGGCCGGGAATCGCAGATGTGGGTCCGGCCGGGAATTTTTCCCAGTTTTCCGTATTTTCAAAGCTTGTGTTCTGCTTTGATATGCTGGCGGGAAGGCTGGAGATCTTCCCATTCCTGATGTTGTTCGCTGTTCCGGTGTGGAGAAAACAATTTTAGACAGGAGGTAGTTATGAGAGCAAAATGGAAGGTGTTGGCAGCGTTTTTGGCTGTCATCGTAGTTGGGATCTATTATTATATTTCACTGCCCGCGATCAATATCCATTCTTCAGATACATGGTTTTTTATCTTTGTTATCCTGATCATTGGGGCATTGGCATGTATGGGGCGCAGGAAGATGCGCTCACTGCGTGAGGCGAAGGAGAATAAGGGGCTTCGGGCGATCGGTATGCTTATTGCAGTGCTTGGGATTATCTATCTTGCCGGGACACTTTTATCTTCTCCGATCATTAATGCGAAAAAGTACCAGCAGTTGATGAAGGTGAAGGAAGGCGAGTTTACGGAGGATGTCGAGGAGCTATCCTTTGACAAGATCCCTCTTCTTGACCGGGATACAGCAGTGATCTTAGGAGACCGGAAGATGGGAAGTATGGTAGATATGGTGTCACAGTTTGAGGTGGATGATATCTATACCCAGATCAATTATAAGGATAATCCGGTGAGAGTGTCACCGCTTCGGTACGCCAGCCTGATCAAGTGGTTTACAAACCAGTCAGAGGGTATACCGGCTTATATACGGATCAATATGGCTACCCAGACGACGGAGCTTGTAAAGCTTGAAGAAGGGATGAAGTATACGACAAGTGAATATTTTAACCGGAATATCTACCGGCATCTCAGATTTGCGCATCCGACATATATCTACGGGGGCTTAAGCTTTGAGATTGACGACAGCGGAGTTCCTTACTGGGTGGCTCCGGTGAAGAAATATAATATCGGGCTTTTCGGCGGGGAGACGGTAGGAAAGGTTGTTCTTTGCAATGCTATCACCGGCGAGACGAAGACTTATAAGATCGAGAATGCGCCGTCCTGGATTGACCGTGCCTATGCGGCAGATCTGCTTGTGGAGTTGTTTGACTATTACGGAACGTTAAAGCATGGCTTTATCAACAGTGTACTGAGCCAGAAAGATTGCCTGGAGACGACGGATGGTTATAATTATCTTGCTTTAGATGATGATGTATGGATGTACACCGGTGTTACGTCGGTAAACGGCGACCAGTCCAATGTAGGGTTTATGCTGTCTAACCAGCGGACGATGGAGACGAAATACTATAAAGTGGAAGGGGCGACGGAAGCCTCGGCCATGTCGTCGGCGGAAGGACAGGTGCAGAACTTAAAGTATACGGCCACCTTCCCGCTTCTTCTCAATATCTCTGACGAGCCGACGTATTTCATTGCTCTTAAGGATGATGCCGGACTTGTGAAAAAATATGCGATGGTGAATGTACAGAAATATCAGATTGTTGCGATCGGGGACAGTGTCAGTCAGTGCGAGGAGAACTATCTGGAGCTTTTGTTCAGCAATGGAGTAAAGGAAGTAGAAAAAGATACAAGAGAGATCAAGACAGTTACCGGAAAGATTACGAAAATCGCCCAGGCGGTCATTGACGGGACATCTCACTACTATATCATGGTGGAAGGGTCTGATGATATCTTTGATGCGTCGGTGGTTGACTTTATCGATGTGGTAAGGTGTGAGGCCGGGCAGGAGATTACGATGGAATATAAGGAAGATGAGAAGGCCAATACCGTCATGTCCCTTGAGATTTCCGGAAAGGGCGTGCCTGTACCGGCGGGCGGTAACAGTCAGGATAAAGAGGAGTAGCTATGGGATTAAGTATACTTCTTGCAGAACAGATCATATCGCTGTTTCTTTTCGTGGCGGCGGGATATGCAAGTGTCAAAGCAGGGCTGTTTAAAAGTGAGGACAGTAAGGTCATCTCCAATATGGTCGTCTATATCTGTTCGCCCTGCATGGTCATCTACTCTTTTCAGATCGAGCTTACAAAGGATAAAGTACAGGGGCTTTTGCTTGCTCTGGCGGCCGCTGTGCTGGTACATATACTGATGATTATCTGGACCGCCCTTTTTCGCAGGCCGCTTAACTTAAACAGTATCGAGCGGGCTTCGTTGATCTACACCAATGCGGGGAATCTGATCATCCCGCTGGTAGCTGCGGTTATGGGGATAGAATGGGTGTTTTATACAAATGCTTACAATATCGTCCAGACGATACTGCTGTGGACACACGCCAGCCGGACGATCGGGCAGCAGGCGGAAGATTGGAACTATAAAAAGGTATTGCTGAATCCGAATATTATGGCGATGATAACCGGCGCTTTCTTTTTCGCGGCAAGAATCCATATCCCGGAGGTGATTGGCACCTGCCTGGAAGGATTTGGGAGTATGATCGGGACGGCAGGGATGTTTGTCATCGGCATGGTCATCGGGAATATGGATCTCAAGTGGGTATTCAGCCGCAAGCGCCCGTATTTTGTATGTTTTATCAGGCTTCTTGTGTATCCGGCGGTGACGGCAATTATCTTTTCAATGATTGCGAAGATGGGAGTACATGCAGACGCGAAAAATATCTTGCTTGTAGTATTTTTAGCCACGTCAGCTCCGGCGGCGGCTATGGTGACGCAGCTTGCGCAGATCTATGACAGGGATGCCAAGTACGCAAGTGTCATCAATGTGATGTCCATTATCTTCTGTATCGTTACAATGCCGCTGATGGTAATGCTTTATGATACGCTGGCATAAGAAAAAAGGAATCCGAAGCACTTTTGCCTCAGATTCCTTTTTTGGCTTTTTCAATCAGAACTTTTAGTTGAGATACTTACAGTTTTCGGAATTTACATCTGCCAAATCCGCTTTTGCAGCGCTGATACTTACATAAAACTCAATGCCGCATTCTTTTGAAATACGGTTCAGCCTGTCGATGAATACAGGAACATTCTCAAGGGAAATATCCGCGTGTTTTAGGATGCCGTCGATGAATACACACTCAATGTCGTGATTAGAACTGTACATACCATATAAAAAACCGATGTATCCGTCAATATTCCTGATCGCCGGGTAATCATCCATACAGATTGTACGGATATTGAATGCAACACTGGCAGTATCGCGGTGTGTTTTCTTGATCAGAACTACATTGCCGTTGCATTCCTTTGATTTCTTGTTAGCTTGTTCAATCATTTGCTGCGTTTTTCCGCTGCCTTTCGGACCTGTCAATAAATATACCATAGCAAACTCTCCTTTATGTATCATATTCTACTGAAAATCCAGTAACTTTACTTATACTCATTATACACTAAAGCGGGGTATGGAACAACCGTAAAAAATAATTTCTTCAGGGTTGACTTATTTTAACATATTACCTATAATATTTATCGTATATGAAAAAACGATGATGAGGAATAGTAAGAGAGGGATGTCTTCAGAGAGCTGCCGGACGGTGCAAGGCAGCAGGCGG
Source organism: uncultured Dorea sp. (assembly GCA_910586965.1). Taxonomy (GTDB): domain Bacteria; phylum Bacillota; class Clostridia; order Lachnospirales; family Lachnospiraceae; genus MD308. Next base: position 27,914 of record CAJUMF010000022.1, on the reverse strand, counting down.
AAATCTCCCAACTCGCCTCGGAGTTCCCGTGCTGAACAAAGCTTTGGTTGCCGTGTAAAACGCATGGCCAGGTCGGCTGCCTGTAGGTGCGGGCGGGCATTTCCCGTTACAGAAACAATGAGTGCATGAGGCGTAAAGCCGCATGAAGAAGAGTGGTACCACGGAAGTTAAGCCTTTTCGTCTCTTGGAGATGAGAAGGCTTTTATCAGGTTCGGAAGGAGAGAAATAAAGCTATGTCAAGGATACCTTACAATCATAAGGCGATTGAGAAGAAATGGCGTGAGAACTGGGAGAAAAACCCGGTGAATGTAACTGAGAATGAGGATGGGAGCAAGAGGGAGAAGTATTACTGCCTCGATATGTTCCCCTATCCGTCAGGAAACGGCCTTCATGTAGGCCATTGGAGAGGATATGTCATCTCCGACGTGTGGAGCAGATATAAGCTGCAGCAGGGCTATTATATCATCCACCCCATGGGATGGGATGCTTTCGGCCTCCCGGCGGAGAACTATGCCATCAAGATGGGCGTTCACCCGGCGATTTCCACGGCCGAGAATGTAAAGAATATCAAGCACCAGATCAATGAGATTGCGGCGCTTTATGACTGGGACAGGGAAGTGAATACGACAGACCCGTCATTTTACAAGTGGACCCAGTGGATTTTCGTAAAGATGTTCAAGGAAGGGCTTGCCTACGAGAAGGAGTTTCCCATTAACTGGTGTCCGTCCTGTAAGACGGGCCTTGCCAACGAAGAGGTCGTAAACGGGAAATGTGAGCGCTGCGGCGCGGAGGTGACGAAGAAGAACCTCCGTCAGTGGATGCTCAAGATCACCGCATATGCAGAGCGTCTTCTGAATGACCTTGATAAGCTTGACTGGCCGGAGAAAGTTAAGAAGATGCAGACCGACTGGATTGGGAAATCTTACGGCGCTGAGGTTGATTTCCCGGTTGACGGGCGGGATGAGAAGATTACCGTGTACACGACGCGCCCGGACACCCTTTACGGGGCGACCTTTATGGTGCTTGCGCCGGAACATGACCTGGCGGCATCCCTTGCTACAGATGAGACGAGGGAGGCGGTGGAGAAGTATATCTACGACGCGTCCATGAAGTCTAACGTAGACCGCATGCAGGATAAGGAAAAGACCGGCGTGTTTACGGGCAGCTATGCGATTAATCCGTTAAACGGCGAGAAGACGCCGATCTGGCTGTCGGATTATGTCCTTGCGGACTACGGTACGGGAGCAATCATGTGCGTACCTGCCCATGATGAGCGTGACTTTGAGTTTGCGACTAAATTTAATATCCCGATTGTGCAGGTTATCGCAAAGGACGGGGTGGAGATTGAGAATATGACGGAAGCCTACACCGAGGCAAGCGGAACGATGATCAATTCCGGCAAATGGAACGGCATGGAGTCCGCAGTCCTGAAAAAAGAGGCTCCCCACATGATTGAAGAGTGGGGGATGGGGCGCGCTACGGTGAATTACAAGCTGCGCGACTGGGTGTTCTCCCGCCAGCGCTACTGGGGCGAGCCAATCCCAATCGTACACTGTCCGGAGTGCGGCAATGTGCCGGTGCCGGAAGAAGAGCTGCCGCTGCGCCTGCCGGAGGTAGAATCCTATGAGCCTACGGGAACCGGGGAATCTCCGCTTGCGGCAATTGACGAGTGGGTGAACTGCAAATGCCCGAAATGCGGGGCGGCTGCAAAGCGTGAGACGAACACGATGCCGCAGTGGGCGGGTTCCTCCTGGTATTTCCTGCGCTATGTGGATAATCATAATGATAAAGAGCTGGTATCCAAGGAAAAGGCAGATGCCATGCTGCCGGTAGATATGTATATCGGAGGCGTAGAGCATGCAGTGCTGCATCTTCTCTACTCCAGGTTCTATACAAAGTTTTTATGCGACATCGGAGCCATTGACTTTGACGAGCCGTTCCAGAAACTGTTCAATCAGGGAATGATTACCGGGAAGAACGGGATTAAGATGAGCAAGTCCAAGGGAAATGTAGTATCGCCGGACGACCTGGTGAGAGATTACGGCTGTGATTCCCTCCGGATGTATGAGCTGTTCGTAGGGCCGCCGGAATTAGACGCTGAGTGGGATGACCGGGGAATTGACGGTGTAAACCGTTTCCTTAAGCGTCTGTGGAACCTTGTCATGGACAGCAAAGAGGCGAATGTTGATGCTACGAAAGAGATGCTCAAGGAGCGCCACAGGCTGATTAAAGATATTACCGTGCGTCTGGAGAGCTTTAGCTTGAATACCGCGATATCAGGATTTATGGAGCACAATAATAACCTGATTGAGATTGCAAAGAAAGCAGGCGGAGTGGATATCGAGACACTGTCAGCGATGGCAGTCCTGCTCTCGCCGTTCGCGCCCCATATGGCGGAAGAGATCTGGGAGCAGCTTGGGCATGAGGGCAGCGTATTTAAAGCCGGATGGCCGGTTTACGACGAGGAGGCCATGAAGGACGATGAAATCGAGGTTCCGGTGCAGATCAACGGGAAGACGAGAGCGGTCATCTCGATTCCGGCGGACAGCACGAAAGAAGAGGCAATCGCTGCCGGGAAAGAGGCGGTGGCGGATAAGCTTACCGGGACGGTTGTGAAAGAAATCTATGTGCCGAAGAAGATTATTAATATCGTTCAGAAATAATTGAGAAGAGACAGATTGGGGAGATGACACAAGGGGTGTATCTCCCTAATTCATTAGGAAAGCAGAGGAAAGGGCATTATGAAATTACTTATCGCAGAAGATGAAAAATCATTATCCAGGGCGCTGACAGCCCTCCTGGAAAAAAACGGATATGCTGCAGATGCGGTATTTAATGGCGGGGAAGTGCTTGCGTATTTGCAAAACGGAGACTATGACGGCTTGATTCTCGACGTTATGATGCCCGGGCCTGACGGTTTTGAGGTGCTTAAAAGAGTCAGGGATTCAGGAAACACGATATCGGTTTTGATGCTTACCGCAAGGTCGGAGGTAGACGACAAGGTGGCGGGGCTTGATGGGGGAGCCAACGATTACATGACAAAACCGTTTTCCCCGAAAGAACTTCTCGCGCGGATACGGGCGATGACAAGAGCAAAGGGAGTCGTTTCCGGTTCGGTGCTGAAAGTTGGGAACATTTCCCTCAATCAGGCGACAAACGAGCTTTCTTCGGCAGGAGGCAGCTTTCAGCTTACGAACAAAGAGTTCCAGGTTATGGAGTTTCTGATGCAGAATCCCGGGAATCTGATTCCATCGGAGCGGCTTTTGGAAAAAGTATGGGGGTACGATGCAGATGTGGAAATCAATGTGGTATGGGTATACATTTCCTATCTGAGGAAAAAACTGGAGGCGCTGCAAGCCAATGTGCGAATCAAAGCGTCGAGGAATGCGGGATATACGTTGACGGAGGTTTTATGATGGTTAGAAGACTGCGTATGAAATTTATTGTATTGTCCATGCTTTCTGTAGCTGTTGTTCTGGCGATGCTCCTTGGAATCATCAATGCCGCGAATTACCGGAGGGTGGCGGCGGAGGCCGATCAGGCGCTTAAGATGATAGCGGATAATAAAGGGCGTTTTCCGGAGCCAAAGCTGTTTCAGGATAAGGATATGGGAAGGGGAGAATGGGCGGGGAAAGACAGGAGGCGTAAAAAGAGATTGGACATGTCTCCGGAGCTGCCCTATGAGCTGAGATATTTTTCTGTGCTTTTAGATGAAAATGGAGAAATAATCGAGACGGATATTGGAAAGGTGGCGGCAGTGGACGCCGAGACAGCGGCGGGGTATGCGAAGGATGCCGCGAAGTTTTCCGGGGAGACGGGGTTTTTCGGGAACTACCGATGCCGGAAACAGAAAGAGGGGGAGAACCTCCGGGTAATCTTCCTGGACTGCCGCCGGACATTAAGTGTCTTCCGCACGTTCCTGGCGGCAAGTATAGCGGTGTCTTTTGCCGGTATGGCGGCGGTGTTCCTGCTGGTCTTTTTGCTGTCGGGAAAGGCGGTGCGGCCGTTTATTGAAAGCTATGAGAAACAGAAACGTTTCATTACGGATGCTGGGCATGAGATTAAAACGCCGCTTACGATCATTGATGCGGACGCGGCGGTATTGGAGATGGAGTGCGGGGAAAATGAGTGGCTTTCTGATATCCAGAAACAGACGGAGCGGTTAAAAGAGCTGACCGATGATCTGATATTTCTTTCTAAGATGGAGGAAGGGGCAGGGGAGGAGCATTGGATTGATTTCCCGGTTTCGGAGGTGGCGGCTGAGACGGCGCAGTCTTTTGAACTGCTTGCAAAATCGCAGAATAAGCATCTTCAGTGTCAGATTGAGCCGGGGCTTTCTTACCGCGGAGACGAGAGGAATATCCGGCGGCTTTTTTCCGTGCTGCTTGACAATGGGGTGAAGTATTCGGAAGATGGCGGGGAGATAACATTTTCTCTGCAAAAGAAAGGGAAGAAACTGGTTCTTTCTGTGCTTAACAGGGCGGAAGATATGGATGGCAAAAAGGCGGAACGGCTGTTTGAGAGATTTTACCGGGGCGACCCGTCAAGGAACAGCGGTACGGGAGGACACGGGATTGGGCTGTCGATTGCAAAGGCGATTGCCGAGAGGCATAAAGGGAAGATTACGGCGGAGGTAAAGGCGGGGGAGATGCTGGAGATTACAGCCGTGCTTTAAGTTTGGCTTGTGAGAGGCTTGTGGATTCTTTGAACACAAAGAGTTCACAGGCTTTTTTAAGTTTATTTAAGGTTCGGCTGTTAGTCTTTTTTTAGAAACTGGAAAGGAAAGAAGAGACGATGAAAAGAAAAAAGGCATTTTTAATCGGGATAATTTTTGCGGCGGCTATGATGGCGGGATGCTCGGGAAATGAGGCGGCGGGCAAGACGGGAGAAGAAACGGGAAGTGCTCCGGGGAATGAAAATACGGAAAGCTCAGAAAGCTTGAAACGCACAGATGGCAGGAGGGCGGCGGAAAATATGGTTTTCGGAACGGTGACAGAAACGGGGGAAGGCTATATTGTCGTGGAGAAGGAGGATAATCCGAGAAGGAAAGAGAATTCAAGCGGCACGGCTGGTGATGGCGGGGAGGATTTAGAGGCTCCGGAGAAGAATGGGGAGCAAGGGAGCGGGGAGACTCAGAAGATTAAGACAGACGGCGATACGGTAATCCGGCGTGTCAGTATGGCGGCGCCGGAAGGCAGGGAAAGACCGGAGAGAGCGGACGGTGAAAAACCGGACGGAGGGCAGCCGCCTGAGATTCCGGAGAGAAGTGAAGAGAACGGAGATTCTGACAAAAAGCCATCTGGTAATCCTGGGGGCAGGTTCGGGGAAGACGAAGGCGAGGAGATTGCCTTTCAGGATATAGAGGCGGGCGTTCAGGTGTCTGTAGTTCTGGGCGATGACGGAATTGCCGATACAATCAGGGTTATGGAAAAAACGGACGCAGAGGCATCAGAGGAGACAGTGGCATAAAGTACAGTGCCGTGTGAAGGATAGATGATTATGAGAGGAAGGCGCAGAGGTTGATAATGGTAAAAAATATGGTGAAGAAAAGATTTGCATGGCTGAAAGGAAGAAAACGTATCGGGGGATGTGCGGCGGTGGCGTTGGCAGCCGTGGTTGGTCTGAGTATGGTTTTTCATGGGAAAGGGACACAGAACCGTGCGGCGGAAGTGAGTGTCCGCTCTGCCACGGCGGAGAAGGGGAATATCAGCAAGACGGTTACAGGTACGGGAACGTTGGAGAACGGAGAGTCGGAAGAGGTTCTTGCCCCGGTCGGAGTCCGGATGGAGAAAGTGCTTGTAGACAGTGGGGATACTGTGACCAAGGGGCAGCAGCTTGCCACCCTCAATGAGGCATCTGTTGCGGAAAAGCTGTTGGAAGTGAAAGATAGCCTTGAGGATGTGGAGGATGAGATTGATGACTTGTCTGATGATGCAGAGGACAGCAGCACTTCGGAATATTTGAAAGCGAAAGTTCTAAATGGAAAGAAAAAGGAACTGGAAGAAACGGAAAAATGGCTTGAGAAACTGTTAGAGTCAAAAGAGCTCACGGCTGTATGCAACGGGGTGATAAGCGGCGTGTATGTGGAGGCGGATGCGGCTGTTTCTGAGAGTGCGGGGGAGGAAGAAAGCATTTCCGGAGAAGACGGAGGCAATCTTACTGCCGGGGCTGCGGGGCAGATTGATGCGGGAACGATAGCTGTCTCGCAGGAAAGCACGGAACAGAGCCGGAAGGGCAGCGGCATCCTGTTCCTGAGCGCAGATGTCTCCGGGAGCGGGGATGTCGGAGGAGTCGGCGGCAGCGCAGCCAGCGGTGAGGGAACTGGCGGCAGTGCGGGCGGCGCAAGGAGCAGTAACGGCACAGGCGGCACCGGCAGTGCAAGCAGCAGCGGAAGTGAAAGCGGTACGGGTAGCAGAGGAAGTGCAGACGGAAGTAGCGGGAACAGCGGAAGTACCGGGAGCAGCACTGATGGCGGGAACAGCGGAAGTGCCGGGAGCGGCAGCGATGGCGGGAACAGCGGAAGTGCCGGGAGTGGTACGGGCAGCGACGCGTCCGGGGCGGGAAATGTGAAGATTACAAGCTGCAGTGTGGATGTCACGCCGCCGGTGACGGGGGCGAAACCGCAGACGGAGCTTGGGGTGGCGGATTATTTTACCGGGACGATAAGCTGGAACTGCTCGTCAGAGACGTTTCAGGAGGAGACGGCTTATACGGCGGCCATTAAGCTGACGGCGAAAAAGGGGTATGAATTTTCGAAAAATATTTTGCCGGAAGTGAAGGGGGCGGATGTGTCCAGCGAAGTGCGGGAGAGTGATTCGGGGGAGAGCATCTTAAGGATAAAGGCGAGGTTTTCGAAGACGGGGAAAGCGACGGATGGGCAGCAGACGGGAGACGCAGGCCAGGAGCAGGATAAGAGTAAGGAATCAGGGGGAAACGCAGGAGACGTAGCCTCTGGCGGCGCATCGGCAAAAGGAGCTGTGTCCGGCAGCGTATCGGCAAGGGGCGGTGCGTCCGGGAGTGTATCGGCGGGTACGTCGGGAAGTTCATCTGTAAGCGGTACATCGTCAGCGTCGGATTACAGTGCATATGAGGCTCCGGCTTTTTCGATTGCGGCGCAGGATGAGACGGTGGTCTCTGTTAACGTGGATGAGCTGGATATTTTGTCCATAGAGGAAGGGCAGACGGCAGAGATTACGATAGATGCACTGGAAGAGCAGAGCTTTGAAGGGAAGATTACGGATATTTCCCAGGCGGTCTCGGGGAGTGGCAGCACGAAGTATCCGGTGGAGATTACGATTGGACGCACGGATGACATGCGGATGGGGATGAGCGTTTCCGCGACGATTACCATTGACGAGGCGAAGGATGCGGTGCTGATTCCGGTCAGTGCTTTGCAGGAGCGGGGCGGCAGGACGTTTGTCTATACGGAGAGTTCTGAGGACGGCACCCTTTCCGGGGAGACAGAGGTGACCACGGGGCTGTCTGACGGGAGCAGGGCGGAAATCATAAGCGGGCTGGCGGAAGGGGATACGGTATATTATCTCAGGGCCGGCTCGGATGACAGTGAGCGCACAGAGGGGATGCCGGGGATGAACCGTATACCGGGCCAGGGGATGCCAGGCGGGAATATGCCGGGCTTTTCCGGGGAGCCGGGCAGCGGCAAAGGCTCGGAAAGCGGCGGCAGAACGGGCAGCGGCAAAGACTCGGGCAGCGGAAACAACAGGAGAGGCAGCAATCGGGGAGGAACGGAATGATTCGGCTTAATCATGTGTCAAAGGTATATCGTATCGGAGGAATGAAGGTTTTTGCGCTTAAGAATGCGAGCCTGCATGTCCGGGAGGGGGAATTTGTGAGCATCGTAGGGCCGTCCGGCAGCGGAAAGTCAACGATGATGAATATTATCGGATGTCTGGATACGGCAGATGAGGGAGAGTATTTTCTGGACGGACAGATTGTGGAGGAGTATTCAGAGAAGGAATTGACGAGAATACGGAGCAAAAAGATTGGCTTTATTTTCCAGAGCTTTAACTTGATTGGGAATCTTACGGCGGAAGAAAATGTGGAGCTGCCGCTGATCTATCAAAGGCTTTCGAAGGAAGAGCGGAAAGCGAGGGTGGAGGATGCGTTTGTAAAGGTCGGGCTGTCAGACAGGCGCACCCATAAGCCCTGTGAGCTGTCCGGCGGGCAGCAGCAGAGGGTCGCCATTGCAAGGGCGATTGCGGCGAGGCCGTCTTTGTTTTTGGCGGATGAGCCTACGGGAAATCTTGATTCTGCTACGGGGAAGGAGATTATGGGGATTTTCAGGCAACTGAATGAGGAGGGGAAGACAATCGTACTCATCACTCATGACGACGGGGTGGCAAGGCAGGCAGGACGCAGAATCCGTATATTGGACGGACAGGTAGGAGGAGAGGAAGTATGTTCAGGCAATCAGTAAAAATGGCGTGGAAATCTATTTCATCAAATAAAATGCGCTCGCTCCTTACTATGCTGGGAATCATTATCGGGGTCATGTCTCTTGTAGTGCTGGTATCTCTTGCGAACGGCGCGGCATCGTCGGTGAACAGCCAGATATCGGAGATTGGGAGCAATCTTTTGACGGTGAATGTGAAAGATGATAAGGGCAGGCCGCTTAAATTGGAGGATATATCGGAGCTGGCGGAAAACGGGGAGATCAAGGAGGCGGCTCCGGTGGCGCAGAGTAGCGTTACCGCAGCGAGCTCCTTTGCGGAAGAAACCGCGTCCGTATACGGCACGACAGGGGCATATGCGGAAATTAATGAGATGGAGCTGTATGCGGGAAGGTTTTTAAAGGGAACGGATATCGAGAATCATACGAATGCGGCTGTCATAAATGCGGGGCTTGCCCTGGAAGTGATGGGGCGCATGGACGTAGTGGGCGAAGAGGTGACGTTGGAGGGCATGGAGTATCAGATTGTGGGGGTGCTTAAGGCAAAGGACAGCGATACGTCCACGACGGAAAATCTGGAGGCATATATTCCCTATACTTCCCTTATCCGGCTGGTGCAGGATGTGCCTTACGAGGTGACCAGATTTGTTGTGTCTGCATCCAGTGAAGAGACGATGGACAGAGCGCAGGAGGAATTAGAGGAGCGGATGCTGGAGAGGTTTTCCCAGGATGAGGATGCATTCTCTATAGTGAACCAGTCGGCGGTCATGGAGGCAATGGAAAATGTGAGTAATACGCTGGCTCTTATGCTTGGCGGCATTGCGGGCATCTCTCTGCTTGTGGGCGGGATTGGGATTATGAACATCATGCTTGTGTCTGTGACGGAAAGGACGCGGGAGATTGGAATCCGAAAAGCGATTGGCGCAGGGCGGGGAACAATCATGATGCAGTTTCTTATTGAGGCGCTGATGATCAGCCTGATGGGGTGCGCCATAGGGCTTTTGTTTTCCTGGGCTGCGCTGAAAGTCATCTCTGCCGTGGGAGACAGCGGTTCCGCGTATACGCTTTCCATGGGTGTCGCGTGGATTGCAGTTGCCTTTTCCATGGGGATTGGGGTAATCTTTGGGATGTATCCGGCGAATAAGGCGGCGGGGCAAAAGCCTATTGAGGCGCTCAGGTATACAGGGTAGGAAACCGTATTTGCAGATTTTTAATAACTATGATATAATCCATAATACGAAAGCGGATGGAAAAGAGGGGCGAAAATCATGGATAAAAAGAAAGAATATGCAAAAATTTTGCTTAATGCTTATTATAATAAATTGTTTAAAATAGTTTGGAATACGTCAGGGTTTTCGCTTGGAGTAGATGCTAAAAGAAAGAACATGTTTCCTGAACTGAAAGAAAAGCATTTTATTGATTATGCCTTTTCGATTATCAGGATAGTCATAGATTTGGCGGAAGGCAAAGTGGATGAAGGGGTCTCGGAAGAGGATTTAAAAATTGCGGAAGAAATTTATGAGCATGAAGACGATTTAAAGAATCATCTGTTTATTAAAAAGAACAGCAAGATAGATTGTTTCAGGCTTTTGGAAACACAGATCATAAGTTATAGAAATGATGAAGACCCCAGAGAAATTGAAGTGAACTCTGCCGTTGTAAAGATGATGCTGGAAAAGGATGATAATGATACTTCATTTACATTTGAGATTTCCAGAAGAGATTTGGATGAAATTATCGGTAAGCTGACAGAATTAAGGGAGAAAATGGACAGCATATAAAGGAGGGAGAAAATGACAAAGTTTTTTGTGGAAGACTATGAAACTTCTTTTCCTGAAACGTTCCAATATACATATAATATAAAGAAAGAATTTGCAGCGGGTTTAAGTGAAAGGCATAAAGCGTATACTAAGAATATGGGAAAAGATATTATATTCTTAAAAGAGAGAGACGCAAATTATCACGAGATTGAACAGTATTTTAGCAAAGTTGCAAAAAGATTTGAGAAAGTTCAGATTGATGAGAGTAAATTAGGCGGTATGCCTGTGATAAAAAATACAAGGATACCGGTTAGTTTGATTGTTGCCTGTTTAAAAGATGAGATGACAGTCAGAGAGATTTGCGAAGAGTATGGACTGACAATGAGTGATATAGACGCAGCTATGGAATTTGTAATTGAAATTTTAGATGTTCCATATCAGGAAGGCCAGGAATGAAAATACTATTAGATGAAAATATTACCAAAAAGTCAATTACTGTTTTAAAAAATTACGGACACGATGTCATACATGTTCTGGATAGATTCAACCCCGGCGAAAGTGATAAGGATGTATTCCGGCTTGCACTGAAAGAAAAGAGAGCATTGATTACTTTGAACGGAAAGGATTTTATTGTGTTTATACCGCCGCAGGCAGAGCTTACAGTGCATTATGGGTTGATCTGGCTCAGAGGTTTTCAGGTTACAAATAAAAGTTACGAAGAAATAATGAATGTAATAGGAAACTTTTTGCGGAATAAAGGGGATAATATAGTAAATACATATTACGCGATGAAAAGAAAAGAGGATACTTATGAAATTGTTCAGCGATTTCCGAAAAGCTCAAAAATGTTAGTCAAATTATAGATAGGTACACTGAGGGTAAACAAGGGAGATTACACAAAATGGTGTTCTCCCTTTTCTATATTTACTGATTGGGGAGTGAGATTGTGAAGAAGAGAAAAAGTATCCGGTGGAATACTCTTCGTATTACGGCGCTGGGGTTTCTTGGCGTTATATTTTCAGGGGCGGTGCTTTTGTGGCTGCCGGTGAGCAATGTGCAGCCCATTGCGTTTCCTGACGCGCTGTTTACGGCGGTGTCGGCGGTGTGCGTGACGGGGCTGGTGACGATTGTTCCTGCCAGCCAGTTTACGGTGTTTGGGAAAGCGGTGCTGCTCGTTCTCATACAGATTGGCGGGCTGGGCGTGATTGCGTGCGCGTCGCTTTTTTTCTTTCTGCTGCACAGGCGGCTCGAGCTCAGGGAGCGGATTGTGCTGCAGGAGGCTTACGGCGCCCAGCGGCTTGGGGGCATCGTGGGGATGGTGAAAAAAGTGATTGCGGGAACGCTTATGGTGGAGGGGGCGGGAGCGGCGCTCTATGCCTTTCAGTTCGTACCGGAGTATGGGGTTCTTCGCGGGGTCTGGTTTTCGGTCTTTCATGCGGTGTCGGCGTTCTGCAATGCGGGGATTGATATCCTCGGGGAGAATAGCCTGGCTGATTACGCGGTGAATCCGGTGGTCAATGTTACGACGATGCTTTTGATCATCTTAAGCGGTATTGGATTTACGGTGTGGTTTGACGTGATAAGGAGCGTGAGGGAGGCTTTCCGGCAGGAGGCTCCGGTGCGGTGGCGGTTTGGGAGGCTTAAGCTGCACTCGAAACTGGCGATTATTACGACAGCGGTTTTGCTTATTGGGGGAGCGGTCTTTATCTTTATAGCGGAATATGGGAATCCGGAGACGATTGGTGGCATGAATGCGGGGCAAAAGCTTATGGCGTCCATGTTTCAGTCAGTGACGACCCGGACGGCGGGGTTCTATACATTTTCCCAGGGGGCGCTCCATGAGGAGTCAAAACTGTTCTGCGCGATTCTGATGTTTATCGGAGGTTCTCCGGGCGGAACGGCGGGCGGCGTGAAGACGACGACGTTTGCCATGCTGTTTCTCGCCTGTGTGACATTTGCGCGGGGAGGAAATGATACGGAGTGCATGGGGCGGAAGATTACCACGGCGAATTTCCGCACGGGGTTCTGTGTGGTGATGGTGGCGTTTGCTGTATTTATCACCGGGACCATTGCAATCCTTGCCATCGAGCCGGACAGTGTTGCAACTGTTGATGTGCTCTACGAGACGGCATCGGCGGTGGGAACGGTGGGACTTACGGCAGACCTTACTCCGGGGCTTAGCCGGGCAAGCCAGATCGTGCTTATGCTCATGATGTATATGGGGCGGCTTGGACCGCTGACGTTGGTGCTGACATTCGCGGGGAAGACGCATCCGAGGGATAAGGTGCGGAGTCTTCCGAAGGAGCAGATCATGGTTGGGTGATTTTGGGTTTGGATGTTTTGGATGAATTTGTACTGCACGTCTTGTATTTTTAAATGTGTTCTATTATAATAGGTCTCACTTAAGTATTTCGGTTACTTAAGTGAGGCTGCAAAGGGAGAGGTAAATGGCTCTTTGCATGTGTCTGATAATCTGGCAGTATCTTGCCGCTGATTTCAAAAATTGATTGGAAATATTTCCGTAAAGGAATTCTTTGCTTTTTTGAGAGGTATACTTGTGTTAATATATACGTATCGAAGAGCTTTCTTGTATGGGCTTTATGGAATGTTTCCGTAAATGGTTGTTAGACAATTGCGAAACCCTAACCTATCAGTGTCGAATTGTGCAACTTGTATGTTCCATAAGCAGACCTTAGTTTACCGTCGGTACTTAGCTGCCGTATTTTGGCAGCTTATGTACCGCTACGGTAACTAGGTATAACGAATATTAATTAACTGATATCTTGGACTTGTCTGATTGTTTATCTGCGGCGTTGTCGTCAATCGACGTAGCCGCCGCTACGCCTCATTCCTCCGCCTTGCATCTAAACCAATCATCCTGCGTCAATATATCAGAAATTAATTATTCATTATACCAGGAGCGCAAGCGTGTCTGTGTTGGAATATACAAGTTGTACAACGGCTCGATTAACACCCGAGTTTTGCAATCGCCTAAAACGGTCTGTATGGGAAAGGAGATTCTATATGAGAAAAGATGACAATTTTATTATGTTGCCCACTGTTGATTTCTGTTTTGCAGGACTGATGGAAAATGCCAGAGTTAGGAAAGGTTTTCTGGCCGCTGTCATGAAGGTCTCGCCGGAAAAAATCCGGGAAACGGTACTTTTGCCGACGATTTTAAAGAGAGAGTCGGAAGATGATAAGCTTGGGATTTTAGATGTGCGGGTTATCATGGAGGATGGCGCGCAGGTTGATATTGAGATGCAGGTGGCGTATTTCGCGCACTGGGATAAGAGGGTCTTGTTTTATCTCAGCAGGATTTATGCCGGACAGCTTAAGAAGGGAGAACCTTATGACAGGCTTAAGAAATGCATTCATGTAAGCATTCTGGACTTTGTGTATTTCCCTAACGATACAGAGTGCTGCCGGACGATACATTTCCGCGATGACAAAACAGGGGAGGTCTATACGGATCTGATGGAGATTCAGATTCTGGAACTTAAGAAACTTCCCGAAGAAGTAAAGAGCAGTGAAGATGTCCTTGCATGGATGAAGTTCTTCAGCGGGAAGACGAAGAAGGAGTTTGAAGATATGGCAAAGACAAACGAATATATAGGCGAGGCGTACAACACATTGCTTGAGCTGAGTGCGGACGAGAAGAGAAGAATGGAATATGAGGCGCGGGAGAAGGCGCTGAGAGATTATAATTCCCAGATGCAAAGTGCGTTTAAACGGGGAGAAGAGCAGGGAGAAAGAAGAGGGGAAGAACGTGGAGAAAAGCGCGGAGAGCTGCGCGGGATTGAAAAGACCCGGAGGATTTTCCAGTTGCACGGGCAGGGAAAAGAGCCGGGGGAGATTGCCGGAATCTGCGGCATGACAGAAAAGGAAGTTGAGTGGGTGCTTTTCGGGGAATAAATAGAATGTAAGGAGAGCGGATATGAAGAAACAGTTTGTTGTGCTGGGGCTTGGGAATTTTGGCGCCAGCGTGGCGGTGACGCTGCAGCGGCTTGGCTGTGATGTCGTGGCGGTGGACCAGGATATGGAGAGGATAGAGGATGTGGCGGATAAGGTGACTTACGCCATGCAGGCGGATATCGGCGAGCCGGAGCTTTTTGATGTTTTAGGCTCTAAGAGCTTTGACGGGATTGTGATTGCCTCGTCGGAAAATCTGGAGGGCAGCATTATGGCGACTCTGGCGGCGAAGGAGGCGGGGATTCCCTATGTACTCTGCAAGGCGCACAATAAGAGGTATGCCGAAGTTTTAAGGAAAGTGGGGGCGGATGCCGTTGTGTTCCCGGAGAAGGAGATGGGCAAGCGGATTGCCAAGAATCTTGTGTCGGCAAATCTTGCGGACTGGATTGCGCTGTCGCCGGACTACAGTGTGGTGGAGGCGGCTATCCCAAAGAAGTGGGTCGGGAAGACGCTCAAGGAGCTTGACGTGAGGAAGTCTTATGAGGTGAATGTGGTGGGTATCAAGGAAGGAGAGCGGGTGGAGATTACCCCGGATCCGAATACGCCCCTTAAACCAGGGATGATATTGATGCTAGTCGGCTCTAATGAGGCATTGCGGAGGATTTAAAAACAGGCAGTTGCGAAACTCTGATTTGCCAGTGCCGAATTGTGCAGCTTGTATATTCCAACACAGACACGCTTTTGCTCCGAGTTTATCGTAGCGGTACATAAGCTGCCAAAATACGGCAGCAAAGTACCGACGGTAAACTAAGGTCTGCTTATGGGATATACAAGCTGCACAATGCCCCAGGTTAACTTTAAGTTTCGCAATTGCCTGGGATTTAGGAAGGGAGATTGTCAGGATGCAGAAGAAGAAATGGCGTGTGCTGATCGTGGACGATGAGTTCCGCATCGGGATGCTGATAAAGAAACTGATCCGGTGGGAGGAGTTTCCGCTGGAGTGCGCGGATATCGTGGACAACGGGGAGGCGGCGTTCCGTATCATAAAGGAGCAGGAGCCGGACATTGTGATCACGGATATCCGGATGCCTAAGATTAACGGGCTGGACCTTATCTGCATGACCAGGGAGCTTAAGAAGGATATCAAGTTTGTGGTGGTCAGCGGGTATAAGGAGTTTGAGTATGCCCACCGGGCTCTTCAGTACGGGGTGGACGACTATCTGCTAAAGCCGATTAATGAGGATGAGCTGAATAAGGTGCTGGGAAAGATCTGCGGGCAGTTTGAGCTGATGGAGAAGGAGACAAGGGAAAAGCTTGAGCTGCAGGAGACGGTTGCGGAGAGCAAGCAGATTATCCGGAGGGATTTCTTAAGCAACATTATCGAGCAGGGCGGGCAGTCCCAGATGGAGGACGTGCGTGTGCCTTTAGAGGGTGAGCTTTACCGGGGGATAGACATTAAGCTTGACTATGTGGATTACAGGAAAAGCGATAAAAAGCAGGACCGCATTACCGTGGAGAAGGTGATTGAGATTGTGGAGAAGATCCTGAATCCAGCGGCGGAGGAGGTCTTAATCTGCGAGAAGGAAAACCTGCACATCTACTGCCTGTTCAATTTCGATGAAAGCAAGGCGAAGGAGGTACGGGGGAAGATCAACGATATCCTGTCGGAAATCCAGGAGTATCTGCTTGGATTCGAGCAGTATGAGGTCACCATCGGCGTGGGTACGGAGAGAAAGGAGTTTGCTGAGATCAGCTACTCCATTAAGGAGTCAAACCGGGCGGTGTTAAACCGGATTAAGCTGGGAACGGGAAGGCTTATCTATGGGGAGAATATTTTCGCGGGAAAAGAGACGAAGAATCCGGTGGCGCGGTATCGGGAGAGCTTTCTTGCCAGCATTGAAAGCTACAGCAGGGAGAACTTAGAGCTTTGCATTAATCAGATATACAGCGGGTTTATGATGCGGGATGATATTGATTTCTCGGTGTGCTACCGTGCGGCAGAAGAACTTATCGAAATCTTTTTTGAGAGCATGGAGGTGCAGCCGGAGGAGTTCCGCCAGATGGTGAAGAACACCAAGAATAGCTGCCAGCACTGCGGCTCCATCCTGAAACTTAAGAACCTCCTCAAGACGGAGCTTGGCAACTATCTTGACATTGCCAGGGAGGCGATTGAGACGGAGTCGGCGAAACCTGTCCGCCAAGCAAAACAGTATATTGAGGAGCATTACAGCGAGAAGATTGTGCTGGAAGATATCGCGGCGGTGGTGGAGCTGAATCCGGTGTATTTCAGCGTCCTTTTTAAGAAGGAGACGGAAATGAATTTCAGTGCCTACCTCCTGAATGTGAGGATGGAGAAGGCGAAGGAGATGCTCTGTGCGACCAACGAGACTATCGCGGCAATCGGGGAGAATGTGGGATACAGGGATTCCCGGTATTTCAGCCAGACATTTACGAAGACGGTGGGGGTAAAGCCGGCTTTGTACAGAAAACTGCATTCGTAGGAGGATGGGATGAGGCCGGTTGGAAGATTGAGATGTTTTATATGTGCGGAAGGTGTCTTTTTGGCGCTTGTATATGCCCTGTTCAATGTATTGGGGCACAGCATGTTGTTATATATAGCCTGTATAATATTACAAGTGCTTATAATAACAGGTGTATATTTTTGCATCATGCGCCCGCTGAAGACTTTTGAAGATATGCTGGACTTTTTTCTGGAGGAGGAGCGGACGGAAGAGGAGCTTGACAGCGCCCGGGAGACGTGTCCTTACGTCGGTGAGGTGAAGGCGCTTGTGGACAGGTATTCGTCCAGGAAGACCCGCAGGAATTCGGCGGAGATTTTTGACAAGCAGACGGAGCTTACAGCGCTGCAGAGCCAGATCAACCCGCATTTTCTTTACAACACGCTGGAATCTATCCGGGGACAGGCGCTGAT
Source organism: uncultured Dorea sp. (assembly GCA_910586965.1). Lineage (GTDB taxonomy): Bacteria > Bacillota > Clostridia > Lachnospirales > Lachnospiraceae > MD308. The sequence goes on along the minus strand of CAJUMF010000022.1, from coordinate 10,900 downwards.
GGACGACAACCGGGAGATTGCCGGGATGGTTGAGGCTTTGTCTTCTTTTTTCCGGTACAGCATCAGCCGGAAGGGAAAGCTTGTCACCCTCAGGGAGGAGCTTGCCAATATCAACAACTACATGCTGATACAGTGTTACCGGTTCAACAACCGTTTTTCCCTGGAGGTGCTGATTGACGAGGAGGATGAGGAGGCGTATGATTTCCTGATTCCGAAACTGATCATACAGCCGGTGGTGGAGAATGCCATTTACCACGGGCTGGAGGAAAAGCTGGAGGGCGGCAGGGTGACCATTGAGGTGATTGTCACGGAAAAGAATCTGATCCTTACCATTTCCGATAACGGCAGCGGCATTGACGGGGAGGCGCTTGACAAGCTGAACCGGAGGATTCATTCGCCCAGTATGCGCGTGGAGGAGGAGAGCGGGCAAAAACAGCGCAACACCGGAATCGCCCTTCCCAACATCCATAAGCGCATCCAGCTCCTTTTCGGGGAGGAGTACGGCGTGAATGTGTACAGCACGGTGGGGCAGGGAACGGATGTGGAGATTACCATTCCCGCTGATTATTCTTAAAAAGGCATGAGTTGAGCGTATGAAAAAAGAGATTCTGAGGATTAACAGTTTAAGCGTCAGGGTAAGCCATGTGCAGAGGGTGGAGAATGTTACGCTGTGCATCCTGGCAGGAGAGACGGTGGGGTTCCTTGGCCTTGCGTATTCCGGGAAGGACTTGACGGTGAAGGTCCTGTCGGGGGATATGGAGGAGGCAAGGAGGCACCACATCTATATCGAGGGCAGGAGGGTGTCGGGGAATGCGGAGCTTGCCCGGGCGGTGTACCGCATTGCGGCATCTAATTATATGATTGACGACTGGTCTGTGGCAGAGTATGTGGGGCTTGTGGAGAGCGGCTCTTTTCTGCTTATGTGGAAAAAGCGAAGGCTGGAGGAACAGGTGAGGAAGTTCTTTGAGGAGCTTTCGGTGGGTATCGGTGTGTCGAAAAAGATGAAAGAGCTCACGGAGCTGGAAAAGCGGATTGTGGATGTGGTGAAGGCGAAGTGGAACCATAAAAAGCTCCTGATCGTGGAGGACGAGTTCGAGGGGATGCGCCCGGAGGATATCCGGGAATTCGGCGCGGCGGTGAAACGGCTGGTCGAGGGGGATATGGGCGTGATCGTTAACAGCCATTCGGACATGGTGCTGTCGCTCCTGTCGGAAAAGTATGTCATCTTTAAGAAGGGCAGAATCGTTAAAAAATGCAGGAGGGAGTATATAAAGAACAGGCAGCATCTTGAGAAGTTCCTCCTGGGGGGCGGAGTCATATCGAGGAAGAAGGGGCTTGACAGCTACATGCTGGAGGAGCAGGTGAGCGAAGGAAAGCCGGTGTACCGCATCGAGGGGCTTGAAGTCGGCAGCGGCAAGATTCAGGATTTTAATTTCCTGAGGGGAGAGATTGTCACGTTTCTTGCTTTGGACGGAAAAGTGAAGGAGCGGCTTTTTATGATTCTTTCCGGACGGCAGCCGGGAGCTTTCCTTTCCTGCGTCTTAAATTCCAGGCTGTACCATGCGGCTGATTTTTCTGATTATGTGAAGGAGAAAGTGGTATCGGTCATGCACATGGGAAGTGAGGAGGAAGTATTCAGAGGGATGAGCGCGGGGGAGAACCTTCTGATGCCGTCTCTTGGAAAGCTGTCTTCCCTGGAATATATCGCCAATTCCTCCAAAATCCCCCGGATGCTGGGGGAGGAGCTTGGGCAGGCGGAAGTTCACCCGGACGCGGCGGCGGACAGCCTAGGGGTGAATGATATCATAAACATCACGCTGGAGCGGTGGTACATCTATAACCCGAAGGTACTCATTTTATTCGAGCCTTTTGCAAGATGCGACCTGATGGGGGTATCCATCGTGAAATCCTATATAAAGAAGTTTGCGAACCGCGGTACGGCGGTAATCATCATAAAGTCAAGGGAGGAGTATGTGGAAGATATCTCCGACCGGATTATAAGCGTGGACTGACATATTAACATTCTCACACCCATTCTAAATTCTTTCGCATTGGATTTTCGGAGCGCCTTTTGTATAATGGAATCATTCCAAGCGGATAATAGAAAAAAAGGAGGAAATGTACTATGAGAAAGAAAATTTTGTCAGTGTTACTCGCGGCAGCTATGATTGCTACGCTTGCAGTCGGATGCAGCTCCGGCGGTTCCGGCGGCTCTGAAGGAGGAGAAGGCGGCGCAGGCGGTGCGGCAAAGGATATGACCTTTGTCATCGTTCCGAAGTGCGTACATGCATGGTTCGACGAAGTAAACAAGGGCGCGCAGCTCCAGGCAGACGCTCTGTCAGAGCAGCTCGGCGTTGAGGTTAAGATTGACTACCGCGCTCCGAATGCAGCGGACGTTGCAGAGCAGAACTCCGTGCTTGAGCAGGCGGCGGCTACAAAGCCGGCGGGTATCGCACTTGACCCGGTTGACTATGACGGCAGCAAGGCAGTTATCGAGCAGATTGAAGAGCAGGGCATCCCGGTAGTTCTCTTTGACGCTCCGTCACCGGAAGGCAGCGGTCTTACAAGCTGCGGCAACGACTTCAAAGAGCAGGCAACGATTGCGGCAGACAGGCTCGCAAAGGAAATCGGCGAGGAAGGAAAAGTTGCGGTTATGCAGGGATTCCCGTCCGCACCGAACCACGCAGAGAGATATCAGGCTCACTTAGACGCACTGAAGAAATATCCGAAGATTGAAGTTGTTGACGGCGGTATCGACAATGACAACATTGAGGAGGCTCAGTCACAGGCAGCGGCAGTTTTAGCGGCAAATCCGGACCTTAAAGGTTACCTTAACTGCGACGCATGTGGTTCCGGTGTTGCGGCAGCGATTGAAGAGGCAGGAAAGAAAGGTCAGGTTACGTTCGTATCCATGGACAACTTGATTGAGATTCTTGACTATATCAAGAGCGGCACGATTACGGCTACATCTTCAACGATTCCTCAGATGCAGGGCTCTATGGCAGTTCTTATGATGTACCAGAAATACATCGGCGTAGAGATTCCGGCTATGGTTGATACCGGTATCGCGGTTATCGATGGAGAGAACATTGACGAGTGGATTGAGATTGTAGGCGGCGACGCAAAATAATCTTGAGGCTAAAATTTTAAAACGATGATAAGCGGGGGCTTGTGACCAGTTAAGGAGTTGCTCGCCCCTGCTTTTTTAAAAGGAGCATGTCTATGAAAGTATTAGAGGCGCATAATATTACAAAATTGTTCCCGGGCGTAGTGGCACTTGACTCGGTAGATGTAGCCTTTGAACCCGGGGAAATCCACTGTGTCATCGGTGAGAACGGGGCAGGGAAGAGTACGCTGATCAAATGCCTGACAGGTGTCTATGACCCGGAAGAGGGAGAGGTGCTGATTGGCGGAGAGGATGCTATAAAGAACAAGGCGCTGTTTGACAAGATTGCCTATGTGCCCCAGGAGATTGACCTCTTCGGCTATATGTCCGTAGCGGAAAATCTGTTCCTTCCCTATGAGAAGTCGGGGATTAAAGGGATTGTAAATCAGAAAGAACTTGAGAAGAAAGCGATGCCGGTTCTTGAAAAATTCAGGATTCCGGTGGCGCCGGACGCACTCGTAAAAGATATATCGGTATCTTCCCAGCAGCTCCTTCAGATTGCGAGAGCCTGTGTGCATGAGGATTATGAAGTGCTTATGCTGGATGAGCCGACGACGAGCCTTACGACAAGCGACACGGAAATCTTATTTGACATTGTAAAGGATATAAAAAAGGAAAACAAGGCGATTATCTTTATCTCCCACAAGCTGGAGGAAATCTTTTCCCTGGGCGATGTGATTACGGTCTTCCGGAACGGAAAGAAAGTGGCGGGGGATGTGATAAGCAACGTGGATATCCCCTGGGTCATCCGGCAGATGACAGGAAAAGAGCTTGACCAGGATCAGGTGTACTGTTCGGACAAGGTGACGGACCAGGTGCTTTTGGAAGTGAATAACCTGACGGGGGAGAAATTCACCGACATCAGTTTCACGCTGAAAAAAGGGGAAATCTTAGGATTTTCCGGCCTGGTAGGAGCGGGGCGCAGCGAGCTGATGCAGGCAATCTTCGGTTATCTTCCGGTGTACTCCGGCACGGTAAAGCTTGACGGGGAGGACTGGAAACTTGGAGACACCAACTATTCCGTAAACCACGGGTTCATCTATCTGCCTGAGGAGCGAAAGAAACAGGGCATCCTCCCGGTATTGTCCATCCGGGAAAATATCTCTGTCTCCACTCTTGACACATTAAAGAGCGGCATCAGCATTTCCCGCAGGAAAGAAGACGAGCTTGCCCAGGACGTGATTGATACATATGATGTGAAGACGCCGGACGCGGACAAGGCGATTCAGTTCTTAAGCGGCGGAAACCAGCAGAAGGTCATCATCGGGCGCGCCATGAAGTGCAGTCCGAAGGTGCTTGTGTTCGACGAGCCTACAAAGGGTATCGACGTAGGGACTAAGGCGGAAATCTACCGGCTCATGAAGGAGCTGGCGGAGGAGAAGGGTATCGGCATTATCCTGATTTCCTCAGAGATGGACGAGGTGAAGAAGTGTTCCAACAGAATCATTGCATTGTACGAAGGAAGACAGGCCGGGGAGTATGACGCGGCGGCAGATAAAGACACACTTCTCAGTGCAATTATCGGTGTGAATTCATAGAAAAGAGGAGTTGTTTGTTATGGGTAAAGATAATGTAAAAGCAAACAATGCAGTGGTCAATGCATTGAAAAAAAGTAATATGACCGCAATCGGGGCGGTGCTTGTGCTGATGATCATCATTGCCAGCGTGGCGTCCCCCTACTTTCTCGATATATATAACTTGCAGGCGTTGATCCGCGACCTTGCTTTTATCGGCATGATCGGTATCGCCCAGTCGCTTTTGCTCCTGATCGGGGAGCTTGACCTGTCCGTGGGAAAGATTGCCTCCCTGTGCGGCATCCTCTCCGGTATCATGATGGTCAATAAAGGATGGAATCCGTGGCTTTCCGTGCTGATCGGACTGGCGTTAGGACTGCTCTTCGGCTGCATCAACGGCCTTATCATCACCCAGCTGCGCCTTAATTCCATGGTTGCGACCATCGGTATGCAGGGCGTATACGGGGGCATTAACCTGGTGCTTACAAAAGGTAAGGCAATCACCGGCGTTCCGGAGGATATCTATTTCCTCGGAAAAGGCAACGTAGGAGTGATTCCGACACCGTTTATCTTCTGCATCATCGTGCTGATACTGGTGCTCTTCATGGTGAAGAAGACAAAGACAGGACGTTATATCTACGCTATCGGGAACAGCCGCGAGGCGGCAAAGATTCTCGGAATCAAGGTAAATAAGATTCGTATTATGATTTATTCCTTAGTAGGGCTGATTTCTTCCCTGGCAGGACTTTTATATGTGGCAAGGCTTGGCTCCGCCCAGACGGCAGTCGGTGAGAACTGGCCCATGAACTCCATCGCATCCTCCGTAATCGGCGGCGTATCCCTTACAGGAGGAATCGGAAATCCGGCAGGGGCGCTGATCGGCGCAGCGATTATCAGCATCATCCAGAACATGATCGTGCTGTTCGGCGTAAATGTATACTGGCAGTCGGCAGTATCCGGCGTGGTAGTTGTAATCGCGATTTCCTTCAGCTCCATCTCCGAGATCATGCGGGAGAGAAAGCAAAGGAAGATAAAGCTTAGTTAGATATCAGGAAATTGCGAAACTCAAGTTTGCCAGTGCCGAATTGTGCAGCTTTTATATTGCATAAGCAGACCTTAGTTTACCGTCGGTACTTAGCTGCCGTATTTTGGCAGCTTATGTACCGCTACGGTAAACTTGGAGCGGGAGCGTGTCTGTGTTGGAATATAAAAGCTGCACAATGACCTCGGTTAACACTTGAATTTTGCAATTACCTGTTCGTTAAATGTAAAGATAAAGGAGGATGACTTATGGTATTGGGATTGAACCTTTCTTTTGCGGTGAAACGCTGGATGAAACCGGCACAGCTTGCGGCGATGTGCAAACATGATTTCGGCGTGGAGCATGTGCAGTTCACTTGGGATTTAATTGACCCATGGTGGCCGGAAAACTTAAGAGACGTGATGGTTGCCGATTATAAAGAGGCATTTGAAAAGGAGGGCGTAGAGATAGACGCTACTTTCGGCGGTCTTGCATCTTACTCTTTCGCACATTTCCTGGCTCCTGCAAAGGAGCAGAGGGAGGCGGCGTTTCTCTTCTTTAAGAGGGCCGTTGATATGACAGTGCTTATGGGCGCGAAGGTGCTTGGCTCTCCGGTAGGAGGCATGAACTACGACGATGCAAGGGATGCTGCAAAGAGGGAAGAGCTTTACCGGGAGATGCTTGAATACTTAAGAAAGCTCGCGTCTTACGGGAAAGAAAAAGGGCTTGAGGAAATACATATCGAGGCGACGCCTCTTATTACGGAATTCCCGCACAGTCCGGCGGTGTGCAAAAAGATGATGAAAGATTTGGAAGGCACGGACATTCCCATCAAGCTTTTGGTGGACTGGGGTCATGCGCTGTTTCAGCCGCTCCTTAAGGAGGAGGCGGACATTGAGCTTTGGTTTAACGAGTGCGCGCCCTACATCGGTTCCATCCATCTCCAGCAGACGGATGGGAAGTGGGACAGGCACTGGGATTTCACCAAGGAAGGCATCGTGACGCCGGAGCTTATTAAGCGCGCCACGAAAAATGCAGGGCTTGAGGATATCGTGCAGTACTTAGAAGTCGTTACCATCTTTGAGGATGACGACGACGCGGTGTACGATTACATGAAGAAGACTATGGATTATCTTCATAGAGAACTGGATTAGGGGGCGGTTTTGCATGGAATATAAAGAGATGTATGAGAAAATCCTGGACGAGCACCGGAAGGTTTATGAGCGGTTAGACCAGGAGGGGATGCGGGAGTTTATCGAGGAAATCAAAGCGCATGAGCGGATTTTCCTTATCGGCGTCGGCAGAGAGGGGATGGCTACCAGGGCATTTGCCATGCGGCTTATGCACATGGGCAAGGAAATCCACTGGATCTGGGATGACACCACCCCGTCCATCGGTGAGGGGGATTTATTGATTGCGACGCTGGGAGACGGCGGCATCGGCCACATCAACTACATCTGCGAGCGGGCGAAAGAGGCGGGCGGCATGATTTACGTGGTGACCGGCTCCCCAAGCGGAAATACGGCGAAAAATGTGGCGGACAAAGTATTTTTCCTTCCGGCGGCGGTTTACCGGGGAATGGATGATGTGGTTCCCTCTTTCCAGCCGATGGGGAATCTGTTTGAACAGTGCCTTCTGATTACTTTTGACATGATCGTCATGACACTGGTTGAAGAGACACCGGGCTTAAGCTTTGAGAAAATGTCAAAGAGACACAGAAACGTGGAGTAAGGAGGCTATTTGCAATGAAGAAAATATTGAACGCTGACGTATCAAATGTAGTAGAGGAGATGCTTGCGGGTTATCTCTCTGCATATAAGAAATATTATAAAAAGATAGGCGAGTACAATGCATTCAAGTACCGGGCAAGCAGGAAAGACAAAGTCGCCCTTGTAATCGGCGGCGGCAGCGGACACGAACCGCTGTTCTCCGGCTACTGTGGGGCGGGGCTTGCGGATGCGGTTGCCTGCGGAAATATCTGCGCGTCGCCCAACCCGGAGCTTATTTATGAGACGGCGAAGGCAGTTGACCAAGGGAAGGGCGTACTTTTCATCTACGGGTGCTATGCCGGGGATAACTTAAACTTCGACATGGCGGAGGAGCTGTGCCAGGCGGACGGCATCAAGACCGCCCATGTGCGGGTGTGGGATGATTTCGCGTCTGCCCCGAAGGAACGGTATTATGACCGCCGGGGAATCGCCGGGGATGTATTTGTCATTAAGGTAGCGGGTGCGGCATGTGACGCCGGGCTCCCCTTTGACGAGGTAGTAAGGATTGCCGAGAAGGCAAGGGATAACATTAATACCATCGGCCTTGCCACATCACCGGGAACGCTGCCGGGCAATGACAAGCCCACCTTTGAGCTTGCGGATGATGAGATGGAGTTCGGCATGGGCCTTCACGGCGAGCCGGGAATCGAGCGGACAAAGATGATGCCCGCGGACGACATGGTTGAGAGGATGTACCGGGAGATTAAGGCGGAGATGGGATTCAAGGAGGGGGATAAGCTGGCGGTGCTTGTAAACGGCCTCGGCTCCACGCCGCTCCTGGAGTTAAATATCGTCTACTATGACCTTCATAAGCGTTTTGCGAAGGACGGGCTTATCATCCATGACGCGGAGATTAAGACTTACTGCACCTGCATGGAGATGGGAGGATTTTCCATCACTATCTTAAAGCTTGACGACGAGCTGATAAAATATCTGGACGCGCCCTGCTATTCTCCGTATTACGCCAAGGGCGAGCTTACGGGAGCAACCTATCAGGCCGAGGATGCGGTAGAAGAAGAAGAGCCGGAATTTGACGAAAATGACGTGGAAGAGGCGGAAATCGTAAGGAGCAAAGACGGCGAGCTTACGGAACTTAACGCCGAGGATGCGAGGAATATGCTTATCTACATTGCGGATAAGATTATCGGGAAGAAACCGTACCTTACGGAAGTAGACAGCGTAATCGGAGACGGCGACCACGGCATCGGCATGGCCGGCGGGATGCAGAAGGCAAAGAAGAAACTCATGAAGATGCAGGGCGAAACAAATGCCTACAAGCTGTTTGAGACGGCAGGCCAGGCGATGCTCATGTCCATGGGCGGCGCGTCCGGCGTCATCTTCGGGAGCCTGTACCTTGCAGGAGCAAAGGGAATGGATGCAAAAGAGACGCTTGGTGCGGCAGATTTGGCAGCGATGGAGAGAAAAAGCCTGTCGGCCATCCAGGAGCGCGGAAAGGCAGAAGTGGGCGATAAGACTATGGTTGACGCGCTGGCTCCGGCAGTGGAGGCTCTGGAGGCGAACCAGGATAAAGGGCTTTTGGAGATGCTAAAGGCTGCGGAAGAGGCGGCAAGAGAAGGCGTTGAGAATACGAAGAAATATGTAGCGAAATTCGGACGGGCGAAATCCCTTATGGAAAGAGCGATTGGGCATCAGGATGCGGGGGCGACCTCAGTGTATCTGATCATACAGGGGATGCGGGAGTTTGTAGAAGGTGCGATGTAATTTGCTGTAGACAGGACGGCAGTCCAAAACAGTCCTTTCTCACGCAAACAGGGCAAAGCTCCAACGAACTAACTGCTAACCGCGGCTAAAGGAACTCAGGAAAGCCTTCGTTCCTAAACCTTGGTAAGCAGTGGATTTCGTTTCCGCAAAAAGCGCCCTTTAAACGTTTGCTTAGAGGAAGGGCAGTTTCGGACTGCCTGTATGTCTGGAACAATTTACATCTGTATGGCGGATGGCGGATGCCGAACGCCGGCTCGGGGCTGCCTGAGCATTGGCGATGTGTTAGCGCAGTTTTTGGATGGTTTTGCGGATGTCGGGGTTTTGCGGTTTTTTATGCGTGAGATTGTATGTTTTGTAATGGATGATTAGAATTGATGGATGTAAGAAAGGGGATGGATGATATGGACAGGAAGGTTCGATGGGGGATTTTGGGGTGTGCTCAGATTGCCAGGGTGCGGACGGTTCCGGGTCTTCTTAAAAGTGTGAACGGGGAGCTTTATGCGGTGGCTAGCCGGGGGCTTTCTAAGGCGGAGGAGTTTAAGGAGATGTTTGGGGTTGAGATAGCTTACGGGAGTTATGAGGAGCTTTTGGCGGATGAGAATGTGGAGGCAGTTTATATTCCTCTTCCCAATTCCATGCATCTTCAGTGGGTGGAGAAGGCTGCGAAGGCGGGCAAGCATATCCTGTGCGAGAAACCGCTGGCTCTGAATGAGGAGCAGGCGAAGGAGATGTTCGCGGTGTGCGAGGAGAACCATGTGCTTTTGATGGAGGCGTTTGCATTCCGCCATGCGCCCCTTGTGCAGAAGGTGAAAGAACTGATTGGTGCGGGAGCTGTGGGGAAGTTGAAGTATCTGGAATCCCACCTTACAGATTTGCTCACGGACATGGGAAATATCCGTATGAATAAGGAACTTGGCGGCGGCGCGTTCTATGATATGGCTTGTTACAATATCAGCACCATCAGCTATCTGATGGACGGGAAAGAACCGGTGAGTGTGAAAGCATTTGCGGAGATGGATGGAGAGTACGGCGTGGATGTAAGCAATACGGCTCTTCTGAAATACGAGGACGGAACACAGGCGGCAAGCTATTCTTCCCTGAATTCTTATGCGAGAGGGTATTATGCGGTCGTGGGAGAGAAAGGGCGGATTGAAGTGCCGTGCAATTTTAACTGCCGGAATGTGTGCAAGTTTACGTTGACAACGGATGGACGTGTAGATAATGTGGAAGTTCTTGACGAGAAGAAGACGGAGTATACGGTGATGTGTCCGGATAATTACATGCTGGAGATTGAGCAGTTCGGGCGGTGTATCCTGGAGGGGGAGAAACCCTATGTGTCGAAGGAAGAGACGTTGTTAAATGCACGGATTCTGGACAGGGCGTTTCAGGCGGCAGGGAAATAGGTGTTGAATGTCTGGCTTTCTAAATAGACATTTATCTAATATGCATAGGTATATGAGAAATTTTTGATATTTAGTATAATAGATGAGTTTATGAGTGAACTTGTTAGACGGTGAAAATACTGAGTGAGGTAATAAGAGTAATTACGCTGAAATAATGAAGAATATTTGCTATTTAAAGCTAGGCACTATATCCTGGGCAAAGGCTATAGTGCCTTAAATTTTGGGTTGCATATAAAAAGTAAAGTGTATTATACTAGTGTGCTGTATCATTGATAAATAGTTAAATATTACTGGTTTGCCAAGTC
>CAJUMF010000021.1 GCA_910586965.1 uncultured Dorea sp. | reverse complement strand
ACGAAGCGCGATTGCAACGGCTTCATTTCCTGATAAACGGTCTCTCTTTGCCATCCTAATTCACCCCTTCCATCGTAATGGCACCGAACGGACATGCTTTCACGCAGATGCCGCATCCTTTACAGTGCTCATAGTCAAACTCGCCCCGCTTCATATCCGTTACCGGAATCGAGCTGTCCGGACATACCGGAACGCAGAGCAGGCATTGTTTACATTTATCCGCGATAAACTGCGGCTTATTATTGGACCACTCACCGGTGTTGAAAGCTCTTGATGTGCCCGCCCCGGCAACGATCATTCCCTCGGTCAGATCCTGCCACTTTGTCTTTAATCCTAATTTACTGATATCTGTCGCCATCACTGCACCTCCTTAAGCGCCAGCTCAAGCGCTTTCATATTGCCCTCGATCACTTCCGGCTTGCTGGCAAACTTGTGGTTAAAGGACGAGCGCATCTCTTTTAAAAATGTCTCTTCATCCATAATCCCTGCCACCTTGACAATCGCAGCAAGGAGCGGTGTATTCGGGAAGTATCTGCCAATCGTTGCAAGGGATACCTTCTTTGCATCAATGGTGTAGACCTTTCCCTTATATCCTTTCAAATGAGGAATGATCTCCTCCTTCGGGCGCTCTGTATTGATCAGGATCGCACCCTCTTCCTTAAGCCCGCTTGTCACGTCAACCGCTTCAAGAAGCGACTCGTCCACGACAACAACATACTGCGGATCATAAATATTCGAATGTGCGCGGATCACGGTATCGCTGATCCGGTTGTACGCGGTAATCGGCGCCCCCATACGCTCCGGGCCGTATTCAGGAAATCCCTGCACATATTTTCCGGTCTGGAAAGCCACATCCGCCAAAAGCAGTGCAGCCGTCTTGGCACCCTGGCCGCCCCGGCCGTGCCATCTGATCTCTGTGTGGTTACTCATTTCCTTCTTCCTTTCTTTCGTCTTTTAACCTGTGCATGAGTCACAGGCCGCCTGCGGTGTTGCCGCAAAATGTGCGGCAAACACGCATCAACAGTATTTTACCGCATTAATGTATCGATGTAAACAGGAAGTTTAAGGCTTTGCATATCTTTTCAGCATCCTCCCGGTAAAAATCAAAGTCACTCCCTCCGACACAAGCGGCGTCCACCAGATTCCCGCACCTCCGAAGAGACTGGTCATGATAAAGAGACATACGGTCAAAGCAACGATACTCCTTGACAACGAGATCCCGGTAGCTGCAAAAGACTCTTCAACAGCGATAAAGTACCCCCCAATCACTACATTGTAGCCTGCCAGCAAAAACGACAGCGCGAAGATTCGCAATACAATTACAGAGTAATCCACAAGCGCAGGCATTTCCACAGATACGAACAGGGACACGACATTTTCAGCAAAAATCATGCAGACGGCTGTGTAGACGACGGAAAGAACGGCCGCGGCTGCGATTCCGTATTTCTTAAGCTTCCGGCATCGCTCCATGCGCTTCTGCCCATAATAGTAGCTGATCAACGGCTGATATCCCTGTGCGATTCCTACCATCGCCATCACTCCTAACGAATTGACGTAGGAGATGATCGTGTAACTTACCAGTGCATCATCGTTCAGCAAACGTATGATGGCCTGGTTAAAAAGAAAGATGATAAAACCCGCGGAAAGCTCCGTGATTCCCGAAGACAGGCCGTTCTTAAATTCCCTGCCGATAAGCGGCACATCCATGCGGAATTTGCAGAACTTGATGACACCGCTCTTTCCGCAGAAATGGAACAGATAGAGGATGATGACTACCGTATTGGAAATCCCAGTCGCAAACGCTGCTCCTCCCACACCCATATGAAGACGCATCACCATCACATAATCTAACCCCACATTAAGCAGCGCGCCGGTCGTTACGATGATCGTAGCACGCTTCGGGAATCCGTCGGTCTTGATCAGCATCTCAAAAGAATAGGACAGGATAAATGCCGCCGAAAACGGCACAAGCCATCTTAAATATTCCGCCACGTAAGCCTTATTTAACTCCGTCGCCCCTAAAAACCCTGCAACCCGCTCAAGATTCGCCATCACAAGCACAGTAATGACCACAGAAAATACTGTTAGCAGCACAATATTCTGTGTAAATACTTCATTGGCCCTTTTTCCGTTCTTTTCTCCTAAAAGGATGGCCGTCACGGTCGAAGTTCCTACTGCAAACAGAATCGATATAGAAAACAGAGCCATCGTGTAGGGCATAGCGATATTTACCGCCGTCAGCGCCGTCTCCGACACGCCTCTTGCCACAAATATCCCGTCTACCATCGTATACAGTGTAAATACCCACTGAGCCGCGATAGACGGCACGATAAACCGCATAAAATCTTTTTTCAGCGAAGTTCCTTCTAATCTCATAAATACCTTTTTCTTCTCCCTCTGCTTATATTGTTTTAACTCTTGCAGTAAAATCATAAACCCTGGTATAATACTAAGGTCAAGAACTTTTTGGAGGATTCTTATGAAAAATTATTATAAAATCAGTGAGATATCCCGGCTTTACGGCATCGGCCCTGACTCCCTGCGCTATTATGAGCGCCTCGGCATCCTGAGTCCAAAGCGTGACTCTAACCAATATCGCCTGTACAGCCTGAAAGACATCTATAAGCTTAACTTAATCTGTGATTTACGAAAGCTTGATTTCTCCATGTCCCAGATTAAAGATTATCTGGATTGCCAGACAGTCTGCAACACACTGGACATTCTTCGCTGTGAACAGGAGCTTTTAGGCAAAAAACTTAAAGAACTTACGGAAAAAGAGCATCTGATAAACGAGCGGATCGAGGCACTGCATAAGGCAGAATACATCACAACAGACCGCATTGATATAAAAACATTGCCCCCTCGGCTCTGTGTACAGGAGAAATCGTATATCACCCGGGATGAAGAGATGGATCTTCTCATTCAGAAATTGATGACAAGACACGAAAAAAAAATTCGTAACTTTGGAAACCAGATCATCGGAGCTTTTCTCTCCCGGCAAGATCTGATGAAAGGCATCCCCAATGTATATCAGTCTGTCTTCTTTATTCTAGATACGGACACTTGCGAATATGATTGTGAACTTCCGGCAGGAGATTATCTCTCCTGCTATTATCGGGGAGATTATAATAAAAATGCTGATTGCCTGAAGAAAATGATGAATTATATAAAAGCGCATCACCTGGCTATACTTGGTGAACCTTTTGAATTATACGAGATTGACAACCGTGATACGATGGAGCCGGAAGAATTTCTGACAGAAATCCAGATACACATACGCTGATATATGCACGGATATAATATTGGAAAAAGGAGCCGTCCCCTGCCCGCCGCAGGTTTCAGCTCCTTTTTTGATTTTAATCTGATACTGATTTTGCTAGTTAGTTCTTGCACTCTTGGCAGAACTATAATAACTGTATATCTTTTTTCCTTTCACTGTCTTATAGGAGCGTATTTTATACTTGTATGTCGATCCGCTCTTAAGACCGCTGTTCGTATAACTGACTGTAGAACCTTTTTTAATTATCTTTATCTTTACATATTTTCCCTTTAAAGAATCATACCGCTGAATCTCGTAACCGCTTGCCCCTGAGATCTTGTCCCATTTAAGTTTTATTTTATCCGGCGACATTGACTTCACAGATAACGTCGGTTTCCGGATAATGGTCACATAACTTTTCTTGATGTATCCTGTCTTCTTTTTTCCGCCTGTTTTTATAGAAATCTTATACCAGCTTCCGCTTATGCCGGTTATCGTTACACCTGTGTTAATCTTTAATGTCGTCAGCTTCCCTTTTGACGTACTTGCTCCTTTTCTCACCACAACACTTGCCGCATTGATCTTTCCTGTCATAGTCGAATCCGTCTTTACGCTGACTGTATTCGAAGATTTTGAATATGCTGCATTGCCATCTTCTTTTTTGTATACCTTGACACGATACTTATAGGTCGTCCCCATCGCCCGCCCGGTGTCAGTATAGGAAACTGTATCTGCACTGCCGATCGTCTTAATCCTCTCATAAGATCCAACAGATGCGTTGTAGCGGTAAACTGCGTATCCTGTTGCTCCTGCAATCTTCTTCCATGTCAATTTGACCTTATCATAAGATGCCGCTTTTCCGGAAAGCTCTGTGGCCTCCGGCGCCGTTACTGCCGCTGCCGCCCCCGGTGTCCCAAAAGATACCGAATCCTCCCCAGGTTTCGCATACCAGACATTTTTATCAACATTTCCGGAAATACCCGATACCGTCCCTTTTTCTGTATACTGCCAGAAGCTATAATCTCCCGCATAATTAGTTGCCGATGTATAATGTGCCAGCCATATCGGGTACTGACTGCTTATTTCAGACGCATAAAGGTCATTCGTCAGCATACTCTTGTTCGCATACACAAGCGGAGTATAACCCGCGGCTTTGATTCTCTTGCAAAACGCAAGGCAGATATCCGTCCGCTTCCGATTCGTAAGCTTTGCTGTGTCCAGACGGCCGCCGGCAAAATACTCATAGTCAAAAACTAACGGCATAGTGATATGATATCCTTTTACCGAATTCAGCAGATAATCTGCTTCCTGCTGTGCTTCCTCTACCGTGATCGCCTGCGAAAATATGTAAGCTCCTACTTTCACCCCTGCCGCGGCTGCATTCTTCATATTTACTGCCCCATAAGGATCAGCCGCCAGATTTCCGGTCTTTCCGTATCCTCTGTATGAGGTACGGACAAAAGCAAAATCAATTCCTGAATTCTTGACAGCCGTCCAATCAATGGTCCCGTTATACTTGGACACATCGATGCCATCTATGATATTGTATCCTGCAAATCTGCTGTTATGCTGGAGACCTGTCGCCCTGGCACGTATTCCGCCGTCCTGACCATAAAATTCTTCCGGCACTTCCCCTTGAAGCCTTCCTTTTCCCGGGTCATCATCCCCGACGCTTATTTCCGGTTCTGATACGTCTTTGTCATCTTGTTCCTGTTCCGGCACATTTTCCAAAGCCACCTCTTCTGCCTCCTGTGCATACACATTCTCCGGAACCAGAGAAATGCACAGGCAGATAATTAATAATATTGCCGTAATTCTGTACTTTCTGTTCATTTTTTCTCCCCTTATTATTTTTATTTGATTTCTATTTTCCTGCAATAATCAGTGTAAACGTACTTCCTTTCCCCCACTCACTGCTCACTTCAAGCTCGCCTTTGTGTACTTTTGCAATCCGATAGGCAAGCGAGAGTCCCAGTCCGAATCCTTCGGAATTCCTTGACTTTTCAACTCGGTAAAACGGATCAAAAATATGCGGCAAGTCTTCTTCCCGAATTCCGCATCCAAAATCCTGTACCTTTACCACCACAGCTTCCCCCCTGTATGCCGTAGTGATTCTTACTGTCGCCGGAGCTGTACTGTACTTTACTGCATTTTGTATCAGATTCTGAAGCAGTATAAGTATCAGCCCGATATCCAGATTTGCACGCACGCCCGAAAGCTCAAGCTCAAAGCTCACACGTTCCTTTTCTTTAAATTCTATCTCATCGCACACCGAACGAATCATCTCATCCAGATCTGCGTTCTCCAGATCAAGCACGATACGCCCATTCTCCAACCGGTTCAGGTTTAAAAGCTGGGTGATTATCGTATTGGTCCTTTTACTCTGACGGTAAATGACATCTATCGCTTCATCAAATTCCTCTTTTGTGCCGACATACTCCTTGGCGTACTCACACTGAGCCAACAACACTGCAATGGGTGTCCGAAGTTCATGGGCCACGTCAGAAGAAAATCTTTTCTGATTCTCAAGCATCTCTTCCACCCGAGTCAGCATCCGATTATTCGTCTCGGCGAGAACTCCAAGTTCTGTAATCCTTCCGTCATACTCCATTCGTCTGGACAATTCTCCTTCTTTTCCAATCGTTTCCGCCGTCTTCGACATCTGTTTCAGAGGTTCGGCAATTCTCCTGGACATCACGATCCCTGCTCCAAGCACAAGCAAAAGAAACACAGGAATACTCGCATAGGAGATATATTTTATATACTCATATTTACTGTCGGCATCCTGTTTACTTACAATACAACGGTTATAGACGATATGTCCCACCTGTTTTGTTAATCGCCTGTTTACCCTGTCAATAATATAAAACTCTCTGTCGTGCGATACGATCGTTCGAAGTCTCTGATTGATTTCCTCCTCAGAATCCTTCAGCCCTTCCGGGCTCTCTCCGAGCATGAGGGAACCGTCTTCTGAAAGAATTTGAAAATACATCCCGTCGTCCACATACCGAAACTCTTCATTCGGTTTTATGATTCCATCCTCATAATAGGCATTCTTACTGTTTTTTAATGACTCGCTGATCAACATACTCTGTATATCATAATAAATTACTCTGTCGGCAAGAATATTTACGAAAAGAACCATAAGAAACGACAGCGCAAGAATCAGGCCGATCAAATAGCTGATAATATATTTCGTTACGGATACTTTTTTTATTCTTCGCATTTTAACATATATCCTGTTCCACGTATCGTGCAGATCATCTTTTCATCAAAATCATCATCTATCTTCCGGCGCAGATACCGAATGTACACATCCACCAGATTAGAACTGACCTCCGACTGAAGCTTCCATATATTGGACTCAATCTGTTCTCTCGTCACGATAATATTCTTATTCCTCACTAGATAAAGCAGAACGGCAAATTCCTTCGGAGACAGCGCAATCGGTATCTTATTTCTTGTAACTTCATGGGTGTTATAGTCAATAACCAGATCACCGCACCGGTAAACATTCTCCTGGATCTCCGGCTTGCGCCGTGTCATCACTTTAATCCTCGCCAAGAGTTCTTTAAACACAAAAGGCTTTACCATATAATCATCTGCCCCTGTGTCGAGCCCTTCTACGATATCCTCTGTATCTCCTTTCGCACTCAAAAACAGTACCGGCGTCTGCTTTCCCGCTGCCCGCATCTTTTTCAACACCTGGAACCCATCAAGCCCCGGCAGCATGATGTCCATGATCACACCGTCATAATCGGCAAGCATCAGATAATCTATCGCCGCATTGCCATCAAAACAACAATCTACATTATAACCTTCTTTCTCCAATTTGCTTACAAGAATATGATTCATATCTTTCTCATCTTCTACTACCAGCAAGCGCATATGATATACCTCCTGTAATCCGAAAATCATTATAGCATAAGCATAAGAGAATCATATTAAAATTACCTTAAGATGTTCTTATATTTTTCCTCTTCCACAGTATGATTCCGGCCGACAGGACTACTAACACTCCTGCAAGAAGCTGTGACACCGGAAATTCTATACCGGGAATAAGAAGCTGATCGGTACGGAGACCTTCAATCCAGACTCGCCCAAGTCCATATCCCAAAAGATAGAGAAGAAACACTTCCCCATCGAATTTCTTATGCCGCCGATACAAAAGCAACAGGATCAGAACCATCATACACCACAAAGATTCGTAAAGGTATGTGGGATGGACCTGTATATATGAGACTCCTTTTACTGTCTCCATATGTTCTCTCATAAGCGCTGTCACATCAGAGTCTCTCACAGCGTCCAGAGGAAGGCGCATTGCCAGCAGACTGTCTGTGTATTCGCCAAATGCTTCTCTATTGAAAAAGTTTCCCCACCTTCCGATCATCTGTCCTGCTACAAGACCAAGCCCAGCAGTATCAAAAAGAAGCGGAGCAGACAGCTTCTTTACTCTGGCAAATATAATTACCGTAATTATCGCTGCTATCACACCGCCGTATATAGCCAGTCCGCCTTGACGGAGATTTAAGATGCTCTTTAAATCTCCTTTATACATATCCCATGAAAATATCACATAATAAGCCCTCGCACCTGCAACCGCGCATATCACCGCATAGATAGCGAGATCATAATAATTTTCCGGATTCTGTCCTGTACGCTTCGCCTCAGCCGCAGCGATAAAAATTCCCGCCAGAATCCCAAGTCCGATGATCATCCCATAATATGCAATATCAAAATTTAAGACAGTGATATGGTCCCCCACATCGGATAGATGGATTCCGATATTAGGAAAATCTATCGTTCTATGCATCACTTACTCTCCCCGTACAATACTCAGACATTAAATCGGAACAGCATGATATCGCCATCCTTGACAACATAATCTTTACCTTCCAGACGGACAAGTCCTTTTTCCTTTGCAGCAGCATGTGTTTTACATGCCATCAGGTCATCATAGGATACTACCTCTGCACGAATGAATCCCCGTTCGAAATCCGTATGGATCTTTCCTGCTGCCTGGGGTGCTTTCGTTCCTTCCCTGATCGTCCACGCCCGCACCTCCGGTTCTCCGGCCGTCAGGTAGCTGATCAGTCCCAATAACCTGTAACTTGCCTTGATCAATTTCTCAAGACCGGACTCGGACAGTCCAAGATCTTCAAGAAACATCTTCTTTTCATCTTCCTCAAGCTCTGCGATCTCCTGTTCAATCTGGGCGCATACAACGAACACTTCACTCTCTTCTTTAGCCGCGTACTCCCGAACCTTCCGAACGCCCTCATTATCTGCACCGTCACTTGCAAGTTCATCTTCTGATACATTCGCAGCATAGATAACCGGTTTGTATGTCAGAAGATTATAGCTTTCAAGCCAGGCTTGTTCATCCTCATCTTCCGCCCCGTTAAAAGTCTTCGCAAGCCTGTCATTCTCCAGATGCTCTTTTATCTTCTCAAGGAGCGCAAGCTCTTTGGCCGCCGTCTTATCATTTCTCGCCAGCTTGGATGTCTTTGCTATCCTTCTCTCAAGGATTTCCAAATCCGAGAAAATTAATTCCAGATTAATGGTCTCAATATCACGGAGCGGATCGATACTTCCGTCTACATGAACAATATTGCTGTCTTCAAAACAGCGCACCACATGGACGATCGCATCTACTTCACGGATATTGGCAAGAAACTGGTTGCCAAGCCCCTCCCCTTTTGAAGCTCCCTTTACCAGCCCTGCAATATCGACAAACTCAATAGCTGCAGGGATGATCTTCTTTGTATGGTACATCTCTCCCAATACGTCAAGACGCTCATCCGGCACTGTCACCACTCCCACATTGGGATCAATGGTGCAAAAAGGATAATTCGCCGACTCTGCCCCTGCTTTCGTCAAAGAATTAAATAATGTACTTTTCCCCACATTCGGTAATCCGACAATTCCTAGCTTCATTTATCTCTGTCCTTCCTCATTCTTCTGATTTATTCTCAAATATCCCTCGTCTCCATCAGCACAACAACCCCGCCTGCAAAGTCTATCACCGCCTCATCACCGTCGATCTGATTGCTTACACACAAGCTGTCATATGCTGTTAGCGTATGGTTTTTAAGCGGATACTTCGCTCCTGTAATATTAAAACGGAAAATATCCTGTCCCAGAGGGAACACGGAAAAATATGGTCCATACATCTCGTCTTTTCTGAGGACAGTATGCCCCCCGATCAGGCGTATCCGATTCTGCTTGTCTATAATCACAGCGTCAATCTTACTCTTAAACGGAATTGCAAGACACTGGATATTCGCCCATAAATGATCAATCCTCCCGCCAGTGGCGCCGAGGATCACCATCTGCTTACACCCGAGGGTCACCGCAAGACGAATCGCGATCTCCGTATCAGACGCATCCTTCACCGGATTGAATTCCCTCACCGGTACAGATGTCTCATTCCGATAGTAATCTGCTATCTCAGGTTTTAAACTGTCAAAATCTCCCACGATATAATTCGGCATGATATTATGGCGGTACAAAAATTCCACACCTCTGTCTACACCGATCACATAACAAGCATCATCTTCTCCCAAAATGGAAAGAGCATGTTCATCTTCTATCTCTCCGCCGCTTACAATTATTATTTTTTTACTCATAGGCATTCAATATCTCCATAAAGGCCCTTGTATTCTCTGCCGGATCCCCATTAAACACTGCAGAGCCGGCAACAATCACATTTGCCCCCGCATCCAGAACCTCTTTTACATTGCTCAGATAGATTCCCCCGTCAACCTGTATATCGACATTAAGCTTTTGTTCCTCTATCATCTTCCGTATCTTTTGTATCTTTTCAAGAGACTCCGGGATAAACTTCTGTCCGCCGAACCCCGGATGTACGCTCATGACCAACAGCATGTCTATATCGGCCAAAAGATGTTCGATCTTCTCTGCCGGTGTCTCCGGACAGATGGACAACCCGACTTTCATACCGCACTCCCGGATCTTCGCAATCGTTTCCCTGACATCTTCACAGGCCTCTAAGTGAATCGTCACAATATCTGCGCCGGCCTTCTTGAAATCCTCAATGTAGCGTATGGGCTCATGCACCATAAGATGTGCATCCATCACTTGTGATGTTGCTCCCTGGATAGATTTCAGCACAGGCATCCCAAAAGATATACTCGGCACGAACATCCCATCCATCACATCAAAATGCAGGTACTCTGCTCCGTTTTCCGCCGTCTGCTCCATCTGACTGCCAAGCGTCTTAAAATCTGCGGCCAAAATTGACGGTGCCAAAATATACTTCATATCAGTATCTCCTCCTATCTTTCAGCTCTTCGTATATCTCCTTGTAGCTGTCATAGCGAACGTTTGCAATCTTCCCATCTGCAACCCCCTGCTTCACAGCACAATCCGGTTCATGGGTATGACTGCATCCATCGAAACGACACGCTCCCTCATAGTTCCTGAATTCCGGAAAATAATATTTCAATTCCTCTTTTTCAAAATCATCCACATATAAAGAACTGAACCCCGGTGTATCCATAATGTAAGAATCACTGTCAACAAGAAATAATTCCGAATGTCTTGTCGTATGTTTTCCCCGCTCAATTTTTTTGCTGATATCACCCGTTTCCATCTCGGCCCCGGGCGAAATCACATTGATAATGGATGATTTCCCCACTCCGGATGGGCCTGCAATGGCTGTTGTTTTTCCTTTCAGTAGTTTCTTGACTCTGTCAACATTCGTCTGCTTAAGAGCGCTTGTAAATATACATGGATATCCGCAGCCCGAATATATCTTTTCCAGTTCTTTGATCTGAAAGTCCTCTGCAATATCCTCCTTATTGAAACACAGGATCACCGGGATCTGCCTGCTCTCCATCATGACCAGGAAACGATCCAGGAGACGGAGGTGAGGACTCGGTTTTATGACAGAAAATACGACCAAAGCCTGATCGATATTAGCCACCGCCGGACGTACAAGCTCATTTCTCCTGGGCAGTACCCTGACAATATTTCCGGTTTTCTCGCTTTCGTCAAGTACTTCTATTATTACGTTGTCACCCACAAGAGGCTTTATCTTCTCTTTGCGGAAAATTCCTTTTGCCTTACATTCATAAACACCGGATCCCACTACATGAATGTAGTAGAATCCGGCAATTCCTTTTACGATTTTCCCCTGCATACTACTGCACCGGTGCGGTGGTCGGATTCGACTGCTGACCATCCCCGCCTGTATTAGGCGTCGTCGGTTCCGGCTCCGGTTCTGGTTCCGGCTCCGGCTCACGGATTCCTCCGCTGATCCACACAGTAACCTTCGTTCCCTTCTTTACACTCTTTCCGGACGGCGACCATCTGCTTACCTTTCCGACAGACTCTTCGCTTTCTTCTTCTCCGCCGTTGACAGCCACAAGTCCATAGCTCTCCAAAAGTGCCTTTGCCTGCTGATATGTCTTACCGCTAAGATTCGGAATTGCTACCTTCTCCTCCGGTTTTTTACCGTTGCTGACGACAATCTTGATGCCTGTGCCAGGCTCTACTTTCTTGCCGCCTTTAATACTCTGGGAAACGACCTTTCCTTTTGCTACTTTATCATCATATTCATATCTCACTTCTTCAATGGTAAGCCCTGCGGCTACCAGCTCCTTTTGCGCTGTCTCATCCTTCTTGCCTACCACATTCGGCACTGTCTTCTTCTCGGAGCCTTTGCTGACTCTCATAACGACTTCGGAACCTTCCGCAGCCTCAGTTCCTGCTGCAGGTGTTGTACCGATGACTTGCCCCGCACCATAACTGCTGTCATATTCAAACTCGGAAGTCCCAACCTTAAATCCGTTATCCTCCAGCTCCTTCTGTGCCGCCTCTTCGTCTTTACCGCTTACGTCAGGAACTTCTTTTGTCTTTTCAGTAATTCCTGAACTTACCACTATTTCTATCGTCGTATTCTTCTTTACCTTTTTCCCATCCTCCGGAGTCTGCCGGATGATCTTACCCTCTTCATACCGATCGGACTCCTCGGTTCCGACCCGCTTGATTCCAAGTTTATTTTTCAATAACTCCTTCGCATCCTCTTCTGTCTTTCCGACAAGATTCGGAACAGTTACTTCTTCATCCTTTTCATCTTCTAAAAGTGTATTCTTTCCGAAAGAAGAGAACACACCGCCTGCTTTTCCAACCGCAAATATTACGATAAATAAGATAATAACCACCACTACCGCAGTCAGGATCTTCATGACCTTGCGCATACCCGGATTCACATCCTCATCGTCTTTTCTTCTGCGCCCCCGTCCGTCATAATCATCGTAATCTGTATCGTAACGGTCATCTTCGTATCTGTAGTCCTCATATTCATTATCATCATATTCATCGTCATCATCATAATTGTTACGGATGTCATCTAACTCCTCATCTGTAATAATGACTGTATCTGCATTTCTAAGAGGCGGGATCACAACAAAGTTCCCATCCGGATCTGCCAGCGACCTTTTAAGATCGCGAATCAGATCATCTGTATTCGCATAACGCCTCTCCCCATTTTTCTGCGTACATTTTAAGATAATCTGCTCTAAACTATATGGAATATCTTCAACGTATTCTGACGGAGGCGTAATCTCCTCCTGAAGATGCTTGATCGCTATCGATACCGTGGAGTCTCCTTCGAACGGCAGCCTTCCTGTCGCCATCTCAAAGAGAGTGATGCCAATAGAATAGATATCACTCTTTGCATCACTGAAACCGCCTCTTGCCTGCTCCGGCGATGTATAATGCACAGATCCCATTGCATTAGAACTGACGGTATGAGATGTAGTCGCTTTCGCAATGCCGAAATCCATGACCTTCACTTTACCGTCCTTGGAAATAATTATATTCTGCGGCTTGATATCCCGATGTATAATATTCGCAGCATGGGCCGTACCGATCCCTGTACATATCTGTATTGCAATACTGATAATCTCTCTGTGAGACAGTCTTCCCTTTCTCTTAATATATTCTTTCAGCGTAATTCCTTCCACTAATTCCATAACCATATAGTAAAGTCCGCGATCTTCCCCTGCATCATAGACATTTACAATATTCGGATTCACAAGTCCTGCGGCCGCCCGGGCTTCAGAACGGAATTTCCGCACAAAATTATCATCTTCCCGATACTCTTTTTTCAGAACCTTAATCGCGATATAACGGTTGAGCATAGTGTCTCTCCCCTTATAGACATCTGCCATACCGCCTGCGCCGATCTTACTCAGCACCTCATACCGTTTTCCAAGTACAATTCCACCCTTTACCATACATTCACCTCATCGACCAGTGGCTCTGCCATAACAACCCCTATGTTATCTCTCCCGCCATTACTGTTTGCTTTCTCAATCAACTTCAATACAGCCTCCACAATATCTCTGGCTCCTTTGACGATATCAAACATATCTTCATCTTCAACCATATTGCTCAATCCGTCTGTACACATCAAAATAAGGTCTCCCTTTTTCAGACGGTATTCATAAATATCAGCTTCCACACCTTCCTTTACTCCCATTGCCCTTGTGATAATGTTCTTATCCGGATGGTTCTTGGCTTCCTCTGCTTTGATTCCTCCCAGTCTTACCATCTCCTCCACAAGAGAGTGGTCTTTTGAAATCTGGCGTATCTTATCATTGATCAGGTACAGACGGCTGTCTCCCACATTGGAAAAATACAGCGTATTACCGATCACAGTAGCCGCAACAAGTGTCGTACCCATCCCTTCTAGTTTAATATCTGTATTCGCCGCTTTTATCAGCTCATGATTCGCAATGCCTACCACGTGGAGAAGAATGTCCGCCGGTTTATCAAGCGCCGTATTCTTAAGCTCCCTGCACAATACTTCTACTGTATATTTAGACGCAAAATCACCAGCCTTGTGCCCGCCCATACCATCGGCTACCACAAGGAGATTCGGAAACGGCCCTATGGGCTCATCTGTCACATACACATAATCCTGATTGACTTCCCTTCTTCTTCCCACATCGGTCATTGCATATATCTTCATCTATTTCTCCTTCTTACTGTCAGCGTATCGTCTTCTGAGCTGACCGCAGGCTCCGTCAATATCTGAGCCTCTCTCCCTTCTAATAGTAACATTTATTCCGTTTTTTTCAAGTTTATTTTTAAAAGCAAGGACATTTTTCCTGTCCGGACGTTCAAAATCCCTCTCTTTTACCGTATTGACAGGAATCAGGTTCAGATGGCAGTTGCGGCCCGAAAGCAGTGCTGACAGTTCTTTTGCATCCTCCGGTCCGTCATTCACACCCCCTACCAGGCTGTATTCGAAGGTAGGCCGTCTCCCGGTTTTTTCAAAATAATAATCGCACGCCTCCATCACTTCCGACAGCCCATACTTCCTGGCCACCGGCATCAGCTTCTCTCGTTTTTCCTGATTAGAAGCATGTAGAGAAAGCGCAAGGGTAATCTGCAGGCCTTCCTTCGCAAGACGCTTGATATTCGGCACGATCCCGCAGGTAGAAGCAGTGATATTCCTCTGGCTGATATGGAGGCCGTGACTGTCGCTTAACATTGTCACAAATTTAAGGAAATTATCATAATTATCAAGCGGTTCCCCGGTTCCCATGACAACAACATTAGACACTCTTTCACCCGTCAGCTTTTGAATCCGGTAGATCTGTCCCAACATCTCCGAAGGCGTCAAGTTTCTCTCTAATCCGCCGATTGCTGATGCACAGAACCGGCACCCCATCCGGCAGCCTGCCTGGGAAGATACACAGACAGAATTTCCGTAATCATACTTCATCAAAACACTTTCTATCATACTGCCGTCATGTAACTCAAACAAGAATTTTTCTGTCGGGTCTCTCCTGGAGATCTGCCTTGCAGCCATGGAAACCTTTCTGATCTCATACGCATCATCCAGCTTTTGGCGAAGTGCCTTGGAAAGGTTCGTCATCTGCGAGAACTCATCTGCCAGTTTCTCATGGAGCCAACTGTAAACTTGTTTTCCGCGAAAAGACTTTTCACCGATCCCCTCCATCTCTGAAAGCAATTCCTCATATCCAAAAGATACAATATCCTTTTTATCCATTACCGCCCGAATCCTTTCTTTGAAACAGTGCCATATAAAACCCGTCGCCTCTGTGTATTCCCGGCAGACGCTGCTGTTCTCTAAGCAGTTCAAAATCCTGATGCGTCTTTAAAAACCATTCTGCATTCTCTTCATTTTCCCTCTTATGTATCGTACATGTACTGTAGAGAAGCCTTCCGCCTCCCTTTACATAACCGCAGACCGCCGACAGGATCTCCCTCTGAAGCCTCACTAATTGTTCCTGTATATCAGGTGTCATCTTATATTTCAGGTCAGTCTTCTTGCCCAGGACTCCAAGACCCGAACAGGGAAGATCGGCAATCACAACATCTGCCGTACCTTTATATTTCTCATCAAAAACTTTTGCATCCCATTGCTGCGCCTTAATGTTACACAGACCGCTTCTTGCTATATTCTCCTGTATCAGTCCGACTTTGTATTCTGTCAGATCCCTTGCAACTACCAGGCCCGCCCCTTCCATAAGCTCTGCAAGATGAAGCGCTTTGCCGCCGGGAGCCGCACATACATCCAGCACCACATCTCCTTTCCCCGGGGCCGCCCACTGCGCCGCCTCCATAGAGCTTAGATCCTGAACATAAAAATAACCTTTCTGGAAGCTCATAAGCTTTGTCAGATAATCATATCCGCTTATGTACAGCGCACAGGGCATATCCTCATCCTCCGAGACAATCACACCTTCTTTGCGCAGACAGTCCGCAAGCTTTTCCCTGCTGATCACACTGGTATTGCAGCGGATACATGTCGGACGGTCCATAAAAAATGCTTCTCCCATGCTCCGGACAGTATCCCCATCATATTCCTGAAGCCACTGGGAAACCAGCCACTCAGGCAAAGAATACCGCACCGATAAGTTTTTTCGTTCCTCCTCGGGATATTCAATCTCATCGAGACTGCGCCCGATATTTCTAAGTACCCCGTTTACAAATCCGCCCAGATTCTTAAATCCTCTCTTTCCTGCAAGCTTCACCGATTCATTGCACACTGCCCGGTCCGGAATACTGTCCATATATTTCATCTGATAGACACCGGTCCTTAAGATCGTGCGGATGACAGGCTTCATCTTATCCACACTCACCTTCGAAAACTGACTGATAATATAATCAATCTCTATCATGCGCTCAAGTGTGCCCTCTACCACTCTTGTAATAAATGCACGCTCTCTTTTTTCAAGATACTGATACTTATCAAGAACACTCTTAAGCGCCACATGGCTGTACTCCCCATCGCGCGTGATCAAAAGAAGTGTGTCCAGAACTATTTCTCTTACATTCACCGATGCAGGCATCTTTTGTCCTCCCCGCTTATCAAATATACTTAATCGCTTCTCCGGTTCGCAAGCAGCAAGATACGCAAAAGCTGCAGAATTGCAGATGTCGCCCCTGCCACATAAGTAAGCGCAGCCGCAGTTAACACTTTTCTTGTACTTTTAAGCTCATCCTCGTACAATATTCCGGAATTTCCCAGAATCTTAAGAGCTCTGCCGGAAGCATTAAACTCTACCGGAAGTGTGACTAGCTGAAAAAGCACCGCAAAGGAAAAGCCTAAAATGCCGAGGTTCAACAGCAGCGCAGACATGTTGCTGTTCATGACTAATCCGATCACGATCAGCGGCCATGCAATCGTGCTTCCAAAATTTGCAACTGGCACAAGCGAGCCCCTGATAGCGAGCGGCACATAACCTTTCTCATGCTGGATCGCGTGTCCGCACTCATGGGCTGCAACTCCTACTGCCGCGACAGAGTTCGAGCTGTAAGTCGCATCTGACAAACGCAGAATCTTACTTCTCGGGTCATAATGGTCCGTAAGATTCCCTGACACATGCTCCACCCGCACATCCCGGATACCTGCCTGCATAAGAATCCGCTCTGCCGCTTCCCGCCCTGTCATTCCGGAATGGCTGCGCACTTTGGAATACCGGTTAAAGGTCGCATTCATCTTCGCAGATGCAATCATACAGATCACAACGCCGATAAGTACAAGTATATACGTAGCATCAAAAAACATTGGATAATACATATAAATTCCTCCCTGATCATCAAAAACTAAAATCCATTTGTTTATTATACCTCAAAACAATATATAATAGCAATTTTTCACATAAATTTTATTTATTTCATGTTATAATCATAATGTCAGGCCTAAAGCCACGAAACTACATAAAGGCGGGAAAAAAATTGAAAAAAAACGAGGAAAAAGATAATCTGCGGCAAACGATCATGGATGCAGCATGGGAACTATTCTATGAAAAAGGTTACGAAAATACAACGGTCAACGACATCATCAAACGCGCCGGCACATCAAAAGGCGGATTTTACTATTACTTCAAAGCGAAGGACGAGCTTCTAAACTCTCTTTACGCCTTTTTTGACCGGGAATACGAAAAATTTTATGCAACTATGGATAAAAATCTTAACAGTCTGCTGCAACTGCGGCTGCTGGGGCAGTACGTATCCTACTTCATTGAAGGGAACGTCTCGCCTGAATTTTTGTGCGCCCTGTACAAATCACAGCTTTCTAATCAGACTCAGGAGCATTTTTTAAGTCCAGACAGATTCTATATTAAGCTTGTAAAGAAAATCATCTCAGAAGGCCAGGAAAAAGGGGAGATCCGGGACGATATCCCGGTAGAAACCCTGGCTCACCATGTTCTTGCTATCGAGCGGGGCATCTTTATCGACTGGTGCGTCCAGGCAGGAAGCTTCTCTCTCGGTTATTTTGGAGCACAAAGTTTTGAATTCTACAGCGAGTTCCTGAAGCCTCAAAACACAAATTAAATCATTTTTAAAAACCGCAGTTTGTATCTATTAACAAAATTTTGCTTCAAATATTATGAAAATTAACGAAAAATAAGAGGATAGTTTTGTGTATAATAGCATAAATATTCTCTTTATTTTCGTCAATATATAGAAATTCATTATAAAGATTGACAAAATCAATATCAATTGTTATTATTATAACATGCTTTACAGACCGCGGTTTGTTACTGATAATTCATTTACGTTTATATGAACACGGGCAAGGTGGCTGTTTTTTGCTACCCTGCCTTTTTGTTTACCCAAAAGGAGGGATTTTATGCAGCAACTAACAGCAAAACCTGTTTTACTTATCTTTGTAGCAATTTATGCCGTTATTCTGGTTATCGTAGGAGCGTATTACTCAAGAGAGGCAAAGACCAGCGACGAGTTCGTGCTTGCAGGGAAGGGGCTTGGCTCCGTCGTGTTGATCGGTACTTTTCTGGCAACCTACACAGGGAACGGCACTATATCCGGCGGCGGCAACTCCCTGGCTTATACATACGGGCTCTGGCCGGGTATCTTCTTCGCACTTCCCGCCATAGGAGGGATCATAGTCTTGTTCCTCCTGTCAAAGAAGATCCGTTCCTCAAGTTCCTACACCGTAGCGCAGCTTTTGGAGAATAAATACGGCAGGACGGCACGGCTTTTAGCAGGACTTATTATCGCCCTCTCAATGGTATCCATCTGCGCATATCAATACAAAGGGCTGGCATTTATACTAAATGTTACCACCGGCATGGATGTCAATATCGCAACAGCAGTGGCAGCCGTTTTGATCATCTTCCTTGCATTCTCAGGAGGCTTAAAATCCGTTGCCGTTACCGATGCCATCAGTGCGTTTATCATGCTGTTCGGTATTATCATCGCAACTCCCCTTGTCGTCCGCGCTGCCGGAGGATGGAATAATGTCATTGCTTCCTCCTCCCCGGAAAGCCTGACGCTCTCCGGAGGACAGACATTTGCAGGATTCATCTCCGGTTACCTTCCGCTGTTCTTCCTAACCATGGGCGACCAGAACTTGTATCAGAGAATTGCAGCAGGCGACGGCGAGAAGACAGTAAAGAAAGGGTTTATCGGCTGGTTTCTTGGAATGCTTGTAGTTATGCCTCTGGTAGCAGTAATTTCTTTCTCTACAAAAGTAATCTTCGGCAACAATATTGACCCTGGTATGGCTTTTATGTCCAGCACCACCGTAATCCCGACTCTGGCAGGGGGAGTCCTTCTGGCAGCCGCCGCGGCGTTTATCATCACCACCGGCGACTCCTACCTTCTGTCCGGTGCTACGAATATTACTTACGATATCTACGCCGAGAAGATCAATCCGAACGCAACTGATGCGCAAAAATTCAAGGTAACCAGATGGACCATCGTGATCGCCGGTATCGCAGCTTATATTTTGCTGCAGTTTTTCCCGACTGTGCTGGCTATACAGTATTGGTCATACACAATCTACGGTGCAGGGATCACTCCGGCGCTCATCGGTGCATTGTGCTGGAAGAAAGTAACAAAGACAGGCGGCATCGCTTCCATGATCGTAGGCACGATCGTTACCATTGCTTACGAGATGATGAAGCAGCCTTTAGGGCTTTCCACTGTACTTGTGGCTGTTCCGGTCGCAGTCATTGTACTGATCGCGGTGTCTCTCCTGACACAGAAGGAAAATCAGAAATAACAATGGAGGAATAAAGTATGGATAAATATACCTATATTATCTGCGGAAAGTTCTATAACGGCATAGAGCCGGAATTCAAAGAAAATTATAAGATTCTTGTAAAAAACGAGAAAATCGAGGCCGTCGGCACGGATATCCCTAAACCGGAATCGGCACAGGTCATCGACTTGTCCGACGCAACTGTCACTCCGGGCATGATCGATGCGCATATGCATATGGATTATATCGACTGGCATACCGTCCGGGAAGAAGTTTATACGACTTCAGAAGAAGCCAAAACTATTGCCTGTATCCGTACGGCACAGAAAACACTGTCCAGAGGGTTCACAACCATCCGCCATACAGGAGGCATCACTTCCAACGGTTTCGGTATCCTTGATGTGAAGCGTGCCATTGAGAAAGGCTACATCACAGGCTCCAGGATCGTAGCTGCCCCAAGACTGATCTGCAGCGCAGGCAGCCACGGGGATCTGTCACAAGGCTTTGCAAGAAATCCAGAGCTTTCCATGATCACGCAGAATATGCGTCCCGTCCTGGGCGCGGGCAAAGACTTTTTCGTAAATGCGGTGCGCGAGGAGATAAAATACGGCGCTGACTTTATTAAGATCATGGCAACGGGCGGTTTCTTTACCCCCTATGACAACCCTTCCCAACAGCAGCTCAATGACGAAGAAATGAAAGCCATCATGGACACCGCCCATGAGTGGGGAAAGACTGTAACTGCTCATGTATACAGTCCCGACCATATGAAAAAACTGATTCAGTTCGGAATTGACGGTATGGAACACTGCTCTTTGATGGATGAAGAAACCGCCCAGATGATCATTGACAATGATGTATATGTGGTTCCCACCTTCTGTCCTTACGAGGAAGCCGTACATTACGATCCTGTACTCATCCAGACAAAGCAGGAAGAATACCGCATCAAACTGGAATATTACAAAGATGCCCTGCAGGCAGGCCGCGAAGTAATCAAGAACTGTAAGTGCAAGCTCGGATACGGCACGGATATGGTGGCTACCCACCAGAATTACGAGAGCGGCTTTGAATTTAAAGCATGGATGGAGAGCGGCATGGGAACCTTCCGCACGCTTCATGCGGCCACGAAGGTTAACTCGGAAATCCTGGGGCTCGACGATAAGATCGGCACTCTAGAGCCGGGCAAGCTTGCAGATATCTCCGCATGGAAGAGAGATCTGATGAACGATCCATATGCGCTGTTAGACTGCGCATTTGTCATGAAAGAAGGCGTTATATACCAAGCTGAACGATGTGAAGAACTATAACACGTCTCATATTAAAAAAGATTTTTATAACAGTTGCTAAGGAACAAATTCGGCAGATTATCTATTTCACAAAATAACATTAGCAGCGTAGCAAACGTTTATTCTTTTCTCAAAGAAAGTTTTAAAGATATCTTTCAGGAGCTTATGGAAGCAGTACTCAATGCTGCCCTCGTTTATGAGATTTTCTGACAGATAACAAAAGAAATGGACGCAGAGATATCAGAACCGGGATCAGGTATTGAATCAATTGATCGTCCTATATAACGAGAGGATTACAGGCAATCTGTAAAACAAAAGACGGGATGGCGTCACCAAGATCTGCCATCCCACCCTTTATACCATCGGCATCTGTATTATTGTCAGAAAACCCCAATCTTATTCTGGAAGCCAGGCGCGGTCAGAGCCCACGAACAAAAACAATCAATACAGGGGCTTAATAATTGTACAAAAAAACAGAAAAAGTAGTATAAGTTTCCATAAACACAAGATTTTTTACAGCCTCACAATTTATACATCAAACTCCCTCTTGCACTTTATATTTTGTTCCTTACTATATATAAGTCTGCTGCTCTATAAAATGTGACACTCATATTCAATTTTTTAATTTTTATACTATGCACAATTTATCCTACACATTTCCTTATCATTCCCATGCTCACGCACACCTTCCACATATAGCCGATAATACCGTCCGCCTCTTCTAAGCAGCTCTTCATGATTTCCCATCTCTGTTATCACTCCATCAGGTTATTCATCTTTTCTCATTCATTAATAAAATTACAGAAGCCAAAATTGACACACTATCTTTCTTGATTCCCGTGAATCTTTTCCAATTACAATAATTAACCTTACTATACTAATGGCATATACACATTTATATTCACACCTCTACTACACTTTAATTTATATGTAAATCCAGCAGTAATTGGAGCAATTGCTTGTCCAGAAGCCATTAGTTTAACATTACTAAATTTAGGTGTAGTATAGTTTTTTGTTGTTCCAAGACTCCCTCTTTTTACAAATGTGCCATTTTTATATATTTCGCCCTCTGCCTTCCAATATAAAGAACATGTCTGTGGCGCCACCCCTTCTGCTAATAATATCTTATAACTAGACATAGCACTAATCATTCTAAGCAGCTTAGTTTTACTATATGAAGTCCAAGAATACTTGACAGACAATTTGGCTCTTATATTTCCCATAGGATTAATTGCCTCATCAGATTTTGTCAGTTCTCCCGCTTTTGCCAAACTAATTTCTTTGCTCGTAAGAGGCTTTGACTCAAAAAGTCTAACATTAATATCTGTCGTTGCCGTAATCATTTCATCATCAACAGCTTTTTCATTACATATCGTTACAATTTCCGGAACCTCCACAATAACTTTTAAAATTTTATTTCTGTCTAAATAGTATAAAATATTCCCTTCGTTTTTTATAAGCGTCACCTGTTCAACATCAACATTCGCATTAGAATTCGCTAATGCAGAATTTCCCAAAGTCAGAATCAAACATACAACAGTCAATAAAGCCATACACTTTTTAATCATATAATCACCTTTTATAACACTGTATCAACATTAACCTTCAATTCTTGATAGCAAGAACCTTGCATTATGCTCATCTTTTTTCTTCACCGAAATAGTGTAAAAATCTTTTATATTACCACTTCTACTTAAGACAGCACTTGTTTTACCTTCAAGGCTATTCATCGCCAATCTTAAATTATTATTGAAAATGTTTGTTTTATACTTTATATTCTGTTCTTGCATTAAATTTTGGGCCTTCAAAAATTTGTCCATCTCAGAAGTATAATACACTTGTATCCATTTTTCTAACACAGCATTATCCTTTCCTAATTTCTGTTATTTGAGTTACCTATAAATATCCCTCTCTAAATCAAATCCCAATGGAAACACCCCTTTCTCTTCCAGAAAGATGTCGGAAACAGATAAAAACAAAATGGTAGAATTGCGAGAGATACTTTGTTTGCTCTCTAACATAATGCTTTCCCTGAACTTTATATTTTGTTCTTTACTATATAAGTCTGCTGCTTTATAATTACTTTCTATACTTATCTCTTTTAAGTTAATATCATTGATAAATCTCTCTCCTAGTGCAATTAAAAGAGCACTCTACAACACTTTAGGAAAATTTACCGGCAGAACTGCAAGTTAACTTGACATTTTTAGCAAGAGTTTCGATAACCGTTCCGCCATAATACCTTTTCGCCACTCCTTTAGCACTTGCAGTATTTCCGCTTTTAGATGCCGATTTTGATGTAATTTTCCAATTATTTGTATAAGATCCTGCAGTAACTGTAGATTTTGTACATTTTGCACTCCCATTTCCATATGTAAATGTTCCGGTTACTTTAACATACCATTTCGCAACATTTCCTGAATAGTATTTAGCTGTTTTTGATTTTGTTACCGTCTTTGAAAATAATGCAATCGTAGGTTGAACCTCAACATCTATGGTAGTAATAATGTAACTTCCATCATCAAAATATTCAATTTCCGATTCCGAATTAATATTTGCCGCAGTGGCAGTTGATGGATATATCAATAAAAATATAACAAATAAAACACAAAGTATTTTTCTCATGATTTTTACCGTTCCTTTCGTTTTGCCCAAGGCACAAACAAGCTATAAAAAATATTGTGCCCTTTCCGTCTATTCCTCAATTGTTTCGATAAAATATGTCGGCACGCCTTCTTCACTGACTTCTAAATATAACTTGTGTAAATAATAACAATATACTCCGGCTATTATAATGATTGCTGCGATAAGTACGAGAATACACCTACGAATATACTGTGTGAAACGCAGTCTTTTCACAAGGTATTCCGTGTCTGTATCACAAAAATACCCGGAAACTATTTCCTGCGGAGTCCCCAATTCCTCACATATTTGTTCATAGCTAACCTTTTCCATATTTTCATTTAACTCTTCTAATCGAAAACGAATCTCAGAAAACAATTGTCTTTCTATTTTACCATGAACAGGAATGAATAATTTCAGTTCACTGTAATACTTTTTTGAATCCTTATTCATAGTCTTTCTCCTCATCCCCCGCATTTACGTTGCAGAAGTCAAATCTTAGAATTTTTTCAATCTTCTCATTAGTCTCGTAATATTCTTGAATCAAACCCGAAAGACGTTCCTCTCCCGCCGCTTCAATATGATAATATACACGAATCATCCTCTTTCCTACCTGCTTCTTATAATCAGTGATGTATCCTTTTTCAATCAACTTATATAATGCCGGATACATAGAGCCTTCCGGAATAATCAAATAACCCGCCGATATATTTTTAATCAATTGAGACATCTGGTAACCGTAACAGTCCCCTTTTTCTTTTAATAAATGAAGCAGCAACATCTCCACTGCTCCTTTTTTGAAATTATTTTGTGCGCGCATATGAAATAATCTCCTTCTAAGTATATTATACTTTATTTATCTTATTTATCAATATTTAGTTTATCTAAATAATTATTGACATATATAGCGCAAAAACATATAATAATTATAATTGTAAATCAAAGGAGTGTTTATGATGAAGAAAATAAAAATATTATTGTTTCCGTTTTTCCTATTCCTTGTAATCTGTGTTTATCTTGGGATTTATTGTACAAGGAGTCATGTCCGAAATGTGGAACTTGATTATGGCAAACCACAGTTGTATACATTTGAGGAAGTAAAAGCAGCAGGGAATGTTTTGATTGAGGACTTTAAAACAAACGATATATTCAGAGGATACAAATTGAAACGACTCCATTACGAAGAGGAGGATTCGAGAGATACGAGCCGTGATCACAGAAAAGAAATGATTGTTATTCGATCCTATTATAAGGCGGGGGTATTCCCAAGTGATGTTACTGATGACAATCCTTTTGAAAACAAGGATCAGTATTGGATACTTGGACGCGAAAGTTCGGATGACCCATGGGTGATTGAGGATTATTATTAGAGGAATTACTATGAGAAATAGTAAAAATATCTACAAATATAGGCAATCCAAAAAACGGGGGCTGTCATAAAGCAGACAGCCCCTCGTATTATACCTTCTTCAATTTTTCCCCAACTCTAATCGGATACCCTCTGAGGAAAGCCCCGGCATCCATCTTCTTTTTACCCGGAATCTGAAGCTCTGTCACTTTAAGCACCCCGTCTCCGGTCTGCACATAAAAACCACCTTTTTCTACCCTGACAACTGTCCCAGGCGCCGGATGTTCACTGACAGCCAAGGCACCTTCATCTCCCTGTCCGTCCGCTGCCAGATCTTCCTGAGCGCACACCTCCGCCGCCCACAGCTTCATCACTTTTCCGTTCCAATCCGTATACGCACTGGGCCATGAATTAAGCCCCCGGATGAGCCGCTCGATGGACACCGCAGATTTCTCCCAATCGATATTTCCAAGCTCCTTGTCC
Organism: uncultured Dorea sp.; assembly: GCA_910586965.1. Lineage (GTDB taxonomy): Bacteria > Bacillota > Clostridia > Lachnospirales > Lachnospiraceae > MD308. The sequence goes on along the minus strand of CAJUMF010000021.1, from coordinate 36,560 downwards.
AGCATCCTTGCGTATTCTGTCGGACTTTCTCCCTGTTTTTCCGGCTTAACCGTCCCTTCCTCAAGGGCTTTGAGTGTCCTGACACAAAGCTTTGCACCTGCTTTGGCAAGCTTATCATGAAGGCTCTCCCCAGTCTCCTTTTCCTCTAAGACAACCTCCGCTTTAAGAAGCATATCTCCGGTATCAAGTCCTTCATCCATCTGCATCGTCGTAACACCAGACACTTGTTCTCCGTTGATGACCGCCCACTGGATCGGCGCGGCGCCGCGGTACTTTGGAAGGAGCGAGGCATGTACATTCACGCAGCCGAAAGGCGTCAGCTCAAGGATTTCCTTCGGAAGGATCTGCCCGAAAGCAATAACGACCATGATATCTGCTTCATATTTTTTTAATTCTTCGATGCATTCCGGCGTCCGGATCTTTTTCGGCTGAAATACCGGAATCTTATGTGCAAGCGCCGCTTCTTTTACCGGCGTAAGCTGCATCTTCCCGCCCCGGCCCTTGGGCTTATCCGGCTGTGTGACCGCAAGGACCACCTCATGTCCTGCTTCCACCAGGGCTTCAAGCGTCCCCACGGAAAAATCCGGTGTCCCCATAAATATCACTTTCATACGCTACTCCTTTTCATCCTCCACATCATGAAGTCCGTCTTCCGCCAGCTCCACATAAAGCTTTCCGTCCAAGTGCTCAATCTCATGGCAGAGCGCCCGTGCAAGAAGCTCCTCACCCTCAATAAACACTTCTTCCATGCCCTCCGTCAAGGTCTTCACCTTCACATAATTCGGCCTCGTCACGATTCCATATTTCCCCGGCACACTAAGACAGCCTTCCTCGCCTGTCTGCTCTCCATCCTGCCCGACAATCTCCGGATTGATCAAAACAATCGGGCCGTCCCCGATATCAACTACCGCAATCCTTTTTAAAATGCCTACCTGCGGGGCAGCCAGTCCCACTCCTCCTGCCTCATACATCGTGTCTAACAAGTCATTGATCAAAAGCTTTGTGCGAAGATTCATCTTCGTAACCTCTTTGCAGTGCTTCGTCAGCACTTCCTCACCCATCTCACGAATCTTTCTTAACGCCATGACATTTCCTCCTAATACTATATAAAAATATTTCAAAATATTCCCATGGGATTAAAATCAAATTGTATCTTTATGCAGTCAAACCCTCTGTTAATCTCAATATATTGCTCCAGAAGATCTTTTATCCCTATCAGATCTTCTTTCTTTTTGCACTTCAGATACATAACTTTGCGGTATTCGTCGCTCACCTTGCTTACATAAGGACTCGCAGGGCCGATGATCTGAAGTACCTTTTCCTTATCTGCCCGCACAGCAAAACTTTTAAGATACCCTGCTGCCAGCTCCAGGTACTTCTCGTCTGCACCGGTCATCAACACCGCAAGAAGATCACTGACCGGCGGATAACCCATCAGCTCCCTGTATCGCATCTCTTCTTTATAAAACCCTTCATAATCCTGCGCCGCAGCCATACGGATACTGTAATGATCCGGACTGTAGGTCTGGATCACCACCTCACCCTTAAGATTCCCCCGGCCTGCCCGGCCCGCCGCCTGTACAAGCAGCTCAAAGGTCCGCTCGCCGGACCGGTAATCATTCGAATACAGCGACATATCCGCCGCTAATATCCCTACCAGCGTCACATTAGGGAAATCATGCCCCTTGACGATCATCTGCGTTCCGATCAATATATCCGCTTCTCCGTTGGAAAACGCTGACAATATCTTCTCATGACTATCCTTTTTTTTCGTGGTATCCATATCCATGCGGAGCACCTTGGCTCCGGCAAACTCCCGCTTTACGATGTCCTCAATCTGCTGCGTCCCCGCCTTGAATCCGCCGATACAGCCAGAGCCGCAGGAAGGACAGGTCTTCCTCGTGCGTTCCTCATATCCGCAGTAATGGCAGACGAGCCTGCCGCCTTTGTGGGCGGACAGCGACACATCGCAATGAGGACATTTTACTACATATCCGCAAGACCTGCAAGAAACAAATCCTGCATATCCCCGCCGATTAAGAAAAAGCATGGTCTGTTGTCCTTTTTTTAACCGCTTCCGGACAAGCTCCTTTAATCGGTCACTAATCATTGAACGGTTCCCTTGCTTTAATTCTTCCCGCATATCCACCGTATATACCCTGGGAAGTTCCTGTCCTGCTGCCCGGGCGGGCAGTCTAAGGAGTGTGCAGTCTCCCGTCTTACATCGGTAAAACGCTTCCAGTGACGGAGTCGCCGAGCCGAGCACCACGCTTGCCCCCTCCATCTTGCCTCTTGCAATCGCCGTCTCTCTGGCATGGTATCTCGGAACCTGTTCGCTCTTATAGGCAGACTCATGTTCCTCATCCACCACGATCAGCCCAAGATTCTTAAAAGGCGTAAAAAGGGCAGAACGGGGACCGATCATCACATCCACCTCGCCCCGCTTTACCCGTTCCATCTGATCATACCGCTCGCCCGCTGACATGCGGGAATTTAAGATCGATACCCGGTCCCCGAATCGGGCATAAAAGCGCATCACCGTCTGATAAGTAAGAGCAATCTCCGGAATCAGCACAATTGCCTGCCGTCCCTGTCCCACAACCTTTCGTATCATCTCGATATACACTTCTGTCTTTCCGCTCCCGGTAATCCCGTACACGAGGTAGTTCCCGTATATCCCCCTGCGGTAATCCTCCCAGAACCGGCCTGCTGCTCTTCTTTGCTCCTCATTAAAATGTACCGTATCTTCCTCATGCTTTCGGTAACGCACCAAACCGCGCATCATCTCTTCTGACTCAAGGGCAAGTACTCCCTGCTCCTCGAGAGAACGGATAACGGCAAGGGTTACATGAAGCTTTTTCGTCACCAGTTCATATTCCTGCTCCGGCTGATCCATAAGCCCTGCCAGCAGTCTTGCCCGCGCTTTCTGGTTCTTGTCAAGATAAAACTTAAGACGCTCTTTCGCCTCCTCCGTATCAAGCAAAAGTCTTACCTTTCGCTTCATGCGCGCAGCTTCTTTCCGCTTGATCGGAAGGACTGTCTTCAATGCCTGGATCATCGTTCCGCCATACTGTTCCTTCATCCACGCCGCCAGCGACACCAGCTTTGACTCGATGGCAATACTTTTTTCTGCTTTTTTAAGTACCGGTTTTATCTTTTCCGCCGGATAATCCGGTTTTCCGGAAAAAGCCACCACGTATCCGGACGTCTCTCTATTGCCCTTCCCGAAAGGTACGATAACTTCTGTCCCAACAGAAAGCGCCCCCTCCAGTTCGGAGGGGATGCTGTACTGAAATACTTTGTCAAGCTTTTCATGAGTAATATCTACAATAATATCTGCGTACATCTGTAATCCGTTTTATCTTCCTTCTGCTATTTCTTTCAAGGCTTCCTGAATCAGCACCCTGTCATCCATATCGTACTTTACGCCTTTGATCTCCTGATAAGTCTCATGCCCTTTTCCGGCAATCACGATCACATCACCCGGACGCCCGTGTGCGATGGCATACTTGATCGCCTCGCCTCTGTCACAGATATCAATGTATTTCCCGTCCGTCTTTTTCATACCTGTGATGATATCATTGATAATCTCCTGGGGCTCCTCGAATCTCGGATTATCCGAAGTAATGATGGTAAAGTCCGCAAGACGCCCGGACACCTCTCCCATCTCATAACGTCTCGTCCTCGAGCGGTTTCCGCCGCAGCCGAATACAGCAACGATACGTCCCGGGTCATAATCCCTGAGCGTATGAAGAAGGCTTTCAAGAGCCATCGCATTGTGGGCATAGTCAATCATTAGTGTAAATTCATCCGACACCTTCACCATCTCAATGCGCCCTTTCACTCTCGCATCTTTAAGCGCTTCCTTTATCTTCTCCACAGGTACGTCAAAATGTCTGCACACTGCAATGGCCGTCAGGGAATTATAGACACTGAACTCTCCGGGAATATCAATCTCTACGTCAAAGTCCATCAACCCGGCTACGCGGTACTTCACCCCCAGATACCCCGGCCTTGAGATATGTTCGATATCTACCGCCCGAAGTCCTGCTCTTTCCGACAGACCGAACGTCTCTATCTTACAGGTAGCCCCGGCAAACACATCCTCGTACCATTTATCATCAACATTTGCAATACCAAGCCTGCACTGCTTAAAGAGCAAGCCCTTGCAGCGCTTGTAATCTTCAAAATCTTTGTGCTCATTGGGTCCGATGTGGTCTTCCCCGAGATTCGTAAAGATACCGATCTCAAATGGAATCCCCGCCGTCCGGTGAAGCATAAGTCCCTGCGAAGACACTTCCATGACCACGCTGTCACAGCCCGCCTCAACCATCTCGGCAAAATACTTTTGGATCACATAAGACTCCGGCGTAGTGTTATTCGCCGGGATTACCTTATCACCGATGATCGCCTCTATAGTCCCAATCAGTCCCACCTTATGCCCCACGCCTTCAAGGATGGACTTCACCATATAAGTGGTCGTCGTCTTTCCTTTTGTGCCGGTGATTCCAATCACCTTAAGCTTATCCGCCGGATAACCGAAGTAGGCTGCCGACATCAGTGCCAGCCCATAGCGGGTATCCGGTACCTTGATCACCGTCAGGTTCTCCGGCACCTCGATATCCTTTTCAACTATCACTGCCGCCGCACCCTTTTCTGCCACATCCGCGATATAGGCATGGCCGTCCGACACTGCCCCACTGATACACACAAACACACTGCCCTCACAGACCTTGCGGGAATCGTTCACAAGTTCTGTCACCGGGATATCATCCTTTCCCTGGACGACTTCATATTGCAAATGCTCTAATAACTGAGATAACTTCATAAACTATGCCTCCTGAAATATTTCCTCCTAAGTTTAGCATAATCCAAATAAAAATAACAGTGCAAAGCAAAATTTTGAAAACATTGACATCACCAAACCTCAAGGTTTATATTAATTGAAAGACCTGTTAACATTTATTACCATAAGATTCTAAGGAGAACACTATGATCTATAACAGTACTGAGATGGAAAAAGAAGCATTATTCAACACTGCCGCGAGAATGTGCGCTGCTGCCCGCACAGCGCCCAAAGCAAAAGGACAGGATTCGATCATCACTTATGTCCTGACAAAGACTGATAAGCAGCGCTTAGCAGATACGATGGAGGAAACCGGTATACGGCTCTTTGGGGAAGGGAAAGCTGCCTGGTACAAAAGAGACGCGGACAATGTGCGTGACAGCCAGGCAGTTGTGCTGATCGGAACAAAAAAAGATTACCGCCATATTCCGCACTGCGGCCTGTGCGGCTTTCTGGACTGCGATATCTGCCAGGAGGCTGACGGTGTCTGCGCACACCTACTTGTCGATCTGGGAATTGCCGTGTCTTCTGCTGTCAATGTCGCATCACTTGACAACATTGACAACCGTATTATGTGGTCCATCGGAAAAGCGGCCGCTGAAATGGAAGATTTTAAAGATGGGTTCTGCTGGCTTGGCATCCCTTTAAGTATAGCAGGGAAAAATATTTTCTTTGACCGGCGATAGCCCTCTCGCCATACCGGACAAAATATGTTATGATTTACCTTAACGACAAAGAAAGGGGAATGAGCAATGAAAGCTTATGAAAGACTTTTAAAGTACGTTGTCGTGCGTACACCCAGCGATGAGAACAGCGAGACTGTTCCATCTTCCCAGTGCCAGTTCGACCTGGGGAAAATCTTAGAGGCAGAGATGAAAGAGTTAGGGCTCAAAGACGTGCATCTGGACGAGCAGTGCTACCTGTACGGCAATCTTCCTGCCACGGAAGGCTTTGAAGACAAGCCTGCCATTGGATTTATCGCCCATATGGATACCGTTGCGGATTACTGCGACCACGATATCAAGCCGGTGATTACCGAAAATTACAGCGGAGAGGCCATGGAGATTGCTGACAGCGGATTGATTCTCGACCCGGCTACGTTTCCGCATCTCGAAAGTTTAAAAGGGCGCACCCTCATCACAAGCGACGGCACTACCGTACTGGGCGCCGATGACAAAGCCGGTGTTGCCGAGATCCTGACCATGATCGAGCGGGTTCAGGCAGAAAACATCCCTCACGGAAAGCTCTGCGTCGCATTTACCCCGGACGAAGAGATAGGGACCGGAGCAGCACACTTCAACGTTGAGGAATTCGGCGCTGACTACGGCTACACTATGGACGGAGACACGGAAGGCGAAATCCAGTATGAGAACTTTAACGCCTGCAAGGCATGTTTCGACATTAAAGGTTTCAGCGTCCACCCTGGCTCCTCAAAGGATACCATGATCAATGCCTCCTTAGTGGCTATGGAAATCAACAATATGCTCCCGGGCTGCGAGACACCGAGGGGAACGGAAGGGTATGAAGGTTTCTATCACCTTGTAAGCATGACCGGCGAATGTGCATCGGCACAGCTTAATTATCTTGTCCGCGACCATGACAGCTCTCTTTTCGAGGCGCGCAAGAAAACGCTCCGCCTGATTGAAAAGGATTTGAATGAAAAGTGGGGCGAGGGAACCGTTACCCTCACGATTACGGACCAGTATAAGAATATGGCTGAGATCATCGCCGGATGCATGCACCTGATTGACAATGCAAAGACGGCCTGCGAGTCAGCCGGCGTAGAGCCTCTCGTCATCCCAATCCGGGGCGGCACGGACGGCTGCCAGTTAAGTTTCAAAGGACTGCCTTGCCCGAACCTCGGGACCGGCGGACATGCATACCATGGGCCATACGAACATATCACCGTAGAAGGCATGGACAAGAGCGTGGATGTGATGATGGAATTAGTGAAACTGTACGCAAAATAGACATCCCTTTTTCATGCGCGAAAATGAAAACAAGGTGCGGCACCTCTATGCGGGGCATCTGCACCTTGTTATTTTGTCTTTTATTCTGTCTTTCTTTTTATATCTCTTCTTTAAATCCTTCCCCCAGCACTTCATTGGACTCCATAATAATCGTAAACGCTTTTGGGTCAACCTGATGCGCGATTTTCTTTATGGTGTACATCTGCTTATTGTTGCAGGCGCACATTACCACTGCCTTTTCTTTCTTGGAATAGCTCCCGATACCCTGGAGGATAGTAGAACCTCTGCCGGAATACTCATCAATATGCCTTGCCACCTCGTCTCCCCTTTCCGTGACGATCAGCGTCATCTTGCCTTCATCAATCCCGTACATGATCTTGTCCATGACAATCGCCATCAGATATGTCACGATAACTCCGTAGATAAAGCCGTCAATATCCTTAAATACCAGAAGGCTCCCCGCTACAATAGTCAGCATGTCGAGAGCAAACGTGATCATCCCAAGGGAAATGTGCGGTTTCACCTTCTTTATCGACATCGAGATGAAATCCTGCCCCCCGGTGGAAGAACTACGCATAAATATCATGGCATACCCGATACCGCACAGGATGCCCATGCAGAGCGCCGCAAGGAAACGCTCCCCCTCATACACCGGAAACATGGGCGCCACATAGTCAATAAAGACGGAAGAAATTATAGTCGTCTTCACAGACCGGAAAAAAAACTTCTTCCCCAGGAACTTATAACAGAATACCGCTACCGGTATGTTCAGCAATATAGTCCCCACGCCTACCGGTATATTTAAAAGATGATACATAATAATCGCGATGCCCGAAAAGCCCGCCACCGGAAAATTTGCGCTCATCGCAAAGTTGTAAATCCCGACAGCAATAATGATACTTGCCGCCACATCCACCAAAAGGTCAATCCCCAGCTCTTTCCAATTTATCTTTTTCATTTTCAAAAACCTCCTTACCCCAATCCTACACACCCCGAAAATGCGTATGACGCATCTTCGGCGCCTGACAGCAAAAGAGCAGCCACAAACTATAAAAAATATAATTCGCAACTGCTCTTCTGATTCATTAGTATATCTGTGCAACCGGAAATTGTCAAGAAATACGCGCCGAAAGTTTTCCGTCCTGTGCATCGATCAATATCGTGTCCTCCGCATGAACCCCGCCTTCAAGCATCAGCTTTGCCGCCAGCGTCTCCACATGTTTCTGGAGATACCGCTTTAGCGGCCTTGCACCGTAAGTCGGGTCATACCCTCCGTCCACAACCGCATTCTTCGCGCTTTCCGTCAGGGCAATCTGTATCTCCCTGTCTTTAAGGCGTCTATTGACATCCTCCACCAGCAGGTCAATAATCGAGTAAATATCCGTCTTCGTCAGCGGCTTGAATAAAATCGTCTCGTCCAGGCGGTTTAAGAATTCCGGCCGGAAATGATTCCGCAGTTCCGCCATGACCGCTCCGGACGCCGCCTCGCTGATATTGCCCTCCCCGTCAATGCCGTCCAGAAGATAGGACGAACCGATATTCGAAGTCATGATCAGTATCGTATTCTTAAAATCAACCGTCCGCCCCTGGGAGTCCGTAATCCGCCCATCGTCAAGCACCTGCAAAAGCACGTTGAACACATCCGGGTGCGCCTTTTCCACCTCGTCAAAGAGAACGACAGAATATGGTTTCCTGCGGACTGCCTCGGTAAGCTGCCCGCCCTCGTCATACCCCACATATCCCGGAGGCGCTCCGATAAGCCTCGATACCGAATATTTCTCCATATATTCACTCATGTCGATACGGACCATGTTGCTCTCGTCATCAAAAAGCTGGCTGGCAAGCGCCTTGGCAAGCTCCGTCTTCCCCACGCCCGTAGGCCCTAAAAACAGGAAAGAGCCAATCGGCTTTGTCGGGTCTTTGATGCCCGCCTTGGAGCGGATAATCGCCTCCGTCACAAGCGTAACGCCCTCATCCTGCCCGATTACCCGCCTGTGCAACTCATCCGCCAGATGGAGCGTCTTGCTGCGCTCGCTCTCATTTAACTTCGCAACCGGGATGCCCGTCCACCGGGAGACAATCTTCCCAATCTCCTCGTCCGTCACGCTCTCATGCACCAGAGAGAGCTCTTCGTCCTTAACCTTCGCCTCCTCTGCCTCCAACTGTTTCTGGAGAGCCGGGAGCCTGCCGTACTGCAGCTCTGCCGCCTTGTTAAGGTCATATTCCTGCTTTGCCCGCTCGATGTCCTTCCCAATCTGCTCTATCTCCTCCCGGAGTTTCTGCACACGCTCCACATCAATCTTCTCATTATCCCACTGGGCTTTCTTTCCGGCAAACTCCTCCCTAAGCTCTGCAAGCTCCTGCTCAAGATGCTCCAGACGCTCCTTGCTCAGCCGGTCATCCTCTTTCTTAAGCGCCGCCTCCTCAATCTCCATCTGCATGATCTTTCTCTGCAGCTCGTCAAGCTCCGTCGGCATGGAATCAAGTTCTGTCTTAATGAGCGCACATGCCTCGTCCACAAGGTCAATAGCCTTGTCCGGCAGGAAACGGTCGGAAATGTAGCGGTCAGAAAGGGTTGCCGCCGCCACCAGAGCGCCGTCCGTAATCTTAACCCCGTGGAACACCTCATACCGCTCCTTAAGCCCCCGCAGGATAGAAATCGCATCCTCCACCGTGGGCTCATCAACAAGCACCGGCTGGAACCGCCGCTCAAGAGCCGCGTCCTTTTCAATATACTGCCGGTATTCGTCAAGCGTAGTCGCACCGATACAGTGCAGCTCGCCCCTCGCCAGCATAGGCTTTAGCATATTGCCCGCGTCCATGGCGCCGTCCGTCTTGCCCGCGCCCACAATCGTATGCAGCTCATCGATGAACAGGATAATCCGCCCGTCGCTTTTTTTCACTTCCTCCAGCACCGCTTTCAGCCGCTCCTCAAACTCGCCCCGGTACTTCGCTCCTGCCACCAGCGCGCCCATATCCAGGGAAAATACCGTCTTCTCCTTCAATCCCTCCGGCACGTCTCCCTTGACAATCCGCTGCGCCAGACCTTCCGCTACTGCCGTCTTGCCGACGCCCGGCTCCCCGATGAGCACCGGATTGTTCTTCGTCTTCCGGGAGAGGATGCGGATGACATTGCGAATCTCCGCGTCACGCCCGATCACCGGGTCCATCTTCTGCTCCCTTGCCCGCTCCACAAGGTCCGTGCCGTACTTATTCAGCGTATCGTAGGTATCTTCCGGATTGTCGCTTGTCACCCGCTGGTTGCCCCTGACGGTGGATAGTGCCTGTAAAAAACCCTCCCGGCTGATGCCCAGCTCCCGGAAAATGTTTTTCATCTCTTTATTGGCGTATTTTAACATGGAAAGGAAAAGGTGCTCTACCGATACATACTCATCCCCCATCTGCTTTGCCTCGTCCTCCGCATACACAAGGGCATTGTTAAGGTGCTGGCCTACATGCTGCTGCCCGCCCTGCACTTTCACAAGCTTTCTCAAAGCCTCCTCCACGCGGCTCGTGACCGCGCTGCCGTCAAGCCCCATCTTCTGCATCAGTTTTAAAATAAGGCTGTCGTCCTGGGTGAGCAGGGCGTACATCAGATGCTCCTGCTCAATCTCCTGATTGCCGTAATCCATGGCAATGCGCTCGCACTGCTGGACAGCCTGGATAGATTTCTGCGTAAATTTATTGATATTCATAACATTGCCTCCTTCTTGACATGCTATTTTGTGTTTTTTCTTGTTCTAGCAAGACTATAACACTTATTGTTAGCCACGTCAAGTATTGAGTGCTAAAATTTTTTGATAATTTTTTCAGACCGCCTAAAATCAATGGTTTACAATTCCTTATGCAAATGCAATGCCATAAATACAGTGATTACGGCAGAAAGAACATCTGCAATCGGCTGTACATATAGAATCCCATTTATACCCCAGAGTGCAGGAAGAATCAAAATCACAGGTACAAAGCAGATACCCTGTCTGCAAGCTCCCAGGATGAATCCTGCCAATCCTTTTCCAAGTGCAAGGAACAATGAGGAATACACCGTATAAAACCCGAACAGGATAAACGAAATACCATTTATGCGTAACGACTTTGTTCCTGCTTGAATCATTTCCAAATCATCTTTTGTAAATTGAGATATGATTCCCTCTGAAAATATTGCTAATATCAACCCATAAATGACGCAAAATACCGTAGACCACAGGATAGAAGTTTTGATTGCCTCCTGTAACCGGTCAAACTTTTTCGCGCCGTAACTATATCCTGCAATCGGCTGAAATCCTTTGATAAATCCGAATACCATCAGACTTCCCATAGATACAATCCTTGTCACGGCACCCATACCGGCAATCACAGAATCCCCGTATGCCATTGCCCGTGTATTGACAAGAGAAATCGAAAGACTTGTCAATATTTGAAACACTAAAGTAGGTATTCCAATCTTAAATATCTCCGACATGATTTCTTTCGTAAAAGAGCAATTCTTTATCTTAAAGCGATAGATACTCTTTTTCTTTCGTACAAATATCAAATATACGGACGTTGAAACAATCTGCGAGATTGCGGTAGCGATTGCCGCACCGGCAACTCCCATATCAAATACATAGATGAATAGAGGGTCTAAACCGATATTCAGTATTGCGCCGGCCATCAGCGCACACATTGTTGTCTTTGCCGCACCCTCGCTTGTTACAATATTGTTCATTGTGACATTAAATACATTGAAGATACAGGAAATAATATAGATACCGGCATAAGTTACTGCATAGGGCATGATACTGTCCGTTGCTCCCAAAAGCTTTAAAATAGGGCGAAGAAAAATCATAGACAAAATAATCATAACCGCACCTGCGGTAACACTGCCGTACAGTGCGGTACTCGCCACTTGATTTGCTTTCTCCTTATCTCCCTTTCCTAATAATCTGGAAAGATAGGAGGACGCACCGTTTCCGAACAGCAATCCCAAACCTACAACCACCTGGCCGAGAGGATAAACAACTGAAATCGCTCCCATCTGGCTTGTGCCTAAGCCGCCCACAAAATAAGCGTCCACCAGATTATAGACGGCATTTACCATCATACCCAGCATAGCAGGGATTCCCATAGCCATAAGAGCCTTTGATATTGGGGCATTTCCTAAGAGTTCCATTTTACTGCTTTGTTTGTTCATGTAAAAATCTCCTTTCTCTTGACATATAGGATAAAATATAATAGTATAAATTATAGTATTTGAACCGCGAACCCCATACTACTATAATTTATAGTAGTTGTCAAGAGGAATGGAGGACATTTTATGGCAACGATAGATTTAATCGTATTAGGAATTCTCAAAAAGGAATCCATGAGCGCATATGATATTCAAAAACTGGTTGAATATCGGAATATTTCCAAATGGGTAAAAATCAGCACTCCCTCAATCTACAAAAAAGTAATCCAGCTAGCGGAAAAAGGTTACATCACCAGCACACAGGTCAAAGACGGAAAAATGCCGGAAAAGGCAATTTATACATTAACCGATTCCGGAAATTCCCAATTTGAAAAACTAATGTTAGAAATATCCTTAAAGCCGATTTATATTTTTCTGGATTTCAATGCGGTAATCGTCAACCTTGACAGCTTGTCCAGAGAAAACCAAAGAGCCTGCCTTGCTAACATTGAGGACAATATCAAAACGCTCAAATCATATCTTGAAGAAAACGAGAGCCTTAAAAAAAATGCTCCCGAAATCCCCGAAACAGGAATGGCAGTTTTAGAACAGCAGCTCATTCTTATACAGGCAATCGAAACATGGATTGCGTCAATGAAAGAGCGTTTTGAATAATGATTTCCATGTGTGTTCCCCCTGCTCGTTTTTGCCGTCTGCAAGGCAAAATAATAACACCAGAAAAAACTCTGGTGTTAAGATGGAGGGTTTCAATTATATTATTTTCTGATAAGATAGTCAGCAATGGAAAATTATAATCGGAAACTTAAAGACTGTAAAAAAACAGAAACTCCGTTCCTTCCACAAAAAGAATTTCCATCCCGTCAAACTTTACTGCTGCGAAATCTACAATGCGTTCATCTATCAGGTACACCTTTCATCCGCTGAACTGGCAGACGAGGAACCGGACAAAGAGTCATCCCGCAGTCGAAAAACTGCTCAAAAACCACTTGGAGCTGTATCCGCTGCAGGATTGACAATCTCCACTTCCGCATTATAATCAAACTCCTTTAACGGCACTGCAGAATGAAGAGGCTGCATTATAGCAAACCTCTCCTAAACATTAATAATTCTTCAATTAAAGCGGCAGGAAATATCAAATCAACTCCAGCATTTACACTTGTAATTTGTCAATCTTTCCAGCTTGTATTGCTTTAATGTTATGAGCAATTTTATCATTCGGCCAATTCCACCACTGCATATCCAACAGCATTGAAATGGTTTTTTCTGGAAAACGCTTTTTTATTGGTTTTGCCGGAACACCTCCTACAATCGTATAAGGCGGTACATCTTTTGTGACAACAGCCCGTGTACCGATAACCGCACCGTCTCCGATATGGACACCCGCTAAAATGACAGCCTCATATCCAATCCACACATCATTTCCGACAATAATATCTCCCTTATTATCCCAGGCCTGTGTTACCTCTTTTTTCTCCAGATTCCATTCTTCAAAAAACAGTGGAAATGGATATGTAGATAACGAAGATAATGTATGATTTGCACTGTTAAACAGGAATTTTGCGCCACAGGCAATCGAACAAAATTTCCCAATCACAAGTTTGTCTTGATTTATGGGGTAATGATATAATACATTGTTTTTCTCAAATAGCACCGGGTCATTTACAAAATCATTATACATTGTAAAATCACCGACTGTTATATTGGGATTTGAGATTGCATTTTTCAAATAAATTGTTTCTTTATCTCCTGTACGGGGATAAAGCTTATTCTCTGGAATAGTCATTTTATGTCCTCCTGTTATTTTCAAAATATTATAACTATTCCAGTTGATACAATGCAGAGTTTCATTTCAACCACCTCTCTTTAATATTAAAAGCATTTATATACATTAACGGCAATCGTCGAATGCCAATTTTGTGGATAATCTACATCAAATCTTCTACTTTTTAATTACCCAATTTGATTTTCCCCTTGTTCCATATTGTATCAATATGCCTTTTCCCTTTAAAGAAACAAACATTCTGGAAATTGTTCTCTTTGACACGCCAAGTTGTTCTGCATAATAGGCCTGCGTTGCAAATGGATTTTGCTCAATAACCTGTAATAGCCTTTCCATCTGTGTCTGTTCCTTATTTGTTACTTCTTTAACGCCATTAGTGCCATCTTTAATGCCATTGGCGTTAATATTGGCGTTATTTATGTTAGCTTGTGCTCGATAAATGTTAATTCTTAAATCCACATCGCCGCCGATAAACTCTGGCTCCCGAAGACCCGCCGCTTTGACTTTCCCGATAATCCGAGGGATACCGCTGCCCCAATGTTCAATATACTCAATTCAGGATGTATATTGTCAGGTAACAACATGATTATATCCCTCTGGATTCTTAAATATCTTACTACTCTTTTCAGGCAGACCTTCTTTAAATTCAACATTCTTAGATTCCCCTGCAGCAATATTATATTTTCTAACAAAAAGCGTAAGCCATTGCATCATAGACTTGCGCTGCGCCTGTTCTTCTTCATCTAATTATTCTTTAATCTCGTCAATATCCGTAAGATTTACTCCTGCCACATTAAGAAAACTTTTCAGATACAGGTATTCTTTCTTTAAACTGCCATATGTCTCCGTCGCATTTTCCTTACGGGCAATCAGCATATGCCTTTGAATTTTTATAAAATCTTCCATCGCCTTTTGTATTATCCCAAGGCTGGCATCCCTCATCGTATCCCCTCCAAAATCACGGAATCCTCTTGTTGATATAACAAGTATAATATAATCAGAATTTTAAGTCCATGCCATTTTATTTCCCCGCCATTCTCCTCTGCACATCCTCCCACGCCTCATCGTCAAACTCCCGCCCGCGGAAATAATATTTCCTATCCTCATCCGTTATCCTGCGGATTACCTTGCACGGATTCCCCGCCGCGACCACCCAATCAGGGATATCCCTCGTCACGACACTCCCCGCTCCAATCACCGTATTGCTGCCGATATGCACGCCCGGGCAAATCACCACATTGCCGCCAATCCACACATTATCCCCAATCGTCACCCCAACGCCGTACTCGTAAAGGGTACTTCGAATCTCCGGGTGCAGCGGATGCCCCGCCGTATAAATTGACACATTAGGAGCAAACATACAGTTGTCGCCAATCACAACCTTCGCCACGTCAAGAATCGTGCAGTTATAATTGGCAAAGAAATTCTTCCCCATCTCAATATGCGTACCATAATCACAGTAAAACGGCGGATTGATAACCGCGCCTTCCGACTTTCCCAAAAGCTCCTTCACAATCCCATTGATCTTCTCAAAGTCTGAGCTGTCCGCCGTATTCATCGCCTGAGTCAGCCGCCTCGCCCTCTTCTGTTCCTCGAATACCTCTTCGTCGGAGATGTACGGCATCTCCCTGTCTCTTCTCTCCGTATTTTTCATCAAAACACCTCTTTCTTCTATAAATAATCTTATTTTGTCAGGTTCTTCACCCACGCATACTTTTTATAATGCCGGTAAACCGCCGGCAGCTTTATAAGCTCATCCAGGTTCAGCAGAAAATACACCCACAGCACCGGCAGCTTAAGCATAAACGCCGCCACCGCCCCCACTGGAACAATAATGAGCCACATCGTCACCGCGTCGCAGCACATCCCGAACCTCGTATCGCCCCCGGCGCAGAAAATCCCCGCCACCACCGTTGAATTCAGCGACTTCCCGATAAGATAATAACTGCATATAAAGAGCATGACCCGCAGATACTCCCGCGCTTGTCCATTTAAGTTCGGCGCAAAAGCAAAGATAAACGGCGAACATACAAGCAGAAAAAGTCCGGATATAATTCCTGCCATAAGCGCCGTCCGGCAAAGCCTTCCGCCGTACTCCCGCGCTCTTTCCAAATCCCCTTTCCCGAGCTCATTTCCGACAATAATGCCGCTGCCCGCACCAATCCCTAAGCAAAAGCAGGAAATCACATTTTTCACGATATTGGCTACCGCGTTCGCCGCCACCGCCTCCTCGCCCAGATGCCCCATGATAACCGAAAACATCGTAAACCCGCAGCCCCACGCCAACACATTTGCCAGCACGGGCAAAGTGTAATGATAGTAATCCCGCTCAAGCACATCCATCGGTTTCCTCACATACTTCCACCGGATCTTCACCACATCCGTTTTCCCATTCTCGCACAATACCAGCGCCAAAACGATTACACGCGAGATTAACGTCGCGAGGGCAGCGCCTTGTATTCCCATCTTTGGAGCACCGAAAGCTCCGAATATAAGCACCCCATTTAAAATCAGATTGAGCACTACTGCCGCAGAGCCATAAATCGTGCTCCTAAGCGTCCTTCCGCTGTTTTTCATAATGCAAAGATAAACCTGCGAAATCCCCATGCAAAGATAAGAGACGCTCACCACCCGCAGATACGGCGCTCCCATGTCAATCAATCTCTGCTCATCCGTGAATATCCTCATGAGCAATCCCGGAGCTACCGCCGATGCCAGGAAAAACAAGAAAGAGACAGCAAAACTGCAGCGAAGAGACACCGCCAGCACATGCTCTAAAGCCTTTGTATCCTTCTTCCCCCAATACTGCGCCGCCAGAACCGTCACTCCGCTGGTCAGCGCGGCAAAAAATAAATTCAGCACAAACTGCACCTGAGTAGCAAGGGAGACTGCCGAAAGTGCCGTCTGTCCCGTAAGCCCAAGCATCAGAGCATCCGACGCGCTGACTACAGCATTCATGAAATTCTGCATCGCAATAGGAAGTACCAGAGAAAATAATTTCCGGTAAAAATGTTTATCTGCTTTCATTTCTCTCACCCCTCAGATATAATAGTACATGATAGAACCTGTTGACACAACCGTCGCCCCGGCTCACCGCCGCCGGAAATCGAAAGGACAAGCTCTTATGAAACGAATAATAAAAATCCCGGCAATCATCCTGCTCATCCTGTTATCAGCCTTAGCCGCCCTGCTCGCCTGGCTTACCGTCACGGAATACCGCCCTGAAAACAAGGAAACAGCCGACACACAGATTCTAAAAGAACTCCCCCTGGAGCATACCTCCATCCGCATCATAAGCTGGAACACCGGCTACGCAGGGCTGGATGCAGGCGCAGACTTTTTCATGGACGGCGGCACGATGGTAAATCCGAAAAGCCAGGACACCGTAGAACAGAATCTTTCCGCCGTCGCGGACTTTTTAAAACAGGGAGACTATGACCTCTGCCTCTTGCAGGAAGTTGACCGCGGCTCCGCCAGGACAAAAAATACAGACGAGCTTAGCTTTTACAGCGAAAAGACCGGGCTCGGATTCTCCTACGCCCCGAACTACCGCTGCAGCTTTGTCCCCTATCCCTTTCCGCCCATCGGAAAAATCGATTCCGGCATCGCCACCTTGTCAAACCTTGAGATGTCGGAAAATCCAATGCGGCTTAGCCTCCCCTGCCCCTTCCGGTGGCCGGTGCGTCTGGCGAACCTAAAACGCTGCCTGTTAGCCACCCGTTACCCCGTCGCAGGAACAGACAGGGAACTTGTAGCGGTCAATCTCCATCTGGAGGCTTATGACGACGGCGAAGGGAAAAAGGCACAGACCGATGCCCTGATGGAATTTTTGCAGGAAGAATACAAAAAAGGAAATTACGTCATCGCCGGAGGCGATTTCAACCAGACCTTTCCGGGAAGTCTGGACGCCTTCCCGATAAAAGACCCTAAGCTTTGGACTCCGGGAATCGTTGATGAGGACAGACTGCCGGAGGGGTGGAGCCTTGCCTATGACAGTGCCGCACCCTCCTGCCGCCTGCTAAACCAGCCCTATGACCCTGATTCCGCAGACACGCAGTATTATGTAATCGACGGCTTTATCACCTCGCCAAATGTAAAGATTGATTCGGTAAAAACCGTGGGACTGGCATTTGCAAACTCCGACCACAACCCCGTCGAGCTGCAGATTACATTAAAATAAATACCAGCAATCCTTACCGGTATTCTTTATTCATGGTAAATCCTTTGCCGCTCACTTCGCTGACCCGGTTGACAACGATAAAGCTCTCCGGGTCAATCTCATGGATCAGGCGCTCCACCCTCGGCAGCTCCCGGTTGGAAATCACGCTCAAGACAACCGTCGTATCTTCCTTGAGATACCCTCCCTTGGCGGAAAGCAGCGTCACGCCCCGGTCCATCCGTTTAAGGATTGCATCACAGATTTCCTGTGCATGGTCGCTGACCACCCGCACTTCCGTTTTCGTCGTTCCCATGAGCAGCATCTTATCCAGAGTCACCGTATAGATGATGACAAGCACGATACCGTAAAACACTTTTTCAAGCGGCTGAAAAAGCGCCTGCACAAGCAGGATGATAAAATCAAAAAAGTAAAGCCCCGCCGACACCGGAATCTTAAAAAAATGATTCAGCACAAGGGGCGGGATATCCATGCCGCCCGTCGACGCCCCCGCCCGTATGACGATTCCGAGGGACAGCCCGATACCCAGCCCGGAAAACATCGTGCAGATAAACACATCCTGGGTCAGCACCACGTCTCCCAGCAGCATATCCAGCGCATTCAGCGCAAGGGGATAAGTAAACGTGCTGACAATGGTCGTCAGCGCAAACTGTTTCCCAAGCACCGCAAAGCCCGCCGCCAGCATCACCACATTAAAAATCAGGACAAACGTCGCCACCGGCACTCCCGCCGCGTAATTCACCGCAAGGCCGATTCCGGTAGTTCCGCCCGTCACAAGCCCCGCCGGAATCAGGAAGAGCTTTACCGCCAGCGCATAGAGGATGTTCCCCAAAACAACAACCAGCACCGACAGTATCATTTTCGCTGTATTTTTATTTCCCATCGAAAAAACCCCCGTCAAAATATTTCCCTACGCCAGACATTCACTCAAGTACCTCGCCACGCACACCCCGCTGGCAGACGCATGAGACAGGGAATGGGTAACGCCGCTGCAGTCCCCAATCACAAACAATCCCTTATGTCTCGTCTCAAGATGCCCGTCTATCTCAACTTCCATATTGTAGAACTTGACTTCCACCCCGTATAAAAGAGTGTCGTCATTGGCAGTTCCCGGCGCAATCTTATCAAGGGCGTATATCATCTCGATAATTCCGTCCAGGATGCGTTTCGGAATCACCAGGCTCAAATCTCCCGACGTCGCCGCAAGCGTCGGCGTCACATAGCTCTCGGCAATCCTCTGCCGGGTGCTGCGCCTCCCCCTTATAAGGTCGCCGAATCTCTGCACCATGACCCCGCCGCCCAGCATATTGGACAGCCTTGCGATACTCTCCCCGTAACCGTTGCTGTCCTTAAAAGGCTCGGAAAAATGCTTGGACACAAGCAGGGCAAAGTTCGTGTTTTCCGTATGTTTCTCCGGGTCTTCATAGCTGTGTCCGTTTACCGTCACGATTCCGTTTGTATTCTCATTTACGACCACGCCTTTCGGGTTCATGCAGAAAGTCCGCACCAGATCCTCAAATTTCTCCGTCCGGTATACAATCTTACTCTCATACAATTCATCTGTCAGATGGCTGAATACTTCCGCGGGCAGCTCCACCCTGACCCCGATATCGACACGGTTGGACTTTGTAGGGATGCCAAGGTCTTTGCAGACCGTCTCCATCCATTTACTCCCGCTACGCCCCGCCGAGATAATGCAGCTATGGCAAACGGCCATGCTATCTTTCGTATACACCTCATAGGAATCTCCGTTTTTCAGCACCCTCTCCACCGGCGTATCAAAATGAAATTCCACCTTGTCCTTCAATTCATTATAAAGATTTTCCAGCACGATATAATTGATATCCGTTCCAAGATGGCGGACGGATGCCTCGAGAAGATGGAGGTCATTTTGCAGGCACATCTTCTTTATCTCCGAATTCGCCGTGGAATACAATTTCGTTCCGTCTCCTCCGTGAGACATATTGATTCCGTCCACATACTCCATAAGCTCCGTCGCCTTGTTTTTTCCGATATATTCATACAGCGTGCCGCCAAACTGGTTCGTAATATTATATTTTCCGTCCGAAAATGCCCCTGCGCCACCAAATCCATTCATAATCGCGCAGCTCTTGCACCGGACGCAGGACTTAACCTTATCCCCGTCAATGGGGCATTTTCTCTTTTCCAGGCTGCTGCCCGCCTCAAATACGCCGATTTTCAGGTCATCCCTTAGTTTCACCAATTCATAGGCGGAAAAAATACCGCCCGGCCCTGCGCCTATAATAATAACATCATATTTATCCATCCCTTATCTGTCTCCTTTTCTGTCCATATCCCATATCTTCTCCGGCCGGTGTTCCCCGCCGCCGCATCCTCCGTAAGCACACCTTGTAAGCTCCGGGCATTCCCCCTGCACATAAGAATAGCAGCGCGGCTCATCCTTATACTTTGCTATGGCACCGTCCAGCCTGGAAAGCATCTTCTCCCGGTCTCCTGGCAGCTTTCCCCGAACCCTCATCTCAATGTAATCGTGAAATCCGTCATACAAAACAGGCACGTCCAGGCGTTCCAGGAGATGCCGTTCCTCCTCAAGATTTTCAAGCTCATCCGCAGGCACAAAGCTCCCGTCCGCGATATGACGGTAAAGCGGCACTTCCCGGTGTAAAAACATGGAAAAATTGACTACATGCGCCGGTCCCGTGCGGTGAAAGAACTCTGCCAGAGCCTCCGCATTCTCTGCGCCGCGCCCCTTTCCTGCCACACCTGTCATAATATGGGCGTCAAATATCATCCCCGCCGACTGAAGGCGCCTTACCGCCTCATATGCCTGTGCGGTATCATGATCCTTTTCCATAAACGACAGCACATCGTCCAGTCCCGACTCAATGCCAAGATACAGATGCCGGACTCCGTTTTCATATAAAAGCCCAAGCTCCTCATCCGTCTTTTTCAGGATGCTCGTAACCGTAGCATCCATGTTGATGCAATCGCATTCCGGAAAATAGCTGTGAATGAGCCTAAGCACGTCCATGAGCCGCCGCATTCCAAGCCCAAACGCATTGCCGTCGCCCAAAAATATCTTTTTCGGTCTCCCTCCTGCCTCCTTCACCCGCAAAAGCTCCTTTTCCACCTGCTCAAGCGGAAGTTCCCTGTATTTTAAATGCCGGAATAAATTGCAGAATTTACATCTGTTATAGGAGCATCCGACCATGACCGGCAACATAAAAGAGGCGCGTTCCATCGGCGCGCGGCAAATCTGTCCTTCATAATCCATAGCGTTTCCTCCCACCCTGCGTCTTATCCTTATATCTTCCCGTAATCAATCTCTCTGTCTCTAAAATAATACTTCCGGTCGTGCTCACCGACTTCCCGCAGAATCCGGCACGAATTCCCTACTGCAACCACGCCGGACGGAATATCCTTCGTCACTACGCTTCCTGCACCCACTACAACATTGTCCCCAATGGTAATGCCAGGCAGGATGACCGCCCCGGCTCCGATCCAGCAATTTTTTCCGATACGCACCGGCATATTATACTGAAGCCCCCTCTGGCGAAGCTCGGGCAGGATTGGATGGCCCGCGGTAGCTATCGTCACATTCGGCCCGAACATCGTATAGTCGCCCACATAGATATGGGTATCATCCACGAGAGTCAGATTGTAATTGGCATAAATATTCTTGCCAAAATGAACATGATGCCCTCCCATGTTGGCATGAAGGGGCGGCTCAATATAGCAATTCTCTCCAATATCCGCAAACATTTCCCGCAAAAGCTCTGCACGCTTTGTTCCTTCGCCGGGTCTGGTCATATTATAATCATATAAGAGCTCCTGGTAACCCATCTGCTGCTCTAAAATATCTGCATCGCCCGGGTCATAGATACTGCCGTCATGTAATTTATTAAAAATTTCCATAAGTTAACTCCTCCTTGATATGTCATGAACTTTAATAATTATATCTTATTTGCCAAAATATGTATAGCAACAAATTTGCCGGATATTAAAAATGCTGTCTGGATCATCCGCCCAAACAGCATTTATATAAAGAGTATATTTTTTTCAAATTAACCCTGCGTAAACCGCGACAAGAACTGCTTCGTCCGCTCCTCCTTCGGGCTTTCAAACACCTGCACAGGGTCTCCTTGCTCCACGATCAATCCATCATCCATAAATATCGTATGGTCTGCCACATCTCTTGCAAACGCCATCTCATGGGTCACGATGATCATCGTTGTCTTTTTGTCCGCCAGCTCCTTGATTACTCGTAGGACTTCCCCCGTAAGCTCCGGGTCAAGCGCAGACGTAGGTTCATCAAAGCACAGGATATCCGGTGCCAGGGCAAGGGCTCTGGCAATAGCTACTCGCTGCTGCTGCCCGCCGGACAACTGGTGGGGGTAACTCCCCATCCGGTTACTTAAGCCCATCTGCAGCAAAAGCTCCTCTGCCTGGGCATGGATCTCCTCGTGGATCTCTTTTTTCCTCGCCTTATATTCCGGCTGCTCGGAAGCTAAAAGCTCCTTCGCCAGCATCACATTTTCCAATGCCGTGTACTGCGGAAACAAGTTAAAGGATTGAAAGACCAGACCAAAATGCAGCCTCTTCTTTCGAATCGCCGTCTCAAGCTGGGTAGACGGATCCGCCGAGTCAAACAGAGTCTCTCCCCCTACCTTGATCACACCCTGATCCGGGCGTTCCAAAAAGTTCAGACACCGAAGGAGCGTTGTCTTCCCGCTCCCGGAAGAACCGATGATAGATACCGCCTGCCCCTTTTCCAGTGAAAAACTGATGTCCCTTAACACTTCCGTACGGTTAAAAGATTTACATATATGTTCTACCTCTAAAATCGCCATAATTCCCTCCCCGTTATCTGAAATAGTTAAGCTTTTCTTCCAGGCGACCCAGCAAAACGGTCAGGATACCGTTAAAGATCAGGTAGTAGACAGCCGTAAAAAACAGCGGCCAGATCGCACCGGATATCCCGTAGGAGCCTTTCATGAAGGCCTGTCCTGCCCAGATGATCTCCTGCAGGGCAATGATGCGGGCAAGGGAAGTATCTTTCACCAGCGTAATGATCTCATTGGACATGGGCGGCACGATACGCTTGATCATCTGAAGGAGCGTGATCTTAAAAAATATCTGGCTCTTTGTCATGCCAAGCACAAGCCCTGCTTCCTCCTGCCCCACCGGAACCCCCTGGATGCCGCCCCGGTAGATCTCAGAAAAATAGCAGGCATAATTCAGGATAAAGGACACGGACGCTGCCAAAAACCGTCCGGACTCTCCGCTCCCCCAGATTGGGTTGTGAAGTACAAGCCCCGGAAAATAATAGATGATAAGAAGCTGGATCATCAGCGGTGTTCCCCTG
Organism: uncultured Dorea sp.; assembly: GCA_910586965.1. Classification (GTDB taxonomy): domain Bacteria; phylum Bacillota; class Clostridia; order Lachnospirales; family Lachnospiraceae; genus MD308. Next base: position 13,273 of record CAJUMF010000021.1, on the reverse strand, counting down.
ATAATCCAGACAACCAACTTGGCAAAATAACTCAGCGGCTTAAATCCCGACATAGAGCCAAACGCAATCACTAGCCCCAGCGGGAATGCACCGATAAGCGTCACAAAAAATAATTTTAACGTTTGCAGAAAGCCGATGTTCAACGCATGTACGACAATCGGCATCTGTTCCATCATCTGTTCCATCATTCATTACCTAATTTCTAATCCGTTATGCTGTATATCTATTTCTGTTCGATCAATGCCGCCTGGACTCCGTACTTTTCTGCACACTCTGCCATGCTTCCGTCTGCGTAACTGGAAGCAAAGAAATCATTCAGGGAAGCGGCAAGATCAGAGCCTTTACGAAAGCCCACACCATACTCCTCACTGTTTAACCCAACTGTATAGGTAAGGTTCTCATAGCCAGTTCCCTCGCCTACCATAGCTGCCGCCATAAGGGAGTCGATAACCGCCGCATCGGATGTTCCCGCAGCCACCTCCATCAGCGCGTCGGACTGTGCTTTCACCGGCGTACACTCAAGATTAAGCTTAGATACTTCTGCTTCTCCTGCACTTCCTGCCTCTACCGCAAAGGAAAGCTCGGATAAACTGTCTGTATCCTGATATTTGTCAGCTTTATCGGAAGGAACAATGACAACCTGCGCATTGTTGCAGTAAGCATTAGAACACTCCATCGAGCTTGTCACCTCATCAGTCAGCGTCATACCATTCCATACGCAATCGATGGTCTTACCTTCAAGCTCCATAATCTTGTTGTCCCAGTCAATCTCCACAAACTCAGCTTCCACGCCAAGGCTCTCAGCGAATGCCTTCGCCATATCTGCGTCAAATCCTACCCACTCTCCGCTCTCATCCTTAAAATCCATAGGCTCAAAATCCGTGATTCCCACAACTAAAGTTCCCTTGTCCTTCACGTAAGCCATATCGCTTCCATCGGAAGATTCCGACTTAGAATCAGAACCCGAATCAGCCTTGGAGCCGTCGCTTCCGCACGCAGCCAAAGAAAGTGTCATCATTAAAGTTAACATCATCACCATTATTTTTTTCATAACATGATCTCCTCGTTTATCTTAATGTTTTTCTACGGTACAATGTTATCAATTTACCAAGATAAAGTCAACAGGAAAATCATGTTTTTTCGTCTTGAGCGCCCATTGCCGGAAACTCAGCCTACATAAGCTCCTCATCCTCAAGGATCCGAAGACCTGCCGTGCCCGTAACCGGAAGGGAGAAAGATACTGCCCCGGCCGGCGTCTTCGTCCCCGCCTGCTCCATGATCGCACGCATGATCGTATTTTTCTGCTCCGTGCGGACGACGATGAAAATCATCTCCTTCTCCTCGGCGAGAGATATGCCAAGAAACCGCTTCGCATGTTCTGCTCCCGTCCCCTTCGCATGGATCACCGTCCCGCCAGGCGCCTTCGCACTGCGCGCCGCATCCATGATCGTCTCGATATATCCCGCATTTGCAATGGTAACCAGAAGTTCAAAATCTGTATTCTTCAAGGTGCTCTCCTCCTCTATAACAACTTCCTGCCCGACCGTGAGATAGTTAAGTGTCCCCTTCCCGCCGATACTGCTTAATGGGATAAGAAATGCAATTCCTCTGCCGGGGATATCTATCTTCACTTTTGTATAAAGCTCTTTCCTTATATGTCTCCATGTATCCGGCGTGACAAACGCAAAATAGAGCGCTTTTTCTGTCGCCTCCATGCCCAGATAGTCAAGAACTGCACTGCTGGCAGTCCCTTCCCCGAGAGTCGCAAATGTCACATGTATATTATTCTGTTTAAAAAAGGCAATAAACTTATCGCGCATTCCCCGGTTCGTGATGATTCCCATCAGGCTGATCTCATTCATGATATCTCCATTCCTCTCTAAAATAACGCTGTCCTAAAGCTCTATGATATCGTCATCTCCAAAGCTTTCAAGATAAGATACAAAAGCCGGCTGTCCGCCCCCGCCCTGTTCTGCCAAAAGCACGGGCATCTCCTGGGCAGCTTTGCTCCGGCTCAGCCGCACCTTATAGACCGCTCCCAAAATCTGGATCGCGATAAGGGGAGTCATGGCAACCATCGCAATGATCCCGAAAGCATCCCTGACAATATCCCCGCCCACGCTCTGACACGCGCCGATCGCAAAGGGCAGAAGAAATGTAGCAGTCATCGCCCGGACGCAACACCGCCGGAGTCAAAAGCAATGGCAGTAAATATCTTCGGCACAAAGAAGGACAGACAGATCGCGATCACGTATCCCGGCACGATGAACCAAAAGATGGAAAGCCCCGTCAATACCCGGAACATGGAAAGCCCCACGGAAACTGCCACGCCGAGAGAAAGACTAAGCCCCATCGCCTTCCCGGATATCGCCCCGGAAGTAATCTCTTCCACCTGCTCCATCAGTACATACACCGCCGGCTCCGCCTTTACGATGAAGAATCCCATCACCATACCCACCGGCACCAAGACAAACCGGTACGGAAGCTCAGCGATCGTCTGTCCGAGGAAATTCCCCGCCGGCATGAAGCCCACATTTACCCCCGTAAGAAAAAGTACCAGACCGGCATAAGTATATACGATACCGATGATGATCTTTACCAACGTCTTTTTCTTAAGTTTAAGGGAAAATATCTGGAACAACGCAAAGAAGACCGCAATCGGCAGCAAGGACAGGGCAATTTCCTTAATATACGCAGGAAAACCGTCTCTGAAGCACAGCCAGAGCTCCACGGAATCCTGGATATCCGGCAGCGGCGCAGGCATATAGCCCGTCCCCTCCGGCTGGTAGACAAGTCCGAGAAGCAGGACCGCAAGGATCGGCCCGATCGAGCACAGAGCGACAAGTCCGAAGCTGTCATCCTCTGCATGTTTATCACTTCGCACGGCAGCAAACCCGATACCAAGAGCCATAATAAACGGAACCGTCATAGGTCCGGTAGTCACACCGCCGGAATCAAAGGCCACCGCAAGAAAATCCCCCGGCGCAAACAACGTCAGGATAAATACAACAATATAAAAGAAGATCAGAAACACAGACAACGGAACCGAGAACAGCATACGTATCATCGCCACCGCCAGGAAAAAACCTACGCCGCCGGCGACAGATAAGATCAACACCGCATTCGGAATGGAAGGAACCTGCTCGGCAAGCACCTGAAGATCCGGCTCAGACACCGTGATGATAAAGCCAAGCAGAAAGCATAAAAGCAGGATGGTTCCAAGATGCATCGTATTCGCCATCTTCGTTCCCACCCGCTCACCCATAGGCGTCATCGAAAGCTCCGCTCCCAGCGTAAATAACATCATTCCGATGATCAGAAGCACCGCTCCGAATAAAAAAAGGAGCAGGATACTTGCAGGAACAGGAGTTATCGTAAAACTAAGCAGTACCACAATTGCAATAATCGGTGATACTGCCTTCAGTGATTCATTTAACTTTTCAGTAAATCTGGTTCGGTAAAAATCCATAGACCGAGTGATCCTTTCTTGAACATACACTAATGCAGCAACTATAACAAATAGTTTACCACGTATCTCCAGGCTCAACAACCAGATTTTTTCAAAATACCCGAATCAAATGCCGGATCATACGCTCCATCACTGCCCGCTCTGTGACCAGGACGCCCTGCCTTGTCCGTTAGCGTTCTGCCGCAGCTCCGGAACGGATAACAGCACCGGATACAAAGCAATACCGATGATAAGTCCTCCGATCCCCTGTATCAGATTAGCCGGTACACTCGCCGCCGCGGCTGCTGCACCGTACAGCATAACCTCACACAGAAAATACCCGCCGGTCACCAGTACGATATCCCCAATCCCACCGAGCACAACGGCCACGTAACGGCTTTTCGGCGTATTCCCAATCTTTTTGTAGATTGTCCCTGCGGCAAATGCAACAGCGCCCTTTACGACAAAGGTAATCGGCACATAGAGGAAATATCCGCCCAAAAGATCCGCCATCGCGGAACCGATACCCGCCGCCAGAAGCCCCCAACCCGGCCCAAGGATCACACCGGATAGAATGACAATCCCGTCACCCGGATGGATGTATCCGCCTGTCCCCGGTGTCGGGATATGGATCGACATCGTAGCAACACATGACAAAGCCGCAAACAGCGCAGCTATAACCAGTTTTTTCAGATTAGAATTCATAAATAAAACCTCTTTTCTTTTCAGTAACCTTTCGGTTTCCCCTACTGTATAACAGTTTTGGCATGAATAAAAGAGCCATTTTTTATGTATCTAACCAGTCCAGTTCGCTGCGCTGTATATTATTACATCTTATCTTCTACAAATTCACGCATTCCCTGCAGGATAAGCCATACGGAAGTTGCCCCCGCATCCTGATAGCCGACAGCTCTTTCCATCAGCGATTTGGCACGTCCGAATCTGGCCTGATATTTCTTCGTATCCTCGACGCCCTGCGCTGCGGCTGCCTCCGCCGCCTTAAGCATATCAAGAATCCCCTGGTCAAAACACCCTTCCATCACCTCTACGGCCGGAACCAGTGCATCCACCATCGTCTTGTCACCGACCTTAGCCTTTCCTCTCTCCTGGATAGCCGCAAGGCTCTTTCTTTCCATCTCGGCAAGATCCTCTGCAGTCAATGCGCTCTTAGGCTCCATCCCCTTTGCACCTGCAAGATAGAGACTTCCGAAGATGACTCCGGATGCCCCGCCCATAGAAAGAAGCATTGCTTTTCCGGCTGCCTCGAAGACCGCATATACATTCTCTTCCCCTTCCATTTTAAGGAGCTTTTTCTTTGCCTTCTGCATACCGCCTGCCATTCCAATCCCGTGATCCCCGTCTCCGATGGCACTGTCAATCTCCGTCAGATACGGTTTCTTTGCAATGATCTTATCTGCGATATAGAGAAGCATATTCCTGGCATCTGCCGCATTGAGCTCTGTAAGAACACCTTCCCTGCTCCTTACGATCTCTGCCGCCGCCGTATCATTTTCATCAAACTCCGGCTCCTCCGCGGACAGGGCGCCGTCTCCATCCGCCGCACAAGTATGTCCAGATACCGCGTCCTCGTCATATCCAGGTTTCCCGGTTTCGGCTCTGGCTCCTGTCAGTTCACCTTTCGCGTAAAACGGACAATAGCACGGCATGTCGTAATAGGTCTTAAGCTCCTCGTCCAGTTTAAACAGTGTGATGGAAAATCCCCCCATCTCCTGGCTGGTACAGTAGCTGTTAAGATCAGTGTCATGCACTTTGATCCCGTCCCTATCTAAAAGCTTTTTCACCTTCCGGTAAGCAATGGCAAGCTCTGTGATAGTGGTGGAGCCGAGACCATTTACCAGGACACACACCTCGTCGCCTGCTTTAAGATTCGCATCCTCCATTATCTGCTCGTACATCTTTTCCACAAGCACATCCGCGTCCTGCCACGTCGTGCGGAGGACGCCTCTTTCCCCGTGAAGCCCCATGCCGTACTCGATCTCCCCTTCCGGCAGCTCAAAGATTGGCTTGTCAATACCTGGAAGCTGTGCCGGAGCTGTAGCCACCCCGATGGTTTTTGTGTTATCCCTCGCTTTTTCCGTCACTCTTGTCACTTCCTCAAGGGACAGCCCCGCGTCACAGGCCGCGCCTGCAACTTTTACGACAAACACATCTCCCGCAATCCCCCGGCGGTCTTCCATCCTGTCTTTCGGCGCTGACGCCACATCGTCCCACACGCGCACATGACCAGTCGGGATTCCCTCGTCATTCAAAAACTCCTCGCCCATGTCAAAGTTTAAGTTATCCCCTGCGTAACAGCCGTACACAAAAAGAACACCCTTCCCCTGTTCGACCGCTTTGGCCGTCTCATAGATGGTATTCGGATCCGGCGACGCGAAGATATTGCCGCAGGCTGCCGCATCTGCAAGCCCCTTCCCGACAAATCCTGAGAACATCGGCTCATGCCCGCTTCCGCCGCCGATAACAAGAGCCACCTTGTCCTTTCTTTTCTTCTTGAGGATAACGCCGTTTACTTCCGGGTGCTTTTCATAATATTTCCCGTAAGCGCTGATGTAACCCTCCATCATCTCTGCCACGACATTATCCGGTGAGTTGATAATCTTTCGCATTATTCTACCTCTCTTCATTGGTTTTATATCATATATTGTATCATGTTCTAAATATTTTGAAAATTATTTTCTATAAATTTCGTAATAAATTTAGCAAAATTTATTTATTATTTAGAATCCGCTGCTGAAATCACACGATCCACTATTCTTTCACTAAAAGGCAGAAATACTCCCGCAATGGGTCCCACAAGAAATGCGCTGATAATCGTCCCGACCCCCACAGCTCCGCCCAGGAAAAAACCAATGGCAACAAAGCAGAAATCTACGATGATACGCACACGCCCAAAAGGCTTTGACAGCTTGTCACTGATCACGATCGCCACCAGGTCATTCGGCCCCGTACCCGCGTCAGACTTTATGACGATGGTCATGCCAAAAGCCAGAATCACACATCCCGCCGCAAGTGTAAGTATCCGCATGGCAAATGGATTTCCCGAATGGATGACACCGTCAAAAAGGCGCGTGAAAAAGTCAATGATCGGGCCTCCAAATACCATGCATACCACTGTTCCGATCTTAATATAGCTTCTGTCGATCACCAAAAGCACAAGTATGATGATAATGCAGATAGACACATGCGTATAGCCGTGCGTCAGCAATCTTACGCCTCTGCTTAACGTCCGGAAAATCCCCTGCACAAAAACGTTGAACGGGTCAGCCCCAAGCTCCGTCAGCAAAAACAACGTCACACCGAGATGGGCAATGACGAGCCCGGCAAACAATAGTATCAGCCGCAATGTTATCTCTTTTAAACTTCGTCTCATATCCGCAAACCTTATCCTCTCAAAAATATCCTCCCAGTCCTCCGTAAAATGCTCTAAACAGTTCTCTGCCAAAAACATAAAAAGCACCGCCGCTTTAACTGGCGTGAAGCTTCTCCCAGCTAAAGCGATGGTGCTCCTGTCTCTTTTTCACTTTTATGCATTGAGCTTTTCTGACACTTCCTGCCCTCTCGGACTCATAGCGACACCGCCAAGAGCCGTCTCACGCAGGGTTACGTCCATCTTATCCCCGACTTCCTTCATAGCGTCAATAACCTGGTCCACCGGAATCTGACTTACGATGCCGGCAAGAGCCATGTCAGCCGCCGACAGCGCATTGACCGCACCCACTACATTTCTCTTCACACAGGGAACCTCTACCAGACCCGCCACCGGATCACAGACAAGCCCCATCAGGTTCTTAAGGGCCATGGCACAGGCATGTCCGAGCTGCTCAGTCTCCCCGCCTCTCACATGACAGATGGCTGCTGCTGCCATACCGGAACCAGAGCCGATCTCTGCCTGGCATCCGCCGGAAGCCCCTGCAAGATAAGCACGGTTCGCAATGATCTGACCTACACCTGCCGCCACATACATCGCCTCGATCATCTTCTCTTCCGACACTTCAAACTCCCGGTAATAAGTAACGAGCACTGCCGGCAGCACACCGCACGCTCCTGCAGTCGGCGCCGCCACAATCCGCTTCATGCAGGCGTTGTTACATCCCATCTTCAGTGCATTGGATATTACCTTTGCGATATAATCTCCGCAGAGCGGTTCGGCAGATTTGCGGTATGCATCCATCTTCGCGCCCTCGGTTCCCACAAGGCCGCTCCTTGACATTAAGTCCGGCTCATAGGCATCAAGACCGTCTAACATCGCCTGCCACATATATTTCATCTGATTCCATGAATCCTCCTCACTCACACCTCTTTCGTGAGCATCCTCTAACTGTACAGCCTTCCAGAATTCGAGGCTGTCTCTTTCGCATCTTTCGTAAGCCTCTTCCATTGATTGATATGACATACTCTTAATCCTCCATGAATTTAGTTCGAACTCAGGAATTTCACACGGATAATTCCCGGTTTGCCCACAAGGTTGTCGATTACTTCCTGCGGAATGACCTCGTCAATCTCAACGACCATAACTGCAATCCCGCCCTTCTTATCCCTGAAAAGCTGCACCGTCGCTATATTGATCTGGGCATCGCTGAGCGCTACAGACACATCCTTCACCCGTCCCGGTTCATCCACGTTACGGATGATCAGCGTATTGCTCTCTCCGCTGAAATTCACATCGATTCCGTCAAGCTTACATACTCTTATCCTGCCTCCGCCGATGGAATACGCCTGAACCCACATGGACGGGATTCCTTCCGCCTCCATATAGATCCGCGCAGTATTTGGATGGGCTTCTTTGAAATCCTTATTCTCGATCACAAACTCCATACCTTCATCCTTCGCGACATTGAAACTGTCCGGAATACGCATATCGTCCGGCTTCATCCCCAGAAGTCCGCCGATGAGTGCCTTATCCGTCCCATGTCCCTTTCCTGTGGCTGCAAATGAACCGTGAAGATAAACCGTTGCTTTTTCCGGCTGTCTTCCAAAAAGCTGTCTGGCAATGAGTCCAATCCTGGCTGCCCCCGCAGTATGAGAACTGGATGGCCCAACCATAACAGGTCCTAAAATGTCAAATATGTTTCCCATCTTTTTACCCTCTCTTTATCGTATTTTGACATATTGCTATTGTACATATTGTACCACATAACCGAGGGGTTTTCCATGATTTATATCATAAGTTCCAAAACTGTTGCCGTTCCTTCTATCCGTATCCTTCCAAAATGTGCAGCAGGTACTCCCTGTACGCTTCTTTGACATGCTCCGGCGCCCCGATATGCATCTTATCTCCGATTCCTGCCACCCATCCGAAAAACTGCGGGCTGACCGCCGCCAGCACCCGGACCCGGAAATGCTTCTCATCCACCGGAACGATAGTCACTTCCTTTCCAAACCGGTCTAAGATCACGCCAACGATATCATTTTCACATACCAGTGTCACTTCCTCATCGCGTCCCCCGTACATGGAAAATGTCTTCTTCCCAAACTCCGCCAGATCAAAATCCTGAAACCGCTCTTTTCCGATACGATTTTTTTCGAGGACGTCCGTATCCTGCATCTTATCTACCCGATAGTGCTTGATACAGTCCGCCGCATCATCGTATGCGATCAGATAATAATTCGCATCATCCCACGTTAGCGCCCATGGACTGACCGTGTAAAACACGCCGCCTTTCTTCGGCTTCAGCTTCTTTTTTACTGTCCATTCTGCATATTTATACCGAATCTGCTTATTGCGAAGGATGGCCGCATGGATCTGATCCACATTGTAATAGATGGTCTCATTACCGGTCTTCGGACGGTTGTAGATGAACACATTGCGCTGGAGCTGCCTGGCGTCATGTATGCTTGCCAGATTTTCAAGCTTTCGGATCAGTTCTTCCGATTTTTTCCTGCTGATAAATTTGGACGCCTGCACAGCATCCACAAGAAGCTTAAGCTCCGGCAGCTCAAACTCTCTGCTGCCGATGTAATAGCCTCCGTTCGTCCCCTTCGCCTGCAAGATATCCATCCCGGATTCATTCAATGTCTCTATATCGCTGTACACCGTCTTGCGGTCAGCAGACATACCATATTCACCCAGAGCTTTTCCTATATCTGCCGCAGACATCGGATGTCTATCGTCCGTTCGCTCCAACAGGATTCGCATCATATATAATATCCGCAATTTAACCAAAGATACCGCCATAACCTATTCTCCCTGCCAGATAAAATATGGGCTGTAAGACAATGTTGCATTTCCAAAACACTATCTTTCAGCCCTATCATATCATACCGAACGGCTTCCATCAATTATCACTTTTGTCTTTCCTTGTCGCCTGCCCCTTTTCAAAAATCGTATTCATCCGGGTTAAGCCCCGCCGCCTCTATCACGGCCCTGCGCTCCTCTATCCGCATAAATCCAAGCTCCTCTGCACACAGTCCCGACAACTCAAATTCTGTCCTTTCTTCCTGCATAACTCCCGTAAATTCACCCATTTTATCATCCCCTTATCTTTCTTTATAATACCGCGACCTGTCTGTTTTGTCTCTTCAAATTATACATCTTATTCATCAATGGTCTACATCAATCTTCCACATATTCTCTGTAATCTGTCTCATCCGCAAACAGCCGGTATTCTCCGTCTACATAACCCATATACCCTTCATTTACAACATATCCTTTCACGTTCATGACCTCCTTTTATCTCTGACCGAAACTTATTTGTTTTCTTAAGTTTTCTATAGTTTAGCAAATCAAGTGTCCAAAAATCTCCCCACCCAGCATATATTTGCCATAAAAGTCTGATTGAAAAGCAGGACCGATTGTGGTAAGCTTTTTACATATTTTAATAAGGGAGTGTAACTGATGAATAAGAAAGAAATCTTAGAGATCCGCAAGCAATTCACGCCGGACCGATGCGCGGTCACACGGATCTGCGGTTGTTATGTGAATCATGAAAAAGAAAAGAAGGCGGAGCTTAAAAAAGCATTTTTATCACTGCCGGAGGAGGAAGCATTCAAGTATTTTGATATCTTCCGCCACACCCTGTCCGGGACAACAGGCAAGAATCTTTTAAATATGGAATTCCCTCTTGACCAGGAGATGCCGGGCGGCACGCAGGAATTTCTCTTAAAGCTCAGAGATAGCAAGCTTACAGATGAGATTCTTGTGGAAGAGTTTTATGATAAGATCATTGAGAATTATGAACATGCCGAAAATTATTATATTATCCTGATACACGCTGTCTATGATGTACCCGGGAAAGCCTCAGACGGCGAAGAGATGTTTGACGCCTCGGATACCGTCTATGAGCATCTGATGTGCAGCATATGCCCGGTCAACCTGACAAAAGCCGGTCTTACATACAATGCAGAGACGAACAATATCGAAGACCGCATCCGAGACTGGCTGGTGGAAGCTCCTCTTCACGGCTTTTTGTTCCCCGCATTTAATGACCGGGCAAGTGATATCCACAACATCCTGTACTACACAAAGAAAGCGGAGGAAATCCAGCCTGGATTTATCGATTCTGTCCTTGGAAGCCGGATTCCATTGACCGCCGGCGACCAGAAATCATCCTTCCAGGCAATTGTCTCTGATACTCTCGGTGAAGACTGCAATTACGAGACCGTGAGAAATATCCATGACAATATCTGCGAGATGATAGAGGAAGCCAAAGAGTCACCGGAGCCGGTGGCGCTGTCCAAGCCGGATGTAAAACGTCTTCTGCAAAAGAGCGGCGTCCCGGAAGAGCGGCTTTCATCCTTCGATTCCCAGTTCGAAGAAATCGCAGGCAATCAGGAAGCTTTCCTGGCCTCTAATATCGCCAACACGAAGACTTTCCAGCTCGAGACACCCGACGTCATCGTCAAAGTAAAACCAGAGCGCTCCGACCTCGTAGAAATCCGTGAGATTGAAGGCCGGAAATGCCTGGTAGTAGCCATCGATGAACATCTGGAAGTGAATGGGATTGAAATACGTTAAATCAATATTTAAAAATTTCAGAGATTTGCGAAAAAGTATTTGCCAAACAATATAATCTGTGTTATTATAATGTTTGCGAGCGGAGATGGCGGAATGGCAGACGCGCTAGATTCAGGTTCTAGTGGGAGCAATCCTGTGAGGGTTCAAGTCCCTTTCTCCGCATTTTGTTGTACCCGTAAGAATCCTTGATTTTCAAGGGTTCTTTTTATTTTCCCTTTTAATAAATTCGTTATCAAAGTGATTACGGTGATTACGATTTTAATGATTATAGGGTGATTACGCTCTTTTTACAGTAAAATCTTTCCGGTTATCAAATACACTCATTTCTTTCATACAAAGTGCATTTTCTAACTGCGTCTCAATTTGCTTACTGGAATGACGGTCATAACAATAACTCCCATAAGTAGTCCTTTCATCTTCACGACCTGCCAATCTCCGAATTGTATCTATATTCACCCCATCATCAATCAAAGTTGATATATATGTCTTTCTGATTTTGTGTGGACTTTTATGTAAAATTCCTAAATGCTTGCAATATTTCTCTAATCTCCATGATACCGCCGTTTCCTTAATTGGTTTTCCCTCTCTGTTGAAAAGATATCCACCAGATGTATTATTACAGCGATTCACTTCTTTGACAATCTCTATCAACCGCATACCATATGTCGGAATTATCACACGTCTCTCTCCTGCCTCAGATTTTGTATATTCAACCACTTCTACTCCAACACGACTATACTCAATGCCGTCCTTCGTCTCAAAAACTCCAGATTCCATTCGATGTATATCAAGACAGTTACCAAATACATCGCTCTCTTTTATTGCTACAGTCTCTCCAGGTCTTGTTCCTATAAAGAAAGCCAGCATTACAGCTAACGGTGTCGTATCAGCCATGTTGTCTTGGAAATCAGACCATGCTTCCTCAAGAATTGAAGACTGTTCTTCCTCAGTATATACTTGTGTCCTCGAATCTTTCTTTTTTACTTTACGAAAAAGCTTAGAATTAATGTGTATCTTGAGAAACAAATTTTCTTCAATGTATCCAACCAACTCAGCATAATTCAAACTATCCCGTATAATATGAGACATATTCATATACTGCTTTTTGGTTAAATTGAATTCTTTAACCATACTATGTGCCCACATATCCAACGATGATTTTGTAAATGTATTTATCGGAATATCAATTATTGCTGTATCCATATAATACTTCTTCCAGTCCGTAGTCAACCTCTTAATATAAGAAGACGCTTTTGTATGTAAACTTTTGTATTTTAACCATTCGGGATAAATATTTTTCAATGTTATCATCTGATTATCCGCAGGTGTTTTGTCTTTTTCCTGTTTCCGATTATTATAATCGGCAATAATAGCATCTTCTAAATCCTTTAATTGTTTCTTCTTTATTGGTCTCCTACTCTTGGATTTCGTTGCGTCATGTAAATATGAGTGCCAATAACCGTCTTTTCCTTCCCATATTTTATACGAGTGTCGTTTTAATATCTCCTCTCTCTTAGCCATTTTTATTTTCTCTTGCACGTATGATAAGTCAATTATATTATTTTCCATTACATACTGCAAGATTTCTGTCTGATTAATTTTTGTATCTATATTTATCCATCTCCTACAACTATAATAATATGCTCGCCGCAATAACTGACAAGCCCTAAAAATTCCAAATGGAGTATTTTCACCCCTACACTCCTCTATATTCAATTATTCACTATTATGATGTCGGTTTCCCAACACTCACGAATCATTAATCAGTTACAAATATCTTATATATTATACTTCTATAATCGGGTAGGAGGCTACCCATTAATTGAGTAGCCGACCTCCCACACCACTGT
>CAJUMF010000020.1 GCA_910586965.1 uncultured Dorea sp. | reverse complement strand
AAGGCACAGGACTTTGACTCCTGCATTCGTTGGTTCGAATCCAACTAGCCCAGTTAATAAGGGCGTGTAGCTCAGGTGGTAGAGCACTTGACTTTTAATCAAGTTGTCCGGGGTTCGAACCCCCGCACGCTCATAGTAGAAAATAACCCGGAAATCTTTAAAAATAAGGATTTTCGGGTTATTATTTATATTAAATCCAATATGTATATATTATAGTCAGTTTGCCGGATAATATCAAGGGAAGAGAAATTATAAAGATGTGTTAGATATACCTTATAGCTTTATTATAGCAGACCATGATGTCTATATAAAAGGCACAGAGCGTGAGAGCGTTCCAAGGCACAAAGAGATAAAAGAAAACCTGGCAAAGTCAATTATCAAAAGACGTGGTCTGAAATAAGACCACAAGAATTAGGAAGGCTGGTTATGTAGTGTATGTTCCTGACTTTGATATAAATACTGAAGGAGATACGCTGACAGAAGCTATTGAAATGGCGAGGGACGCAATAGGGGTTGTCGGTATTGATATGGAAGATGATAATGAAGTCTTGCCAGAGCCGACAGCAGTATCAGGGGTAAAGGCTGGTTCAGTGACGGATATTGTGACGCTGGTTGAAGTGGACTTCGGAGAGTACCGCAGAAAGAACGATATGAGGGCGGTAAAGAAAAACTGCACAATACCATCATGGCTGAATTTTGAAACCGAAAAGGCTGGGGGTGAATTTTTCGGCGATATTGACAGCGGCACTTAAAACCGAACTGAAAATCCAAAGCCGATAGGTAAAATGTTCGTGGAAACGATTTTAGAAATTGTTTGACAAGCATTAATTTATACATTATAATTATCTAGGAAAATTTTATAAGCGGATGTGGCGGAACTGGCAGACGCGCTAGACTTAGGATCTAGTGGGATTCCCGTGCAGGTTCAAGTCCTGTCATCCGCATAGAGAGAGCCTGTCCTTCTTATTTTAAGATTGGGACAGGCTCTCTTTATGATGACGAGGCACACTTATACGAAAGCTTAATATACTATCATTGTAAGATTATCTTAGGAGAAGTGTGTATCATGGAAGAGAGGAATTCGGCTTTTGTAAATGAGTGTAATTTTATGGGCGTAAAACCGATCATGATGGAGCTGCCTTATCCGACGCTTAAGGTAAGGGAAAAGAATCCGGCGTATGCCAATCTGCTCAGTGTGGATTATTGCGGTGCAGTGTCTGAGCTGTCTGCGATTACCCAGTACATTAATAATGAAAACAGGATGACAAATGAAAACTGTTCATTGGCAAAAACAATCCTGGGGATTGCAATGGCAGAGATGATGCATCTGCAAAAGCTTGGGGAATTAATATGTTTATTAGGAGGAAAAATTGATTATACAGCGAGATATCAAAATGGACGGCAGAAGGTATGGACACCGGAATATCTTGATATTCCAGCGAATATCGGCCAGATGATAAGGGCCGATATAGAAGCTGAAAAGGATGCCATCAGCCAGTATAAGATGCATATAAAGATGATCAACGACGATTGTGTCAATGCGGTATTAGCGAGGATTATCAAGGATGAAGAATATCATATTATGCTTCTTCAGGCGTTATAAAAGGAGAGAGAAAAAGAGGGAACGGCACTGCTGTTCCCTCTCTTCATATTAAGAATTAAGCTTTTTTAAGTTTGCTCTTTACGATAATCGCACATGACAGGTAAGAACCAATCAGTAAAGTAACCCATAACTGAATGTTATTTAAGTCGCCTGTTTTTGCAGATGACAGAAGACCGTTTGATGAGGAGCCGTTCGAGCCATTCGTACCGCTTCCTGTGCCGTTCGTGCCTGTGCCGGTTCCTGTACCATTTGTGCCGGTTCCCGTGCCTGTGCCGGTTCCTGTACCGTTCGTACCGTTTCCTGAGCCATTTGTACCGTTGCCGTTTGTGCCGTTGTTGCCATTGGCGTTAGAATTGACACCATTTGAATCGTCGTCATTCTTTTCATCGGTAGTTATGGCTATCTCGCCGCTGCTGATCTCTGATGCGTTGTAATTATCGGTCTCAGCATAACGTGCAACGAAGGTATATTCTCTGTTCGGAGACAAGCCAGTGAATGTCGGGCTGTCCTGCCAGGACTTTCCGCCGTCTTTGCTGTACTGGGCTTTTGCACCGCTGACAGGATTGTTAGGAATCGTCTCAAGGGTTATGCTGGTAGCTGTCTTGCTCTTTTCCGCAGGAACCGGAGGAGCATCTTGCTCTGCTTTTACAACGTTGACCGCTACAGGCACTGTGACAGTTCTAAGTTCCGGTTTTGGCTCAACATCTTCTGCATCTCCCTCGGCCTGAGCCTTGACGGAAGGGTTCTCTGAATCATTTTCTGTACCAGAACCGCCAGTTGTCTCATCATCACCAGTTGTATCGTCGCCTTCATTTGGAGTTTCATCGTCGCCGGAATTATCTTCCTCTTCTTCATCTGTATCGGTGTAAGTTACAGTAAGTTCTGCCGTATATGTATCTACATTAAGCTTTGCCTTTGGCTGTACTTTCCATGTGTCAGAAGTTTCGCTTGCCTTGATGGTTTTATCGCCGTCAGTGATTGTAAATGCATTGGAGGCAACGGCAACTCCTTCGATATTAACCGGATTCTCTTTATCCAGATTCTCAATGGTAATTACTCTTGAGACTGGATCGGAACCATATACCATATCTTCAAAATCCGTTACGGTAACGTCTAATGATCTTCCTTTTAAAATAACTACAGTAGCCGGTTTGCTGGCAAAGGACTTATCAGTAGCAGCAGTCCGGACTTCATAAGTGCCGGGCTCTAATCCTTCTAAGACTTTACCGCCGACAGCATCCCAGGAAGTCCATGAGTTCTTTCCTGTTTTCTTTCGGAACTGCATGGATGCACTTAATCCGGAAATCTCGCCGTCCGTTGCGCCGGCAATTGTCTCATCCTTTGATTTCGGAGTAGGCGTTTTCGGCGGGTTAGGAACTTTTAATGTCTGTGTGCTCTTGTAATCCTTCAAGGTAAGAGTTTTCCCGTACCATTTGTCGTCGATATCGATTAAGCCGGTGTCGGATGTGAATTTTTCGGTTTTTCCATATCCGGAAATCTCATACTCGCGGCCGGAAATAACATCCAACTGGCTGGTATCATATAAAATAGTCGCTGCTTTTTCAGTCGTAAAGTCTGCATTGATAGCGGGCGAAATATTGTAGTCCTGTGATTCTGCGTAGCAGGCTTCGAACACATGCTTTTCATTGGAAGATAAACCTGTGAATTCTGCTGATTCCTGCCACTTTCCGCCATCCACTCTGTAGTTTACTTTTGAACCAGTATCAGGGCTGTTTGGTAATGCTTTTAAAATAACGCTGTTGTATGTGATGGTTTCTGCCTGCACGGCAAGACCGTGGTCAGCAGGCCCTTTTTGCTCGGCCTTATTCACTGTAAAGGTCACCTCTACTTTTTCGTGTTCGACCGAGTTATCTTGAAGTTTAAATGCTATATCAAACGTGGTCTTATACTCCCCTGCATGTAACTTATCTTTTGGTCTTATTCTGATAGAGGTGTCATCTGTCGTTTCATTACCTATAGTGAAAGGTTGAAAGTCGCTAAGTTCATACCAGTCTGTTGCGCCGGAATCTCGTCGAATTTCTGAAATCTCGACAGGATTTTTATCATAATTATGAATGGAAATCGGAGATTCCGCAGGGGAGGCAGTACCGTATGTTATCGGCTTAAAGTCCGGGGCTTTAATATCTAATATCTTACCCTTACCGACGGTAACAGTTGTATATTCACTTGAGAAAGCAGTCGCAGTAGCTTTGGTGCGAATCTGATAATCGCCAGGGGAGAGCTTAACAACGGTGGGGTAATTGGGCGTTGTCCAGTCACTTGGCTCACCACCACTTTTGGCAGATTTATATTGCATCAGTTCATAATTAGATGTAAATGTAATCTCGCCGTCATCGCGTCCGGAAATACTTTCATCCTTTACAGTAAAATTGGTGGGTTTTCCAGGTCTTTTCGGAACAGTAATCTGTTGGCGGTTAATCTTAATCGACTTTCCGAACCAGTCTGTTTTGATACCGATCATACCTTGGCTATCAGATGTCATGGGTGATGTTTCTCCACCAGTGTATACACCTAAAATGGTATAAAGAGTATTTTCTTTTAGATTATCAAGGCTGTCATTCTCATATGAGATACCGACTAATCCTGCAGCATTCACCTTACCGCCTTCTATAATTAATTCAGCTTTAACGCCATTGTTGAACTCAGTTAGTGTTCCGCCGTCATAGCAATTCAAAGTACCGTTTTTGATTTTGATAGATTCACCCTCGAAAGGACTTTTGTTTCCGGTTTTATTCAAAGTTACAGTACCATTTTCTATAATAACATAGCCGCCATCAAGTGTGTTCTCATTATTGCCGCCCAACAGCTTTATCTCGCCGCTGTTGCCGCTGGATGAAAATGTCAAAGTAGAGCTGGCATCTTGGCTTATGGCGGGACTGTCACCGGAAGTAATAGAACTTATACCTTCCAGTCTGATTTGGATGTTTGTATTAACTCCACGAATCTCAATATGGGAACTTAGAGCCATCTCTAACGAGCGAAAGGTCAGATTTAAGTTAGTATTATCTTTAAGGTTTATAATAATATTATGGCCGCCACCGCTTGTTGAACCGGTGATAATATAACCGTCAGCAATATCAGAAGATACGTCAGTAAAATGATCCGGATCAGTATCAGGATTTCCATATCCAGTCCGGTCATTACTAATATAAATATCTCGAGTATTCATATTCAAGGTTGTCGGACTCGCCGCTTTCGCATTCCCGGACCAAAGAACCGCCAAAAAGCAGGCCATTACAAATAATTTTAAAAATGTTCTTCTTGTTTTCATAGTTTTTCGCCTCTTTTACTTACTAATTATTATACTGGTTTCCATACACTATCATGTATATTATCAGATAAGTGTCCTTTACATAAATATAGGTATTTTAATTATAAAATATCCATTATTCATAATCAAGGACTTTTTCTGTAAGAACAGGTAAAATAAATAAAAAAATTCTATAAATAATATGTCGGCACATTATCAAGAAAAATAACAATATGGAAGCCCTTTTTAGACTGCAATCCGAAAATACTGAACACTGTAGGCCGGCAGCTCTGCCTTTCCGTCAAGGGTCACTGCTTCGCCGGATATAAGCTCCTTTGCATCACCGGTTATATCAGGATGGCAAGCGGTGTACAGGTTCTCGGAGGCATTGATTGCAACCAGGATGCGTTCTTTCTCCGAACGGCGCTCGAATACAAGCTGATGATTCTGGATGACAACATTTTTGTAAGAACCGTTACAGAGGGCATCGCTTCCCTGCCGGAGAGCAATCAATTTTTTGATATATGCAGTCAGCTCATTTGGCATAGGCTCTTCAAAGCATGGGCGCAGTGCATAATCATTATCCGGTGCTTTTTCCCCGGTCTGTCCCCACTCACTGCCGTAATAAAGGCAGGGGATGCCCGGCATACCAAGCATCAGGCCGTAGGCGAGAGGGATGTGCTTCTTGTTCGTCAAGATACTTGCAAGCCTTGTGACATCGTGATTGTCAGCGAATGTCATCAGATGCTTTCCGCGGTAGATGCACCACTGGTCAGCGCCGAACTGGCGGTGAAGTGAATGTGCGATCTCAAACAGATTCATCGAGTTGAAGCTGGAATAAAGCCCTTTATAACATTCGTAATTCGTGCAGCTATGGAGCATGGAATCGTTGACGATCAGGTTATAGTCTCCGAACAGGACTTCGCCGATCAAGGCAAAGTCGGGCTTTAATTCCTGGACAAATGAGCGGAGTCTTTGCATAAATCCATGGTCTAAGCTGTATGCAACATCGAGACGCAGTCCGTCGATGTCGAATTCATCTACCCAGAACTTTACGCAGTCCAGCAGATAATCTACAACTGCAGGATTCTTAAGATTAAGCTTCACCAATTCGAAGTGCCCTTCCCAGCCCTCATACCAAAAGCCGTCATTATAAGCGCTGTTTCCGTCAAAGTTGATCAAAAACCAATCTTTATACGGAGAATCCCACCGTTTCTCCTGAACATCTTTGAATGCCCAGAATCCTCTGCCTACATGGTTGAATACACCGTCGAGTACGATATTGACCCCGTGTTCGTGAAGCGAGTAGCAAACTTCTGCAAAGTCTTCGTTTGTGCCCAGACGGCAGTCAATTTTCTTAAAATCACGGGTGTCATAACCATGGTTATCCGACTCGAAGATTGGGTTTAAGAGGATGGAATCTACACCTAAGTCCTCCAGATATTCAGACCATTCCATGAGTTTTCGGATACGGGGAACACATTCGCCGTCATTGTGTACGGGTGCTCCGCAAAATCCGATGGGATAGATTTGATAAAATACACTGTTATATGCCCACATAATTATACTCTCCTTTTACTTAAATAATGAAGCATAGCAATAGCTGACTATTTTATTATAGCAAAAAAATAAACACTGTGCTATTCTTTTCGAAGAAATGATAAAAACCAGACGAGCAGAAATACCCCCTTAAAAATACTGGATATCGTGATGCTCCACCAGATGCCGTTTAACGCAAGGGAAGTCTCGCAAAGAAAAAGCGCCATGGGGATACGGAGTGCAGTAAACACGATGCTGATAACAGAAGGCGGAATAGTCCGCCCATATCCTGAAAAAGCCCCGGCGGTTGTAATCTCCACGCTCATAAATAATTGTGACACGCCCAGGATCACCAGATAGTCGATTCCCAGAGGAAGAACTTCCGGTTCCCTAATAAAGATACGGAAGATAGGAGCGGGACACAGGATTAAAAGCAATGTACAGAAGATCCCCCACACGAAGACGACTCCCATCGCACAGACGTAGCCTTTTCGTATACGGGCGCGGTTTCCGGCGCCATGGTTCTGCGCGATGAATGAATTTACCGCGGCAGCAAAGCCGTCGGCAGTCATCCAGGAGATGGATTCAATCTGGGAGCCGACCTTTTGCACAGCAACCGCAGCATCTCCATAGCCTGCGATCAATCTGGCGATGATCATGGATATGCCGGTAAAGATCATGCTCTGTACAGAGGTGGGAAGTCCCACACGTATAATAGAAGCTATGTATTGCGGTTCTGGCTTTTCGCGGATATTTATCCTGCAAAACAGAAGCTCATCTTTTGCGGCAAAGTACATGAACATCAAAGTTACGATAAGCTGTGCCGTAATTGTAGCGATAGCTGCGCCTGTTACACCCAGAGCAGGAATGGGCCCCGGCCCAAAGATGAGTACAGGATCGAGAAAAATATTTACAATAAGGCCGCTTGTAGTGGCCAGGAATGCAGCTTTGCTGTTGCCGATCGCAGTAAAAACTCCGGTAAAAGTCTGGTTCAGGAAAGAGAAAACAACCAGTCCGCAGGTTATCTTAAGATAATTTTCCGCATCTGTGATGACGGAGGAACTATTGAGCCTGAAAAAGCCGATCAGCGGGGAAGCAAACACTGCGCAGGCCAAGCCAAAGGCCAGTCCAAAGAGTGCGGTTAATTGAAGGGAATTCCATGTATAGCGCGCAGCCTCCTTCGGACGTCCGGCTCCGAGGGAGTGTCCGACGTGAACTTGTCCGCCCATCTTAGGCAGGGAAGCAAGGCCGTTGGAAAGCCACATGAACATGCCGGCTGCACCGACAGAAGCTACGGCATTGCTCCCAATGCGGCCGATCCATATCATATCAGTCAGATTGTACGCCATCTGAATCAGAGAAGTCGCCATGATCGGGACTGCAAGTCTTGTGAGAGACTTAAGCACCGGACCATTTAGCAGATCAATATTTTTTTGCATAGCACATCCTCCTCATATACTCATAAGTTAAAACGCCAATATTATAACACAGACTGACAAAAAATGCAGGAAATCAGCACAAAAAATTGCCGAAAAACGGTTGACACACCAGGACCCGTATAATATAATAAGTCAGTATGACAAAAGGAGAAACAGTAAACCGCCATAGCCCCGGAGATTTACTGATTCTGAATATAGTTGATTAAAGATCTATGAATGATTCACAGGAGGTAAACCAATGAAAACTTATATGGCAAATCCAGATAAGGTTGAGAAGAAATGGTATGTAGTTGACGCTGCCGGATGCACATTAGGACGTTTGTCATCTGAAGTAGCTAAAGTTTTGAGAGGTAAGAATAAGCCGGAATTTACACCGCATGTTGATACGGGTGATTATGTGATCGTAGTAAATGCCGAGAAAGTAAAAGTGACAGGCAAGAAGATGAGCCAGAAGATTTATTACAATCACTCTGATTATGTAGGAGGGATGAAAGAGACTACGCTTGCAGAGATGATGGCTAAGAAGCCGGAGAAGGTAGTTGAGCTTGCCGTTAAGGGTATGCTTCCGAAAGGACCTTTGGGAAGAGCTATGATCAAGAAGCTTCATGTATATGCCGGACCGGATCATGAGCAGCAGGCTCAGAAGCCGGTAGAGCTTAAGTTTTAAGGAAAGGTTGAAAGGAGGATATTACAGTGGCTAAAGCAAAATTCTATGGAACAGGAAGAAGAAAAAAATCAGTTGCAAGAGTATATTTGACAGCAGGTACAGGCAACATTACGATAAATGGAAGAGATATTGATGAGTATCTCGGACTTGAGACGTTGAAGGTTATCGTTCGTCAGCCGTTAGCTCTGACAGAGACAGAAGGTAAGTTTGACGTGATGGTTAACGTAAAAGGCGGCGGATATACAGGACAGGCGGGAGCAATCCGTCATGGTATTTCCAGAGCCCTTCTTGAGGCGGACGCAGATTACAGACCGGTCCTTAAGAAAGCCGGCTATCTGACACGTGACCCGCGTATGAAAGAACGTAAGAAATACGGTCTCAAAGCAGCTCGTAGAGCACCGCAGTTCTCTAAGAGATAATAAAAATCAAATTGAAGAAATTAGAAAAACCCTTGAAAGTCCAGTATTTTCAAGGGTTTTTCTATACTACAGGGCTTGTTGGAATCGTGTTGATTGCTGCGGAATTGTATCGGTAACTAACACGTAACTTACAAGTTGTTTCATACATTTGCTATAATCTTCTGATTACTATTTAAATCCAGTGTGACATAAAGAAAAAAATGTCTTTTATTGTCATAATTAGTGCTGTATAATAGTAAAAAAGGAGTAAAGAGGGTATTTTGTGAAATTGCTTAAAACGAGTGATGAATTAATATCACATATGAAAATAAAAGGAATAAAATTTAATATAGTAAAGGAAGAAGATGCAAAAATATTTCTCCAAAATAATAATTACTATATGAAGTTGGCTTCCTATAGGGCAAATTATGACAAACGCAAAAGTAATGGTGAGTACATAAATCTTGATTTTGCTTACTTGCAGGAATTGTCAACAATTGATATGCATTTACGGTATTTAATATTGCAAATGTGCCTTGATGTTGAACATGCTTTAAAAACCAGATTGTTAAAAGATATAGAGGATAATCCGGAAGAAGATGGTTATGATATTATAAGAAGATTTATCACAAAATATGAGAGAAGTTGTCAAAACATACAGAAACATAAATCTAGTGAATATTGCAGAGGATTGATTGAAAAGTATTATCCGTATTTTCCAGCATGGGTGTTTGTGGAATTAATATCCTTTGGTGATATAGTAAAACTATATGAATATTATTCCGAGAGATATCCAGGACGTTTGAAGGATAGCGAATTGTTGTATTCTATTAGAGATTTGAGAAATGCAGTTGCTCATAGTAATTGTTTGATAAACAAATTGCAAAAAGGAACAAACAAGCCATCTGTAAAAATTATTAAATTTGTTTCAAGTATAGATGGAATAGGCAGATCTATGAGAACGAGTAAATTGAGTAACAAATTTTTGTGTGATTTCATTTCTCTGCTTTATGTTTATAATGAATTTATCAACGTAAATATTGTAAAAGAGAAAAGATTTAAGCAAATACAGGAATTTATAGATGGCTGTGTAATAAAAAATAGAGAGTATTTTGAAAAAAATGAATGTATAAAAACGGCCTACACATTTGTGAAAAAAGTTATTGACTATATGAATGAATCATGCTAGAATAATTACACGATTAAAAAATTGAATTTTTGTAGGGAATGGGTATTTACTCGTTCCCGATTTTTTTGTTATAAAATAGGATGAACAGTTAGAGAACATTTTCGGTAACGGACAAGTAACTGACAAAATGTATAGGAATGGCTAGAAAACAAGCTTTAAAGTTCACCAAGAGATAGGCAGTTATTTACGAACAGAAAAGAGACAGAAAACCCACAGACAGATTGTGTAACTAATAAAAGAGAATTGCAATTATCATGGTCATAGTCCAAATGTCCTGAGGTGTGGTGAAGAGTAATGAGAGTTCCTGCCAGATAGGGGAAGATTTTAAACTCGTAGGGAGCAGTAATGCTCCCTCATTTTTCAGAAAAGGATAGAAATGGAAAGGAAGCTTTAGTATATGAAGATATTACTTGCCGCTATCAATGCCAAATACATACATTCCAATCTCGCGGTACATACCCTGCGCGCATATGCTGAGAAAAATGTGCGCAGAAAGGGTCTTGAGATTGAAGTTGCAGAATATACCATCAATCAGCAAAAGGATGATATCTTAAGAGATATCTACGAAAAAGCAGCGGATATGGTATGCTTTTCTTGTTATATCTGGAATATTGACTATGTGAGGGCCGTTGTGCGTGAGCTTGGAAAGGTCTGCCCGGGCACGGCGTTCTGGCTTGGAGGTCCGGAAGTATCTTATGATGCCGAGGATGTCCTTGAGACACTTCCGGCAGTGAAAGGTGTGATGCGGGGAGAGGGAGAGCTTACCTTTGCTGAGCTGTGTGAGGGCTGGAAGCTTAAAGACATTGCCGGCATTACATACCGGAGTGAGGATGGGACAATCTGTGAAAATCCATGGAGAGAGCCGATGGATTTGGATGAGGTTCCGTTTATCTATCAGGATATGAAAGGATTTGAGCATAAGATCATCTATTATGAGACAAGCAGGGGATGCCCCTTTTCTTGCAGCTATTGCCTTTCATCTATTGATAAGAGACTGAGATTCAGAAGTCTTTCGCTGGTAAAGCAGGAGCTTGGCGTTTTTTTAGAGCAAAAAGTGCCGCAAGTGAAGTTTGTTGACCGGACTTTTAACTGCAGTCATAGCCATGCTATGGAGATCTGGAAATTTATTGCAGAACATGACAATGGAATTACAAATTTTCATTTTGAGATAGCAGCTGATCTGCTGAATGAAGAGGAGCTTGCATTGATAAGTACGATGCGTCCGGGACTGATACAGTTGGAGATTGGTGTGCAGTCTACCAATGAAAAAACTATACGGGAAATCAAGAGGACCATGGATTTCAAAAAGGTTTCACAGGTTACTGCGATCTTGCAGGATATGGGAAATGTCCATCAGCATTTGGACTTGATTGCGGGTCTTCCTTTTGAAGATATAAAAAGCTTTTCTAAATCCTTTGATGATGTCTATGCTTTAAAACCACACCAGCTTCAGCTAGGGTTTTTGAAAGTTTTAAAGGGATCTTACATGGAAAAAAGGAAGGAAGAGTATGGCCTGGTATGCAAAAGCGAGCCTCCCTATGAAGTGCTGTACACAAAGTGGCTCTCTTACGGAGAGGTACAGAAGCTTAAGGGCATTGAAGAGATGGTGGAGGTTTACTATAACAGCAGGCAGTTTGAGCACACATTGGCTGCATTGGAAAAGATGACTTCCTCTCCGTTTTGTATGTTCGAAAATCTGTGGAAGTATTATAAGGACAATGGACTTTGTTATATTCAGCATAAAAGAAGTGCCCGGTATGAGATCCTGCTTGATTTTGTAAAAAATAATTGTGAGCAGACAGAGCTTTTCAAAGAGCTTTTGGTGTATGATTATTACTTGAGAGAGAATGCCAAGACACGTCCGGCATTTGCAGGAGAAAATGCGCTTGGGAAAGAAAAAATACGGCAGTTTTATGAAGAAGAAGCGACAGCACACAGATATTTGTCAGGATATACGGACTATGATAAAAATCAGATGCGCAAGATGACTCATTTAGAATATTTTCCGATACTTAAAAAAACGGTGCTGTTTGACTATATGCACCGGAATCCGATAAATTATGAGGCGTGCACTTACGAGGTCATCATTTAGAGCAACGATATTGTAATATATTTTAAATATTATTAAGAATTGCGTCATTGTAATAAGCGTTTAAAGGGTATAAAATGGTAAATATATTTTTAGGAGATGGTAAGGCTATGAATTTTAATGACAAAAAGACAAGACGGATTATAGCGATTGTAGTTATGGTGGTTATAGTGGCGATGGTTGCGACAACTATCCTGCCGATTTTAGGATAAGCACAGAGTAATTACAGACAGAAGGAATGAGAAAGGGATATGGAACAAAGGCGGCACAACAGCAGTTCCAGGAAAAGGCGGAGCAGAAGAAGGAGAGTTCAGAGACGCAGAAGGATGCAAGTTCTTTTTGGCCTCTTGTTGTTTTGCTCTATTTTGGTTTTGACAGTTTTCTATATGTTTTTTCAGAGCTTCGTTTCGAAGTATCCGACAGATAGGTTTTGTAAGAATATTTTTATCGGTTCATTTGATGTGTCCGGGATGACAAAAAAAGAAGCGGAAAAGACGATGGAGAAGTATCTGGCTTCCGGCAGGCAGGCGTCGGTAGTGATGCAGGTGGGAGAGAAAGAGGAAACTGCCACATTAGAGGAGCTGGGATTGCATTACAAAGATCTGAAGAGACAGATCAACACAGCATTTAATTATGGGAAAGCGGGCAGTCTGTGGCAGAGGTTCTGGCAGCTTAAAAAGCTTTCCGGAGAAAAGAAGGTCTTTAAGGAGAATTATACTCTCAATAAAAAGCAAGTAAAAAAGGTTATGGATGAGCGGATTGTTCCGCTGACGGACCATGCACAGAATGCTACAATGGAGCGAGATGGAAAAGAATTTAAAATAATTGAAGAAAAGCAGGGAAAAACGATAGATATAGATAAATCTGCTGCGGCCATCTCAAGCCATTTGAACAACGGATGGGATCGAAAGGATTTTTCGATCAAGATGGTACAGAGAGTTGAGAAGCCTAAGGTAAAGGCCGGTGACCTTAAGACGGTGAAAGATGAGCTGGGCTCTTATTCTACCGATGCCGGGGGCGGTGAGAGGCTTCAGAATCTTAAGACAGGAGTGGAGAAGCTTGACGGCACGGTATTAGCACCGGGGGAAGAGATCTCTGTACATGATGCGACGGCTCCTTACGATAAAGAGCACGGCTATGTGGCGGCAGGCTCCTATGAGAATGGACAGGTAGTAGAGACTTACGGCGGAGGGATTTGTCAGGTGTCTACCACATTGTACAATGCGGTACTGTTTGCGGAGCTTGAGGTTACTGAGCGATACCCGCACTCTATGCTGGTGGCCTACATTGATCCGTCGAGGGACGCGGCAATTGCCGGCGATGTCAAGGACTTTAAGTTTAAGAACAGTTATGACACACCGGTCTACATAGAAGGCGGAATTGATGATGACGGACAGCTCAAATTTACAATCTATGGAAAAGATACGCGTAAAAAAGGAAGAACTGTAGAGTATGAAAGTGAAGTGACGGATACGGAAGAATATGGGAGGACATATAAGGAAGATTCGGAAGCGTCATTAGGCTCTATGAAATATGAGGGCAGTCCGCATACAGGCAAAACGGCCAGATTGTGGAAGGTCGTCAAACAAGACGGAAAAGAAGTCAGCCGTGACGTGATCAACAACAGTACGTACCAGAAGTCTGATGAGATTATTATGGTTGGGACAGCATCGGACAATGGAAGGGCATCCGGTGTTGTGAGCGGTGCGATTGCCACCCAGGACGGCACTAAGATCAATGAGGCGATCAGTAAAGCGAGAGCGATGGAGTAAAAGGAAGTTATGAGATTAATGTCAGACAGTGGGCAGGTTATCAGTGAGACAGCGACCGTGTATGGATGGTCGGAAAATATAGGTATCCATGCACTTGTATCAGTCGTCAATTCTTTGACGGTATCAGGTGTTCTTAATGCCGGGGCGGGGATAGATATTACTTACCCGCCCCATTCGGATAAATCCCGCATTTATAAGATGGAAAAGGTAATTAGAAAAGAATGTTTAAGAAGAGGTATCCGCGTTCTGGAAACCCGGATTTTTGAAAATCCGCTGATCGCAGTACCTTCGGTCACAGTGAACGGTATTGCCGGGGTATCCGAAAACATCAGGGGATATGCGGGCAGTGAGGGCGGAGTTTGGAGAATGTCTGAGCAGGAAAGCTATGCGGGGGCAGATATTGTCTTGAGCAAATGGATAGGCATGGATGGAATGCTTCAAGTTGTCCGAGAGAAGATGGATACGCTGACAGAGAGGTTTACACCCGCATTTATCAGGCAGATCCTTTCATATGAGAAGGATTTATATGCCGACAGGGAGATAAGTATTGCAAAGGACATCGGTGCGGCTTCTTTGTGTCAGATTACACAGGGCGGTCTTTTTGCGGCTCTGTGGGGGATATCTCAGGAATTAAATACAGGTATAGAGGCTGATATGAAGCAGTTCTCTATCTTGCAGGAGACGGTAGAGGTATGTGAATATTTCCGTCTGAATCCCTATCAGCTTACTTCGGCAGGCAGTTTTTTATTTGTGACAAAAGAAGGGGAAAAGCTAAGAGAAGCACTTCTTGGAGAAGGCATTATGGCGTCGGTGATCGGGAAGACATCGGAGGGAAAGGGAAAGACAATAAAAAATGGGGAGGATGTGCGCTGTATTGACCGTCCGTCTCCGGATGAGATATGGAAGATACATCTTTTGGAGGGATAGGATATGATAAATATTGTTCTTTTAGAGCCGGAGATACCGGCGAACACGGGAAATATCGGGCGTACCTGTGCGGCGGCGGGCGCAAGGCTGCATCTTATTGAGCCTCTTGGGTTCCGGCTGGATGAGAAAAGCTTAAAGCGCGCCGGGATGGATTACTGGCACCAGCTTGACGTTACGACATACATTGATTACAAGGATTTCCTCGAGAAGAATCCCGGGGCAAAGATCTATATGGCAACGACGAAGGCTAAGCAGGTCTATACTGAGGTGTTCTATGAGCCGGACTGTTATATTATGTTTGGGAAGGAAAGTGCAGGAATACCGGAGGAGATACTGGTCAATCATAAGGAAGAGTGTATACGTATTCCTATGGCGGGACAGATCCGTTCACTGAACTTAGGGAACTCGGCGGCAATCGTCCTGTATGAGGCGCTTAGACAGAATGGATTTGCAGGCATGGAGCGGGAAGGGAGTCTTCACCGTCTTTCGTGGAGCGAAAGAGAGAGTTAAGTGCTGGTTTTAGGTATTTTGTATATTTTTAAATACAATACACGGCATAAAAGTGTAAAATTACAATAAATTGGTAGACTTTCGGATAAAATAATATTATAATCAAACATGCAGGAAAGGTTTTAGGTGAAAGAGAGGGGTGGTGAGCCGATGGTAGAAGAGACCATTAAAACCATCAAGGAGACGGAGACGGAGGCTGAAAAGATCATCAAAGAAGCAGCCCTGGAAAGTACCGAAATCCTTGAAAAAGCTGCTGCAAGTGCAGGAGAGTTGAGACAACAGGCTGAAGCAGATGCAAAAGCAAAAGCAGATGCCGACATGAAAGCAGCTAAAGAGATCGGGGAGAAGGCTATTTCTGACGCTATGGCTAAAGTAGATACAGAGATTGCGACCCTGAAAGAGACTGCAAGCTTAAAGGAAGAAGAGGCAATAGCTTCTGTGATTGCAGAATTAATTTAGAATAAGGTAAAGGAGGGATACGGCTATGGCAGTATTGCAGATGCAAAGAATTAGTATCTGCGCACTAAAGCGAGACCGTAAGGCCATCTTAGAAAATCTTCAGTCTATGGGTGTCATAGAGATGAACCAGATTGCCGATGGGGATGACGGATTTGAAAAGATGGATACGCAGAATGCCAGAGTTGGATTCGAAAAGAAAGCGCAGCTTTCTGAGAATGCGCTGGCGATTCTTGATTCTTACGCGCCCCAGAAGCAATCACTGCTGTCAAGTCTCGAAGGGAAAGCACTGATCGGGAAGAAGAAGTTCGACAATACAGTTGCGGCGAGAGAGACGATCATTTCAAAAGCGGATACGCTTGTTGCATTGAATAAAGAGATAGCAGAGAACAAAGCGAATATTCTGAAATTGTCTAATCAGATAGAGTCGTTAAGTCCGTGGCTTAATTTGGATGTGCCGATGAATTATACCGGTACGGACAAAGTAGCGATGCTTTTGGGAACGATGGCCGCCGATACGGCGCAAGATGCGGTTTACGCTAAGATTGCTACACATGCCCAGGCGGTAGATGCCGTCGATGTGGAGATCATCCGGACTGACAAAGATGCGACTTATCTGGTTGTTTTTTGTCTGCGGGAAGATGAGACAGCGGTAGAGGAAGCGCTTAGGGCAGCAGGGTTTGCAAGACCTTCACAGGTTGTGGATAAGAAGCCCGCCGAGAAGAAGGCAGACCTTGAAGCAGAGATTAAAAAACTGAATAATGAGATTTCAAACAAAGAGGAAGAGATTCGCACGCTTACTTCGTGTAGGGAGGATTTGAAGATTATAGGCGATTACTTCCGCATGAGGGCAGCCAAGTATGAGATCCTCGGAACTCTTCCACAATCCCAGAGAACCTTTGTTGTGAGCGGCTATATTCCTGTAAAGGCCGTAGATGCAGTAAAAAAGGCTATTGGTGAAGTTTATGACTGTGTCATTGATGTTGAAGATTTAAAAGAAGATGAAGAACCGCCGACAATCTTAAAGAATA
The DNA here is from genome assembly GCA_910586965.1 of uncultured Dorea sp. GTDB lineage: Bacteria > Bacillota > Clostridia > Lachnospirales > Lachnospiraceae > MD308. The sequence goes on along the minus strand of CAJUMF010000020.1, from coordinate 45,600 downwards.
ATGGATTTTCTTCCAGTATGGAAGGTGTTCTTGAGTCTTATGGACTGCCGCATAAAGGAGAGTTTGATCCGACGACGATCATGTCTTTCTTCTATGTGTTCTTCTTCGGAATGATGTTATCCGACGCTGCATATGGTGCGATCATCGCTGTTGCATGTTTTGTCGTGCTTAAGAAGTACCCGAGGATGGGGGCGGGCATGTATAAGTCTATTAAGATGTTCATGTTCTGCGGTATCTCTACGCTTGTGTGGGGAGTCTTGTTCGGCGGATATTTCGGCAATGTGGTAGATATCGTATCGGGTACATTTTTCGGGAAGACGGTTACCGTGCCTGCACTTTGGTTTATACCGCTGAATGACCCGATGAGGCTGTTGGTATATTCACTGGCATTCGGAGTTGTCCACCTGTTTGTGGGACTTGGGATCAAGGGTTATATGCTTCTTAAGGATGGTAAACCCCTTGACTTCTTCTGCGATGTTGTTTTGTGGTATGCGTTCCTTATCGGCTTGCTTTTGATGCTGATACCGACAGATATCTTTGCATCTATTGCGCAGGCTAAGATTACATTTCCGCCGTTCCTTAACATGCTGGCGAAAGCCCTGGCGATCATCGGTGTTGTCGGCCTTGTGCTGATGTCGGGAAGAGAGAATAAGAATCCGGCGCTTCGGATCGCGCTTGGAGCATATGATGTCTATAACATCACAGGATGGCTCAGTGATGTGCTTTCCTACTCACGACTCCTGGCTCTTGGCCTTGCAACGGGAGTTATCGCATCTGTTGTCAACCAGATGGGGAGCATGTTCGGAAAGGGCATTGTGGGAATCATTGGATTTTTAATTGTATTTATCGTAGGGCATACGCTGAATCTGGCAATCAACCTGCTTGGTGCGTACGTTCATACTAACCGTCTTCAGTTTGTAGAGTTTTTCGGTAAATTCTATGAAGGCGGAGGAAAACCTTTTGAACCATTCAAATCAGATACAAAATATGTAGATATTAAGGAGGAAACTTTATCATGAGTATTTGGAGTAATTTAGGACTTGTTTATGCGTTACTTGGCGCAGCAGTAGCTGTATTTCTTGCAGGAGCAGGCTCAGCGATCGGTGTAGGTATTGCCGGACAGGCAGCAGCCGGAGTTGTAACAGAGGACCCGAGCAAATTCGCAAAGGTACTTATCATGCAGCTTCTTCCCGGTACACAGGGAATCTATGGTCTGCTTGTTGGATTCATCACATTATCCAAGGTTGGTCTCTTAGGCGGCGGCGCTGCAACATTAGATCCGCAGACAGGACTTCTTATCCTTGCAGCTTGTATGCCAATCGGTATCGTAGGACTTATCTCCGGTAAATATCAGGGAATGACATCCGCAGCATCAATCGGTATCGTAGCTAAGAAGCCGGATCAGTTCGGTAAAGCTATGCTTTTCCCGGCAATGGTTGAGACATATGCGATCCTGGCGCTTCTGATCTCTATTCTGGCTGTAAATGCAGTACAGATTTAAGAATAGGAGCATATTAAACTAAGGTTCAAAAGAACCTCACTAAGATTTAATAAGGAGAGCAAGACCATGACTGGATTAGAAAAGATGAAAAGCCAGATATTGGATGAGGCCAGAGACGCAGCCGAGAAGAAGCTTTCTGCGGCGCGCTCGGAGGCTGAAGAAATTCTTGCAGAGGCGAAAGCAGAGGCGGAAAAGTGTAAGAGCAGCTTTGCAGCGAAATCTGAGCGGGCAGTTGCCAGTTATAAGGAGCGCGTGGTGTCTTCTAATGATCTGCAGAGAAGGACGAAGATTCTTGCTGCAAAGCAGGAGATGATCGCTGCGGTTTTAGACAAGGCATACAGTTCCGTAGAGAGTATGGAGAAGAATGAATATTTTGCTACGCTCCTTAAGATGCTCGATAAATATGCTGAGCCGCAGGAGGGAGAGATCTTCTTTTCACCTGCTGACCTTTCCAAGTTGCCTGAGGGATTTGCGGGCAAAGTAGAAGAGGCTGCAAAGAAAAAAGGCGGAAGCCTTAAGATATCCAAAGAGGGCAGAAACATTGAGAATGGATTCATCCTTGCCTATGGCGGTATTGAAGAGAACTGTACATTAAGGGCAATGTTTGATGCAAAGAGAGATGAGTTATCTGACAAAGTTTATCGTATATTATTTTCATAGTGCAAAGTAGGAGGAGTTACATGAGTGAACAGTATACTTACGCGGTTGCACGCATACGGGCTTTGGAAGTTTCCTTGTTTTCCGGCAGCACCATAGACCAGCTTATTGCATGCCAGAGTTATGAGCAGTGCCTGCAGTTTCTGGAAGAGAAGGGCTGGGGAGACAGTGAGACATCAGGTAATGCAGAAGCAATACTGACCAGAGAGGAAGAAAAGATCTGGGAGGTTGTGAAAGAGCTTTCGATAGATATGAAGAATTTTGACGTTCTTTCCTATCCAAAACTTTATCATAACCTTAAAGCTGCAATCAAGGAAGTGTGTACGGAGGAAAAGAACAGGCACATTTTTTATGAAGATGTGTCCATTCCGGGCAGTGTCATGCTTGAGATCATAAAAGAGCGTGACTTCGGAAAGCTTCCCGCACACATGCAGGGTGCGGCTCAGGAGGCATATGAGACACTTCTTCACACAAGAGACGGTCAGTTGTGCGATGTGATCATTGACAAGGCAGCGCTTGATGCGATCTACCAGGCGGGTAAGGCATCGGATGTGCCGATCATCCGGGATTATGCCGAATCCACGGTGGCAGTGGCCGATATCAAGATTGCCGTCAGGTCACAGAAAACCGCAAAATCAATTGAATTTATGAAGCGGGCAATGGCTGAGTGCGCAAGTGTCAGCGTAGATCAGCTTTCAAAAGCGGCACTTGCCGGAGCGGATGCGATCAGTGAATATCTGCTCGGGACTGCATATGCAGAAGGGGCGGAGGCACTTCGTACCTCGCCGTCCGCATTTGAGCGGTGGTGTGACAACCGCATCATCCAGACCATTAGTCCCCAGAAATACAATGCATTTACAATCGGGCCTGTGATTGCCTATGTAATTGCAAGACAGAATGAAATCAAAACGGTGCGGATCATACTTTCCGGCAAGCTTAACGAACTGCCGGATGATTCCATCCGGGAAAGGGTAAGGGAGATGTATGTATAAGATTGCAGTATTGGGCGATTACGACAGTATCTACGGCTTTGCTACGCTGGGTCTTGACACGTTTCCGGTAAATACCCACGAAGAAGCTACAGAGACGCTCACAAAGCTTGCAGGCGGCGGATACGGCATTATCTATATTACAGAGGCCTGGGCGGCAGAGCTTAAACATGAGATTTCAAGGTATCAGGAGCAGCTTATGCCGGCAATCATCCAGATTCCGGGTATCTCGGGCAATACGGGAGCCGGGATTTTGGGGGTTAAGAAGTCGGTTGAGGTTGCGGTTGGTTCCGATATCTTATTCAGTAACCAGTAAGGAGGTTTATTCGTCCAAATGAATAGTACAGGTACGATTAAAAAAGTAGCAGGACCTTTGGTCATCGCGTCAGGTATGCGTGATGCCAATATGTCTGACGTTGTACGTGTTAGTAAACAGCGTCTGATCGGAGAAATCATCGAGATGCACGGAGACGAGGCATCCATCCAGGTATATGAGGAGACATCGGGCCTTGGCCCCGGCGAGCCGGTGGAATCAACAGGTGCGCCGATGTCCGTTGAACTTGGGCCTGGGCTTATCACCAGCATTTACGATGGTATCCAGCGTCCGCTCGATGACATTATGAAAGTTTCCGGAAACAACTTACAGCGCGGTGTTGAGGTTGCTTCCCTTAAAAGAGATAAGAAGTGGGAGTTTGTCCCGGTGGCAAAAGCAGGGGAGGACGTGGAGCCAGGCGATGTCCTTGGCACTGTCCAGGAGACTGCGGTTGTCACACAGAAGATTATGGTGCCTTACGGAGTAGAGGGTACCGTAAAAGAGATTAAGTCAGGTGAGTTTACCGTGGAGGAAACGGTTGCGGTAATCACGACAAAAGACGGCGATAAAGAGATTTCCATGATGCAGAAATGGCCGGTCCGTAAAGGTCGTCCGTATGTGAAAAAACTGCCTCTTGACGCTCCGCTTGTAACAGGACAGCGTGTCGTTGACACATTCTTCCCAATTGCAAAGGGCGGTGTTGCAGCCGTTCCGGGACCATTCGGAAGCGGAAAGACTGTTATCCAGCATCAGCTTGCGAAATGGGCGGAAGCCGACATCGTTGTATATATCGGATGCGGCGAGCGTGGAAATGAGATGACGGACGTTCTTAATGAGTTCCCGGAACTTAAAGACCCGAAGACAGGCCGTTCTCTTATGGAAAGAACCGTTCTGATTGCCAACACATCGGATATGCCTTTCGCAGCCCGTGAGGCATCTATCTATACAGGTATTACGATTGCAGAGTATTTCCGTGATATGGGGTATTCCGTGGCACTGATGGCAGACTCTACGTCCCGTTGGGCGGAGGCGCTGCGTGAGATGTCCGGACGTCTCGAGGAGATGCCAGGTGAGGAAGGTTACCCGGCTTACCTCGGTTCCCGTCTTGCAGAGTTCTATGAGAGGGCAGGACGCGTAATCTCCCTCGGAAAAGAAGGAAGAGAGGGTGCGCTTTCCGTAATCGGAGCCGTATCTCCTCCGGGCGGCGATACTTCCGAGCCGGTATCCCAGGCGACGCTTCGTATCGTTAAGGTGTTCTGGGGACTGGATGCGGCACTTGCATACAAGAGGCACTTCCCGGCCATCAACTGGCTGACCAGCTACTCTCTGTATCTTGACAATATGCATGACTGGTTCAACGGAACCGTTGCGGAGGACTGGATGGAAGACCGCCAGAAGATGATGAGCCTTCTGACTGAGGAGGCAGCTCTGGAAGAAATCGTGCAGATGGTAGGTATGGATGCGCTTTCACCGGGCGACCGCCTGAAGATGGAGGCGGCAAGGTCCATCCGTGAGGACTTCTTGCACCAGAACTCTTTCCACGAAGTAGACACCTACACACCGCTCAGAAAGCAGTATCTGATGATGAAACTGGTACTTGCCTTCTACGAGCAGGCGACAGAGGCCTTAAATAAGGGCGCGTCCATGAAGGAACTGCTTGTGATGAATGTAAGAGAGAGAATCGGACGTTACAAATATACAACTACCGAGAATATTGAGACAGAGTATGAAAAGATCATGAATGAATTAGGCGCAGAGATTGCCAATACATTCGGGAAGGAGGACTTCTAATGCCAAAAGAATACAGAACCATACAGGAAGTTGCCGGACCGCTGATGATGGTAAAGGGTGTAGAAGGCGTCGCATTTGATGAACTTGGAGAGATTGAGCTTGCTAACGGGGAGAGACGCCGCTGCAAGGTACTTGAGGTAGACGGCAGCGACGTAGTCGTGCAGCTCTATGAAAATGCAGCAGGTATTAACTTAAGCAACAGCAAGGTGCGTTTCCTTGGACGGAGCATGGAGCTTGGCGTATCCGGCGATATGCTCGGCCGTGTCTTTGACGGACTTGGACGCCCGATTGACGATGGGCCGGAGATACTTCCGGAGGAGAGAAGAGACATTAACGGTCTGCCGATGAACCCGGCGGCAAGGGTTTACCCTGAGGAGTTTATCCAGACAGGCGTATCTGCTATTGACGGGCTGAATACGCTGGTCCGCGGGCAGAAACTGCCAATCTTTTCCTGTTCCGGTCTGCCTCACTCACAGCTTGCGGCGCAGATTGCAAGACAGGCAAAGGTACGCGGAACGGATGAGAACTTCGCCGTTGTATTTGCAGCCATGGGTATTACCTTCGAGGAGTCCAACTATTTTATCGAGTCCTTTAAGGAGACGGGAGCGATTGACAGGACGGTACTGTTCATCAACCTGGCGAATGACCCGGCGGTAGAGCGTATTTCTACACCTCGTATGGCGCTTACCGCAGCAGAGTATCTTGCATTTGAGAAGGATATGCATGTACTTGTAATCCTTACCGATATTACCAACTACGCAGACGCGCTCCGCGAGATTTCCGCAGCGAAGAAGGAAGTTCCGGGACGCCGCGGCTATCCGGGATATATGTATACGGACCTTGCGACGATGTATGAGAGGGCCGGACGTCAGAGAGGAAAGAACGGAAGTATCACCATGATTCCGATTCTGACCATGCCGGAGGATGATAAGACTCATCCGATTCCTGACCTTACCGGATACATTACCGAGGGACAGGTAATCTTAAGCCGTGAGCTGTACCGAAAGGGCCTGCAGCCGCCAATCGACGTACTGCCGTCACTTTCCCGTCTGAAAGATAAAGGTATCGGAGAGGGCAAGACAAGGGCAGACCATGCCAACACCATGAACCAGTTGTTTGCGGCTTACTCCCGCGGAAAAGACGCGAAAGAGCTTATGACAATCCTTGGCGAGGCGGCTCTGACAGAGATTGACCTTAAGTACGCAGAGTTTGCGGAGGCCTTTGAGAAAGAATATGTATCCCAGGGCTATACCAATGACCGCTCCATCGAGGAGACGCTTTCCATCGGATGGAAACTTCTTTCCATGCTGCCGAGAGCAGAGCTTAAACGTATCGACGACAAGTTCTTAGATGAATACTACGGAAAGCAGTAAGGAGGTTAAGGGATGGCATCTAAACAGATTACTCCTACCCGTATGGAGCTGACCAAGACGAAGAGAAAGCTTGTCACTGCCAGAAGAGGGCATAAGCTCCTTAAGGATAAGCGTGACGAGCTGATGCGTCAGTTCTTAGAGTTGGTTAAGGAGAATATGGCGCTGCGCCAGAAGGTAGAAGCCGGAATCCTCTCTGCGAACAAGAATTTTGTCATAGCGAAAGCCGGAATGGATGAAGCTACGCTGAATACGGCATTGATGGCACCGAAACAGGAGGTTAACCTTGAGGCAGGACAGAAGAATGTCATGAGTGTTAATATCCCGGTTTTTAATACGACGACAAGGACTGCGGATGTGAATGATATCTATTCTTATGGATTTGCGTTTACGTCCAGCGACCTTGACGGTGCGGTAAAGTCATTGGCAGATATCCTGCCGGATATGTTAAGACTTGCGGAGACGGAAAAAGCGTGCCAGCTTATGGCGGCGGAGATCGAGAAGACAAGACGCCGTGTAAATGCGCTGGAGCATGTGACGATTCCGGATGCTCAGGCAACGATCAAGTATATTACGATGAAACTGGACGAGAATGAGAGAAGCTCACAGATTCGTCTGATGAAAGTAAAAGATATGATGCTTGAGGAAGCGCATCATTATAGCGAGAGAGAATAATCAAAATATATACACCGGATTTTCCTGTAAAGAACAGGTAAGTCCGGTGTATTTTTAGTCTACAGATTCTTTAACGCTTCTACAAGCTCCGGGAAGTTCATCCCGTGGGAAGCTTTGACCAGTACATTGTCCCCTTCATGGATGATATCCTTCATAGCAGACAGGAAATCTTCTTTTGTATTGAACCAAAGAGCTTCCGTTTTTTCAAAACCAGAAGCACCCTCAGCAATCGCCTTTCCTAACCTCCCGATTCCGCACACAAGGTCGATGCCCTGTTTGGCGGCGTAAGCGCCCGTGTCGAAGTGGAGCTGCTCTTCGTTATTCCCCAGCTCGCCCATCGTTCCAAGGACCGCGACTTTGCGGCCGATAGCCATGGTCAGTACATCGATGGCAGCATTTGTAGAGATGGGATTGGCATTGTAGCAATCATCCAGGATAACAAGCCGATCGGTGGAGATGATGTGGTTGCGCCCGGGGATGGAAGGAAGAGTCTCAATTCCCCGTTTGATCTCTTCTGAGGTAAGTCCCAGGGAATATCCGACTGCCGCTCCGGCCAGTGCATTGGATACCATATGGATACCCGGAAGAGGGACAAGACATTGGAAACTCTCCCCCGAGGGAAGATGGAGGATACAACTGGTTCCTTTAAGCCCGGCAGACTTAAGGTCCGAGGCGTAAAACTCACATTCATCACTGATCCCAAAGAATACCGGGTCTACACCTTTTACCGGCCCCATCCTTGCAAGCAGATCATCGTCACCGTTTAAAATAATCGTCCCGCCGTTTTTCATGTCCTGGATCATCTGGGATTTCTCCTGGAAGATGCCCTCCCTCGTCTTGAAAAATTCAAGATGTGCCACACCGATGTTGGTGATCACGCAGATATCCGGGCTTGCGACAGAAGAAAGCCGGCGCATCTCGCCGAAATGATTAACTCCCATCTCAAGAATGGCAATCTCATGGGACTCATTCATCTCGAAGATTGTAATCGGAAGACCCCATTCATTGTTAAAGTTGCCGAGAGTTTTGTGTACGTTGTATTTCTGGGCAAGGACAGAGGCGATCATCTCCTTGGTGCTGGTCTTGCCTGCACTTCCGGTAATCCCCACTACCTTCACATCAAAGGAATCCCGGTAGAGTTTGGCGATATCGAGAAGCGCCTGCCCGGTAGATTCCACAAGGATATACGGATAATCTGTCTCACCTAAATCTTCATGGGAGACGACACACAGCGCACCTTTTTCAACGGTGTCCGGGATAAACTTATGAGCATTGACTTTTTCGCCGTCAATGGCTACAAATAGATAGTTCTTTTCTACTTTTCGGCTGTCAATGACGACACCTTCGGCTTCCAGTGACAGCCGCGAAGGGTCGCCGTGATAAGTGCCGCGGCAGGCTTTTGTAATATTTTCCAGAGTAAGATTTTTCATCTCTGTTCTCCTTTTAGTCTGGTTTATTTATCTGATCAAGTAAGGATTTTTTCACATCATAAAGCTTTCTTGACAAATCTACATGGACTCTGTGAGGGTAAAAAAGACGCTTAGTCTCATCCCATAAAGTATCCTTTTCCTCCCTGCAGTACGCTGCAATCTCCGAAACAGAAGGAGAGCGGTAGATACATTCGCCTTTGCGGAAGATCGGAACCATAATCTCCCTCATGGTGTAGGAGCCGCCGGGAAGCTTCGTCTTTTTCCACGTATCGATAGGATCGAAAAGAAGAAGATTTTCAGAGGTATCGTATTCTTCACCTGCAAAGCAGATCAAGTCTGCTTTCATCTTCCCGGTTTCCTTATCGTAGATGCGGTAGATGGTTTTATTGCCCGGATTTGTAATCTTTTCTGTATTTTCAGAAATCTTTATCTTCGGGACAAAGGCACCGTTCTCGTCCATAATGGCTGCCAGCTTATAGACCCCGCCAAAAGACGGACAGTCTTTAGAGGTGATCAGATTCGTGCCGACCCCCCAGGAATTGATGGCAGCACCCTGTACCTTTAAGTCATGCAGAAGATATTCGTCCAAGTCGTTTGAGGCGCAGATAGAAGCATCGGGAAATCCGGCTTCGTCGAGCATCTTTCTTGCCTCCTTAGAAAGGTATGCTAAGTCGCCGCTGTCGAGGCGGATGCCGTATTTTTTCAAGGGTGTGCCTGCATCCTTGAATTCCTGAAATACACGGATTGCGTTCGGCACGCCTGATTTCAGCGTGTCATAGGTATCGACAAGAAGCGTACAGTTATCCGGATACAGCTTTGCATAGGTCTTAAAGGCAGTATATTCGTCTTCAAAGCTCATGATCCAGCTATGGGCGTGTGTTCCCATGACAGGGACGTCAAAGAGCTCTCCGGCCAGGACGTTGGAGGTGCCCACGCATCCGCCGATCATGGCAGCCCGCGCGCCGTAAAGCCCTGCATCCGGTCCCTGGGCACGCCTTAAGCCGAATTCCATGATCCCGTCTCCGGCTGCAGCAAAGACAATCCGGGAAGTCTTTGTAGCGATAAGTGACTGGTGGTTGATAATATTTAAAATTGCTGTCTCAACAAGCTGTGCCTCCATAATGGGCGCGATCACCTTGAGAAGAGGTTCCTTGGGGAATACGACAGTTCCCTCCGGAATCGCATAGATATCTCCGCTGAAATGGAAGCCGCTGAGATATTGAAGAAAATCTTCACTGAATATCTTTAAATTTCGCAGATAATCTACATCCTCATAGGTAAAGTTCAAGTTTTTAATGTAATCAATTACCTGAGCAAGTCCTGCACATACGGAATAGCCGTTATTGCAGGGATTCTGGCGGAAAAACACGTCGAACACGACGATCTCATTCTGCCCCTGTTCATAATAACCCTGCATCATCGTCAACTCGTAAAGATCTGTCAGCAAGGTTAGCTCCTGTCGGTTCATTTTCATTATCTCCTTTATCTGGTTTTCATCTATTATACCATCTGCATGACAAATAATAAATAACTAAGCTTTGTTCATTTATACAAGCTTTTGGTTTTTATTGATCGTTTCCTGTATGATATTCTGGAAATAAGGAGCGAGCCGCTTTCTGGTCTCTTTATCAAGTTCCTTTGGATACACGGGCTTTCCGTATTCCAGAATAATGTGTGTCTTTTTAATCCGCGGAAACTGATTCTCAAACATAGAAGCAGTGTTGTTCATGCTGATGGGAACGACAGCACAGCCGCTCTTTTCTGCAATCTTAAAGGATCCGGTGTGGAAGGGAAGGAGGCTTAACTCCTCTCCGTCGTTGCGGGTCCCCTCCGGGAATATACAGATGGACACACCGTTTTTTACATAATCAATAGCCTGAAGGATAGTCTTAAGTCCTTCCTTCATATCATCCCGGTTTAAAAACAGGCAGTAGAGACGTTTCATCCAGGTGCGGAGCACAGGATATCTAAGCATCTCTTTTTTTGCTACATAACCGGTCAGCCGCCTGCAGCGGGAATAGGTGAGCAGGATGTCAAAATAACTCCTGTGGTTTGCAATGAACAGAACCGGTTCGTCGGGAACGTTCTCCTCACCGATAACAGTAACCTCAACACCTGTGATGGACAAAATGACTTTAAACGCCCACTGCACGATGCGAAGACTGTGATAGTCTGCTCTTTCTTTGTCAAATTTCCCGACGACCCACTCAACGCCCAGTGCAGGGATCCCAAAGAGCAGGAACGAGAAAAGAAACAGTACAAGGCCGATAAATCTTAACATTTTCAGTAACCTCTCATTATCTTAGTATCTTGTAACTTCTAATATCTTCCATATAAAACGGACAGTTCTTTTAATTCTTTCGCCAAGGAATCTGTAAGAGCCGAAGCCTTATAGCGCCATCCCCAGTTTCCTGAAGCGATTCCCGGCGTATTCATGCGCGCTTCGCTTCCAAGTGCAAGTGCGTCCTGCAGCGGAAAGATGGCGTATGCCGCAGTGCTTGAGAGACAAAGTCTGATCATATTGCGGCTGATATCTCTTCCGGGTTCTGTGTTCGTATAGAGCTGCACTTTCTTTTTGCAGACCGTCTCCAATGTACGGTACCATCCGCAGGTCGTATCATTGTCATGGGTGCCGGTATAGCATACGCACCTGGGAGACTTAAACTGGTGGGGGAGATAATCACTCTCACCGGTCGTCTCAAAAGCAAACTGCAGAATCTTCATGCCAGGGAAATGAAAGGCTTCTCTAAGGGCGGTGACTTCTTCCGTGATAATCCCGAGATCCTCGGCGATAATCGGAAGATTTTTCCCGAGCTCTTTTTCAATTGCTTCAAATAACTGGTTGCCGGGTGCCTTGATCCATTCACCGTTTATAGCTGTCTCCTCCCCATACGGAACGGACCAGTAACTTTCAAATCCGCGGAAATGGTCAATGCGCAGAATATCAAGACTTTGAAGCTGGCTTTTGATCCTTTTGGTCCACCACTCAAAACCTTCCTCCTCATGAATGGGCCAATTGTAGAGAGGATTGCCCCAAAGCTGTCCGGTGGCAGAGAAGTAATCCGGCGGTACTCCGGCGACTGCCAGGGGGTATCCTTTTGCATCAAGCTGAAAAAGTCTTTGGCCTGCCCATACGTCAGCGCTGTCCATAGATACAAAGATAGGGATATCGCCGATGATCTGTACGCCGTGCGCATTGGCATACTTTTTTAAAGCAGACCATTCGGTAAAGAACAGAAACTGGAGGAATTTGTAATAGCCGATGTCCTCGGCAAACGTCTTTTTAAGCTCTGTTCTTATTTCCTCTGTGGGAATGCGGTACTTTTTCTCCCACTCAAGCCAGCTCTTTCCCCCGTGGATATCCTTGCATGTCATAAAAAGGGCGTAGTCATCAAGCCAGTCTTCATGTTCCGCGCAGAACTTATGAAAATCATCTTTTAGCTCTTGTTTAACGCTGTCCCGGGTAAGAAAGCGGTCATACGCCAGCCGGAAGATCAACTGCTTCCATGGGATGATCACACCGTAATCGATCTGCTCTTCGTCGGTGACCGGACAATTTGCAAGCTCAAAGCTTTCCAAAAGACCAAGCTCCAGCAAATGTGCCGGACTGATCAGCAAGGGCTGACCGGCAAAGGCGGAAAAGCTCTGGTAAGGCGAGTCGCCGAATCCAGTGTGAGTCAGCGGAAGGATCTGCCAAAGGTGCTGCCCTGCATTTTCCAGAAAATCAATAAATTCATAAGCCTCTTTTCCCAGATCGCCGATCCCGAAGGGGGATGGCAGTGATGTGGGGTGGAGGAGAATGCCGGACAATCTGTTTAAATCGTTCATATGATATAGTCTCCTTGTCTTGCCATGTAATGTTATTAGTATACCACATTTGCGGGCATCGGGGAATAAGCAATAAATGTTCAGTTTGTAAATAAAAGAGGAATTTTTCACGGAAAGGATGTGTATGATAGTAATGAGAATATGTCTGTGGAGTGTAGATGAAAAAAACAGCTCTTTACATACTTCTGGCGGGGTGCATGTTCCTTCTGTGTGCCTGTTCCGTGCAAAAAGAGGATAAGGCAAAACTTCGGGATATTGACTTTACGGTGGTGGATTCTTATGATGCGCCCGAAGAGCTTCAAAAGAAAATAGAAGAAAAAAAGGAAAAGACATTTGAGATCAGTTATGCGGATAACGGTTATCTGTACGTCGTGCGGGGATACGGCAGCCAGGATACCAGCGGTTACAGTGTAGAGGTAAAGGAGTGCTTTGAAGCGAAGGACGGCATCTATCTAAAGACGAATCTGCTCGGTCCGCCGAAAAGCGAAGAGATCATAGAGGGCAAGACGTATCCGTATGTAATTGTGAAAATGGAGTACAGTGACAAAAATGTAGTATTTGATTAGAGGAGGAGTCAGGAAATGGAATATGAGAAAAAGGAATTTCTTGTCTATCGTCAGGGCAGGACAATTACAGACCAGTTTTATATTGACGACGATTACAATGTGCCGGATGCCAAACATGATGTAAAGCGTGTGATCCTGGGGGAAGGAAGCCTTCTGATCGATGATATTAAGCGGGTGGAAAATTATGTAAGGGTATCCGGTAAGATGAATTTTAAGGTGCTCTATGCAACAGATGAGGGCGAGATGCGTCTTGCATATTTAGAGGGGCGGATACCTTTTGAGGAGATGGTCTATGCGGAGGAAGAACCGGAAGAGAATCTGTTTATCAAAGCGATGGATTGTGATGTGAATGTTACGATGATCCATTCACGAAAGCTAAACATCAAAGCGCTGGTAGAGTTCTCCCTCTGCTCGGAAGGACGGCAGGAGGAACATCTGACGCTGGATGCTTCAGGGGACGGCGGGCTGTATAAAAAGTATGAGAAGAAAGATATCTTAAAGCTTTTTACGGTGAAAAAGGATACGTACCGAATCAAGGAAGAGATTACCATCGGCGGGACGAAAGAGACAGTGGGTGTACTTTTGTGGACGGCAGTTTCTCCGAGAAAGCTAGATACACGGATCGTGTCAGATGAGCTTATCCTGCAGGGAGAGCTTCTTTTGTTCTGCTTTTATGAATCACTGGAGGGGAAGACGGACTGGTTTGAACAGACCATTCCTTATGAGGGAAAGATGGAGATAAACGGTGCGCAGGAAGGGATGTTCCATCAGGTTTATCCGTCCGTTACCGATGTGTCCATCGATGTGCGTATGGACGAGGACGGCGAGATGCGGCTTCTTGGTATCGAGGCGACGCTGGAGGCGCGCATTATCGTATATGAGGAAGAGACGGTTGAACTTTTGGAAGATGTATATTCTCTCGACAAAGTCTGCCGGCCGAAGATTGCAGATAAAGCTTTGGAGCGTTCGCTGATGCAGAACCATTCCAAATGTAAGATCGCAGAGCGTCTTCTTCTTCCGGAGATCAAAGACGATATCCTTCAGATCTGTCACAGCAACGCGAGAATCCAGATTGAGCACACGGAAGCGGTTCCGGAAGGAATCAAGATCGAAGGAGTACTCCATGTATTTTTCCTCTATGTCAAAGCGGACGATGACATTCCCTTTGACGTATGGCAGGGAATGGTTCCGTTTTCTTATCTTCTGGAAAGCAACGAGACGACAGAAGATATGGTATTCGATCTTGTGAGCGCTGTAGAACAGCTTAGCATCGGACTTCTTGGAAATGGTGAGATAGAGGTGAAGGCAGTGCTTGCCTTTAATTGTTTTGTCAAGCAGCCGGTTCCTGTTGCGGATATTGAGGAGATCGAGGAGGAGCCGATTAATCTCGAGGAACTTGAAAAACGCCCTGGAATTATTGGATATATCGTAAAAGAGGGCGATGAATTGTGGAATTTGGCAAAACATTACAGCACTACGGTTGATGGAATTATGGAAATTAATGAAAAGACAAATTCTGACATAAAACCAGGAGAAAAGTTGTTGATTTTTAAAGAAAATATGAGTATACTATAAGCATATTGTATACAAGATACAAAATGCACCTATCAGGAGAAAAGAAATGGATCGAATAGAACTTAAAGCTCTCGGTAAGATCAATCTGGGGCTTGATGTACTTGGAAGAAGGGAAAACGGGTATCATGACGTGCGGATGGTAATGCAGACGGTGTACCTATATGATCAGATTACCATAAAGAAAAGGAGAAGGTCGGGAATCGGGATTGAGACGAATCTTTACTATCTTCCTGTGAATGAGAATAATCTGGCATACCGGGCGGCAAAGCTTTTGATGGACGAATTTCGTATAGAAGACGGGATAAGTATCCGTTTAAATAAGCATATACCAGTGGCGGCGGGCATGGCAGGGGGAAGCTCTAATGCGGCAGCAGTGCTTTTCGGAATGAATCGAATATTCGGTTTAGGTCTTACGATGGAAGAATTGATGAAAAGAGGCGTGACGCTGGGGGCTGATGTTCCTTACTGCATTATGCGGGGAACCGTCCTTGCAGAGGGTATTGGTGAGGTCCTCACACCTCTTGCCCCCATGCCGAAGTGCTTTGTATTGCTGGCGAAACCTCCGGTGGCAGTCTCAACGAAACTGGTATATGAAAAGCTTGACTCTCAGGAGATTGAAAAGCATCCGGACATAGACGGGATCATTGAGGGCTTAGAAGAGCAAAGCCTTGCAAAGATAACTGCCAGTATGGGAAATGTCCTTGAGCGCGTTACTGTCCTGGAATATCCGGTAATAGATAAGATTAAGAATACGATGAAGACAGCAGGCGCCTTGAACGCCATGATGAGCGGCAGCGGTCCTACAGTATTCGGTATTTTTGAAGATAAAAACCGGGCGAGGGCGGCAGCGCAGAAGATAAAAGAAACACAATTAACAAAGCAAGTGTACGTGGTAAACGTCCACAATGCAGGGAGGAAATGATCGTGGAACCAAACTTTAATGTCACAATGAACGAATATCTGCCGCTTCGGGATGTGGTGTTCAATACACTGCGTCAGGCAATTTTGAGAGGGGAGTTAAAGCCCGGCGAACGGCTGATGGAGATCCAGCTTGCCAATAAGCTGGGCGTCAGCCGTACCCCGATTCGCGAGGCGATAAGAAAACTGGAACTGGAAGGTCTGGTGCTCATGATCCCGAGAAAAGGTGCGGAAGTGGCAGATATTACAGAAAAGAGCCTTAAAGATGTGCTTGAAGTAAGGAGGGCTCTTGAGGAATTGTGTGTGAAGCTTACGTGTGACCGGATTACAAAAGAGGAGATCGATGAGCTTACCCAGGCTGCTGAAAATTTTAAGAAAACATTGAAAAGCAAGGATATTACGGAGATCGCGGAGGCAGATGTGCGTTTCCACGATGTGATCTATGCGGCTACCAAGAACCAGAAGCTTGTCCAGCTTCTCAACAATCTCCATGAGCAGATGTACCGATATAGAATTGAGTACTTGAAAAATGAGGAGGTATATCCAAAGCTTCTCAAAGAGCACCGGGAGATCATCGATCGGATAAGCTGCGGAGAGAAGGAAGAGGCGGCAAAGATCGTGTGTGAGCATATCGACAATCAGGTGGATACAGTTATGGATACAATACGTACAAAACAAAATTAAGTTGAATAATATTTCCAGTAAGTGGAAAGACTCCTTATATGAGTATAAGGAGGTACATAACGGTGAGAGAAGAGACGATTTGGAATGATACTTTGCAGGAGAATTCCCTTGAAGAGACTTGGGAAGATGAAAATAGAGATAAAAAAGACAGGATAAAAAGGATAATCTGTGTTATACTGGGAATCTGTATCGGAGCATTTTTGACCGGTGTCTACGTCTCGCAGCGGGCGATGGAGGTTGATGCCAGGATTTCCAAGATACAGGGAAGCCTGTCAAAAGAAGTATTCCGGTTCCATGTGCTGGCGGACAGCGACAGTGACGAGGCGCAGAGAGTGAAGCTTAAGGTCAGGGATAAAGTGCTTGAATATATGAAGCAGACGATGCCGGGGAATGAAGACATGGTGTCGGCGAGCCAGACAAAAAGGTGGGCCGAGGAGCATCTGCGGGAAATCGAAGATATCGCTGAGAGTGTGATCAGAGAAGAAGGATATTCTTACCGTGCGAAGGCAGAGGTATCTGTAAGTTATTTTCCGGACAAGCGTTACGGGGACATCACATTTCCGCAAGGGTATTATGAAGCGCTCCGCATAAAACTGGGCAAGGCAAAAGGACATAACTGGTGGTGCGTGCTGTATCCCAATCTCTGCTTTACATCGGCTACTTGTGCAGTGGTGGACGAGGAAGGAAAAGAGGAGTTAAAAGAAGTGCTGACCGATGAGGAGTATGAGATGGTGACAGCGGCATCAGATTTTAAGATTAAGAGTTTTTTCTTTGGAGAGGGAACAGATGACGAGAGAAAATGAGTATACGATAACGGGCAGAGTGCGGTTCAGTGAGATCGATCATTCGAGGCGGATGACTCTTCCGGCGATTATTAATTATTTTCAGGACAGCAGTATTTTTCATTCCGAGAGTATCGGGTATGGACTGGAGTTTCTTGGAAAGCGAAATCGGGCATGGGTTCTGTCCGCATGGCAGATCGTGATCGACCGATATCCGGAGCTCGGAGAGGAGATAAGCGTCAGTACATTTGCATCGGGATTTAAGGGAATCTGCGGCGACAGAAACTTTTATATGAAGGACGGTCACGGCGAGACTATCGCATATGCCAATTCTTTATGGGTCTATATGGATATAGAAAAAGGGTGTCCGGCGAAGCCGGATGCAAAAGAGGTGGAGGCTTATGGTGTGTCAGAACCTCTTGAGATGGGAGCATCTCCAAGGAAGATCGCGCTGCCTGAGAGGATGATGGAAATGCCGTCTTTCCCCGTACGCAAATATCATATCGATACTAACGAGCATGTCAATAACTGCCAGTACATACAGATGGCAAAAGAGCTATACGAAGGAGAACAGGTAAGGCAGGTGCGGGCAGAGTATAAGAAATCTGCGGTGTATAATGACATGATCGTGCCGCGGGTCGGCAGAGAAGACGACCGGACGGTCGTGGAGCTTTGCAGTACGCAGGGACAGGCATTTGCTGCAGTAGAATTCAAGGATTGAGAGCATAGGAGAAGAAGATGAAGCTACAGGAAGAATTAGGGAAGAAGAGAACACTGATGGTGGTGAAGAAGGTAGATTTCGGAGTATACTTAGGCACAAAGGAGGAACGGGTGCTGCTTCCGAAAAAGCAGGTCCCGGCGGGGATTGAGATTGGTGATCCGATAGAAGTATTCCTATATAAGGATTCGGATGATCGGCTCATCGCTACGACTGAGACACCCAAGATTACGATGGGAGAGCTTAAGGTGCTTACCGTCGTGGACACCGGCAGGATCGGAGCTTTTCTCGACTGGGGGCTGCCGAAGGACTTACTGCTTCCGTTCAAGGAGCAGACTGCCAAGGTATCAAAAGGGGACGAAGTGTTAGTGGCGCTGTACGCGGACAAGACAGGCAGGCTGTGTGCTACCATGAAGGTATATGCAAGACTTGAGACAGACTCGGACTATCAGAAGGATGATGAGGTGCATGGAACCGTCTATGAGCTGAGTGATAACTTTGGTGTGTTTGTGGCAGTGGATGATAAATATTCCGGTCTTATCCCCAAGCGGGAGGATTTTGGGAATCTGAAAGTAGGGGATAAGGTAACAGCAAGGGTCACAAAGGTACGGGAGGATGGAAAATTAAACTTAAGTGTGCGAAAAAAGGCGTTTTTGCAGATGGATGAGGATGCACAGATATTGTTAAAAAAGATGAAAATATCAGGCGGGAAATTGCCATATACTGACAAATCTGATGCGGAATTAATTAAAAAAGAATTTGGATTTAGTAAAAATGCATTCAAACGCGCAGTTGGGAGACTGTTAAAAGAACAAAAAATACGAATTGATGAAAAAGGTATTGAAATTCTGGAAAAATAAGTTATACTGATGGCGTAAGAAGAAAAGAGTGTTTTGAAAGGAGAGGTAATATGAAAGTACAGAATATTACAGATGTAGAGAAGTTTTTTAGCGTAGTAGACAGTTGTAAAGGAAAGGTAGAGCTTGTAACAGGAGAAGGAGACAGATTGAATCTGAAGTCTAAGTTATCCCAATATGTATCTCTTGCAAATATTTTCTCTAACGGAGAGAT
Organism: uncultured Dorea sp.; assembly: GCA_910586965.1. Taxonomy (GTDB): domain Bacteria; phylum Bacillota; class Clostridia; order Lachnospirales; family Lachnospiraceae; genus MD308. The sequence continues at coordinate 26,732 of CAJUMF010000020.1, read as the reverse complement.
TCCGGAGCTTGAGATTGTGGCACATGAGAAAGAGGACATTGATAAACTGGTAGCATTTATGATCAACGGTTAATTAAGGAGTATGATAGACAAAGATAAACGGCTGGAAATCTCTTGGAAGGAAGGGATTTCCAGCCATTTTATATTGACAGAGTATTAGTTCTGATAATCAATTATTTCTTATGTTGGTGGTGTCAAGATAAAAGAAAGGGAGGAAAAGAGACATGGACAGAATGGAAATCAAAGGAAAAGTCAATACGGCAATCTGCTACGCAAGAGTCGTGGAGGACGAGGCGATAGAGCAGATCAGGCGGATGTGCGATTATCCGATGACGAAAGGCTCAAGGATCCGTATTATGCCGGATGTACATGCCGGTAAAGGCTGCACGATCGGAACAACCATGACGATTGATGATAAGGCTGTTCCGAATGTGGTGGGAGTTGATATCGGATGCGGTATGTATACGGTGAATCTGGGAAAAGCAGAGATTGACTTTGAGAAGGTTGATGAGGCGGCGCATTTAATCCCGTCCGGGATGAATGTCTGGGAAGGGCGTAAGGAGCGTTTTGACCTGACTGTGCTTGCCTGCTACAGAGAGCTTAAGGACACAAAGAGGCTGGGGAGGTCGCTGGGCACATTGGGCGGCGGTAACCATTTCATAGAAATTGATGAGGCTGCAGACGGCACAAAGTATCTTGTCATCCATTCTGGTTCAAGAAATCTGGGGAAACAGGTGGCGGAGCATTATCAGAAATTGGCAGTCGATCTTGACAGAGGATACGGCGAATATTTTGAGAAACGTGAAGAGATTATCCGGACGTACAAGGAGCAGGGGAGAAAGAGCGAGATACAGGATGCGTTAAAGCGGCTCCAACAGAAGTTTCACGAGTCGGAGGCGGAAATGCCTGAGGATTTGTGTTATTTATCCGGGAAGTACCTTGAGGAGTATCTTCATGACGTTGAAATCTGCCAGGCATATGCGAGACGGAACAGAGAGAAGATGGCTGAGATCATTCTGGAGAGAACCGGGATGGCAGGAGGCGAGACTTTCCACACCGTCCACAATTACATTGATACGGAGGAAATGATTTTAAGAAAGGGCGCGATAGCGGCACATAACGGGGAGAAGGTGCTGATTCCGATAAACATGAGAGACGGGAGCGTTCTTGCAGTCGGTAAGGGAAATCCGGAGTGGAACTTTTCCGCGCCCCATGGGGCAGGGAGGATCATGTCAAGGACAAGGGCGAAGGCAGTTCTCGGCATGGAGGAATACAGGGAGACGATGAAGGGAGTTTACACGACTTCGATTAATGAGAATACATTAGATGAGGCGCCGATGGCATACAAGAGCCTCGAGGATATTATTGATGTAATCAGGGAATCGGTGGATATTATCGACGTGATGAAACCGGTATATAATTTTAAGGCATCGGATTAGGGCACAGTGCCGGGGAAATCTATGGATGAGATTACTGTAATGGGAATTGATCAGTTGTGAAAAGAGGGAAATCAGGATATAATAAAATATAGAAGAAATTCGCATATATTCTGAATGGCATGTGAGGTGATTTCATGTTGCTTGCTAGGAATGAAAATACGCCGGAAAGCGATATTGATATTGCGATTGTCATAAAAATAGCGAAAGGAAATGCACCATATGTTTTTGATAACAAGCACTGATCAGGAAAGGAAAGATGTTTAAGAGGGATAAGATATGGATGGATTTGACAGATTGAGAAAAGTCGTCGCCAGGCTCCGTGCGGATGACGGATGCCCATGGGACAGGCAGCAAACGCACAGGAGCCTGAAACCGGAATGCATCGAAGAGGCGGCAGAAGTACTCTGCGGGATTAATATATTAGAGGAGACAGGAGATGCATCTAATCTGAAAGAGGAGCTGGGAGACCTGCTTTTACAGGTTGTGATGCACGCGCAGATTGCAGAGGAGGAAGGGTTCTTTACTCTGGACGATGTATGCCGCGGCATCAGTGAGAAGATGATTCGAAGGCACCCGCATGTGTTTGGCGTGGAGACGGTGAATGATGCCGGCGAAGTCGTTACACGGTGGGAGGATATTAAGAAGGCGGAAAAGGCGGGAAAGCTGTCTGCGGAACCGTATCTCCCGGCAGCCTTTGACGAGGCAAAGGAACTGATTGACGTTGCAAAAAAGAGAAAAGGATATTAGCCCGCAGGCTGAACCGATATAAATGCGAAATAAAAAACATCCCATCTCCGGTCAAGGTTCTGGGATGTTTTTATGTACAGATAATTTTAATATATAAAAATGCGAATCTATCCGATGCGGAACTGGCTGAGCAACCGGTTCAGTGTCTTTGCCTGATTGGACAATTCATTGGAAATTGTCGCGCTTTTTTCGGCGGCGGCAGAGTTTTCCTGTATTACCCTGGAGACTTCTTTGATTCTGTTTTCAACAGAAACAATCATCTCCGACTGCTGGACGCTGGCAAGTGAAATCTCATCCATCAGCACCTTGATGGATTGGATGCATTCGTTGATGACCTGCATAGCAGAAATGGCAAGGTTCGAAGATTCCGTGCCGGATTTTGCGGCGTTGATGGAGTCTCCGATCAGGCTGCTGGTATTTTTCGCCGCCTCAGAAGACTTGGCGGCAAGGCTCTTGACCTCATTTGACACTACGGAGAATCCCTTCCCTGCCTCGCCGGCCCGGACTGCTTCGACAGTGGCGTTCAGCGCGAGGATATTTGTCTGGAAAGCGATATCCTCAATCGTTTTTATGATGCTGACAATCTTGGCTGAGGACTGGTCAATATTTTTCGTGGCTGCCATCAACTGCTCCATCTTTGTATCAGCCTCGGCTGCAAAACCGGCAGCTTTGTCAACAAGACTGCTGGCGTTGCTGCATCTGGCAGTGCTGTTTTGAATCTGCTCCGCCATATCTGTAACATTCGACACAAGTCCGTCCATGGACGCCTCCTGCTGAAGGGTTCCCTGGGACAATGCCTGGGCTCCGGAAGACACCTGGTTTGCCCCGCTGTCCACCTGGTTTGCAACCTGGGTGATGTCGCGCATTACCTCAGTAAGGTGGGTGCGGATGCTTTTTAAGCTTTCTGCCAGGACTTTGAAATCCCCGATATAGTAATCCTTGTTTTTATCCACATCTACGGCGATATTGCCGTCAGCCATCTCTCCGAGGATTCTGCCGATATCGTCAATCGTTTTTCGCAGGCAGTCGCAGACATGATGGGTGGTCTGTGCAATCATGCCGATTTCATCTGACCTTCCGTAAAACGGTTCCAGCTCGCGGTCAACGGAAAGCTCAAGATTTCCGAGGCGGCGGATTGCCCGCTCCATGACCATGAGGGCGCGGCCTTCCCGGTGCAGGATGAACAGAGTGACAAGCATGATGACAGCCGCCACAGCCGCACATAATATGCCCACGGTAATGCGGACGGCGGACACTTCTTTGTAAACCTCGGACGCATTGTCGCGGACCATGAAGACCCAGTTCCTGTCCTTTAAGTATTTGTAGACAACCAGTTGCTCCACTCCGCTCTCATCCTTATAGGAATAGGTTCCTGCCCGTGTGCTGCCGTCTTTTTTAATCTTCTGGAGGATTTCCAGATAGCCGCTGTCGGTAGTCTGAGTATTTAAAAGAGATTCATCTTCATGATATAGGTACATGCCGGTATCGACATTTAAAAATACATATTCACTGTTGGGGAGGCCCTCGATGTCCAAATCCAGAAGAGCATCCATCAGGCTGCCGGCATAGACGCCTGCGCCCACATAGCCGATACACTCCTCATTATCAAAGAGAGGATAATACATGGAAAGAATCATGCTCCCCGTTCCCGGCGATTTCATGATTCCCAGATTGGTAAGCTTAGGCTCCGCCAGTATCGTGTCGCGGAATTCATCCAGCGAGTCGCCCTCGCGGGTCGTCATCCCGATGGCGCCCTTGGAAGTATGCGTCAGTATGTAGGTAGAGGGGGTGCCGATATATAGTCCTTCGAAAACTCCCTTGACTGCGGCAAAGTCTTCCGTGTATTTCTGCCCTTTCTTCAGCAAGTCCGGATTCTCCGGCTCCTCCAGCAGTTCGCGGACTTCGCTGCCCAGGGCAAATGCTGCCATATATTCCTCGGCGGAGGCTACATAGTCATTTATAATGGCGGCTCTGGATTCCACTGCGTCGGTCATCTGGTTGGTGATATTGTTCTCAACCATGGAGGCTACGCGGCCGGATACAATGAGCCAGAGTAGCAGCATACCCGCAAAGGTGATTGCCGTAGTAATGATGCTGATGCGGGTGGCAAGTTTTTTGTTTACAAGGATTTTCATAAAAATACCTCCTGCAATTAAGTAAATAAATATTAGAAATATGATGCAAGAAATAGATTGATTGCGTAGATAATTTTAACATGTATCATGCTGTTTTTCAAGCTGGAGACTTGTTCAATACTGACAAAAAAAATCCCATAATTTGTAGCTTTTGAAAGAAAGCGATAGATAACATAAATAAGTAAGTTTATTTATAGAAACTAGCAATTTGACAAAAAACGACCTTTAAACTTATACTTTATTTATAAAAATTATACAGGAGGATAAGTATGAAAAGAAGACTATCAGTACTTCTCGTTGTCGTTATGCTTTTTACAATGATATGCACGGCATGCGGCAGCAATGAGACAAAGGAGACCGAGGAGACAAAGGAAGAGACGACTGAGGCTGAGGGAGAGGCCGGGGAAGAGGCGGGCGAGGAGTATCATATCGCTGTCGTAACGCCTACGCTGTCCGTAAGTGAGGACGAGTTCCGGGCAGGGGAGCAGCTCATGGAAGAGTATCCGGACGTGGTGACGCACCTTGTATTGCCGGAGAAATTTGACACAGAGATTGAAGGATGCATCAGCACTATCGTATCTGCGGCAGACGACCCGCTGATGCGGGCGGTTATCGTAAGCTCCGGGCAGTCCGGGCTGATTCCGGCATTCCAGCAGCTTAAAGAGAAAAACCCGGACATCATCACTATCTCTTCAGCAATTTATGACGAGCCTGATATGATGTCGGAAAACATCGACTTAAACCTTGATATGGATGCCATCCGAAGAGGCGAGACGATTCCGACAAAGGCGAAGGAGATGGGCGCGAAGACATTTATCCACTATTCTTTCCCGACACATCTCGCAAAGCCGACCATTACGGCGAGAAGGGATAAGATGAAAGAGACTTGCAAAGAGCTGGGGCTTGAATTTGTGGAAGTAATCACGCCTGACCCGCAGACAGGAAACGGGCCGGAGGCTATGCAGCAGTTCCTTCAGGAGGATATTCCGAGACAGATTGAGAAATACGGCAAAGAGACGAACATCTTCGGAACAAACTGCCCGATGTATGATGTGATCATCGCAAAGGCTTTAGAGCTTAAGTTCACGGTTGCGGAGCAGTGCTGCCCGACGCCGACGCAGGCTTATCCGACCGTGCTTGGTCTGGAGATTGCGGAGGAGGACGCGACTAACTTTGACAAGATCAACCAGATGATTGCGGAGAAGGTTGACGCGCAGGATATGAAGGGAAGGCTTTCCGGATGGCCGATTCCGGTTACCATCTTCCTTCCGAAGTTCGGCGTTGAGGTTGCAAGGCAGATGATTGCCGATCCGGATTTCAACCCGAACAATGCGGAGAATCTTGGAAAGCTGGCAAAGGACAAGTTCGGCCTGGATGTAGATTTCCAGCAATACATGGATTACGAGAACTACTATATGTTTATTATGGAGTCAATCTATTATTAAGCGTATTAAGCGTTAAGTATGAAAAAGGGGCGGAAGGAGATGAATTCTTCTGCCCCTTTTGCTATAATGAGAGTCGCCGGCAGCCCATGCGCTGACATCGGCACACTGTTGCTGCGAAGGAGAAGGAACATGGGAGAGTATGTGTTAGAGGTTAAAAACCTGGAAAAATATTATGGGCAGAACAAAGTCCTTGACAAGGTGGACTTGTCCGTCAGAAAGGGAGAAATCTACGGGCTTATCGGGGCGAACGGTTCCGGAAAGAGTACGCTGATGAACATTCTGTTCGGAAACAGTGTCATCGCCGCAACGGGCGGATACAGCGGCGATGTGCTGTTTGAGGGGGAGAAGGTTAAGCTCCGCTCTACGACGGAGGCCATAGGGCGGGGAATCGGGATGATCTACCAGGAGTTTATGCTGATTCCGGAGATGACTGTGGCGGAAAATATAAAGCTCACAAGAGAGAATACAAAAGGAATACTCGGGAAAGTGTTAAGCCCTGAGCTTTGTTTTGTGGACAGGAAGAAGGATAACGAGGATGCAGCCGGAGTGTTAGAGCAGCTTGGATTTGAAATCGATAATTCTTATCTGGTCAAGAACATCTCGGTGAATGCAAAGCAGTTTGTTGAGATTGCCAGAGAAGTGAATAAGGAAGACTTAAAGCTCCTCCTTCTCGATGAGCCTACGGCGGTTCTGGGCGACGAGGACGCGGGGAAACTGATGAAAGTGCTAAAGGAGCTTGCAGAGAAGGGAACCTCGGTTATCTTCTGCACCCACAGGCTCCATGAAATCTGCCAGGTGTGCGACCATGTGACCGTGCTGAGGGACGGGCAGGTGGTCTCGGACTATAGGCGGGATGAGCTTGATATGCGTACCCTTGCCAGGGATATGATCGGGTATGACGTGGCGGCGGTGAAAAAGGAGCATCAGAACCGGGAGGAGAAAGAGATTCTCAAGTTCGAGGATTTTTCTGTGTATATGCCGGGAGAATTTTTGGACGGTCTGAACCTCCAGGTATACGAGGGGGAGATTCTGGGGCTTACGAGCCTTTCCGGGCATGGAAAACTGGCGGTGGGCTACGGCGTAATGGGGCAGTTCCCGGTGAAAGGAGAGTTTTTGTACGGCGGCGCCGGGGTGGATGTGAAAAATGTCCGGAAGACGATAGAAAGCGGGCTGTTCCTCCTCCCGGATGACCGGAAGAACATGGGTCTTCTGCTGGAACATTCGGTTCGGGATAATATTGTCTTCTCCGGGTTCTATGGGAGGAATCTGTTCCAGAAAAAGGCGGCCGGCATTTTCCCGGTCAGGGATAGGAAAGAGATGGAGCGTTGTGTAGAGGAGCAGATTGAAAAGCTGGAGATTAAGTGTGAGAGCGCCGGCCAGAAGGTGAAGGAACTAAGCGGCGGAAACCAGCAGAAGGTGTGTATTGCCAGGGCGGTCTTAGTCGCCCCGAAGGTGCTGTTTGTCATGGAGCCGACGAGGGGCGTGGACATCGGCGCGAAGGAGAAAATCCTTAACAGCCTTGTGCAGATTAACCGGGAGCAGGGGACAACTGTGGTGGTGGCGTCAAGCGAGCTGGAGGAGCTAAAGCGCATCAGCGACAGGATTGCGGTATTCTGCGAGGGAAAGCTTTCGAGGATTTTGCCTCCGGATGCCGCCGATGAGGAATTTGCCTTTGCATTTACGGGAGAGGAGGGAAAGGATGGACGGTAAGATAAAACTTCCGCAGATTATTATTACGGCGTTTATGCTGGCGCTGTTTGTCCTTGCCGGATTTTTGGGGATGGATATCCCGGAGCTTGTAAGCGGCTCCTTTACGAAGTTCGTTATGAACGGCGTGCTTGTGCTTGCCATGATTCCGATGATCAATGCGGGGGTGGGGATGAACTTCGGACTTCCGGTGGGGATTGTGGCAGGGCTCCTTGGCATGTGTATGGCGATACAGTTTCGCATGACGGGAATCACGGGATTTTTGGGAGCTGTGGCGCTGTCGGTCATTCCGGCGGTGCTCCTTGGACTGCTCTATGCGAAGATACTGAATATGGTGAAGGGAAAGGAGGATATCGCGGCGATTTTCATCGGGTATTCCTTTATCCCCATCATGAATTTCGTGTGGACGGTGATTCCCTTTACCAACCGGGAGATGCTTTACCCGGTGGGGGCAAAAGGGCTGCGCCCGAAAATTAGTTTGGAAAATTATTTTGGAAACGTGCTGAATGAGCTTATGGTTCTTAAGCTTGGCAAGATATCGGTTCCCATCGGTCTCCTTTTGGCTTATGCCGCGGTGTGCCTACTGGTGTACGGGTTCTTTAAGACGAAGGGCGGCACGGTGATGCTGGCGGTGGGGGAGAATGAAAAGTTCTGCCAGCTCTCCGGCATCCGGATTGACCGGGTGCGGACAATGGCGATTGTGTTGTCCACGGTCATCGGCGCGGCGGGAATCTGTGTGTACGCCCAGACTTACGGGTTCGTGGAGCTTTACAATGCGCCGCTGTCCCACAGCTTTCCGGCAGTCTCGGCAATCCTGATCGGCGGGTGTATCGGGAGGCGGGCGAAGATTTCCCACGCGGTTTTGGGAACATATCTGTACCAGACAATTTATCTTCTGTCGGCGCCGATTGCCAATGCGATACTGATACCGCAGATGTCCGAGATTGTGCGGATGATCATTACAAACGGAATTATCCTGTACGCATTTTTAAAACAGGAAAGGAGGAGACGGCAATGATGAAAAAGGTTCGTAAGGATGAGCTGATTGTACCGGCTACTTTCATTGTGTTCAGTATTCTCTGCTTTATCCTGTCAGGAATCAGCTTTCTGTTTCTTGCGGAGCAGGTGGCGCTCAGATTTATCCGTAATATCATACTGGTGCTGGCGCTTATTTTCCCGATTATGGCGGGGATGGGGCTTAATTTTGCGGTGGTTATCGGAACGATGATTACGCAGGCATGTTTTATCATCGTGCTGAATTTTAATATCATGGGTGGAAAAGGGGCGGCGCTTGTGCTGCTTGTCTCCCTGGCCGCGGCGGCCGGCGTCGGATATGTGATTGGGCGGCTCCTTAATAAGGTAAGGGGCAGGGAGATGGTGACGTCCATCGTCGTGGGCTTTCTTGCCAATTACATTTACCAGCTTATCTTCGTGGCGGGCTTTGGCACGGTCATCCATGTGTTTAACAAAAAGCTGGTGCTGTCCACCGGAATCGGCGTGAAAAATATGGTGGATTTAAAGACCTTTAAGCAAGTGTTCGACAACCTCGGCGTATTCAGCATCGGGAAGGCGAAGATTTCCGTGCTGCTTTTGGCGATGATCATTGTGTGCGGCTTTTTTGTGTACTACCTGATGCACACGCCGCTGGGGCAGAAGATAAAGGCGGTAGGGATGAGCGAAGAGAAAGCGGCGAATATCGGGATTGACACCGACCGGGTGAGGATTATCGTCATCGTTTTGTCTACCGTGTTCGCGGCGCTTGGGCAGTTCGTGTATCTTCAGAATATCGGCTCCCTCAATGTCTACACGGAGCATCTGGACACGGAGAAGTTCGCCTGTGCGGCGCTCCTGGCAGGAGGGGCAAGCATCCGCAAGGCGGGGGTAAAAAATGCATTTATCGGGGTGGTGCTCCTTCATACGCTGTTCGTTCTGTCGCCCCTTGCAGGGCGCAATGCTTTTGCAAATGCGTCTCTGGGCGAGTATTTCCGTAGCTTTGTAGCGTATGGGATTATCGCATTTGCGCTGGTGGTGAACCTGAGGCTTGAGCAGAAAGGGGAAAAGTAACTGTTTGATAAAATCGGCGGGACATGCTATCATGAGAAGATAAGAAACGGTCAGGATGACACGAGAAAAGCAGCGGCAGAAAGGTAAGAAAACGGGGTTGATAGCATGAGTTTTGCGCATTTACATGTACATACAGAGTACAGTCTCTTAGATGGATCGAATAAAATTAAAGAATGTATCGCACGGGTTAAGGAATTAGGGATGGACAGCGTAGCGATCACAGACCACGGTGTGATGTTCGGAGTGATTGATTTTTACCGTGCGGCGAAGGCAGCAGGGATTCGGCCTGTCCTTGGATGCGAGGTGTATGTGGCGCCTGGTTCAAGGTTCGATAAAGAAGCAGTGGGAAGCGGCGACGACCGATATTATCATCTGGTGCTTCTGGCTGAGAATGATCTTGGCTATCACAATCTGATGAAGATCGTATCCAGAGGATTTACCGAAGGGTACTACTACAAGCCCCGTGTGGACCTGGCCCTGCTTCGGCAGTATCATGAGGGGATCATTGCGCTGAGTGCCTGTCTGGCGGGAGAAGTCCAGCGGGATATCCTAAGAGGGATGTATGAGGAGGCAAAAGAGGCAGCGCTTCGTTACCAGGATATTTTCGGCAAAGGGAATTTCTTTTTAGAGCTTCAGGATCACGGGCTGCCGCAGCAGCGCCAGGCGAACCAGGCTCTTCTTCGGATGTCTCAGGAGACAGGGATTGAGTTGGTGGCGACCAATGATATCCATTACACTTACGCGGAAGATGAAAAGCCTCACGACATGCTTTTGTGTATTCAGACAGGAAAGAAGCTGTCTGATGAGAAGCGTATGCGTTATGAGGGGGGACAGTATTATATCAAGTCCGAGGAAGAGATGAGAGAGCTTTTCCCGTACGCGCTGAATGCTCTTGAGAACACGCAGAAAATCGCAGAACGCTGCAATGTGGAGATTGAATTCGGTGTTACAAAGCTTCCAAAGTACGATGTGCCGGAAGGGTACACGTCCTGGGAGTACCTGAATAAGCTTTGTTATGAGGGATTAAAGCAAAGGTATGAAAAGCCCGATGAGATGTTGACGAAAAGGCTCGAGTACGAGCTTTCTGTCATTAAGTCCATGGGTTATGTGGATTATTTTCTTATTGTGTGGGATTTTATTAAATATGCAAGGGACCATGAGATCATGGTCGGGCCGGGGCGGGGGTCTGCGGCGGGCAGCATCGTGTCCTACTGTCTTGGGATCACCACTATAGACCCGATCAAATATCAGCTCCTGTTTGAAAGGTTCTTGAATCCGGAGCGTGTGTCTATGCCGGATATTGACGTGGATTTCTGTTTTGAGAGACGCCAGGAAGTCATTGATTATGTGGTGAGAAAATATGGTGAGGACCGGGTCGTGCAGATCGTTACCTTTGGTACGATGGCTGCCAGGGGTGTGATCCGGGATGTTGGCCGCGTGATGGATCTTCCCTATGCGTATGTGGATTCTATCTCGAAGATGATCCCGAAGGAGCCTAATATCACGCTTGAGCGGGCGCTTAGAGAAAGTCCGGATCTTAAGAAGGCGTATGCAGAAGATCCGCAGGTAAAAGAACTGGTGGATGCCTCCATGCGCCTTGAAGGGCTGCCGAGGCACACATCCATGCACGCGGCCGGAGTGGTGATCAGTCAGAAGGACATCGATGAGTATGTGCCCTTGTCCCTCGGCTCCGACGGCTCTGCTGTCACCCAGTTCACCATGACGACGTTAGAGGAGCTTGGATTGCTGAAGATGGATTTTCTCGGTCTCCGTACCCTTACCGTTATCCGGGACGCGGTAAAGCTTGCCAGTGAAAGCAGCGGGAAAGAGATTGACATCAATAAGATTGATTACGATGACGCGGCTGTCCTTGCTGCTGTCGGGACAGGCAGGAATGACGGGATATTCCAGCTTGAAAGCGGCGGCATGAAAAATTTTATGAAGGAATTAAAGCCAAAGAGCCTTGAGGATATTATCGCAGGGATATCCCTGTACCGCCCCGGGCCGATGGACTTTATCCCTCAGTATATCCGGGGGAAGAATCATCCGGAGACGATCACCTATGACTGTCCGCAGCTTGAGCCGATCTTATCGCCCACCTACGGCTGTATCGTCTATCAGGAGCAGGTGATGCAGATTGTGCGGGATCTGGCCGGGTATACCCTGGGACGAAGCGATCTCCTCAGACGTGCTATGTCTAAGAAAAAGGGCGATGTCATGCAGAAAGAGCGGCAGAACTTTGTCTACGGTAACCGGGAGGAGAATGTTCCGGGCTGTATCGCTAATGGGATCGATGAACGGATTGCCAACAAGATCTACGATGAGATGATCGACTTTGCCAAATATGCGTTTAATAAATCCCACGCGGCAGCATACGCCGTGGTATCTTACCAGACAGCGTGGCTGAAATATTATTATCCGGTGGAATTTATGGCGGCGCTTATGACATCGGTGATCGATAATCCGGGAAAGGTAGCAGAATATATCTATACCTGCCGCCAGATGGGTATTGACATCCTGCCGCCGGACATCAATAAAGGTGTAGGGACATTCTCGGTGGACAATGGGAATATCCGCTATGCCCTTTCTGCTATAAAAAGTATTGGCCGCCCGATCATCGAAGTGATCTTGGAAGAGCGAAAGAAGCATGGACTGTTCAAGAATCTCAAAGACTTTATTGAGCGGATGTCGGTGAAGGAGCTGAATAAAAAGACGATAGAAAACTTTATCAAATCCGGAACTTTCGACAGTCTCCCAGGCACGAGAAAGCAGCTTATGGTCGTCTATGCCCAGATCATGGAGCAGATAATCCGTGAGCAGAAATATTCCATGACCGGACAGATGTCTCTTTTTGATATGGTGAGTGATGACCAGAAGGCGGAGTTCGAGATTCCGCTTCCGGATGTAGGTGAATATGAAAAGGAGGCAAAGCTTGGCTTTGAAAAGGAAGTCTTAGGTGTATACTTGAGCGGTCATCCTATGGAAGAGTACGAAGAGAAGTGGCGGAAAAATATTACGCGCACAACTCTCGATTTCCAGGTGGATGATGAGGTCGGGCGCACGAAAGTACGTGACGGCGTGAAAGAGACGATTGGAGGTATGATCGCAGCTAAGACGATCAAATATACAAAAAAGAATCAGGTGATGGCTTTCCTTACGATAGAGGATCTGATGGGAACGGTGGAGGTTATCGTATTTCCGAGAGATTATGAGAAGAACCGCGAGTATCTGGAGGAAGAGAATAAGATATTCATAAGAGGACGTGTATCTGAGGAGGACGAAGCACCGAGCCGCCTGATCTGCGAGGAGATCATCCCCTTTGACCAGACGAAAAAAGAGCTGTGGCTTCAGTTTGACAGCAAGGCGGATTTTCAAAGACGCGAGCAGGAGCTTTATGAGATCATCGGAGAATCGGAAGGGAGAGACTGGGTGATCATATACTGCAAGGCAGAGCGGGCGATGAAGCGTCTTGGCGCCAACAGGAATGTCCGGGCGGATGCAGGGCTATTAAGCAGGTTGACGAATTATCTTGGTGAATCTTGTGTAAAACTGATAGAAAAGGCCATTGAAAATTAGTTATATTTCATGTACAATGTTGCCGAGTTAAGATATATTTGAGATAGATGAATGGAGGGATTAACATGGGAGAAAAAACAATTCGTACAATCGGTGTTCTGACAAGCGGTGGAGATGCGCCGGGAATGAATGCTGCAATCCGTGCAGTGGTAAGAACCGCATTGGGAAAAGGTCTTAGAGTAAGAGGGATCCGCAGAGGTTATCAGGGGCTTCTTAATGAAGAGATCATCGATCTGTCGGCCAGAGATGTGTCTGACACGATCCAGCGGGGCGGAACGATTCTCCAGACCGCGCGGTGCCATTCCATGCGTACGGAAGAAGGACAGCAAAAAGCAGCGGCAATCTGTAAAAAGTACGGCATTGACGGGATGGTAGTCATCGGAGGAGATGGTTCCTTTGCAGGTGCACAGAGATTGGCATATTATGGGATCAACACTATCGGCATCCCGGGAACGATCGATCTTGACATCGCATGTACAGAGTACACGATTGGTTTTGATACAGCGGTGAATACTGCGATGGAAGCCATTGACAAAGTACGTGATACATCAACCTCCCATGAGAGATGCTCCATTATTGAGGTTATGGGAAGAGACGCAGGATATCTGGCATTGTGGTGCGGTATTGCCAACGGTGCAGAGCGTATCCTTATGCCGGAGGAGCACGATTATAATGAGCAGATTATCATAGAGGATATTCAGGCGTGCAGAAAGCGCGGCAAGAAGAACTACATTATCATCAATGCAGAGGGTATCGGAGATTCTATGAATATGGCTAAGAGAATCGAAGAAGCTACGGGCATGGAGACAAGAGCAACAATTATCGGACACATGCAGCGCGGCGGAAGCCCGACATGTAAGGACAGGGTCTATGCTTCTATTATGGGTGCAATGGCAGTTGACCTTCTCTGTGAAGGAAAGACTAACCGAGTAGTTGGTTATCAGCACGGAGAGTACAAGGATTTTGACATTGACGAAGCACTGAGCATGAAGAAAGAGATTCCGGAATATCAGTATGATATTGCGCAGAGGCTTGCCCTGTAAAGATTTTATAAAAGGTGATTATATGACGAAAGAGGTATTACTGACCATTTCAGGACTGCATTATGATTCTGTCCCGGATGAAGATGAGAACGAACCGATCGAGGTGATCACGCCGGCAACATATTATTTGAAGAATGGAAAACATTATGTAATCTATGATGAGATGGTAGAAGGAATGCCGGGAACCATCCAGAATAAAATCAGAATTGCAGGGAATAATCTGTTAGAGATAAAAAAAAGCGGGCTTGCAAATACGAAGATGATTTTTGAGAGAGATAAGATCAATATGACTCAGTATGAAACACCCTATGGTGAATTATTGATTGGTATTTTTACAAAAAACATGCAAGTTGATGTTACAGAAAGAAATATTGATGTCCGAGTAAATTATGAGTTGGATATTAATAGTGAAAAAGTAGCAAATTGCGATATTAAGATGAATATCCGGGCAAATGCTCCGGGATAATGCATAAGAAGAGGACAGGCAAGAGAGCCTGTCCTTTCAAAATTCTTAATGATATCTATTTGCCGCGCAGTTTTGCTAAAAATCCTTTCTTTTTTTGAGGAGTTTCAAGCGGACCGCGGATGCCTCTGACTGCAGTGATATAGATGCCGCTGATGGTTGCTTTTACTTCTTTTTTTACCGGGACCATCGGGAAAATCTCAGCATCACACATTAAAATCATAACCTTTGGGCCTATCTTAGCCTTTACAACGGGAACCTTGGAACGACGCAGATACTTAGGTGTGTTCTCGACTACCACGGAGGGGAAGCCGGCATCTTTCAGCCGTAGCTTGGCCTTGTCAATAATCAGCATAGATACTGTCTGAGCCGCTGCAGCTAACTGTTCCTGCTGCTCGGCCTGCCGTTTTTCCGCTTTCTTTCCGAGAAAATATAATACTACACATGCAACGATTAATACAATTAAAATCACTAATAATATGATTGTTACTTTACTCACTGGGAACCTCCTGTCTCTCTCATTTTCACGAAATACATTGTATCATTCTTTTGGGACGAGTGCAAGTGATTTGAGATTTTAGGGGTTACTTTTGTGAAGAAAGATTATATAATGATAATATCAGCAAAAACGGGGTGGTGTGAATGCCGGATTTGATCATTGACAGTATTGTGGAAGGCTACAGATGGATCTTGGAGCATCTTTTTATTATTAATATCATATTTTCCTTACTGATTATCTTTTTTCAGAGGCGCAATCCTACTACAGTGTGGGCCTGGCTTCTGCTTTTGTATTTTATACCGGTGATCGGCTTTGTCCTATATCTTGTCCTGGCGCAGAATTTCCACAAAGACCGGATGTTTAAGATGAAGGAAATTGAAGGTGAGATAAAATATGCGGTCCGGCGTCAGGAGGAGTCGATCTTCCGGAAGAAGCTTAGGCTGCGGGATCCGGAGCTTGAACGGTTTAAACGGCTGATCCTTTATAATCTGAACGAGGGCGAGGCGGTATTGACAGATAACAATGACATTCGTGTTTATACAGATGGGGAGGATAAATTCAGGGATCTTTTGTATGAGATGGAACATGCGAAGAAGTATATCCACATGGAGTATTATATTATCCGTAATGATGAGTTGTGGCAGGAGATTGAGGCGGTACTGGTCCGAAAGGCAGGTCAGGGAGTCAAAGTCAGAGTGCTGTTTGACAGTATGGGCTGCCGGGGAATGAGAAGGGCTGACTGGGCAAGGCTTCGGGCGGCGGGAATCGAGGTGGCAGAGTTCTTTCCGGCACTCCTGGGGAAATTCCAGTTTCGTATCAATTACCGCAACCACAGGAAGATTGTAGTCATCGACGGGCGGCTTGGTTTTATGGGGGGCTTCAATATCGGCCGGGAATACCTCGGAAGGAGCCGGAAGTTTGGATACTGGCGGGATACCCATCTTTGCATCGAGGGCTCTACGGTGACATCTCTGGCGGTCCGGTTCGTGCTGGACTGGAATTATGCGGCAAAGGAAAATCTGTTCCTGGACGACAGTTTGTTTGAGATACCGGAGTATGTCCGTGAGGGCAGGGATCCGGTCCAGATCATTACCAGCGGCCCGGACTCCAAGTACCCGAAGATCCGTGACAATTATCTGCGGCTTATCCATATGGCGCGGAAGAGGATCTACATCCAGACTCCGTATTTTATTCCGGATGATAATATTAAAGACGCGCTTGTTATCGCAGCCAAATCCGGCGTGGATGTGCGGATCATGATCCCATGTAAGCCGGATCATCCCTTTGTGTACTGGGCCACCTGCGCCTACGCAGGCGAGATGATCGAGGCGGGGGCAAGGTGCTACACCTATGACAATGGTTTCCTGCACAGCAAATGCCTTTGCGTTGACGGGCTGGTAAGCTGTGTGGGGACGGCTAATATGGATATCCGGAGCTTTGCATTGAATTTTGAAGTAAATGCGGTGGTATACAGTGCAAAGACTACGCGGAAGCTGGAGGAAGCATTTGAGAGCGACATTTTAAAAAGCACCATTATCACCAGAAAGAAATATAGCCAGAGAGGATGGTTTGTCAGGGCGAAGGAGCAATTCTGCAGGCTTCTTTCCCCGGTGCTTTAGGAGAACGTGAAATATGTGTGAAAAAGGTTTTAATATGAGGGAGAATGTGATATACTCAAGCGATATGGATGAAAAAGTACTGAACATAATATGAAGAAACAAGAGGTGTATGATGAAAAAGAAAATCGTAATGTTAATGACAGGTATGATCTGTGCCGTCACATTTTTGACGGCATGTGAGGCAAGTAAAGGGCTGGAGACGGATACGCTTAAGATCACCCAATATAAAGGGGTTGAGGTGGCACAGGTGCAAAAGCCCGGTGAGATCACGGACGAGGAGGTGGATCATAAGATCTGGGCCGCGCTTGATGCGCAGGCAGAGACGAAGGATATTAAGGACCGCGCAGTCAAGGACGGCGATACCGTCAACATTGATTTTGTCGGAAAGATAGACGGGAAAGAATTTGACGGAGGCTCAGCAAAGGAGCATGATCTGGAGATCGGTTCTGACAGTTTTATCGACGGATTTGAAGACAGCATCATCGGGCACAAGATCGGCGATGAGTTCGACTGGGACGGGAAGTTTCCGGACAATTACGGCAATACGGAGTATGCAGGCAAGGATGTGGTATTCACGATCAAGGTGAACAGGATTACTGAGCGCACGGTGCCTGAGCTTACTGACGAGGTAGTGCCGAAGCTTTCCGAAAAGGCAAAGACGGTCGAGGAATATAAAGAAGAGGTGAAAAAGCAGCTCGAGGATGCGGCAGAGCAGGATTACGAGAATAACCTGTATTCCGAGGTGTGGAATGAGGTGCTTGAGAATACGGAGATTAAAAAATATCCGGATGGAGAGAAAGAAAAGACTCAGAAAGCATTGAAGGAGCGGTATGAGGAACTGGCCAAGTCTTTTGGCATGGAGTTTGATGAGTTCCTTCAGGGTCAGATGGGGATCAACGAGGAGGAATTCGACAAGCAGGCAGCGCAGGCGGCAGAGCAGAGTGTTAAGTCCAAGCTGGTTACAGAGGCGATAGCCAAGAAAGAAAACATCAGCCTCAGCGATGAGGCATATGAAAAGGAGCTTGAAAAGATTGTTGAGCAATATGGTTATGACAGTGTAGAAGCACTCAAGGAGCAGGTGGAAGAGGAAGAACTTAAGGCTTCCGCGCTCAATAATCTTGTAGTAGAAGAGCTTGCAAAAAAATGTATCCAGAAAGCGGATGGGAAATAAGGTACTTTAAAAGTTGTAATTCTCCGGAAAATGTTTTATGATAGTATTATAATACATGTTATGATACAAGTTCCGGAGGAAGAAAGATGAGTGAGATTCAGAAAATAAACTCAACGCCGCTTTATCTGCAGCTCAAGAATAAGGTTAAGAAGGATATCCGTACTGGGCTGCTTAAACCAGGAGATAAGCTGCCTTCCGAGATGCAGATGCAGAAGGAATATGGCATGAGCCGCGTTACCGTCCGCAATGCTATGGCAGAGCTGGAGGTGGAGGGATATATCATCAAGGTGCAGGGGAAGGGAAGCTTCGTCGCCCAGTCAGATATGCTAAGGCTCCCCATCGGTGTCACCAGCTTTACCGAGGATGCCAGGATGCAGGGCGTAGAGTTTAAGTCCAAGGTGTTGGCCGCAGGGCTTACGGACAGATTTTTTGAGATGGACAAGGAGTTCTTTGGCCTGCGTGAGGAAGAACAGGTGATGTGCGTCAAGCGGCTGCGCAGTGCTGACGGGATCCCGATCGTTATTGAGGAGAATCATCTGCCTGCCAGATTAAAGCGGCTGGAACAAGAAGACTTAACTGGGTCGTTATATGATATCTTAATCAACAAATACCATATGATTCCTTCCAATAAGGGCAGGAGAAGTGTAAAGATCATATTTGCCACGGATGAGATTGCCGAATGGCTGCAGTTATCCCTCGGTACGCCGGTAATCGAGTCAGAGCTTTGTGTCTATGATATGAACGGCGATCCGGTCCATACCGTGCGGGATATTGTTCGCGGGGATAATGACCGGTTCATGAAGTGGTATGTATAGGTAATACAGGTTAAGGCAACGATAGAAAAGAGACGTTTACGACAAGACGTCTCTTTTTTGTACAAAAATTTAGAGTTAAATTTGTGAAAAACAATTAAAATCATTCTTTTTTATGAAAATATGTTGACAAAAATAATATTCATGTTATAGTTATCATAAGACGAGTTAATACAAGATAAAAACAAGAGAGAGATAAGAAAAGTAAAAGAGGTTAAAGAGATGAAAATACCAAAAATTATCGGAATCGGGATAACCACCATGGACATTTACTGTCATCAAAGGCGGATGTATCCAGGCGGAAATGAGTATAATATCGCATACAACGCAAAGCTCCAAGGAGCAGATGCTGCATTTATGGGAGTTTTTGCGGACGACATGGCAGGCAGGATATTAGAGCAGACACTTGCGGATGCAGGAGTAGATACCAGCCATTCCCACCACGAATCCGGCTCCAGCGGCTATGCGCTGGTAGATCTGCAGGACGGAGACAGAGTATTCTTAGATTGGAACAAGAAGGGAGTCACGGACCTTTATCCGATCGCATTCACCGAGGAGGAGATCCGGTATATCAAGACATTTGACGTCGCCTGCATAAGCTGGGGTGCGAGGGTGAACCGGGACAGGCTCAAGAAGCTTTCGGAGGCAGGAGTGACAATCTGCTATGACTTTTATGATAACTTTACAGATGAAGATATCCGGGGAATCTCTTCCGATATCGAATACGGATTTTTCTCCTGCAGCCATATTTCTGAGGAGGAAGCGAGAGAGGTCTTAAAAAAATGCACCGGATCGGGCTGCCGAATCGCAGTTGCGACCAGAGGGCATGAGGCGACGATCGCGTATGACGGGGAGAACTATTATTACCAGGAGATCTGTCGGGTAAAACCAAAGGATACCATGGGGGCGGGAGATTCCTTTATCAGCGCATTTTTAACGAATTATTTATCGGTCGGGACCGACGGGTCTTCAGCCGGTGATAAGATAACTGCTTCACTGAAAAAAGCAGCAGAATACGCTGCTTTAGTAGTAGCAAAGGACGGATCATTAGGTGTGGGATATGACGTCGACCCGGACCGGCTGTCCGAGATCATCAACCTTTGATTGGAAAACAAAGAGAAGAAAGGAAGGAAACAATAATGAAAAAGAGATTTTTAGCAGCACTGTTGTCAGCAGCGATGGTAACCGGCCTTCTGTCCGGATGCGCGACATCAGGGACAGGCGGTTCGTCTGACAAGGAAAGTAAAGAAAGTAAGGATGGGAAGGTAACTTTGTCATTTCTGAATAAATACCCGGAGCAGCCTTATGCGAAATATTTTGAAGATGCTGTTGCAGAGTTTGAAAAGCAGAACCCGGATATCCATATTGAGATGGAAAATGTATCCGACGAGGCGATCAAGGACAAGCTGACAGTCATCGCTTCAGGCGGAGACATGCCGGACATCTATATGTCATGGACCGGCGAGAGAGTGAAAAGATTCGCCAGAGGCGGAAAAGCACTCGACCTTACGCCCTATCTCAAGGAAGACACAGAGTGGGCAGAGAGCTTCCTGCCGGCATTTCTCAACAACTCCACCGTCGACGGGAGTACATACGCGATTCCGTACCGGAGCGGTGTGATGTATATGATGTACAACAAGGAAGTGTTTGACAAGAACAAATATGAGATTCCAAAGACTTGGGACGAATTCCTTGCTCTCTGCGAGACGATCAAAAAGAACACGGACGTAACACCTATAGCTTTCGGCAATTCTGCTCCCTGGTATGCGTCCTGGTGGATTGGTATGCTGAATGCGATGATGGTTCCGGCAGATGTGATCAATAAGGACTACGATCCATCCACCGGCGAATTTACCGACGAGAATTATGTAAAAGCAGTAAAGGCGCTGCTCGACCTGAATGAAAAGGGATATTTCGGAGACCACGTAAATTCCAAGGATTACTATCAGGTGCGTGAAGAATTCTGCGCAGGACAGGCAGCGATGATGTTGGATGCAACCCCGCAGTTCACACAGTTTGACGACGGAATGGGCGAAGAGAACTGGGGATTTTTCAAGATTCCGGCCATGGAAGGCGCTGCGGGAGACGCAGGTACAGTCGGGGGCGGCGGAGAAGCATGGATGGTTTCCGCGGACTGTGCGCACCCGGACGAGGCGATCGCATTCTTAAAATTTATGACAGGAAAGGAAATGAGTAACAAGCAGACAAGCGAGGCCGGGCTTCCCAATGCGCTGACCGGCGGGATCACTGAGGAGAACTCTACAAAAGCGCTGGCAGAGGCTTACAAGCAGGCGGAAGGATACACGAATATTGCGGACTGGTTAGACTGTGCAGTCGAGGCAAAGATTGCTGACCAGTATATGACGAGCCTCCAGGAAGGTCTTGACGGGAAAGCGGCGGAAGACGTCATGGCGGACGTACAGAAGGTGGCGGCAGACGTTAAGGCTGAAAACCAATAAAACCGGTAACACTCATAGAAGGAGTGAGATTATGAACAGAAAGGGAAGTAAAAAGACAGCATTTATCTATCTGGCGCCGGCGATGGCGGTCATTCTGGTGTTCCTCTATCTGCCGATCATCCTGAACTTTATGAACAGCCTGTATAAGTGGGGCGCCATGTCTACGGAAGTGACATTCGTGGGAGGGAAATATTATCAGCAGCTATTGGAGGATGAGACGATCCGGGTCGCGCTTAAAAATAATCTGGTGTTCGCGGTGGTGTCTGTGGCGTGTCAGATTGGGCTTTCGCTGGTCATTGCGGCAGTGTTGGAGAGCAGATTTTTAAGGAAATGGCAGTCGGTGTTCCGCACGATTTATTTTATCCCGTCGCTTCTGATGGTAACGGTCACCGGCATTGCTTTTAAGATGTTATATAGTCCGTCTATCGGCTTGATCAATCCGTTTTTGGAGAAATTGGGCATCGATACGTCGGGAATTGACATCCTGGGAAATGCAGGAAGCGCAATTTTCGGCGTGGCGGCTGCCTCCCAGTGGCAGTATATCGGGTATACGGTTGTGCTTTTCATCGTGGCGATGCAGAGTATTTCGGAGGATATCTACGAGGCGGCGGAGATTGACGGGGCGGATGCAATCCAGAGATTTTTCCGAATCACGGTGCCGATGATGAAAGACACGATCATGATCAATATGATCATCGTCGTTACCGGAGCAGTCCGCGTGTATGACGAGGTATATGTCATGACAAACGGAGGCCCCGGGCGGGCGACACAGACGTTAGCGACTTATCTTTATCAGGTGGGATTTAAGAATGATCAGATGGGGTACGCATCGGCGATTGCATTTTTTGTATTCATTGTAACATTTGTCCTGGGTCTGTTCCAGATGAAGGGATATGACTTGGGAGACGATTAGAGGAGGAGAGGATATGGCGAAAAAAATAGGTCACGGTTTGATCATAGCGGTGTTGATCCTGTTCGCGGTTATCATCTTTCTTCCGCTGATCTGGATGGTACTGACAGGATTTAAGACGAATAAGGAGTTGTTTTTAGAACCGTGGAAGCTGCCTGAGGTATGGCAGTGGAGGAATTACCTGGATGCATGGAATGCAGGCATCGGGACATTTTTTAAGAACAGTGTGATCATCACGCTGGGTTCGACGGTGTTTTCGACGCTGCTGGCGTGCTTTGCGGCTTATCCGATCTCGAGGATAAAGTTTACCACGAAGAAGCTGTGGGTCATCGTTATCCTGGGCGGCTTGATGCTGGCGCCGCAGTCGGCAGTCATCTCGTTATTTAAGATGGCGAAGGTCATCGGGCTTTACGATTCTTATCTGGGGATGATGATCATCACGGGGGCATTTCGGATACCCTTTGCTACATTCCTGATCATGACATTTTACAAGGATATCAGTGTGAGCCTTGACGAATCCGCATTTATCGACGGGGCGAAGACGCGGCAGGTATTCTGGAAGATCATCATGCCTTTAAGCAAACCGATCATCGCTTCCTGCGCGATTGTCAGCTTCCGGGCAGTATGGAATGAGCTGATGTTTGCCAATGTGCTTTTGGAATCGACGGCGAAGAAGACGATACCGGTAGGTCTTGTGAACCTGCAGGGAACGACGACGACGAACTGGACGATGCTGATGTCAGGTATGGTAATCGCATCCGTGCCGCTGATCATCATCTTCCTGATCCTGCAGAAACAGTTTATCCGCGGATTGACTGCCGGCGGTGTGAAAGGATAGGAGAGAAATGAAGCATTTGACAAAGGCGCAGATACTAACATCCAATTACCCGTATTACCGGTATTCATTGGATTATGCCCTTGATTCCCTGGCAAGGATCGGGGTGGAAACAATCGAATTTTATGCCTGTTATCCCCATTTTTATCTGGATGACAGAGATCTTTTCAGGGATCTGCCGAAGCTGAAAAAGAAGCTGGCAGACAGGCATCTGAAGGTACAGTGCGTGACCCCGGAGCAGTGTCTGTACCCCGTAAACATAGCGGCGCTTGATCCGGTGCGCAGAAAGAAAAGTATAGAAACGTTCCGGAAAGCGATCCGGTGCGTCGCGGAGCTTGGCGGGCAGTATGTCGTGCTTTTGGCCGGCTACGGGACACTTGACGAGGATGAAGAGGAGATATGGAAGCGCTCGGCTGAGTCAGCAGGAGAGCTTGGGTATGCGGCGGAAAAGTACGGCATTACCTTGGTACTTGAGACCTCGCCGCGGGAATATACAACGACCCACAATTCCAGGGATGTTGTCCGTATGATAAGAGAAATCGATTCCCCTGCATTAAAAGGGATGATCGATACGGCGACGCTTTGCTATTCCGGGGAGACCATGGGGCAGGCAATCGCAGACCTGGCAGGAAATCTCTGGCATGTACATGTGGCGGATGGCGCCCCTGGCGGCCATCTGGTTCTGGGCGAGGGAGACTTAGATCTTCCGGGGATGCTCAAGGAACTGGACGCAGCCGGCTACAAAGGGGCGCTGAGCCTGGAGATATTAAATGACAGATATGTAAGGAAGCCTCATCAGGCGATGGAGGAATCTTTACGGAAACTTGAGGAATATTTGAACAGATAAAGGAGAATATGATTATGGAAATCAGAGAGCTTATGGAAAAAATCATTAAAGATATGGAGACGGATGGAGGGGTCAAAAGCGTAGTCTGGGTTGCTGCCGGCGGCTCCCATGACGGCCACTACGCGGCGCAGTATTTTATGGACCGGGAGTCCACGGCAGTACGTTCCCAGATGATCACCAGCAGTGAATTCGTCTATGCCCCGCCGAAGAATGTGGGAAAGGACACCATCGTTGTCCTCACTTCCATGCGGGGAACGAAAGAGACCATCGAGGCGGCGAAGATCGCAAAGTCTCTTGGCGCGGTGACTGTCAGCCAGTATGTGGACGAATCAGAACTTACGGAAGTGTGTAACTATAACGTACAGTACATAAGTATCTGGGAGGACGATATGGATCAGAGCGCGACCAACGCGGGAAATGCACTTCGCATGGCGATGGCGATTGTAGATATTGTTGAAGGATACGAAAATTACGCGGATGCCATGGATGCATTTACGAAGGTGCAGCCGGCTTACATAAAGGCGAGAGAATACTGTGCGCCGCTGGCAAAAAAATGGGCGGCTCAGGCGAAGGATGAAAAATGCATCACGGTTCTGGCCAGCGGTCCGGCATACGGCTCCGGCCATATTTTTTCAACCTGCAACATCCTGGAAATGCTCCAGATACATTCTCCTACATTCAATAGCTGCGATTTCTTCCACGGTCCGTTTGAGATTACAGATAAGAACCAGTCTTTCTTCCTTTTGATTGCCGATGGAAGGACGAGAAAGGCCGATGAACGGGCGATAACCTTCATGAAAAAATATGCCGGAGACAAGGTGTATATCCTGGATGCAAAGGAGCTTGGGCTTGACAATCTGAAGGATTCCGTGTCAGAATATTTTAACCACCTTCTCTTTACGCCGGTGTTGAACAACGTATATATGAAGGAACTGTCCAAGGCAACGGGAATTGACTATACAACGAGGCGCTATATGTGGAAAGTGGAGTATTAGATTTTACAGAGGTGATTGTATGCTGCTTGATCATATTGCAATCCGGGCGCTTAGCCGGTTGTTTGACCTTATTTTGCTGAATGTCCTGTGGGTTCTTTTTTCTCTTCCGGTAGTTACGGCCGGAGCGTCCGCGGCAGCGCTGTATTCCGTGATGCTGAAGATTGTGGCAAATGAGGAAGGATATATCGTCCGTGGTTTCTGGGAAGCTTTTAAAAGTAATTTTAAACAGAGTACGGTCATCTGGCTCAGCCTCCTTGTGGCCGGTGCGGCGCTGGGAGCGGACTTTGTGATAGTGAGCGGCTTTGCCGGAGCGCCGGCAAGGGTTGGGATGGCCCTGCTCGGCGCGGCGGTATTCCTCTATCTGACAGAGCTTATCTTCGTATTTCCGCTTATCGCCAGATTTGAGAACACGACGCTTGAGATGATGAAAAATGCGGTGGTGATCCCGCTTGCGAGGTTGAAGTTTATGGTGCCGGTCATATTGCTTACGGCGGCAAGCCTGATACTTACCTTTCTGAATCAGGTAACAATCATGGCGGGAGCGGTGATCTGGAGTGTGATTGGAGGAGCGCTTCTGGCATTTGCCAATTCTTTTCTGATCCGGGAGATGTTTAAGCCTTTTGTGGAAGCTGGGGAAGAGTAAAATATCATCCAGTAATCTTCGGGCTGTTTTTGCCGCCGAAATGTTGTAGGATCATCCAAGATGATGTATCATACAGGCGGGAGGGATTAAAGATGGCGAAAAGAAGAGCGCGTGTACAATACAGCCTGGATGAAGGAGACATCAGGACTTTACCGGAAGACGATATCCGGATGATCTTACGTGCCGCAGATGAACTGATCAATACCGGCGGCAGAAGTATGCTGGCAAAGATACTGAAAGGCTCAAAGGACAAAAAAGTACTGGAGCATAAACTGGATGAGTGCCCTGCATATGGATATTATCGGGAGCTGGCTATGGATGAGGTATCGAACAGGGTAGACTGGATGATCAAGAAAGATTTTATCCGGATTGAATATAACGGAAGACTGCCGCTGCTCGTCTTTTCTGAGGCGGGCTGGGAGATTGAAAAAGAGACATTTGCGGAGGAGCTGTACCAGAGATTCTGCCGGGAGCTTGAGGAAGGGACGGAGGACATACTTGCTGAGCTGAAGGATGTCAACAGACAGGTCGTAATTGAGATTCTGAAGAAAATCCGCGGCAGCAGGAACGAGCGGTTCATCCCGCTGCTGGAAAAGTGGAAAGCGGCCGAAGTGCGGAAGGTGCGTGAGCAGATCACCGGCGTTCAGAGGGCGCTGGGCGCTGAGAACACAGAGCCAGAAATTACATACCGAAAGGCAAAGAAGTCTGAAGCGGCGGAGATTTCCGCTGTAGTACAGCGGACAGTGAGAAAGATCTACCCGAAGTATTATCCGGAAGGAGTAGCGGATTTTTTCTGCCTTCTGCACAGCAAGGACAGAATTCGTGCTGATATCCAGGAGGGAAATGTATGGGTACTGATTTTGGACGGGCAGATCATCGGAACCGGGACGGTAGAAGAAGACAATCACGTTACGCGGGTATACGTGCTGCCTGAGTTTCAGGGTAAGGGCTATGGAACGTATATCATGAAGCGGTTGGAGAGATGGATTGCGAAGGAACATAAGACGGCGGTTCTTGATTCATCGCTCCCAGCCTTTGGCCTGTACGAGAAGCTGGGATATCAGGTGACAAAGCGGGAGAAGATATCATTGCCCGGAGAAGTCGTGTTAGCTTATGAGGTGATGGAAAAGGAATTGCAGTGAGATGTTTTGCGGTGTCAGAGTATGAGGCGGCAGAAAACAGGAGTTGAAAAGTGCTGATAAGGACAGGCGCTTCGTGCATACTGTACCTTGCCCCTGCATACATTGTAAAAACAATGAGTGCAGGGGTTTTGGTGTGCCCGGTGGGCACACGTTCTAACGGGTGAAAGTCCCCAATCCGCCC
>CAJUMF010000019.1 GCA_910586965.1 uncultured Dorea sp. | reverse complement strand
CGTAATCCTAAGGTATTCCTTATGGATGAGCCTCTTTCCAACTTGGATGCTAAGCTCCGTGGACAGATGCGTATTGAGATTTCCAAGCTTCATCAGAGACTTGGTACAACGATCATCTACGTAACACATGACCAGACAGAGGCTATGACGCTTGGTACAAGGATCGTAGTTATGAACGCTGGTATCGTTCAGCAGGTAGATACACCTCAGGTACTTTACGATTCACCGTGTAACCTGTTCGTTGCAGGATTCATCGGATCACCGCAGATGAACTTTGTTGATGCTACATGTAAAGTAAAAGGCAATGATGTATACCTTGTAGCAGGTCCTTCAGAGATCAAGCTTTCCGCAGACAAGGCTAAGAAGCTTATTGACGGCGGATACAATGGAAAGACAGTTGTTCTTGGTATCCGTCCGGAAGATGTTCACGATGAGCCAGACTTCCTTGCTAAGTCTCCAGACACCGTTATCGAAGCTAAGATCCGTGTATACGAGATGCTCGGTGCAGAAGTATTCTTGTACTTCGATTATGAGGGAGCTAACATGACAGCAAGAGTTGAGCCTAGCACAAAGGCAAGGACAGGCGATACTGTTAAATTCGCTCTTGATGCTTCTAAGATTCATGTATTTGATAAAGAGACAGAGAACGCAATTACAAACTAGTTTATAACCATGAGTTTAGAACCGGCTTTCGATATGAGAGCCGGTTCAATTTTTCTATTTTAAAATGATTAGACACAGTTTACTCTGTGTGATAGAATGGGAAAACAGGAGGTGATATGCTTGTTGTCAAATCAGATTTTGCACAGAACGGTGCAGGATATCAAGAAGATAACCGGATTTGAATGTGCAGTTTGGGATATGAGGGGGATCTGCCTTGTCATGACGAATGAAAAGATGGTGGGGCTGGACAAGAGGATCTCTGTATTTACCGGAACAGTGGAGGCCGAACCGGTCAGAATCGGTGACGGAGCAGGGATGTTTCTCGTCAATGATGAGGAAAAGCCGACCTATATATTGGCGCTTGCAGGAGAAGGGGATTCCCTTGCTATGGCCGGGGAGCTGGGTGTGAGTCAGCTTTCCAATCTTTTGTTTGTCTACAAAGAGAAGATGGACAAGAACCGTTTTATCCAAAACTTGCTTCTTGATAATCTTCTGCTGGTGGATATCTATAATCAGGCAAAGAAGATGAAGATTCCGGTGGAGCTTCGGCGGGCGGTATTTTTAGTGGAAGCGAGAAATGAGGGCGACAACTTGATCTTGGATACATTGAAGGGTTTGTATGCTACGGGTACCAGAGACTTTGTCACGGCAGTTGACGAAAAGCACGTCATACTGGTGAAGGCGGTGGAGAGTACAGAAGATTATGGAGATTTGTCCAAGACAGCGCGGACGATTGCGGATACGCTGAATATGGAAGCGATGGTCAGTGTGCGGGTATCTTATGGTACGATCATTGAGGAACTGAAAGATGTCTCTAAATCCTACAAGGAAGCGGCGATGGCTTTGGAGGTGGGAAGAGTATTTTATGAGGAAAAGACAATTCTTGCCTACAATGAGCTCGGCATCGGGCGCCTGATCCATCAGCTCCCGGAATCTCTGTGCAGGATGTTTTTGAAGGAAGTCTTTGACGGGGACGTGGAAGGGATGTTTGACGATGAAGAACTGCAGACAGTGTTTACCTTCTTTGATAATAATCTGAATATATCGGAGACGGCAAGGCAGCTTTACATTCACCGCAATACGTTGGTGTACCGGCTGGAAAAGATCCAGAAAAGAACGGGGCTTGATGTAAGAGTGTTTGACGATGCGCTTACTTTCAAGATTGCAATGATGGTGGCGGATCATATGCGGTCGGTGAGAGAAGGCAGGTGATCTGCGGCGGTTAAAGCGTCTGAAGCCTGAGAGAAGATTAAGACGACGTGTTAATAAAAGAAAGGGGCCAGAGATCATTTCCAGCTCCTTTCTTTTATTATAGGTTTATGTGTGAAAGAAATTTTGGGTTATCATCAGTCATTTTCCACCGCTGTCTTAAATTCGGCCTTGATTTTGCCGAGCAATTGCGGGTCATCCATAATTTCTTTTCCGGTCATGGCAAGTGCGCAGACATTTTTGACCAACGCTTCTTTTGCCGGTTGCCGCAAGGTCGCTTCCCGAAATTCTGCGGTGTGCGTGGAATATTGTTCTCCGGGCGCCATAATATTAAATGACGGATGGATTGTCGGGCATACGTGGCTGACATCGCCGACATCTGTAGATCCGTTAGCCTCCCCTGCCTCCTCGATATCTGTAATTCCCATTTTTGTCAAATTCCGGCACAGGCATTCCTGGAGGGTATGGTTTGTCAGCAGGTTATCATTTCCTGTCTCATATTCAGTAATTTCCAGTCCGGCACCTGCTGCAGCGGCTCCTGCCTTGGCGCAGGCGCACACTTTTCTGGCTAATTCTTTCAAATAGGATTTACTTGCTGCGCGGACATAAAACTCGGCGCAGGCAAAGTCGGGAATGGTATTTGCCGTTGTACCGCCGTTTTTGATAATTCCGTGAATTCTTGCTGTCGGTACGATCTGCTGCCTGAGCAGGCCGATGTTTACAAATGTGGAAATACAGGCATCCAGGGCATTTATGCCGTTTTGCGGAGCGGCCGCGGCATGGGCGGCTTTCCCTGTGAAAGTAAACCGGAGTGCTTTCAGGGCGAAAGAGATACCGCTCTTTACATTTTTATAAAATGGATGTGAGATTAATGCAACATCCACATCGTCAAAAGCTCCGTGGGAGGCATACCGTACTTTGGCTCCGTCTGTCTCTTCGGCCGGTGTTCCGATGACAATTATACGCCCTTTCGTATCGCCCAGGTTTTCTTTCAGATGGATCGCCGCTCCGGTGCTTAAGGTTCCCATGATATTATGTCCGCAGCCGTGTCCGACTTCGGGCAGTGCATCGTATTCTGAAAGGTAGGCAACCGTTGGCCCCGCTCCGTTTGTATACTCTGCGCGAAATCCGGTCTGGATTCCCATATATCCGTATTCTGTCTTGAATCCGTGTTTTTTTAAAAGCTCTACGTGGGCTTCGGAAGACTTGAATTCTGCATAGCCCAATTCCGGGTGTTCGTAAATATACCGGTTGAGCGCAAAAAGCTCTTCTTTTAAATGCTTATCTATACAATTCATATCGTACTCCTGTTTTAAAAAGGTCCGTAATTAATAGCTGTTGCAATGGTGATGGCGATAGCTTCCATCACGAATAGGATACCGCCCAGAGGCAAAACGAATTTATACCATTTATCCATAGGCAGTTTCATCATGCCGCACCAGGTTGCTACAGATGTAGGCCAGATCATATTGGAAAACCCGTCGCCGAACTGGTATGCAAGTACTGCGACCTGCCTCGGAAGACCTACCATATCCGCAATCGGGACCATGATCGGCATACTGGTCACCGCCTGGCCGCTTCCGGACGGTATGAAAAAGTTCAGCAGATTTTGTACGATCAGCATCATGAAGCCAGACAGATATTTAGAATTAGTGTTTGCAATATTTACGATTGCATTAGTGAGGGTATCTATGATCATCCCGTCCTGCATGACGAGAAGGATTACTTTTGCAACACCGCAGACCAGTGCACCGAACATAATATCCCGGCACGCTTCGATGAAAATCTGTGCGATCTCACTGAAGTTATACCTTTGGATCAGGCCGACCAGGATCATCATACCAATGAACAGCCCGGCGATTTCATTAATATACCAGCCCAGTTTTACCGCGCCGTACATGATCAGGATAACCGTGATCAGAAATAGCAGCATACTGATTTTGTGTCTTGCCGTAAATTCTGTTTTGAGCAGTTCTTCTTCGGATAACCCCTTTGCACTGAGTTCCACATCCTTTACGATGCTCAGCTCGGGATTTTTCTGGACTTTTTTCGCGTATCGCATAACATACCATATGGATACGCACATAAAAGCTGCAAATACCACACATCGGAAAGCAAGTCCTGAAAACATAGGCAACTCTGCGACGGTGTGTGCAACGCCGATCGTGAAGGGATTTACTGTGGCAGCGGCGAATCCTGTGATAACGCCGACATATACCATAGCTCCGCCGACCAGTGCATCATACCTGAGAGCAACGGCAATTCCCATGAATACAGGGATGAAGCCGAAAGTCTCTTCTGTCATGCCGAAGGTCGAACCGCATAAGCCGAAAATGAGCATGAATAAAGGGATTATAAATCCTCTGTGTCCGCGGAGTTTTCTAAGCATAGCACCGACCGCGGCATCAAAAGCCCCGCATTTCATCTGCATATATACAAAAGCGTATGCAAAGAAGATGAAGAAGATAATTCCGGATGAATCGATCATAGCTTCCTGAACCAGCGTCAGCAGCCGGAACAGACCAACGGGCTTTCCGTCAACTTCGTGGAAGGTTCCAGGAACAACCATGGTTCTTCCGGATGCCTCATCTGTGATACGGTCGAACTCTCCTGCCGGGATGATCCAGGTCAGAGCGGCCATGATGATTATGATAATTCCCAGGATGACATAAGTATGTGGAATCTTAAATTGTCTTTTTTCTTTTTCGTTCATTTCATATTTCTCCTTTTGTCCTGCCGGCGGTCTGCAGATGTTTCATGCTGCCGTACCGCCGGACTGCTTCGGCATATTCTTTTTCATTGTAAAATCTGCATACGTTTCTGCCGAAATCTTTGGCAGTTTCTACCAGGAACCTCGCCGCCATTTCTACGTCAGCAAATTGCGTGGCGCCGGTGGCACATCCCGCTACAGAGCTTTCTGCCACAATAGCTACGCCTACTGTAGGCGCGCAGGTTGCTGTGCAGGGCTGCAGAATACTGTTCAGGTGGTATAATCCGTTTTCATAAGGTGTGATATCCAGTGTGCTCAGAGAAAAGACATGGGGAAGGCTTCCGGTTACCCGCTCTGCCACATCCAGAAGATCCTCGCTGCAGGGCAGGATATATCCTTCCTTTACGGTGTTGGATATCGCAATCCCGCGGTGGTTAATGATACGGTTGCCTTTTGTCGTGTCCACAGAAAGAATTGCATCCAGCTTTGGAGAAACTTCCTCTGCATTGACCTGCGACATTTCTACCGGTGAGTCCATAAATGGCACCGGTTCGTGCAGTCTCGTGGGAGCATCCGGGCAGATGTGAGTAGAAACAATGACATCCCCTTCCAGGAAATCACCCTTTATCTGCATGTCCAGAAGCTTTGCGGCAGCAGCCAGGGCAGCCAAAGCTCCGTCTCCGTCAGAAACAAATCCAGTCACCTGCGGACGGGCGCCTAATCCGCCAAGCCTGCCAAGCAGTCCGATCGTAGGTGCATCCATCCCCTTGCTTTTTCCGTGTATTCCCGGAATCATGATCCTGACCATATCCGTTTTTCCCTTCGGGCCATGCAGGGGATAGACATCGATATCCGCATGTTTATTTACCGATAGCAAATATTCTTTGACGCTCTGGCCGCAAGCCTTTGGCGTATCCAGGATATCAAAAAGTTCGATTACTTGTTTTAACAGCATTTCTCTCCTCCTTACTCTCTTTTCTTCATATTTTAAATCGTTGAATAAGGCGGGTCTACATTCATAAAATCTGAAACCATCTTTTCTTTTTGTGCGTTTTGCACATATATTTCCTGGAAATCTTTATTTTTTATTCCGTTTTATCGTCTGAAATGTTAAAATATATTTCAGAAGGAGGTATTTGCTCATGTCTGTTACCATAAAAGATGTCCTTGAGCTTCCGGCCTATAAGGACTGCCGGTTGATCGCCGGAAGCCGGGGCATCTATAATATCGTTCTTTACGCTGACGGCATGGAAGTCCCTGATATCAAACCATGGCTTCGTCCGCATCTCTTTATGATCACGACAGGGTATTCGATCAGAAATTTACCGAATGCCGTAATGCAGCTTGTTTTAGATCTGCATCATGCCGGATGTGCTGCGCTTGCGATTAAGACTAAATTTATCGGGGAAATCAGTGCCGATGTCATAATGGCTGCGGAGGAGCTGGGATTTCCAATCATTGTAGTGCCTGACGGGGTTCCGGCGTCGGAGCTTTTTGTCCCGCTGATGAATCTTATCTACAGTGAACAGGATACGCAGTTACAGAGCAATTATTTTTTCATTGATCTCATGAATGGGGCTATTCGCACGGAAGAAGAAGCAAAGCTCAGGATACAGCCCATAAGATGGCCAAAGCTTCCCTTTCGCCTGCTGTTATTTCATATTGAGAACAAACAGCGTTCTTGTAACTACAATGAAGAAATCCTCAAAAAAAGTCTCTGCTATTTTTCGGATAAACTGGAAAGATACATTTTGCTGCCGGGTAATGACAATGTGCCTGTGATTCTTTCGGATATATATAAGGATGATATGCTGACGGATGTATGTACGCAGGTCTGCGCTTATATCCGTCAGCAGTTTGGCTTGACAGTCTGTGCCGGTATTTCGGACAGGGTGGAATCTTATATCGGTCTTCGCCAGGG
The DNA here is from genome assembly GCA_910586965.1 of uncultured Dorea sp. Classification (GTDB taxonomy): domain Bacteria; phylum Bacillota; class Clostridia; order Lachnospirales; family Lachnospiraceae; genus MD308. Next base: position 67,007 of record CAJUMF010000019.1, on the reverse strand, counting down.
ATTTCAGGATGCATTGGAGGCGGTAAAGATCGGGGTTATTGAAAAATCTGATAAGACGGCGTTCCAGATCAAAGATTTCCGGCTGGAACAGGTGCTTCTGGATTTCAAAGGAAATGCAAGGCTCCAGAAATGTCTGGATGAGACATTTTCGGCTTTACGTGATCATGATCGGCGTCATAAGAGTAATCTGATGGAAACATTATCTGTTCTGACGGCATCGCTGGGTTCTAAAGTGAATACTGCAGACAGGCTGTTCCTGCACCGTAATACCTTGATCTATAGAATTAATAAAATTGAAGAGTTGACAGGGATGGATCTGACTGACAGCAATACAATCTCCCGCTTGTCTTTTCTGTTCAAGATACAGCCCTTTCTGTGATCGGGATTGGTAATGGGAGTTGGAAATCAAGCAGATCTCAGGTGTATTTTGGAGGATAAGTGATGCAACTTCTGTAAAACCCGCCGCAGCGCTATTGTAATATAAAGAAAATGTGATAAAATGGGTGATGTAAAAAGAAGGATAAGAATAGAGAAGTCAGGAGACAGGAGGAATTAGGTAACATGGTAAAGCTTTATGACAAAGGCGTATATCTGATAAACGGAACGGAGATTGCAGAATCTTCGGAGGAAGTAAAGGCAAAGACGGGGCAGGAGATTTCAAAAGCCGAGGCCGCAGAGCAGACAATCGGCTACCGCATTTTAAAAGAACATAATACTTCAGGAAATATGGACAGGCTCCAGATTAAGTTTGATAAATTAACTTCCCACGATATTACATTCGTGGGCATCATCCAGACGGCAAGGGCGTCAGGGCTTGAGAAATTCCCGATTCCCTATGTGCTGACAAACTGCCACAATTCCCTGTGCGCGGTGGGCGGCACAATCAACGAGGACGACCACATGTTTGGGCTTAGCTGTGCGAAAAAGTACGGCGGAGTCTATGTCCCGCCTCATCAGGCGGTCATCCACCAGTTTGCAAGGGAGATGCTTGCGGGCGGCGGCAAGATGATCCTCGGATCGGACAGCCACACCCGGTACGGCGCGCTTGGCACCATGGCCATGGGCGAGGGCGGACCGGAGCTTGTAAAGCAGCTCTTAAATAAGACTTACGATATCAAGATGCCGGAAGTAGTGGCAATCTATCTGGACGGCGAGCCGATGAAGGGGGTAGGCCCCCAGGACGTAGCCCTTGCCATTATCGGGGCGACTTTTGGGAATGGCTATGTGAACAACAAGGTGATGGAGTTCGTGGGACCGGGCGTTGACAAGCTGAGCGCGGACTTCCGTATCGGCATCGATGTGATGACGACTGAGACGACCTGCCTTTCCTCTATCTGGAAAACAGATGATACGATAAAGGAGTTTTACGAAATCCACAAGCGGCCGGAGGATTATAAGGAGTTAAACCCGGGAGCAGTGGCTTACTATGACGGTATGGTATATGTGAACTTAAGCGAAATCAGGCCGATGATTGCGATGCCCTTCCATCCGTCTAATGTATATACCATCGACGAGGTAAATGAAAATCTCACGGACATCCTCCAAGATGTGGAGCAGAAAGCGTTAGTCAGCCTTGACGGCGCGGTGGAATACTCTCTTCAGGATAAGGTCCGCGGCGGAAAGCTCTATGTTGACCAGGGGCTTATCGCAGGCTGCGCGGGCGGCGGCTTTGAAAATATCTGCGCGGCGGCGGATATCATAAAGGGCCGCTATATCGGTGCGGATGAATTTACCTTCAGCGTGTATCCTGCGAGCACGCCGATTTATATGGAGCTGGTGAAAAACGGTGCGGTTGCGGACTTGATGGAGGCGGGAACCATCGTGAAGACGGCGTTCTGCGGGCCTTGCTTTGGTGCGGGGGATACTCCGGCGAACAACGCATTTTCCATCAGGCACTCTACGAGGAACTTCCCGAACCGGGAGGGCTCGAAACTACAGAACGGACAGATTTCTTCCGTTGCCCTTATGGACGCGCGCTCGATTGCGGCGACGGCGGCGAATAAGGGATTCCTTACACCGGCGACGGCGATGGATGTAGAGTATACAGGGAAGAAATATCATTTTGATGAAAAGATATATGCGAACCGCGTGTTTGACAGCCACGGCGAGGCAGACCCGGCGGTGGAAGTGCGGTTCGGGCCGAATATCAAGGACTGGCCGGCGATGCCGGCACTGCCGGAGAATCTCCTGCTGAAGGTGGTATCCGAGATTCACGACCCGGTTACGACGACGGACGAGCTGATTCCTTCAGGAGAGACTTCCTCCTACCGCTCGAACCCGCTGGGGCTTTCGGAATTCGCGCTGTCAAGAAAAGACCCGGCGTATGTAGGCAGGGCAAAGGAAGTGCAGAAGGCGCAGAAGGCTATCGAGGCGGAGCAATGCCCGGCAGAGGCGCTCGAGGAATTAAAGCCGGTGATTGGGAAGATTACAGAGACCTATACAGAGATAGACCGGACAAACCTTGGCATCGGCAGCACCATCTTTGCGGTGAAACCAGGCGACGGCTCGGCAAGAGAGCAGGCGGCGTCCTGCCAGAAGGTGCTTGGCGGCTGGGCGAATATTGCCAACGAGTACGCCACAAAGCGTTACCGCTCCAACCTGATCAACTGGGGTATGCTCCCTTTCATCACAGAGGAGGAACACACAGCGCTCAGCTTTAAGAACGGCGACTACATCTTTGTGCCGGAAGTGCGGAAGGCAGTGGAAGAGAAAGCGGCAGAGCTTAAGGCATATGTTGTCGGGGATACGCTTAGGGAAATTACCTTAAAGCTTGGCGATATGACCGATGCCGAGCGTGAGATTATCCTGAAAGGATGCCTGATCAATTATTACCGGGGATAGAGGAATGAATTGCTAAAAGAGGATATCGATTCTTAATGTTAAAGAACATATAAGACCCAGCAGGGAAATATATGTTCTTTAATTTTGGTTGTTGCACATTTATTCATTCTGTGTTATGATAGCAGCAATTCATAAATCCTGTCACGGGATTTATCAATTCTTTCGTCCATTTTTGGACTGTCGGTATATTTGTTTGAAGTTTTCTTTCATGTGTACCCGGATTGTAATATTTTGTAAAGAGGGTGATTGCTATGGTGAATGTCTGATTGTTTATCATTTGTATTGCAGGAAGTAAGATTTATATTTGAGAGAAAGGAACCCTCAGTGTACAAAGGAACACACGGTTCCTTTGTACACTGAGGGTAAGCACAGAAGAAACTCTGTGCAGGTGAACTGCGTATGAAAAAAGAAACTACAGGCAGCAGCGATAGAATCGTACATATTTATGACCGTATGTTTAAGAAGATACTGACCCTCTCGGCTCGTGCCGTTATCGGGCTGATCAATGGTCTGTTTGGGACAGACTACCCTCCGGACAGTACGATAACCTATAATTGGACGGAACATCATGACGACCATTTGAAGAAGACACTGGCGGATACGATTGTTACAGTCAATTCTTCTCATTCATACCATATGGAGGCTCAGATGTACCGGGATGAGGAGATAGAGTTCCGCGTGTTCGATTATAGTTACGGTCATGCGCTGAAATCAAGAAATGATGCGGATATCTTACATTTTCCGGAACCAAGGATCATCTATCTGTACAATCATGAAAATATTTCTGACACCAGGGAAATCCTCCTTGATTTTGGAACACAAGGTACATTTACATACTGTGTTCCGGTCTTTAAGCTCTTAGAACATACCACCGAAGAACTAAGCAGTAAAAATATGGTAATACTTATCCCGTTTATGATACTGAAACTGCGCGACAGTATCGAAAAGAAACGAACCCCGGAAAATATGAAATTATTGCAGACGCTGATTCTTGATGATATACTTAATGTGATCAATGAGAATCAGGCGCTTGAGAATATTACATCAGCAGATGCGAATAAACTCCGCAGTTTGATTCAGAAATTATATAATCATCTATATTCTCACTATGAGGAGTTTATTGAAGGAGGTCTGAATGATATGATGGATGAGGGTCTTATATTAGAGGCGGATATTCTTGAGGCAGAGTTGACGGAGAAGATAACAAAAAGAGTGACGGAGCAGGTGACACAACAAGTGACGGAGCAGGTGACACAACAGGTGACACAGGAAGTGACGGAGCAGGTGACACAACAAGTGACAGGGCAAGTGGAGCGGCAGACCAGGGAAGATATGATTCGCAAACTGTATGCGAAGTTAAAGGATGAAAAGCAGGTGGCGGAACTTTTGGAGTTTCCGCTTGATATGGTGCAGGAGGCAGTGGGATTGTAGGCAGGGCAATTGCAAAGTCATATGTGGAATTACAGGCATTGAAAAATAAGGTTTTTAATGCCTGTTTTGTATTTTTAATGCAACAGATGGATGTTTTTTTTACTCTTATATATATACAGTTAGTCGGTGCCGATACCATATCAGGGAGGAAAGGATATGAGATGTGATGCGAAAAAGTTTGCGCAGATGTACGAAGGGATATATAAAGATATGTACCGTTTTGCGCTGTGCAGGATGAAAAATGTGCAGGATGCAGAAGATGCAGTGAGCGAGTCTGTGCTTACGGCATATGAAAATATTCGCAAGCTGCAAAAAGAAACAGCATTTAAAAGTTGGATGTTCACGATTCTGGCAAATACATGCAGGAAAAAGTTAAAGGAATCCGGAGTCAGACAAAAAAGGGAAGAAGGTGGGGTAGAAAGCCTCTCAGGGATTTCTAAGGAAACTCTGGATTATGGAATTGCTTTAGATGTGAAAAAAGCTTTCCTCGTATTGTCGTCAGAGGAGCAGGAAATTGTAGCGCTCTCTGTCTTTGGCGGATATAACAGTAAGGAAATCGGAAGTGCGTTGAATCTGAATCCTAATACTGTGCGTTCAAAGAGGAGCCGTGCGTTAGAAAAGATGGAATATATATTGGAGTAGGAAAGGGGTATCTTTATGGAAAGAAGAGAGCAGGATATTCTGAATAAAGTAGAAGAGAAAACCAAAGATGTACAGGTGCCGGAGAGCTTAAAGCCCGGGCAGATTGAAAAGCTTTTGCAGGAAAAGGATAATAAATATAAACCGAATCGTGCGGGAGTTTACCGAATCGGCGGTTTATTGGCAGCGTGCCTTGTGTTGGCAGCGGGAATCGGAATCGTGGGAAGCATGGGGAAAAAAATGTCTCCTGAAAACACGACGGAAAGTGTGGCAGAGCTTGCCAAAGACATAAAAGAAGATGTGGATGGTGAGGACTCAGAGGAAAAAAAGGATAATTATAAAAAGGTATATTCTTATATTAAAGCGAAGCTTGATATACAGGCGCGCGAGGAAACAATGTTTTTTGAGACAGCAGAATCAGATGTTGCAAAGCAGGCAATTCCATCTGATATGCAGAGAGAAAGTGTTTCGGAGGATATGGCAGCATCCGCAGCGGATACGGGGGGCGTCAGTGCCGGCGGATATTCTGAGACAAATATCCGTCAGGAAGGGGTAGATGAAGGTGATATCGTGAAAACGGATGGAAGGTATCTGTATGTGCTAAAGGAGAACGGAGAACAGATTTCTATTGTGGACACGAAAGGCGATTTGAAAGAAATCGGGAAGATCAAAGCCAAAAAAAATCAGCAGATTCAGGAAATATATGTGATGCCAAAGGAGAAGAAGCTAGTCTATATTGCTGCTGTATATGAGGAACAGCAGCTTAAGAAGACAGCGGGAGGAGACGCAGAAGAGCTGGACGTCTATGATGAAGAATATATTTATCTCGGAAATAGCGGAATGTCAGAAAAAGTTGAAGCAGTAACTTGTGATATCAGTGAGCCGAAGAGACCTAATGAGCTTGGAAGAATTACCCAGAGCGGTTATTATAGTTCATCCAGGTTGGCCGGAGGGTATCTTTACTTATTCAGCAATTATAGCGTAGGAAATAATATTGACAGTCACGAGCCGCGTACCTTTATTCCGATGGTAAATGACGGCCTGATCAGGGAAAAGGATATCAGCCTTCCCCCATTCAAATGCGGGAGTATGTATGAGGTGGTTACGGCAGTCAGTCTGGATAAGCCTTCGGAAGTGACGGATAGTAAGGCGATATTTACAGATGGTGGGAGCCTATATGTAAGCAATGAAAATATCTACTATTATGAGACGAAATGGAATGATAATGGAGAGACAGATAAGACGGTTATACGAAGACTTGGATATAAGGGTGGAAAGTTGTCATCAGCAGTACAGGGAAGTATCAAGGGTTATATTAATGATTCGTTTTCTATTGATGAATACAAAGGATACCTTCGTATTGTAGTGACGGTGGGGGAGACGAATTCGGTCTATGTGCTGGACGGAAAGCTTAAGACGGTTGGCTCGATCAAAAATCTGGCGAAGGATGAGAGAGTGTACTCGGCACGGCTTCTCGGGGATACTGGATATTTTGTAACGTTCCGGGAGACGGATCCATTATTCAGTGTGGATTTTTCGAATCCGAAGAAGCCAAAGATTTTAGGTAAGTTAAAGATACCGGGCTTTTCGGACTATCTGCATTTTTATGGAAAAGATAAACTTCTTGGAGTTGGTATGAATGTAGAGGAAGATGCACAGGTCACGGATGGCGTAAAGCTAAGCATGTTTGATATTTCCGATAATACGGATGTGAAAGAGGAGAATAAGCTTGTCCTTAAAAATGTCTATAGTACGGATGTGTCTTATGATTATAAAGCTGCTCTTATAGATGCAGACAGGAATATGATCGGATTTGCCGGGAGTACAGAAGGCGGAGAACGTTACTATCTGTTCAGTTATGACGAGAAAGCGGGATTTTCGTGTAATCTGTCGGAAGAAATTAATGGACGTTCCGGAAGGGCTGCCAGAGGAGTATATATTGGCGACTCGTTATATATTGTATGCGGGAATGTGATTGAGGCCTATTCACTTAAGGATTATAAAAAGACAGGAGATTTGATTTTGTAGTATTGTATGAATTGTAAAAATAATATATTGAAATCAGACAATTAGAGGAAGGGGTGGGAGAAAAATAAAAATATATAAAAAATAAGAAAAAAGGTTGACAAATAGAAGCGATGGTGTTATCATTAAACCATCAAAAAAAGAAGTTAATCTTTTAAATATAAAAGGAAGGGGGCTTACTCCAGTGGACACAGTAAAAGAGACAACAATTCAATATGTTAGTGGTATGGCAGACGGAAGTTCCCGGAGAGAAGCCTTAACCTCTATTAAAAGATAAGCCGGAAAAATTGAATGAAAGATGAGAATTCGGAGAAGAAAGAACCGGTGAAAAGCAAGGATTTGTAATCTGCAAACATATTGAAGTAAGATACCACATGAATTTTTAAAAGGCGCGGGAATGGTTAATCCAGAGAAGTCCTCCGAATTATTAGCATAGAAGCATATCAAACTGAATATAAAAATATAACAGCCATTGGAGTAAAACATTCCGGTGGCTGTTTCGCGGTCATAGGAATTTTGTAATTATTAAGTGTATATTTTGACATTGAGAGTGCCTTATGATACACTAATAATAATGATTTTAACAGTAAGAGTAGACAAAAGATACATTTTGAGGTGAGAATTTTGGATAAATATGAATATCGGGTAAAAACAGAACAACTGCTTGAATATACAGAAAAAAAGCAGTATCGGAAAGCAATGGAGATTGCAGATACTATTGATTGGCGCAGGGTTAAGAGTGCGTCTATGCTGAATACGGTCAGTGAAGTTTATGAATACTGTGGAGAATTCCAGAAGAGCCGTGATATTTTGTTCATGGCGTTTGATCGTTCGCCGGGGAGCAGGAAGGTTGTTTACCGGCTTGCAACATTGGCGCTTAAAGTCAATGATCCGGATGAAGCTTCGGATTGTTATGAGGAGTTTGTGAAGCTGGCACCGAAGGATCCCAATCAGTATATTTTGAAATACAGGATTCTTAAAGTGCAAAAAGCGCCGCTTGAGGAACAGATTGCAGCACTTGAGGAGTTTAAGAAAGCAGAGTATATCGAAAAATGGGCGTATGAGCTGGCCAGGCTGTATCATGAAGCAGGCATGGTGAGAGAGTGCTTGGAAGAATGTGATGATTTGATCTTATGGTTTAGCGAGGGGAAGTATGTCTATCTTGCGATGGAACTTAAGATGAAATATAAGCCGCTTACACCGCTTCAGCAGGAGAAGTATGATAAGCATACCGGTAAAAAGACTAAGGATATCGTTATTCCGGGGAAGGAAGAAGAGGAGGAAGCGGAGGAAGAAAGTACATCTGAGACAGTAAATGAGAATACACAGGAGATTCCTCCTGTGAAAGAGGAAGCGGAAGAAGAGGAAGCGATAACAGAGGAATCCCCTGCAGAAGAAGAGGAAGACGAAGAAAAATCTGAGGAAGTAAACAATAAACCTCGTGCCCCTATTACCAGGATTGTGACGGGAGCGACTCTTGAAGAAGCGCTTGCAAGCGGAGTTGCGATGGCAGCGGGCTTGAATCAGGAAGAGAAAGCAATGGCTGAAAGAGACGAGGAGTTGAAAATCAGCGGTCAGATGAAGATAGAAGATATTCTTCAGGAATGGGAAGAAAAGCAGAAAGTGAATGCTGATGCGATTGAAAAGCAGAAGGCGGAAGATAAAGAAAGACTGAAAAAAGAACGTAAAGAGGCTGAGAAACGCAAAGAAGCTTCGCGAAGAGCTGCGGAAGAAGCGGCAAGGAAAGCGGAAGAGGAAGCCAAAAAGAAAGCGGCGGAAGAAGCGGCACGTAAAGCAGAAGAGGAAGCCAAAAAGAAGGCTGCGGAGGATGCGGCACGCAAAGCAGCGGAAGAAACAGCCAGAAAGGCAGAAGAGGCAGCAAAGAAAGCAGAAGAAGCCAGAAAGAAAGCAGCGGAAGAAGCGGAGAAAGTAGCGGCCAATACATCCACCGCAAAGAAAAAAGCAAAAGGCAAGAAAAATATATTGGAGGAAAAGACTCAGAAACTCCCGGATGATATTATGGAGCTTGTGGAACAGCTTGAAAGCAGAGTGACCGGTACAACGACACCTCAGAAAGAGGAAGAAGAGGAATTCGAGCAGGAAGATATATTGGAAGGTCTTGCGGAAGATTTCGGTGCAGAAGAGCCGGTGGATCTTTTCGAAGACGGATTGCAAGATGATCAAGCTGAAGAAGATGATTTTATAGAGGAAGCCGAAGAAGTACCTGAGGAAGATGAACCGGAGGAGATGGAGGACGACTTCGGGGAGGAAGAATCCGACTTTGAGGAAGAAGAATCCGAGGACTTTGAAGACGACTTTGGGGAGGAAGAAGCAGAGGAAGACTTTGAAGAAGACGATACTTCAGAGGAAGATGATTTCGAAGAGGAAGAATCCGAAGACGACTTTGAGGACGACGACTTTGAAGAGGAAGAACCCGAGGACTTCGAAGACGACTTTGAGGAGGAAGAATCTGAGGACTTTGAAGACGACTTTGAGGAGGAAGATTTTGAAGAGGAAGAATCTGAGGACTTCGAAGACGACTTTGAGGAGGAAGATTTTGAAGAGGAAGAATCCGAGGACTTTGAAGACGGCTTTGAGGAGGAAGATTTTGAAGAGGAAGAATCCGAGGACTTTGATGATGACTTTGAGGACGAAGAAGGGGACTTTGAAGAGGAGGAGTTCGACGAAGATGAGTTTATAGAATCCGAAGATGATTTTGACGAAGAAGATTTCGATGAAGACGACTTTGAAGAGGAAGACTTTGAGGAAGAGGAATCCGAGGATGACTTTGAGGAGGAAGATTTTGAGGAGGAAGAGTTTGACGAAGAGGACTTTGAGGAGGATGAGATAGAGGAAGAGGAAGAAATTTCGCTAGAAATTGAAGAACCTTCCGAGGAAGAGATACAGAAGCGGTTTAAAAAGGCAAAGGGCGGCGGCGGAGTTCCGTTTGATACAGGTTTTGTAGTTACGGGACGTTATGATCTGAGTGCTACAAGTGAAATTGGTTTGAAAGCAGGATTAACTGAGGAACAAAAGAAGCTTTTCTCTTACTTTGTTCCGGTGCGCGGTATGAGTGAGCAGATTGTAGAAGCGCTTGATAATGACCGCAGGGCTCAACGAGAGGGAACGTCCAAGACGGGGAATCTTTTGGTCATCGGAAGAAAAGGCTCCGGTAAGACGGTCCTTGCTGTGGATATCGTAAAAGCAATCCAGAAGCAGAGGAACTTAAAGCAGGGCAAAGTTGCGATTGTCACGGGAGAGTCTTTGAATAAGAAAGAACTGCCGAATATTATCCAGAAGCTTAAAGGCGGAGCAATTATTGTAGAAAAGGCCGGAAAGCTTAACTCCAGAACGGTGAAAGAACTGAATCATCTGATGGAAAGAAAAACCGGGGAGATGCTGTTTGTTCTGGAAGACCAGAGAAAGCCGCTTGAGAAGGTGCTGACGGCGAATCCGGAATTCAAGAAGAAGTTCACCTCCAAGTTAGAGCTGCCGATTTTCATCAATGATGAGCTGGTAACCTTTGGCCAGACTTATGCAAAAGAGAATGGATATAAGTTGGATGAGATGGGTATTCTGGCACTTTACAGTCGTATTGATGTGATGCAGAGAGAGGACCACGCAGTGTCTGTTGCAGAGGTGAAAGAGATTATGGACGAAGCGATTTCGCATTCTCAGAGGGTAAATGTAAAGCATTTGGCGCGGAGAGTATTTGGCAAAGGTACGGATGATTCGGACAGGATTATTCTTAAGGAAGAAGATTTTAAGATTTAACAGTAACAAAAAAGGAGTTTTGGCGAACCATATTTGCCAAAACTCTTTCTTTTTGCGCTCATGGGGGGTATAATAATATTATCAAAAACAACGCAACAAGAGAGGGTACGAATATGGCGGAAAAGAAAAAGAAAGCGTATGAAATCAGTGAACTTGATCAGTATCTTTTCGGACAAGGCAATCATTATGAAATCTATAAGAAAATGGGTGCGCACAAAGTAAAGAAGGGAAAGAAGGAAGGAGTTTATTTTGCGGTATGGGCACCCCATGCGAAATCGGTGTCAGTCATTGGTGAATTTAATGAGTGGAATATAGAAGCGAATCCGATGGAGCGTCAGGAATCTGTAGGGATTTTCACTTGCTTTGTTCCGGGAGTAAAGGAATACGATATGTACAAATATTGTATCCAGACACATACGGGAGATTATGTATTTAAAGCAGACCCTTTTGCAAATCATGCTGAATTGAGGCCGGGAACTGCATCTAAGGTTGCAGACATCAGCAATTTGAAGTGGACAGACTCTGAATGGATGGAAAAGAGAAAAAAATGGAATCACATGCAGAAGCCAATGTCTGTCTATGAGGCACATATTGGCTCGTGGAAGAAGCATCCGGGACGGGAAGATGAGGGATTTTATACGTATCGTGAATTTGCAAAGGAGATTGCAAAATATGTAAAAGATATGGGATATACGCATATTGAGCTGATTGGTATTGCGGAACATCCATTTGACGGTTCATGGGGGTATCAGGTGACTGGGTACTATGCTCCTACTTCCAGATATGGGACGCCGGAAGATTTTGCCTGGATGGTCAATTATCTTCACCGCAACAAGATTGGTGTTATCCTTGACTGGGTGCCGGCGCATTTTCCGAGAGATGCACACGGGCTGGCTGACTTTGACGGGACTCCTACTTTTGAGTATGCTGACCCGAGAAAGGGAGAACATCCGGACTGGGGAACGAAAGTCTTTGATTTTGGAAAGAATGAAGTGAGAAACTTTTTGATCTCTAATGCGCTCTTCTGGATTGAGCAGTTCCATGTTGACGGACTGCGTGTAGATGCTGTTGCTTCTATATTATATCTGGATTATGGAAGGCAGGATGGGCAGTGGGTAGCGAATAAATATGGCGGCAACCAGAATTTAGAAGCGATTGACTTTTTCAAGCATTTGAATTCTGTTGTTCTTGGCAGGAATCCGGGAGCGATGATGATTGCTGAAGAGTCCACTGCATGGCCGAAAGTGACGGGAGATGTGGAAGATGACGGACTTGGGTTCAGTCTGAAATGGAATATGGGATGGATGCATGATTTTACGGAATATATGAAACTTGACCCATATTTCCGTAAGGATAATCACCATATGATGACTTTTGCTATGAGTTATGCGGGAAGTGAGAAATATATTCTTGTGCTGTCTCATGATGAAGTCGTTCATCTTAAATGTTCCATGCTCAATAAGATGCCCGGGCTTGGCTTTGATAAATATGCGAACCTTAAAGCCGGATATGCGTTTATGATGGGACATGCCGGCAAAAAGCTTTTGTTCATGGGGCAGGAGTTCGCCCAGCTACGTGAGTGGAGTGAGGAGCGAGAGCTTGATTGGTTTCTGCTTGCCGAGGAGGAGCATCAGGCTGTTCAAAACTGGATGAGAGACTTGCTGCATCTGTATAAGAAGAATCCGGCGCTTTACCAGGATGAGCAGATATGGGAAGGCTTCGAATGGATCAATGCGGATGATGCTTACCGCAGTATTTTCAGTTTTGTAAGACATTCTAAGAATAAGAAGAAGAACCTTCTCTTTGTTATCAACTTTACGCCGATGACATGGGAAGACTATCGCGTGGGAGTGCCCAGAAGGAAGCAGTACAAGCTTATCATGAACAGTGATGATGTGAAATACGGCGGAAAAGGCGAGGAGCGTCCGGCGGTTTACAAGGCAGTGAAACAGGAATGCGACGGAAGACCGTTTTCCTTTGCGTACAGATTGCCGCCTTATGGGGTAGCAATATTTGAATATTAAGGCTTGTCCGCGGAGAGTATTTTGCAGGAAACCGCAATTCGGGTCTTGACAAATGTTTTGCTATCAATTAGAATTACGATTAATTGAATGCCTGCTGGCAATGATGGTTGCAAAAAGCAGGTTTGGCGATGAAGAGGGTTAGTAGTTGCAGATGAAGTTTTACAGAGAGAGGATCCTGTGGCTGAGAGATTCTTGTACGGAGTTGCGATGAACCTGCCTTGGAGCCGCTGTATGAAAGTACGGCGTGACACTAGCGTTAATGGTGAAGAAGAGAGAGGACTGCGGATAATATTGCAGTTAACGAGGGTGGTACCGCCGAGATTTTCGGTCCCTTTTGGGGGCCGGGGGTCTCGGCGGTTTTGTGCCTGAGTGAAAGATCAGAATGTTATAAGAGTAAAAGGAGAAGGAAACATGGCAAAGGAAAAAAAGTTGGTAAAAAATATTACACCGCGTGATGAGAATTTTGCGCAGTGGTACACAGATGTTGTGCGAGAAGCAGAGTTATGCGATTATTCAAGTGTTAAGGGATGCCTTAATTATCTGCCGAATGGCTATGCGATCTGGGAGCTGATCCAGGCGGATTTGGACAGACGTTTCAAAGAGACTGGTGTGGAGAATGTATCTCTGCCGCTTTTGATTCCGGAGAGTCTTCTTGAGAAGGAAGCGGATCACGTAGAAGGTTTTGCTCCGGAGGTTGCATGGGTAACCCACGGCGGTATGGAGAGACTTCAGGAGAGACTTTGCATCCGTCCGACATCAGAGACTCTGTTCTGCGATCTTTGGGCGAGAACAGTCAAGTCATACAGAGATCTTCCGAAGGTATGGAATCAGTGGAACAGCGTGCTGCGTTGGGAAAAGACTACCAGACCTTTCCTTCGTTCCAGAGAATTCTTATGGCAGGAGGGACATACGATACATGCCACTTACGAGGAAGCGGAGGCACGTACCATCCAGATGTTCCATGTATATGAGGATTGCTATAAAGAGACGTTAGCGATTCCGTTTGTGTCGGGAAGAAAGGCAGAACATGAGAAGTTTGCCGGTGCACAGGATACTTATACGATTGAGGCGCTGATGCATGACGGCAAGGCCCTGCAGTCTGCTACAAGCCATTTCTTTGGCAGCGGATTCCCGGATGCATTCCGTATTAAATATATTGATAAGAACAACGAACCTCAGAGCGTATACGAGACTTCCTGGGGATGGTCCACAAGAAGCATCGGCGGGCTTATCATGGTTCACGGCGATGACGACGGACTGGTACTGCCGCCGCATGTAGCTCCTGTTGAGTGCCGTGTGATTCCGATCGCACAGCATAAGGAGGGTGTTCTTGACAAGGCGTATGCATTGTTTGAAGAGCTTAAAAAGGCTGGATACAGAGTTAAGATTGATGCCTCTGACAAGAGTCCGGGATGGAAGTTTGCTGAGCAGGAGATTCTTGGGATCCCGACCCGTATTGAGATCGGACCGAAGGACATCGAGAACAACCAGGTTGTAGTTGTGCGCCGTGATAACAGAGAGAAGATTGTTGTTCCGATGAATGAGATTGCAGGCAAGTTAAGGGAGATCTTAGAGACGATCCAGCAGGATATGTACAACCGTGCAAAGGATTTCCTGAATTCACATATTGATACAGCGACAGAGATGGATGAGATGAAAGAGAAGTTCCAGCAGAACAGAGGATTTGTTAAAGCTTGCTGGTGCGGCGATCCGGAATGTGAAGGCGAAGTGAAGTATGTGACAGGCGGTGCGGCGACGAGATGTCTGATTGAAGATGAAGAGATGATTTCCGATAAATGTATCTGGTGCGGCAAGCCGGCGAAGCATATGGCATACTGGGGCAAAGCATACTAGGATGGAAGGCTACGACATTCAACTGCCTGAAAAAGTGAATACGATCATTACTTTGCTGCACAATGCAGGATTTGAAGCTTATGCGGTAGGCGGATGTGTGCGTGATTCTATTCTCGGAAGAGAGCCGGAGGATTGGGATATCACTACCTCCGCTATGCCGGAGGAGACGAAGGAGCTGTTTGATAAGACGGTTGATACAGGTATCGAGCATGGGACGGTGACGGTACTTCTTGGCCGGGAAGGATTTGAGGTGACTACCTATCGTGTTGATGGGAAATATGAGGACAGCCGCCACCCGAAAGAAGTGACTTTTACCCGCAGTCTTAGGGAGGATCTGAAACGCCGGGACTTTACGGTCAATGCCATGGCGTACAACGAAAAGGACGGTCTTGTAGATGTCTTTGGCGGCTTAAGTGATCTTAAAAAAGGAAAGATTCGGTGTGTAGGAGATGCAAAGGAAAGATTTTCCGAGGATGCGCTCAGAATATTGAGAGGTATTCGATTTGCTGCACAGTTGGGGTTCTCGATTGACGAGAAGACAAAGGCGGGGATGAAAGAGCTTGCCCCAACTTTGAAAAATATCAGTGTAGAGCGGATTCAGGCAGAGTTGGTGAAGATGTTGGTGTCAAAGCGCCCGGGGCTTTTAAGAGATGCTTATGCACTTGGCATTACAGCGCAGTTTCTGCCGGAGTTTGACCGGCTGATGGGAACGGAGCAGGAGACGCCTCATCATATGTATAATGTAGGGGAGCATACGATCCATGCCATAGAGAATGTCCGGCCGGATAAGATTCTCAGGCTTACTATGCTGCTGCATGATATGGGAAAACCGGCATATAAGACCATGGATGAGAATGGGAGGGCGCACTTTAAAAAGCACGCCCTTGAGAGTGAGAGTATTGCAGAGCAGGTCTTAAGGCGGCTTAAATTCGATAATGACACGCTTCATAAGGTGACACGGCTTGTGCGTTATCATGATTACCGGATGCCCGCCAAGGCTTTAAATGTCCGGCGTGCTATGAATAGGATTGGCGAAGATATCTTTCCTTATTATATGGAGGTGCGCCGTGCGGACGTACTGGCACAAAGCATGTATCAGAGGGAGGAAAAGATACAGAATCTTGACGAGATTGAAGACTTGTATCGGGAAATTGTACAAAAAGGGCAATGCGTGTCCTTAAAGGAGCTGGCGGTAACAGGT
Source organism: uncultured Dorea sp. (assembly GCA_910586965.1). Taxonomy (GTDB): domain Bacteria; phylum Bacillota; class Clostridia; order Lachnospirales; family Lachnospiraceae; genus MD308. The sequence continues at coordinate 51,218 of CAJUMF010000019.1, read as the reverse complement.
AAAGATTTGATTGAGACAGGGATGCAGCCGGGTAAAGAGATTGGTGAGAAGTTAAATGAACTCTTGCTTTTGGTTATTGAGAAGCCGGAGTTTAATACAAAAGAAAAGTTGCTTAAGTACCTGAAAGGACATGAAGCAGACTAAAAAATGGGGCGCAGATGAAAAAAGTCTGCGCCTCGAATCATATTTCTGATTTTTACATCATACTTTAAAAAGAACATGTAATGTAGAGTGCAGGGGATGTCAATATGCAGGAATATGATAGGAACATTTTGGAAAAATATAACATTGACGTAAACAGCACCCGTAAAGTGAGGGGTGCTGTTTTATGCGACACAAGCCGGGGGGTATTTCTCTTAAAGGAAGTGTCAGCGCCGTCAGGCCGCATCCCCGCATTATGCGGATTATATGAACATCTTATGGAGCATGGATTTGAAAGTGTAGACTATATCGAACCGAATGAGGATGGAGAGTATGTAACAGCGTGCGAGGACGGAAAAAAATATATGCTGCGGCGCTGGTTTCGAGGACGGGAGTGTGACTTAAGAAAGCCGGCGGAGCTTTTGGAGGCGTCAGGGAATCTGGCGAAGCTTCATATGATCATGCGGGTAAAACTTTCCCATGGTGCGAAGGCAGAGCGGTTAGAAAAGGAGTATGAACGGCATGACAGAGAGCTCAGAAAGGTCCGCAGATTTGTGCGCTCCATGACTTCTAAGGGAGAATTTGAGATTGAGTTCTTAAAACATTTTGATGCTATGTATCAGTGGGCGCAAATTGCAGGGGAGCTTTTGGTGAGGTCTGGGTATGAGCGTCTTTATCAGGGAAGTGCTGCATCAAACTGCCTGATACACGGAGAGTATAATTATCATAATATATTGATGAAGTGCGAGGAGCCGTACGGTGCTTCGCCGGGAATATTGGCAACAACAAATTTTGATAAGTTTAAACAGGATATACAGGTGGAAGATTTGTATTATTTTTTCCGGAAAGTGATGGAAAAGCATGGGTGGAAGGAGCGGCTGGGAGATAATATGCTCAACGCATATTCTGCAATCTGTCCGCTGTCGGATGATGAGACGGAGTATCTGAAAGTGCGCCTTGCTTATCCGGAAAAATTCTGGAAGATTGCTAATTCCTATTATCACTCTAATAAGGCGTGGATCTCTGTGAAAAATGTGGAGAAACTGAATACGGCAATCCGGCAGACAAAGGAGAAAGAACGGTTTATGAAGAATATATTTGCTTTTCATTTGTAAGCGGTTGGTGTATAATAATTTACAGTAATAGCAAGACGAGGAGGTACATATATGGAATATCGCGAGCGGTATGAAGAGTGGATGAGTAATCCATATTTTGATGAGGCAACGAGGGAAGAACTAAAGAAGATTGCAGACGACGATAATGAGATAAAAGAACGTTTTTACAAAGATCTCGAATTTGGTACTGCGGGGCTTAGAGGTATTATCGGTGCGGGAACGAACCGCCTGAATATCTACACAGTCAGAAAGGCGACGCAAGGACTGGCGAATTATATTTCGGCAAAGGATGCGAAGGGGCAGGGAGTGGCAATTGCCTATGATTCCAGACGGATGTCACCGGAATTTGCAGACGAGGCGGCACTGTGTCTTGCGGCAAATGGTATTAAGGCGTATGTATTTGATGCGCTCCGTCCTACCCCCGAACTTTCCTATGCTGTAAGGAAGCTTGGATGCATTGCCGGGATTAATATTACTGCCAGCCATAATCCGCCGGAGTATAATGGTTATAAAGTATATTGGGAGGATGGAGCCCAGATCACACCGCCCCATGACAAAGGGATTATGGATAAAGTAAAGGCAGTGACAGACTATAACACTGTTAAGACGATAGAATTAGATGAGGCCAAAGCGTCCGGGCTTTATCAGGTAATCGGAGCGGATATTGATGACGGATATATTGCGGAGTTAAAAACGCAGGTGCTTCATCAGGATGCAATTGACGCGGTGGGCGATGAGATTAAGATTGTATACAGTCCGCTTCATGGGACGGGGAATGTTCCGGCACGGCGCATTTTAAAGGAGCTTGGTTTTAAGAATGTTTATGTTGTGAAAGAACAGGAATTACCCGACGGAGAATTTCCTACAGTTTCTTATCCGAACCCGGAGGCAGAGGAGGCGTTTGAGCTTGGTCTTAAGTTGGCAGAAGAAATTGATGCAGATCTTGTGCTTGCGACGGATCCGGACGCAGACAGGCTTGGCGTACGCGTTAAAGATAAGGACGGAGTATATCATACGTTAACAGGCAATATGTCGGGATGTCTTCTTGCGGATTATGAAATCGGGCAGCGCAAGGAACTTAAGGGACTTCCGGATGACGGATATTTGATCAAGACTATAGTTACTTCTAATATGGCGGATGCTATTGCAAAGGAATACCATGCAGGCCTTATCGAGGTGCTCACAGGATTTAAGTACATTGGACAGCAGATTCTCGGGTTCGAGACATCAGGCAAGGGCAATTATCTGTTTGGATTTGAGGAAAGCTATGGGTGCCTGATCGGAACACATGCAAGAGATAAGGATGCGATTGTTGCGACGATGGCTCTTTGTGAGGTAGCGGCTTATTATAAGACACAGGGCAAGACTTTGTGGGATGCTATGGTGGACATGTATGAGAAGTATGGATATTACAAAGATGATATCCAATCTATTACGCTGAAAGGAATCGAAGGGCTTCAGAAGATCCAAGAGATCCTTGAGACATTAAGAAAGAACCCTCCGACAGAGTTTGGCGGATACAAAGTATTAAAGGCGCGGGATTATCAGGCAGATACGATCAAAGACCTTGAGACAGGTGAGGTTACCGGTACAGGGCTTCCGGCGTCAAATGTGCTCTATTATGATCTGACGGATGATGCATGGCTTTGCGTGAGACCGTCCGGAACGGAACCGAAGGTGAAGTTTTATTATGGAATCAAGGGAGCGTCTCTTAAAGATGCAGATGAGAAGTCCAAATGTCTCGGAGAAAAAGTTCTGGCGATGATAAACACCATGCTTTAAGTTTTTTGGAAAATATATACAAATAGCAAAAACGGCTTAAAATGGGGAAATATCCTTGACAAACAGTGGGAAAGTAGGTATAACTATATCATGGGCGCAAAAAGCATATAGATATGCGGACGCTGAAAAGAAAAGCTGGTATAGTTTTTAGATGATAACAAGAGGAGGAAATTGTCCATGAACAAAACAGAGTTAGTAGCAGCAATTGCGGAGAGTGCAGAATTGTCAAAGAAGGATTCCGAAAAGGCATTAAAGGCTTTTGTTGATGTTGTAACAGAAGAATTAAAAAAGGAGCATAAGGTTCAGTTAGTAGGCTTTGGTACTTTTGAAGTGACAAAGAGAGCAGCGAGAGAAGGAAGAAATCCGCAGACGGGCAAGGTTATGAGCATTGAAGCTTGTAAAGCGCCAAAATTTAAAGCAGGAAAAGCTTTAAAGGATGCTGTGAATGAGTAATTCATGAGGATAAACGGGTAGAGGGTCTTTGGCTCTCTGCCTTTTTAGTTACAGGGAGGGGTAAAATATGAGATTGGACAAATTTTTGAAAGTATCACGCCTGATCAAGAGACGGACAGTGGCGAATGAGGCTTGTGATGCCGGAAGAGTTATAGTGAACGGAAGCGTCGCGAAAGCTTCGGTAAAGGTAAAGACGGGCGATATTATAGAGATCCAGTTCGGGACGAGGGCTGTGAAGGTGGAAGTCCTTGATATCAAGGAGACTACGAAAAAGGAAGAAGCTTCCAGTCTGTTCAAATATCTGTAATAAATACGAACAACCTTTCATATGATTATTAAGAAAGGTTGTGATGTGTATGGAAGACAGGACCACACAAAAAAATCATAAACTGGTTGTAAATAACCGTAAGACGAGTCTGGTGACAGGGGTATTGGATGTATTATCCTTTGATTTGAATGAGATTCTTCTGGAGACGGAGCAGGGGATGATGATGGTGAAGGGAACGGATCTGCATGTGAATCGTCTGAATCTTGAAAAAGGTGAAGTGGATATGTCGGGGAATATTGACAGCATCTCTTATTCGGATGTCCATGCGGGAGTGAAGCAGGGGGAGAACCTGTTTTCTAAGCTTTTCAGGTGACAAATGCCGGAGATCCAAGGTGAATTGATCATATTTCTGGTATCGGTAGTTACCGGTATCATGCTGCGGCTTATTTATCGCAGCATCGGTATTTTCCGTCAGTTAGTAGAGCACAGTCTTATTTTTATCGGAGTTGAGGATCTGATTTTCTGGGTTGGAGCTGCGCTGTATGTGTTTGTGCAAATTTACCATACAAGTGATGGTAGTATTCGATGGTATTTTATACTAGGGCTTGTATTTGGAACGCTATTTTGTGAAGCTGTATTGAGGCGTTTAAAAAAAGGGTGAAAAAAAATCTACGTTAATTTGAGGAGATATTCTTTTTTTAGTGTTGCGAAAATGAGAAAAAGAAGATAAGATAAGGATTAATTAATGAGATGGTTTGAGCCTTTCGGCAAGGGTGAGTATAAATTATGAAAAAGATGGATAGGGAGCGCCGCCAGAGGAACAGCAGGCACAGGAGGCGTATCAGAGGACACAAGAGAAGTGTGCTTATAGTCAGTGTTGTGATCATACTGATGGGCGCTATTGTACTGGTGAACAGTATGACGCTTAAGGCTAAGGAGAAAGCATACAAAGAGCAGGAGATAGAATTGCAGCAGCAGATAAAAGAAGAGAAGCAGAAGGCGAAAGAGATCGATAAGCTGGAAGACTACGTAGGTACGGATGCGTACGTGGAGGATATAGCCAGAGAGAAACTAGGTCTGGTTTACGAAGATGAAACTATATTTAAGGCAAAGTGATGCCGGTACGAAAGATAAGCTTTAGGATATATATCCTAAAGCTATTTTTTATCATCATTGGATAGATTGCAAGGGGAGTAGATCAAGATGGGAGAGATTAAGGAAAAGGGTGCATTTTTAAACCCGTATGTGATACAGATGGATAAATTTGCGGATTCGATGGTGCATCTTTCGAAGACTTTTTTTACATTGGAAGGCTATAAGGGGACGTTTTCCAAAGAGGAGTTCGAGGAGATGTTCGGGAAAGTTACGGACAAGGTGTGTGAGAATTGCGAGCGAAGAGAGTCCTGCCTGCAGGAGAACAGAATCTACACATATCAGATGATGTATGAGATTCTCTGTGCGGTGGAAGATTACGGGGCAGAGCTGAATATAGAGCTGAAAAGAGGACTTCAGAAAAAATGTATTTTTGCGCCGAGATTTCTCAGGGAGACGCTGGAAGTCTATGAGAATGCCAAAAAGATTCTTCTTTGGAATAACAAGATCGTGCAAAACAGGGAAGGATTCGCGGGACAGCTTAACAGCTTTGCAAAGCTCCTCCAATATACGACGCGAGAGCTGGATGCGGGCATTTTTGAGGACGAGCATCTGGAAAAAAAGATAAAAAACCGTCTGAAAAAGATAGGTATCAAAATGCTTTCTTCGGTGTTTTATATCACAGCGCAGGGTAAGTATGAGATACATTTGACGGTGAAAGCCACAAAGGGAATTTGCGTGGCAACGAAGGAGCTTGCCTATGAAGTGGGAGGATGTGTTGGAAGGGTGATGATGCCCCAGCAGGGGGAGCGCCCCATCGTGGGGGCACAGTATTGTACGATAGCTTGTGTTGAGAGCGCCCGCTTTCAGACATTGCAAGGGGTCGCGAAGATCGGCAAAGATTGTGAGCAGACTTCCGGGGATACTTTCCTCATGGTGGATCTGCCAGGGGGGAAAAAGGGGATGGCAATCTCTGACGGTATGGGTTCCGGGGAGGAGGCATGTAGGGAGAGTACGATGGTAGTAGAAATGCTGGAAGAGCTTTTGGAGGCGGGATTTCCGGCAAAGATGGCGATTGAGATCATGAACACCGCACTGGTCATTGGAAGAGAGGATGTCAGGTTTTCTACAATCGATGTCTGTTTGTTTGATCTGTATACGGGGTGCTGCGAATTCGTAAAGGCTGGGGCATCTACTACATTTATTAAAAGGGCGGACAGTGTGGAAAGGATAGCTTCTGCAACTCTTCCCATCGGAGTGATCAAGGATATGGAGATTGAAGCTGTAGAAAAGAAGCTTTCGTCAGGCGACTTTGTTATTATGGTGACGGATGGGGTTATGGACGCGCTTCCGGCGAAGGAGCAGGATACTTTGATGGCAGAATTTATCAGGGAGGCGAATACGGTGAATCCCAAGGAACTGGCGCACTGTCTGTTAGGGAAAGTGTTGGAATGGAGCGGAGAGAAGCCCACAGACGATATGACGATCATGGCGGTTGGATTGTGGAAATTATAATTACTTGCATTTTGGACAGAAATTTTATATATTTAAGACGTGATTTAATAATATTTTAAACAAAAGGTCGGAAAATGTATAAGAAAGTCAGAGAGTATATTAGAGCATGGCAGATGCTAGGGGCGAAGGATAAAGTGATTGCAGGCGTATCGGGAGGAGCAGATTCCATATGTCTGCTTTTTATGCTTTTAATGCTGAAGTCAGAAATCGGTTTTGAGATTGCTGCCGTGCATATCCATCATGGATTGAGAGAGGGGACGGCTGACAGAGACGAAGCTTATGTGCGGGACGTCTGTGAGAAGGAGAATGTAGAGCTTTTTGTATATCATGAAAATGTGAAAGATTATGCAAAGGAACACAAACTTACACTGGAGGAAGCAGGACGCAAGGTGAGAAGGGATTGCTTTGTGAAAGTAATGAGGCAGCAGGGGGGGACATGCATTGCATTGGCACACCATAAGAATGATAATGCGGAGACAGTGCTGTGGAATCTGTGCCGTGGGGCAGGCCTGAAAGGAATGGGGGGGATTTCGCCGAAAAATGGCGTATGGATTCGTCCGTTACTTTGTCTGGAACGCATAGAGATTGAATCATATCTAGAAAAAAGGGGAATATCTTATTGTACGGATGAAACCAATCTGGAGGAGGGATATACAAGGAACCGGATTCGAAATCGCGTGCTTCCATATCTGGAAGAGAATGTTAATGAAAAAGCAGTGCTTCATATTGCAGAGTGTGCCGCTAAGCTTCAAAGTATTGGGCAATATATAGAATCGGAGACAGAAAAATATGTAAAGGCGTGCACGAAAAGGGAGGAAGATGACAGAATAATTGTTGTAAAAGAGTTGTATGAACAGGTGCCGGGCGCTTTAAAATCCGGGGTGCTTCATAGGATTGTCTGCAGTGCAGCCGGCAAAAGTAAGGATATAGAAGAGATACATGTAAAAATGCTGCAGGAGCTTTTGACGCGTCAGGTGGGACGCAGAGTGGATCTGCCGTACGGTTTGGAGGCAGTGCGAAACTATGAGGGGCTTTGGATTCGGGAGAAAAAGGGAGCAGCAAGAGAAGAAAAACCTGTATTTCAGATGAGATTTATCAAAAAAAATGTAGATTCGGTAACATTTTCGCAAAAAAACTACACGAATTGGTTTGATTATGATATAATTAGCAATACTGTAAAAATCAGACACCGTAAGCCCGGGGATTATATAGTGATAGATAAAGAGGGCAGGACCCAGAAGCTAAAACAGTACTTTATTAATGCCAAAATTCCACGGGAAGTCAGAGATAGTATATGGCTTGTGGCAGATGGAAGAGAGATCATGTGGATCGTAGGCTACAGGAAGAGTCAGGCATATCAAGTTACAGACCATACAGAACGAATATTGGAAATTACTATTTACGGAGGAGAAAGGGATGGCGCAGACAATAAAAGTATTGATCCCGGAGGAGAAGGCTGCGAAGAGAATTGAAGAGCTCGGGCGGCAGATCAGTGAAGATTATGCCGGAAGCTTAAAGCTCTGTACGCTTCTTGACAAGCCGGAGCGCAGAGTGAAGGATGTGAAGGTTGATTATGTAGGATACGAGATACCAGATGAATTTGTGGTTGGGTACGGGCTTGATTACGCACAGAAATATAGAAATCTACCATACATCGGTGTTGTAGAGGGTGTTGAGTAGAAGGAGGCTTAGGAGTTGAACGAGAGAAGGAGCAGAGGAATCAGCGGCGTGAGCGTGCTGGTGTTTATATTATTTTTGTTTGGTGCCCTGTGGTTTACGAACCAGATGGATCAGAGGGACAGTGAGATAAATTGGAAACAGTTTGAATCGATAATCGCAGGCGAGGATGTAAAGTCTATTCACATTACCCAGAATAAGAATGTCCCTACCGGGCGGGTTGAGATTGAGCTTAGAAGCGGCATGGATGGATCAGATACGGAGACAAGGTATCTCTATGCTTCTGATGTCAATGAGGTCCAAAAAGTTCTCAGGAATAATGGAATCGAGAATTATACGATGTCGAATGTTCCACAGGAGAGCTGGTTTGCGAATACGATTGTCCCGATGCTTTTGATGATTGGCGGAATCGCACTTATATTTATGCTTATGAACCGTCAGGGCGGCAGTGCGAATGCGAAGGCAATGAACTTTGGAAAGAGCCGGGCGAAGCTGAGCAGAGACGGAGAAAACAGCGTGACTTTTTCGAAGGTGGCAGGGCTGCAGGAAGAGAAAGAGGAGCTGGAGGAGATTGTGGATTTCCTGAAATCTCCCAAAAAATATATTCAGGTTGGCGCAAGGATTCCCAAAGGCGTCCTCCTTGTAGGACCGCCGGGAACCGGAAAGACGCTGCTTGCGAAGGCGGTAGCGGGAGAGGCGGGAGTTCCGTTTTTTACAATTTCCGGGTCTGATTTTGTAGAAATGTTTGTCGGCGTGGGTGCTTCCCGTGTCAGGGATTTGTTTGAGGAAGCGAAGAAAAATGCGCCGTGTATTATATTTATAGATGAGATTGATGCAGTTGCCCGCCGCAGAGGTACAGGTATGGGCGGCGGACATGACGAGAGAGAGCAGACTCTTAACCAACTTTTGGTGGAGATGGATGGATTCGGTGTGAATGAAGGAATCATCGTTATGGCAGCGACGAACAGGGTTGATATCCTGGATCCTGCAATTTTGCGTCCGGGAAGGTTTGACCGAAAGGTTATGGTCGGGCGTCCGGATGTAAAGGGCAGGGAGGAGATTCTTGCCGTCCATGCGAAAGGAAAACCTCTCAGCGAAGAGATTGATCTAAAGCAGATTGCTCAGACGACAGCGGGATTTACAGGTGCAGATCTTGAGAATCTTCTGAATGAAGCAGCTATACTTGCGGCAAAGGATAACCGGGTATTTTTGATGCAGGAGGATATTAAAAAAGCTTTTGTTAAAGTAGGTATCGGTGCCGAGAAGAAGAGCCGGGTTATCTCTGACAAGGAGAAAAAGATTACTGCATTTCATGAAGCGGGTCATGCGATCTTGTTCCATGTGCTTCCGGATGTAGGACCGGTCTACAGTGTGTCGATCATTCCGACCGGAGGAGCGGGAGGTTATACGATGCCGCTTCCTGAAAAGGATGAGATGTTTAATACAAAGGGAAAGATGCTTCAGGATATTATCGTATCTCTTGGCGGACGTGTTGCGGAGGAGGAAGTGTTTGACGATATTACCACAGGTGCTTCACAGGACATTAAGCAGGCTACCAGCCTTGCGAAGTCGATGGTGACTAAGTTCGGGATGTCTGAGACGGTTGGTCTTGTCAATTATGATAATGACAGTGATGAGGTGTTTATCGGACGCGACCTTGCACATGCACAGAGAGGATATGGAGAGAGTATTGCAACAGTCATCGACCAGGAAGTAAAGCGTATCATTGATGAATGTTACAAGAAGGCGAAGGCGATTATACGAGAGTACGATGGTGTACTTCATGCATGTGCGGAGCTTCTTTTGGAGAAGGAGAAGATTTCCAGGGAAGAGTTTGAAGCACTGTTCCCATCAGGAATTCCCGAGAATTCCGGGGAGATGGTACGGGTATAATAATCAGCAGGTAACTGAGGGGACGAGAACACATGAATAAACAGGCATTGTTTTGCGATGGCTCCAGGTGGTATGTATCGCCGCAGGAGCCGGATTGTAATCAGATAGTTACATTGAGGTTTCGGACGGCAAAGGAAGATGCGGTTCGTGTCTGCCTTGTTGTTGGCGAAGACAGGTATAACATAAGTAAAGAGTCGGTAGAGGGAGAGTTCGATTACTACTCCATAGACTGGAAACTTGGGGAAGAGCCCTTTAGCTATTGCTTTGAAATCTCGGATAAAGAACAGGTATGTTATTTTAATCGATGCGGTGTGTCGGATGTTCGTTCTGTTCTGTATGACTTTCGGATCGTCCCAGGTTTTTCCACGCCGGAATGGGCCCGGGGTGCTGTCATGTACCAGATTTATACGGATCGGTTTTACAATGGCGATTCATCAAACGATGTGGAGACGAATGAATATTTCTATATCGGGGATTACAGCAAGAGGGTGGCGGACTGGAATAAATATCCGGACACAATGGGCGTCCGGGAGTTTTACGGCGGAGACCTTAAGGGAGTGATGGATAAGCTGGATTACCTGCAGGAGCTGGGAGTTGAGGTCCTGTATTTTAATCCTCTGTTTGTCTCGCCTTCCAATCATAAGTATGATATTCAGGATTATGATTATATAGACCCGCATTTTGGCGTGATCGTCGAGGATGGCGGTGAGGTTCTTGTAGATGGAGACAAGGATAATGCCAATGCGACAAAATACCAAAAAAGGGTTGCCAGCCTTAAGAATCTGGAAGCAAGCAATGAATTGTTTATAAAGCTTGTGGAAGAACTTCACAAAAGAGGGATGAAAGTAATTCTTGACGGTGTGTTCAACCATTGCGGTTCTTTTAATAAATGGATGGACAGGGAACGGATCTATGAAAATCAGGAGGAATATGCCCCCGGTGCATATATAAGTGCAGAAAGCCCATACCGAAGTTATTTTGACTTCAGAGACAATGGGGATGAGAAATGGCCGTATAATGGAAGCTATGACGGCTGGTGGAGTCATGATACGCTGCCGAAGCTTAATTATGAAGGCTCAAAGGACCTTGAGGAGTATATCTTAAAGGTTGGGAAAAAATGGGTGTCGCCGCCTTATAATGTAGACGGATGGCGTCTGGATGTGGCTGCTGACCTCGGGCACAGCAGCGAATACAATCACGAGTTTTGGAAGAAGTTTCGGAAGGTAGTTAAGGAAGCGAATCCGAATGCACTGATTCTCGCGGAGCATTATGGAGATCCAAGCAGTTGGCTTCAAGGCGATGAATGGGACAGTGTAATGAATTATGATGCATTTATGGAGCCGCTTACCTGGTTTTTGACCGGTATGGAAAAGCACAGTGATGAGAGAAATGAAGATCTTCTGGGCAATGCAGAGTATTTTAAGAGTTCTATGAATCATTACATGTCAAGAATGCTCACGCCGTCTCTGGAGGTGGCGATGAATGAATTATCCAACCATGACCATTCCAGATTCCTTACAAGGACGAACCATGTGGTAGGCAGGGTTGCAGAAAAAGGACCGGAAGCGGCGGAGGAATATGTGAATCTTGCGGTTATGCGTGAGGCGGTTGTCATGCAGATGACATGGATTGGAGCGCCGACGATCTACTATGGAGATGAGGCGGGTGTATGTGGGTTTACCGATCCTGATAACCGGCGTACTTATCCGTGGGGGAATGAGAACCAGGAATTGATAGATTTTCACCGTGATATGATACGCATCCATAAAAACAGCCAGGCACTGCGCAACGGTTCGATACAGCTTTTATGCGAGGAGAATAATATACTTGCCTATGGGCGTTTTACAGAAGATGAACAGATTGTTGTAATCATTAATAATCACAGTGACTTTGCGGAGGTAACTGTTCCTGTCTGGAGAATCGGAGTGCCGATGAGAGGAAAGATGCAAAGGCTTATGTATTCTTATGTAAAGGGGTATACGGTATCTCGTGATGAATATCTGGTCCGCAGCGGAGAGATGGTAGTAAATATGGGCGCGCAGTCGGCGCTGGTAGTGGAGAATATCAGTTAAAATTATGTGAGTGATACAGAATAAAAACGGTTCAGCTATCTGGTGATTGCTGAACCGTAAATTTATTTTGACAATACTTCTATACCGGTCTCGGTTACGAGAACCATGTATTCCGTCTGGGCGGACAGGCCGTCGTCAATGGTATATACTGTCCAGCCGTTATCCTCATCGACGAAGAAATCACAGCTTCCTTCATTGATCATAGGCTCGATGGTAAACATCATACCGGGTACAAGTACCATCTCTGTCCCTTTTGGCGTGACATAGCTGACGAAAGGGTCTTCGTGGAATTCAAGGCCGATTCCGTGTCCGCCGATGTCTTCTACGACGGAGTAGCCGTGTCGCTGGGCGTGGGTGTTGATTGCATGGGCGATATCGCCTAAGTGTCCCCATGGCTTTGCAGCTTTAAGACCGAGCTCTACACATTCTCTTGATACGCGCACGAGCTGCTTGGCCTCGGGAGAGGGGTCTCCAATCATAAACATCCGGGAGGCGTCGGAATAATAGCCGTCCAAAATGGTCGAGACATCTATGTTCACAATGTCTCCGTCCTCTAAAAATTCGTATTTGTCCGGGATGCCGTGGCAGATGACATTGTTGATGGAGGTGCATACGCTCTTTGGGAAACCCTGATAGTGAAGAGGCGCCGGAATGCCGCCATGCTTTGTAGTGAAGTCATAGACAAGCCGGTCTATTTCTTCCGTATTCATGCCTGCATGAATATGCCCGGCTACATGGTCAAGCACCGCAGTATTTAAGGCGGCACTTTTTTTAATCTTTTTAATCTGCGCCGGAGTTTTCAAGAGCGAACGGTCAGGAACGATCTGCCCTCTCGCTGCAAGTGTCCACAGCTTTATATCTAATTTGTCCACAATGATTACCTGCTTTCTGCTAAATACAACATTTGTATCCATTATAGCACTATCTTTTCATCTATTCAGCATATGCTGTATAGAATTTTTTAGTTTATTGGCGCTGTTTTCTGTGCAAAAGTATAAAATCCTTGTCATTGACAGCAGTTGCGGGATAGGATAAACTTATTTTATACAGTAACTTGAAGTTGTTTAGTAAAGAGGAGAAAGGCTTATGAGAAAATTTAAAGGAATGTTGTTAATGTTTATCCTGGCAGGATTTCTGGCGGTGATGCCGATGAGGGTATGTGCAGCGGAAGGTGATATTGACAGCGGGACGGCAGGAAAAACGATGATCTGGAGGATAGACAGCAATGGAAAGCTGACAGCCAAGGGAGATATCAGCGGGTATAACTGGAATACGGCGCCGTGGCATAATGGGAAGGGGAATCATGACAAGATCTTGTCGGCAGAGATAGATATACAAGGGCTGACAAACACGATGAGTTTTTTCAGTGGCTGTAAGAATCTGAAAAGTGTGACATGGAAAAGTTTTGATACCAGTCAGGTTACGAATATGAGCCATATGTTTCATGAGTGTGTCAGTCTGGAGAGTCTGGATCTGAGTGGGTTTGATACCGGAAAAGTTACGAACATGAGTAATATGTTCGATGGATGCAATAGTAAAAATCTGGATCTAAGCAGTTTTGATACGAGTAATGTCACAAATATGGGTCACATGTTCCGTGCGAGTAAGGCGGAAAGTATTAAATTTGGAGATAAGTTTAATACTGAAAACATTACAAATATGAGTCAGATGTTTGTGGATTGCGATGCAAAGGAACTGGATTTAAGGAGCTTTGATACGAGTAATGTAACAAACATGAGGTTGATGTTTCATCGCTGCAGGAATCTGACAAGCTTAGATCTCAGCAGCTTTGATGCCGGCAGCGCCAAAGATATGAGCAGTATGTTTGAAGAATGCAAGAATCTCAAAAGCATAAAGTTCGGCAATGTCAATTCCCAAAATGTTACCGATATGCGTCGTATGTTTGTGATGTGCCACAGTCTGGACGGGCTGGACTTGCGCGGTTTTAAGACGGGCAATGTCACCAATATGGAACAGATGTTTAATCAGTGTTACAGCTTGACGGAGCTTGATCTGAGCAGTTTTGATACAAGTAAAGTTGAGGACTTTGGAAGCCTGTTCAGTGAATGCGGAAGTCTGACAGAATTAGATCTGGGCAATTTTGATATAGGCAGCGCACGCAGCGAGGATGGCGTTACGGGATTATTGCAAAGATGCAGCAGTCTGAACCGCATTCAAACACCCCGCAACCGAAAGTTAACGATCAGCTTGCCGTCAGCGGGAGAAGGTCATGAGTGGCAGGCATCGGACGGAACAAAGGTCAGGAATATCGCAGCGGGTTCTGACAGTCTGCTGATTCGAAAAGTTCAGAAATCATCCGCTGGGACCGTGTCTCCAATTACTTCTTCTTTAAAGATGGAGAAAATAAAGATTACAGGTATATCAAAGCAGATTGCGGCAGGGAAGAAGATTAAGCTTACCTTGAATATACAGCCTTCTAATGCTGCGAATAAGGGCGTTGATTGGAAATCAAGCAATCCGAAGGTGGCGACAGTCAACAAAGACGGCGTCGTTACGATGAAGAAAAATTCCGGAGGAAAGTCCGTGACGATCACCGCGACAGCGAAGGATGGCAGCGGAGCGAAGGCAACGTTTAAGATTAAAAGTATGAAGGGCGCAGTAAAGAAGCTTTCTATTTCCGGAAAGAAAACGGTGAAAGCAGGAAAGAGTCTGAAGCTTAAGGCAAAGGTTACGGCTGCCAAAGGTGCTAATAAAAAGGTAGTATGGGAAAGCAGCAACAAGAAATATGCGAAAGTAAGCAGCGCGGGAAAAGTGACTGCATACAAGGCAGGAAAAGGGAAAAAAGTCAAAATCACAGCAAAGGCTACGGACGGAAGCAATAAGAAAAAATCTGTGACAATTAAGATAAAATAAGAAAAACGAACCGGGTGGACAGGAAATATGGATGAATTAACATATATCTTACAGGAGGATCTGAATAAGGATTTTGTATCTGCGGTCTTGAGTAATCCAAGGGATAAGGCGCAGGGGGCAAAGGTGAAGGTACGCCCGGTAAGGCAGAAAGGGCGTCTGATGTTCCAGATTGAGATGTTTCGGAACAATCAGGCGTTCCATGAAAATCTGGATGCAGCCAGGGCTGCGGACAGGATTGCAGAATATATGGGAAATTTCCGGCAGATGCAGTTGGAGAGCGGTACTGAATTGTATACAGTATTGGTAAGCAAAAAAGGTAAGGTTACAATTAAAAAGAAACAAAATGCTTCGTCAACGCCTGTAAAAACCCTTTCACATAACCGAAAAAAGAGATATATCTTAGAAGAAGGGGTTGAGGTTCCTTTCCTTATCGATCTTGGAGTGATGACGAAGGAAGGCAAGATTATAAACGCGAGGTTTGATAAATTCCGGCAGATTAATCGGTTTTTGGAATTTATCGAGGATGTCCTGCCGCAGCTTCCGAAAGAACGGGAGATTACAGTGCTTGATTTCGGCTGCGGAAAGTCTTATCTGACATTTGCCATGTACTATTATCTGCATGAGCTTAAGGGATATGACATCCGTATTATCGGTCTGGATCTCAAGGAGGAAGTTATCAGGCATTGCAGTGAACTGGCGGTTAAATATGGCTACGAAAAGTTGACGTTTATGAAAGGTAATATTGCAGATTATACAGGCGGCAGTCAAGTAGATCTGGTGGTCACGCTTCATGCCTGTGACACGGCCACGGATTATGCACTGGCGAAAGCCATAGAGTGGGATGCGAGGGTTATCCTGTCTGTGCCTTGTTGCCAGCATGAACTGAACGGGCAGATAGAGAGGGCAAAAAAGTGCGGGGACGAACGTCTTCTGGCACTTGAGCCGGTTATAAAGTATGGCATCTTAAAGGAGCGTATGGCGGCGCTTTTGACGGACGGGCTGCGGGCACAGTACCTGGAGAGAGCGGGATATCATGTACAAGTGTTGGAATTCATCGATATGGAACATACGCCAAAAAATATATTGATCCGGGCGGTGAAATCAGGGAATGCATCGGGCAGTAGACGTGCCGGAGAGAGTATAGCGGTCTGTGAAGAGTTTTTCCACGTAATGCCGACGCTTGGCAGGCTGTCAGATAGATGAGAGGTAGTGAATGAACAGGAGAAAGCTAAAAAGATATCTGCAGGAAGCGGTTCTTTTAATTATAATATTTATAATTTCATCAACGGTATTCGGATATTATACGAACCGGGGAAAGGGAAGTATGACGGCGGATATGGACGGAGCTACGCTTCCGCAGGTATCATTTTCCAGCAATGGTTATTCTGTGAATTGTGTACCGGGATATGTGCAGGAGATGGAAGTCTCCTCTCTGCGAGATACGATTACACCAGTGGCTAACGGTAAGATCGAGGTACAATTGAACCCCTATGATAATGAAATCAGCAGTATGCAGTTTCGGGTATTTTCCCTGGACGGCAAAGAAAAGTTTTTGGAGGCGGAGGTGGAAAATCCGGGAGAATCCGTGTCAGTGGCTATGCAGGATTTGACGGTGATCGCCAAGGAACGGGTCCTTGAGGTCGTGCTGAAGCTTTCCCAGGGAAAGTCTGTTTACTATTATACAAGGATTGTAGATGAGAAGG
Organism: uncultured Dorea sp.; assembly: GCA_910586965.1. Classification (GTDB taxonomy): domain Bacteria; phylum Bacillota; class Clostridia; order Lachnospirales; family Lachnospiraceae; genus MD308. Next base: position 34,633 of record CAJUMF010000019.1, on the reverse strand, counting down.
ACAAGCATATACTGGAATATCTGAACTATATAAAGGACTTTCATGAGAATTCTCTGATCAAAGCAGAGGGCGTCGGCATCGGAACGGCCATTGAGCCGGATGAGACAGGGGATAATTCTACACTGCAGCATGTGACGATCCATTCGGACTATGAGCACGTGACTTGGGGGGATCTGGAGCCACAGGTGGAGGGCAGTGAGAGATGGATGATAAAGGAAATCAATAATACTTCCTGTTCCGTCCAGTTGCAGTACCGCATTCGCGGCAAGGGCGAGGAAAATGAAGAAGATATATATAAAGTAAAGGAATTTTTCCGCATTCGCTATAAACCGGAGAATAAGAGAGTGCTTTTGCTGGATTATGACCGAACGATGGAGCAAGTCTTTGATGTAACGAAAAAGGTCTTGAATGAGAAAGGGCTGCTTCTTGGCATTGTCAATCCGAATATGCCGTATATGACAGATAAAGATGGGACGAAGGTGGCGTTTGTGCAGGCAGATGAGCTGTGGAATTACGATAAGAAGGCAGATGAATTGTCGCTGGTATTCAGCTTTACATCCGGAGAAGGTGAGGACGACAGGAATCTGACAGCTCAGCATAGTATAAAGATTTTGGATATGGATAAAAAAGGGAACTTTTCCTTTGCGGTATACGGATATATGAATCGGGGAGAGCATGAAGGGGAAGTAGGTGTTGCGGTATATTATTATAATGCTGCTGAAGGATGTGTAGAAGAAAAATCGTTTATTTCTACAAAAAAGTCCTACGGGCATGTGGCGCTGGAGCTTGGCAAGCTGATCTGCTATAGTGTAGCGCAGGATACGATGTATGTATTGACGGATGGGACACTTTATCAGATAGAGGTCGGTAAGGGCAGGATGATTGAGCTGGCCAATGATCTGAAGGACGGACAGTATATCATATCCGAGGACGGAACACGAATGGCGTATCGAAGCGGAAAGCAGCAAGATGTATCCAGAGAGGTAACGGTGCTTACGTTTGCCAGCGGAAAGAAACGGGAAATGGAATGTGAAGAAGGACAGAGTATCGTACCCCTTGGATTTATGGATACGGATTTTGTATATGGAATCACGCGTAAAGAGGATGAGGGGACCACACTGTCCGGAGAGAGTGTGGCGCCAATGTATCGGATTGAGATACGGAGTAGTAAAGGAAAAGTCGTCAAGACCTATGAGAGCGAGGGAACTTATATCCTCAGTACACAGTTCGACGGCAATATGATTACACTTAACCGGGTGGCAAAGAGCGGAAATGTGTACAATTCCATTATTGAAGAATATATTACGAATAATGAAGAGCCTGAAGAAAATAACATAACACTTGGTTCTTATACAACCTCATTGAAACAGCGGCAGTTGCGGATTGTTTTTGGTGATGGGATTGAAGATGAGAAGCCGAAGATATTGCTTCCCAAGCAAGCGTTGTTTGAAAAGCCGAGAGTATTTTCTTTTGATGAGGAACCGAAAGAGGAGCATTATCTTGTGTACGGACATGGGGAATTGCAGGGAATCACCGAGAGAGCAGGGGAGGCTGTGATACAGGCGGACGAATATAACGGAGTTGTGGTTTCTGACAGACAGGAATATATCTGGGAGCGGGGAAACCGAGACTTGCGTTATTCGATCAGCGGAAAGGGGGCGCTGATTGACAGTATAAGAAGCCAGCTCAATGCGGGAGCGGCTCCGCTGGAAGCAGTATCGCAGCTTAGCGGCGGGACAGGCCTGGATCTGACAGGATGTACACCGGAAGAACTGCTATATATTATTAATCAGGATAAACCTGTAATAGCAATGAAAAATGCGAATGAGGCAATTATCCTGGTGGGATATACAGAGACAAGAATTACGTATATAGATGTTGATGACGGGGAGAGACACACTGCCTCTCAGAAAGAGATGGAAGAGATGACGGAGGAAAGCGGACATACTTATATTGCGTAGAGAGTGTTTTAAAGTTATAAAGCAATAAAATAAGAGGCATAACGCACATTTTCGAATGCGTTATGTCTCTTTATTCTGGTGGTTATTTCCTGGCTATCAGATTAAACCGGAGTTGGGCGGAACAAAATTGTTCGGTATCTCCTAAGGGCAGTGTATAATAAAAGTCCAAGCACCCCGCAGGAAAGCATTTCTCCGATGCCGACGGTAAGCATCATAAACGGAATCGGCAGATTAACTCCGTATCCGTAGAACAGTACGAAAGGCACGATGACCGTATTGGCTGCAATTGGAGGGATCGGCGCTAAAATCGGCGTGCGCTCTCTGAGGCGATATGTCAGTACAGCCCCGATAAGCGTTGCCAGACTTCCGAAAATGATATCCGGCAATATGCCGCCTCCGATGATGTTGGCAATCAGGCAGCCGACAAAGACGCCCGGCACAGCGGCAGGGGTAAAGAGCGGCAGTATGGTGAGGGCCTCGGAAATGCGGACCTGGATTTCTCCGAAAGAGATAGGCCGGAATAATAGTGTCAATACGACATAGATAGCGGCAATCATAGCCGCCTGGGTTAAGAAAGTTACGTTGTTGTTTTTCATGATTTTGTTCTCCTTTAGTTTTGTTTTACGTGTGGAAGGTCTCGAACACACGATTCATTTAACGCCGGGAATCGGCGGAAAGCCCTATAAGACCTTGGTTTTTGAGGACTTTACAACAGACATGAGTATAGCATGGGGAGAGAGAAAAATCAAGCCCTGCCCGAATTGGCGGTTCTGTAAGTTTTTCGTAATTCCGTGCATCTGCTCGGGAGACAGGACGGGATGGCCAGGGTAAAAGCTGAAAACATTCACGCCGAAGTGCAGATGGGGATTTTCTTTCTCTTTATCCAAGCCGCACATGACCTATCTTTCCACAGGCATTGGTCTTCTACAATGATATTTGTGAACACAAAAGTTTTTGGCATTGTAGAAAGTGCCTTTGTGACACCAGTCTGAAAGGCGATGAGATTTCCGGGTGAATATGTACCGTGGGAATAAGGAACTGAAAACTCAGGAATTTCTTGACACTATCCAAACTACCCAAAGAGCTGCCCTAACTACCCAAGACTCCTGCCAGCAGTCTACAGAAGAGGATAAAGCTGTATTGAGGGTTGTAGCACATAATCCGAGGCTTATACAAAAAGAGATGGCGCAGGAACTTGGCTGGACAATAGACAGGGTAAAATATTATCTGAATAAGATGAAAAAGCAAACATGAAAATAGACTGATAAGCGAAAAATTTAGGGGGCGGGGTTTTGTCCTCTTGTTTTGTCTGGAATTCGTCCGGAATAGCACAAGAGATGACAGACCATAATAAAAAGTATATATTTGAAAAATGACCGTTTTGGTTAAAATAAACAAAAAATTAAAAAAAATATAGGAGTATTCACAAAAATTCTAATATGTAAATGAAAAGTATTGACGAAGTTAAAATTATGGTTATAATAAAATGTAGTTTACTTAACGCGTGTAAACTATATTTTATTATCATTAGTTAACACGTGTAAATTAATGACGATTAAAAGGAGGAACAAGGTTAATGAAGAAAAAAAGTTTGAGAAAACGACTGATGGCTGCGGGTATTGTATTAACTATGGCAACAGCGCTTCTGGCAGGCTGCGGAGGTTCGGAAGAGAAAAAAGAGGAGACTTCTGAAGGCGAAAAAAAGGAACTTGTCATGTGGACATTTATGTCAAAGGAAAACTCATACGGAAAAGCTTTTTATGATGCGGTTGATGCTTTTTCAGAAAGTTCAGATAAGTATACGGTAAAGATTGAGCAGATTCCATTTGCACAGCTTGTAAGTAAGATTACAATTGCGGCACAGAGCAAGAGCCTGCCGGATATCATCCAGGTGGACGGCTGTGATCATGCATCATTTTCAGCAATGGGGATTTTTGCTGATTTGACGGACAGAGTTAAAAGTGAGATGGGTAAGCTGGAGTTTTATGATGGTCCGTTAGAGTCCTGCAAATACGAAGATAAGCTCTACGGACTTCCGCTGAATGCGAATAATCTTGTACTTGTGTACAATGAAGATATGCTGAAGGAAGCCGGATATAAGGAGCCGCCGGCAACCTGGAGCGAACTGCGCGAATATGCGAAAGCACTTACAAATGAAAGTACTTATGGATTCGCGATCAATGCAATTGATGATGAGGGGTCTACCTATTCTTTGATGCCGTTTTTATATGAGGCAGGTGCAGATTGGAATACTCTGGACCAGGGGGCGGATAAAGCATTGGGATTGTATCAGAACCTTGTAGATGACGGTTCTATGAGCAAAGAAGCGTTTGGCTGGGGGCAGAATGATGCATACGGACAATTTACAGCGGGACGTGCAGCTATGTATATTGACGGCAACTGGAGGATTCCGGAGCTTGAAAAGGATGCGGCTTTTTCTTATAAATTCGCTCCAATTCCGTCTTGTGATGATACCGGCAAAAGCGCGACGGTTATCGGAGGAGAGAATCTTGCAATTGTGAATAATGATAATATTGAAGGTTCGTGGGAGTGCGTGAAAAGTCTTTATAATAAAGAGATGATGAACGACTACTGCAAAAAATCCGGTATGATTCCTACGGTGAAGACATTTGCAATGGAGGATGAATATTTTACAAATGATTCCATCATGAAAGTATTTGTTGAAAATATGGAAGTTGCCAAGACAAGAGGGCCTTCCCCGATCTGGCCGCAGATATCGCAAGTGCTCCGTGATATGCTGCAGGAGGTAGGCACCGGCGTATCAGCGGAAAAAGCGGCTGCAAACGGAGTCGCAGCTATGCAGGAATATATAGATAACTAAAAGTTTACAGGTGCTTATAATAAAGAGCACCTGTTTTTAAAGAGGTGGTGTATCTGTGAGTAAGATAAAGAAAAATAAAATGCACAAAAGGCTGTCTGATGAAATAGTAGGATATTTGTATGTACTGCCTGCAGTTATATTTATTCTTTTATTCGTGCTATATCCGATTGTGTATAATATATTGATCAGCCTGCAGAAATATGATATTTCTACATTCCAAAACGGGGTAAAAGATTTTGTCGGATTTGAAAATTATAAGAATATATTTTCGGACACATTGTTTATAAGCTCTGTTTCTAACACATTTATTTATACGATTATCTGCATTGTGTTTCAGCTTGGGATTGGATTTTTATTGGCTTTGTTTTTTAATAAAAAGTTTCCGGGTGCCAATATTACCAGCGGGCTTACATTGATTGCCTGGGTTATGCCGATGCTTGTTATCGGTATTATCTGGAAGTGGCTCTGGGCGAGTGATTCCGGAGTTATCAATTATTGCCTGCAGAACCTTCATCTGATCGATAAGCCGATACAGTGGCTGAATGAACCCAAGTATGCATTTATAGCTGTAACAGTTACAAATATATGGGTGGGGATTCCTTTTAACATGCTGCTTGTCCTGACTGGAATGACAACGATTTCAGATGAGGTATATGAAGCGGCAAGGATTGACGGTGCAGGAAAGTTTCAAAGTCTTAAGTACATTACGCTTCCGCTTCTTAAAACTACCATGGTCAGTGCTGTAACAATCGGATTTATCTATACATTTAAGGCATATGACCTGATTGTAGGTATGACACAGGGAGGACCGAATCATGCAACAGAGATGATATCGACTTTGATCTATCAGGAGAATTTTACGACCTTTGATTTTGGAAAAGGCAGTGCGATGGCGAATGTGTATTTTCTGATCATATTTGTGGTTGCGATATTCTATTCCCAATTGGTAATGAGAGAGGAGGAGCAGTGTGAATAAGTCTGCGGTAAAATCAATTAAGAAGTATTCCTGTACAAGTCTGGCTATAGCGTTTACATTGATTTATCTGTTCCCGCTTTACTGGATGGTTATTACATCATTTAAGACAAAGAGTGAGATATTCAGCATAGTGCCTACTTTCTGGCCGGAAAGCTTTTCTATGGAAGCTTATATTACCCAGTTTACAGTTCATGACGGAATCTCTATGTTTTCTTACTTAAAAAACAGTATGATCATTTCTGTTGGGGCAACTGTTATTTCTACAGTTTTGGCTATGTTTGCGGCATACGGGTTAGCAAGATACCGGATGAAGAGAAAAAGAGTCATGATACTGATCCTGACGATTACACAGATGCTGCCGATGGTCATGTTCCTTGCGCCTATGCTGCAGACTTTTAATAAGCTAGGGATTACAGGCAGTTATGCGTCGGTTATCTTGTTTGATGCACTCTTTTCTATTCCGATGTCGATCATTATATTAAGGCCATATTTTGCGGCTATACCTAAGGAACTGGAAGAGGCGTCGATCGTAGACGGCTGTAATAGATTTAACTGCTTTTTTAAGGTGATTCTGCCGAATGCTTATCCGGGGATATTCGCCTGTGCTTCATTTGCATTTATGTCTGCCTGGGGTGATCTGATGGCTTCTATGACATTCCTTTCAGATGGCGAGAAACTTCCGATGACAGTTATGATGTACAAATCGATCGGAAGGTACGGTGTGAACTGGAATTCATTAATGGCAACGGCAACTATGGTGATCATACCGATTGTTATTCTGTTTTTACTTATGAGAAAATCCCTTGTATCCGGTCTGACAAGCGGCTCGGTTAAAGGGTAGGAAAAGATTTGGGGTCAGGGAGGAATTGTGATGGTAGATATAAAAACAGCAGAAGCAATTATAGATGAAGATATTAAGAAGATATATCTTGGAAACCTGAATACAGTGGAATTTGATCTTGAACTTCCTGAATGGGGAGAAAATGGTACGAAGATTACCTGGAGTTCAGACAATGAGCTTTTTCTGAAGCCAGATGGTTCGGTTACAAGACCGATGAATGGGATTGGCAATCGGAGAGTATGCCTTAGAGGAAAGTTCAGCTATGAGGGTATTGAGAAAGAAAAGGTATATGAGGTATGTATTCTGGAAGAGGAGAGCCAGATTGAGATTATCGAAGTTCTCCCTTTAACGAGAAGGGCAGAAAGAGGAACTCTTGTGACTTTACCTCGGGCAGTCATACTAAAAGGAGATAACGGACATCTGTATTCCCGCGCAGTCGAATGGGAAGGCGGAAATATGCAGATATTTGAGACATGCGGTTCAGTCGTGCTGCGCGGAAAAGTGAAGGATGAAGAACTTCCGGCAGAGCTTTTTCTTGACGTCAAAGAAATTGTGCCGAGTGAGACAACAGACACAGCATGTGCAATTACAGTTATGGACAAAGGAGAGACGAAACTGAAGTCCGGCAGTATATTTTATGATGCAATGTGCCGGGCGGTTGCATATTTTAAAAGTGTTAATGAAGATGAGATGCTGTACAATTTCCGAAAGGCAGCAGGACTTGATACAAAGGGAGCCAGGCCGCCGGAAGGGTGGGATTCGCCGGAATGCCTGTTAAGAGGACATACTACAGGGCACTATATGTCAGCTTTAGCGTTATGTGTGCGGGAGACAGACGATTCTGTAATTCGTAGGAAGCTTAATTATATGGTTGAGGAACTGGGGATTTGCCAGGAAGCGTTTGAAAAACTTCCGGGGTATCATGAAGGATACATTGGGGCATATTCTGAGGAGCAGTTCGAATTGTTGGAAAAAGGAGAAAAATATCCGTCTATTTGGGCGCCTTATTATACACTGCACAAATTGCTGGCCGGATTGACGGATGCGTATTGCGAAGCCGGAGAAGAGAAGGCTCTTGAGATTGCCGTAAAAGCTGCACACTGGGTTTATGAAAGGCTTAGAAGACTTTCAAAGGCAGAGCGTGATCTTATGTGGGACACTTATATTGCCGGAGAGTTTGGAGGACTTAATGAAACGTTGACCAAGCTGTATGAAATTACCGGGCAGAAAGAGTTTCTTATAACTGCAGAAATGTTCAATAATGACAGGCTGCTTGTACCTATGACAGAAAAAAAGGACACGCTGGAGGGAATGCATGCGAATCAGCACGTTCCGCAGATTATTGGCTATATGGAGCTTTTTAAGGTCACCGGTGAAAAAAGATATTATGAAGCGGCGGAATTTTTCTGGAAGCTGGTAACGGAGAGGCATGTGTATGTAAACGGGGGCGCTGGCGAGAATGAGATGCTTTTTGAGCCGGATGCAGCCGGAGAGCATTTGACTCAGGCAACAGCAGAATACTGTGTTACATATAATATGCTGAAACTTACAAAGGAGCTTTTCAGATATGATCCCCAGTCATTTTACATGGATTACTATGAACGGTGTATGTTTAATCATATTCTTGCCGGATTTGATAAGAAGCCGACAGGCGAGACTACCTATTTCTTCCCGCTTTCTCCGGGAGCCAAAAAAGATTCGAAGTTTATAAATTCCTGCTGTCACGGCACAGGAATGGAAAGTCAGATGAAGTATACAGAAGCGGTATTTGCTCACACAGATAAGGAATTGTATGTAAACTTGTTTATAAAGGCCGGAACAAGGTGGAAAGAAAAGGATACGGAAATCGTTCAGTATGTTGAAGAAGGGCGTCCTGGAGATATCAAACTGGAGATAAAAGGCGATGCAGAGTTTATAATAAAACTCAGACGTCCGTATTGGTGTGAAGGGGAATATACTGTACTGGTAAATAATAGAAAAACAATTGCAAATTGCGGCTTGGATGGTTATATTATTATTAAGAGAGAAAAAACAGTGAACACGGTGACCGTGCAGTTCCCTTGCCTGGTCAGAACGGAGAAAACCGCTGGTTCTAAGGATATAAAAGCATGGGCGTACGGTCCTTATATTCTTGCCGGAATCGTGGAGAGCCGTGATTTTTTGGAAATTTCCGAAGGCTTGATGATGCCAGTGATGGAAAAGAAGGAAAAAGAAGGCAGGCTGGAATTCAGAGCAGATGAATGTAAAGATATAATCTGGGTTCCGCTGTATGACATCGGCGACAGAAGATATCATGTTTACTGGAAGAGTAAATAAAAAGAGCAGGGACAGATCTATGAGTAATAATATGAAGAATCGTATGACCATGAATCAATTGGCAAAGGAGTTAAAGCTTTCAAGGACGACTCTTTATAATATTATGCATCAAAAAGGATCCTTTTCGGAGGAGACAAAGGAGCGGGTGTTCCGAGCGCTGGAGGAATATAATTTCCGAACGAATAATAATGCAAGGAATCTGGCAAAGCATAAGGAATATAAGATTGCGTTCGTAGGATTTTATTCTATGCGCTTTGAGTATTTTTTCAGAGAAATAGATGAGGGAATCGAGAGGGCCGTTGCTGATTATGAAGACGATGGCCTGCAGATGATAAAAAGGTACTCGGACAGAGAAGCACCCAGGCAGCAGATTAATGATTTAAAAGAACTGGAAGAGCAGGGAATCGAGAACTTTATTATTTTTTGCTATCACTATGAATATGTATATCCGCATATTAAAGAGATGACAGAAAGAGGCCGGAACATTATTCTTTTTTCGCGGAGGATACCAGAGGTGCAGCCAATCTGCAGCGTAGGCTGCAACGACTATCTAAGCGGGAAGCTGATGATGGAGCTGTTAAGTAAACTTGCTCCTTCAGGGAGCAGAGTGCAGCTTCTTATCAGTGAGCATAATCATCAGGATAAGCTTGTGGTAGGAGAGCGGCTTGCCGGGTTTTATGATATGGCTGCGAAGTCAAAGAAGAAGCTCAGAATGTTGGAGAATGCGTGGACTTCGCCGGTGCCGGAGGAGGAAAAGAGGGAAATACGTGCGATACTAAAGGAGAGACGGCCGGACGTCATTGTAGATTTTGTCTGTAATCTCGCATGTGTTGCAGAGTATTTGGAGGAGAATAATACGCAAAACAAGATTCTCCTGGGATATGATATATATCCGGAGATCGTGCCGTATATTAAGAATTCCACAATAGATGCAGTCATATATCAGGATTTGTCCCAGCAAAGCTACCGGGCAGTTCAGTTGATGTTCGAGTATGTCTGCTATGGAAGAAGGCCGAATCAAAATGATTATTATCTGCCCTTGAACGTAGTGTTTGCAAATAACTGTGAATATTTTGAATAACAGTCAGCAACAAAAAATAAGTACATAGAACCTGTTCTCCAGACATGGAGAGATAAGATGGAATATAGAATTGAAAATGGCCGGTTGAGTTGGTCGTATAGAGGTGAGGAAGTATTACTGGAAGCTTGTGGCAGGGAGAGTATCCGTGTCAGGGCTTCTTTTTGTACGCCAATTGATGAGCAGAGGAAGTACAATTTGAATGATAGTCTGACTTTCGGGATACAGGAAGGGTCAAAGGTAAAGGCTTACAGAACGGATAATGATGCAGTGCTTCAGAATGGAAAGCTTACGGTTCGGGTAGAAGGGAACGGAAAGCTCACTTTTTATTATGAGGATGTTCGGATCTTACGGGAGATGTGGATTGATGAAAGCGTGGGAATGCCGCCTTTTCAAAAGGGACGGGAATATAAAGGGGTCGGCGGAGAATGTTTTCAGATTCAGACCATCTTTGAGGCGAATATGGAAGAGCATATATATGGTATGGGGCAGGAAAATACGGGATGTTTTGACTTAAAGGGATGTACGGTTGACCTTTGCCAAAAAAATACAAAATGTACAATTCCTTTCTATATATCCACGTTAGGTTATGGATTCCTGTGGAATAATCCGGCAGTAGGAAGGGCGGAATTTGTTAAAAACAGGACGTTGTGGATGGCAGAGCGCAGCAGGCAGTTGGATTATATTGTGATAGGGGGAGGCTGCCCGGCAGAAATAATGAAAAATTATACAGAGCTTACAGGGAGAATGCCGGATGTGCCGGAATGGGTATTTGGCTTGTGGCAGAGCAAACTCAGGTACGGTTCGCAGGAGGAGCTTTTGGCTATCGCGCGGGAGCACGTCTGCCGGAAAATTCCCGTGTCTGTCCTTGTACTGGATTATTTTCACTGGCCGTATCAGGGAGATTGGAGATTTGACGAACGATATTTCCCGGAACCGGAGGAAATGGTAAAGGAATTGGAAGAAATGGGGATTCGTCTGATGGTGTCAGTGTGGCCGACAGTGGACAGAAGAAGCGAAAATTATGAAAGACTTGATGAAGCAGGCGGGCTGTTAAAGGCAGAGCGTGGGCCGGATGTATTCTATATGTGCCGCGGTGCTGAGACTTATGTAGATATGACGAATCCGGAGGCAGCCGATATCATGTGGGAGAAGCTGAAAGAAAGTTATGTCTCCTGCGGTATCTCTTCTTTTTGGCTTGATGAGGCCGAACCGGAGATATATCCGTATGATTATGAAAATATGAGATTTCGGATGGGAAACGGTCTGGAAATGTCTAATTATTATCCTTATGCTTACTGCGCCGGGATTGAAGAACGGATGTCTGAGGCCGGGCTCCGTGACGGCATGATCCTTGTGCGGAGCGCATGGATTGGGACGCAACGTCTGAAGGCTGTGGTATGGTCCGGAGATGTGCCCTCTACATTTGAAAGTTTCAGGAAACAGCTTACTGCGGGACTTAGGATGGCGATGTGCGCAATCCCTCTTTGGACGACGGATATAGGCGGCTTTTACGGAGGTGACGGGGAGGAAGAAGAATTTCGGGAGCTGATGATCCGCTGGTTTCAGTTTGGTGTATTCTGCCCGGTCCTGCGGATGCACGGTTACAGAAAGCCCTACGTTAAAGAAGGGAATATGGAGGATATGTCCGGAGAATGTAATACGGGAGGTCCTAATGAAATCTGGAGTTTTGGGGAAGAGGCATATCAGATTATGCGTGAATATTTGGATATAAGAGATAAATTGATTCCTTATATTAAAGAGCAATTGGAAATTACAAAATTGACGGGAACTCCTCTTATGAGGCCTTTGGTGTATGAGTATCCCAACGACCCAAACACGTACGAGCTTTCGGATGAATATTTGTTTGGAGCGCATGTGCTGGCGGCGCCGGTCATGGAGTACAAAGCCAGAAGCCGCCGGGTATATCTGCCTGAAGGTGTATGGACCAGCGGATTAACAGGAGAAGTATATACGACGAATGAAAGCGGGCAATATGTGGAGGAAAGAGCCCCGCTTGGCTACATGCCTGTTTTCATACGAAAGCATACGAAGTTTTCATAAAGATATATTGATTATTACATAGATGTGGGTTAATATATCGTTATCGTTGGTACTGCTCTTTAAAGTGTTAAAGAAAAATTAGGGAGGAACTGATCATGCCAGTATTTGATTTTAAAAATTCGCCGGAGAGGGAAAAGGTGTCGGAATGTACATACACCATACTTCATACAAACGAGCCGGAAGCGTCTGCAGAGCATCCGATCCTTGTTCTGGATAACAGCCATGCGGGACTAAAACACCACTCCTGCGGAGTATTTGCCAATCCGGCAAATAGGACGGCTTTTGAATTAAAAGGGGAAGCGAAAGTTGTGAGTGCAGACATCTTACAGCTTGATGCCCGCTTTGTAAGCCTCCTGAAATGGCTGGGAGAAAACCGCATCAGCGTGCGTCTTTCCGGTGCGGTGCAGGAGGACAAATATATTGTATATAAGATACGGGAAATTGCTTTTGGCGGAGCGGCTAAGCTCTCGGCGGAAGATGGCTTTTTACAGTTTATGATCGAACGCCTTCTTTCAAGTCATGCGCCGGAGGATGAAGCGGAGGATGAAGATAAGGAAGAGACCGGCGACAGTATGAAACTTACCAGTATCCAGAGCATTACAGATTTTATGAACTGTGCGGGAAGGACGCTTCCCGACAATATCCGTCTGTGGGCAAGGAGGAATCTAGCCGTGGCACGTTCCGGTGAGGTGTCGCAGGAGGAGCGCCGTCATGCTCAGCGTGCTCTTTCCATCATGATGAATGTCCGGTGGAAGAATAATTATTTTGAGCGGATAGATGTTGAGGAAGCGCGCCGTATCCTTAATGAAGAACTCTATGGTATGGAACGGGTGAAGCAGAGGATCATCGAGACGATCATCCAGATCAACAGGACTCATACTCTGCCGGCATATGGACTGCTTCTCATTGGTCCGGCAGGAACCGGAAAGTCCCAGATTGCCTATGCAGTGGCACGTATCTTAAAGCTGCCGTGGACAACGCTTGATATGAGTTCCATCAATGACCCCGAGCAGCTTACCGGAAGTTCCAGAATCTATGCCAATGCAAAGCCGGGAATTATCATGGAAGCATTCTCTATGGCGGGGGAATCCAATCTGGTATTCATTATCAATGAGCTTGATAAGGCGGCAGCAGGAAAAGGAAATGGCAATCCTGCCGACGTTCTTCTGACACTGCTTGATAATCTTGGATTTACAGATAATTACATTGAATGTATGATTCCCACAGGCGGTGTCTACCCGATTGCGACGGCCAATGACAGGTCACAGATCAGTGCGCCTTTGATGTCGCGCTTTGCCGTTATAGAGATTCCGGATTATACGGCGGAGGAAAAGAAAGTGATCTTTTCTAAGTATGCCCTTCCGAAAGTGATGAAGCGGATCGGAATGCATAAGCATGAATGTATGCTGACTGCGGATGGTCTTGAAGCAGTGATTGATATCTATAAAAATACCAGTGGGATCCGCGATCTTGAGCAGGCTGCCGAACATATCGCAGCCAATGCGCTGTATCAGATAGAGGCGGATCATGTGGAATCGGTAACTTTTGATGAAAAGATGGTGAAAGCACTTCTGCCATAGATGATAAAAATGCATATGGAATGGATAACCACGGTGGATAAAGCAGCACAGGGAGATTATTAAGCGTACGGTAATCTCCCTGTGTTTTTTTGAAAAAAGCTGTAACGAAATGACAGGCCATTCGTCTAACAGGTAAAGAGAACAGAGTGAACAGCGGTTGTCTTTGCGCGGAAAGGGGTTTTATATGGGAAAGAGGATGATTTTGTGTGGTGTTATCTGCCAGGCATCTGTCTGTGCGGCGGGATGCCAGAAGAGTGACAGTTACCGGCTGATGGAGGAGTCAAAGGATAAGGTGCTGCCAATTTATGATGAGGATGTCTTGAAAGCGGAGGATTCGGCGCTGGCATCGCTGGAAGATGTATATAAGCAGGAGTATGTCTGCGAAGAATGGAGATGCGGGGCGGTCTTGCGTCCGGGCGGTATTTTGTGCGGGGAAGACGGGATAATCATCACGGACAGGGAAAATGACTGTGTCGTTAAGGCGGACGGGGAAGGGAATGTGATAAAAAAGGTGGGGAAGACCGGGAGCGGGGAAGGGGAGTTTTCAGCGCCGGGAGCCATTGCGGGATATCAGGACAAGGTGTATATCATCGACCAGGGGAATCAGAGGATACAGATCTTTGACAGGGAGCTGGCTTATATTGGAGAAGTGGAACTGAAAAATAAAAAGGAGATTGATCCGGATTATCTGCCGGAGGATTTGGCTGTCAGTGAAGAAGGGATATATGTTGCAGGGCTTTCGTTAAAAAATTCCGTGATTGACTGGTACAGGGATGGAAAGGCAAAGGAGGCGGGAGAGAATTTTATCGGTTCTGTTTTTGGGCGTGAGAATGAAATCTATGCGGTAAATTCCATGATCCGGTATTACGATAAAGAAAACGACAGCTTTGGGGGCGCGACTAATGCCCCGGAATGGCTTTTTGCGGTAAAGGGGGAGGCGCTGGAAAAAGTGTGTGAGCTGCCCTATGGATTTAACATAACGGATTTTATAATAGATGAAGAAAGGCTGGTATGCTGTTCGGGAGCCGCGGGAGCCGTTATGGTGTTAGGCATGGACGGGCGGTATGAAGAGACAGCCGCATATATACAGGGGCTTGAGGATGAGACATATCCGCAGATTAAGAAAGGGGCGCAGGGGGAGTATTATATCGTGCTGCCGAAGGCAGGGAAAATATTCCGATGCGTTAAGAAACAGTGAGAGACATAAGGGGAGGCTTAAGGATTATGAGGAGGATCAGATATTTGTTCCATCAGGTTTTCCAGAAAGTCAGGGCTGAAAAAAGGCGGTATGTTTTATACGTTTTCTCCTTTTATGCGGGGCTTTTACTTCCGGCTTTTTGCATCGCGAATATCAGGTCGGTGGACCGGGTGATTTATTATACAACGTTTGAAGGGATGGAGAACACCGTGCAGATTGACTGGCTTGGGGAGAGGTTTGACGCCGTAGATGAGGAGGCGGCGAAAGGGATGTCTGTCAGCGCATATTACGAGGAGGATATGGCGGAATGGAACCATCAGTATGTGTTGGTGGAAGGGATTGACGGGCATTATTTTTATCCGCTGCCAAAGGTCTCGGGCAGGACGTTTGCGGAGAACGAATTTGAGAACGGGGAGAATGTCTGCCTGTTGAACCGGCGGTATGCCAGGGAGTATTCCTGCGGGATTGGGGACAAAGTTAAGCTCCGGGAGGAGCAGTTTGAGGTTATCGGACTTATGGAGGATGAGTACTCCGGGATTATCCTTCCTTACCGTGCTATGGAAAGGGCGTACAGGAAAGAGAGCCTGATACAGTTTTCCTGCATTGTCCCGAAAGGAGCTGCGGCTGGGGAGAAGGACGCTGCGGCGGAAAAAGGAGCGGCAAAAGGCATCGCGCGGCAGATTGAAGGTGCGGATGAGACGGCGGAGATACTGGAAGTTACGCAAGGGGAAACCCTTTATGAAAATGCGCTTGCGGCAAAGATGCGATGGAGGTTTCTGAGGGGAGCTGCGGCGGGAGCGGCGCTTTTGTTTTTCATACTGAATGAGAGCATCGTTCTCACGGGAAAACTGGAAAATGAGCAGCAGGTGATTGGGGTCAATATGGCGCTGGGGGCGGCGGAAGGGGAAGTGAAATTGTGTCTGCTTTTTGAGACGCTGATGCTTACAGCCGCCGCTGTAAGCCTTGTCCTTCTTACTGCTTTTCCGCTGGCGAAGATTTTTGGATTAGGCAGCGCGGTAGTTTTGGACAGAGAGGCAGTGTTTGCGTTTTCGGTAATGTCGTTTCTCATGTGCGGGATTCTGACGTGGGCGGCGATGCGGGCGGTCAGGAGGAAATCAATCAGCATGATGCTTAGAGTGAGGGATATGCAATGAAGTATATTGTCGGGAAGGTATTGCGGACGTTGTGGTGGAACAGACGGATTTCTATATTGATGATTGCGGAGATTGCCCTTGGAATGAGTGTGTTCGTGTATTCGGCAAATTTGTTTTATTCGCTGTCGGGAGAAGAGGCGGCAAGAAAGGGGCAGGAGAGGGACCTGGTCCTGGGGATTTACAGTGACGGGGACACACCTGACGGGCAGGCGTTTACGAAGGAGGATTACGAAAAGCTCCAAGGGCTGACGGGTGATAAGACATTTTTCTTTGTTGCGGTTCCGCAGTTTTTTGCCGGGAAGGAAGAAAATTATGAGTTTCTGGTGATTCTTTTGGATTACAGTCAGGCGGGGCTTAAGGAAGGGTCTTCTTACTGGGGGCGGGAAGTGCAGGGAATCGTGGAGAAAGGGGTAAATCCGTTTCCGGAATTGCAGGCGCAAAAGATGCCGGAGGAGCTGGAGAGCCAGAGGTGGAAGACGGAGACAGAGGAAATTGCGCTGAGCGGCTGCGTGGCTGCGCCTGTGGAATATATGGAGCAGATGCAGGATGAGATTTCGGGTGCCATGGTCCATGCGGAGTGGAAATCGTCGGAGCTGGCGGATGCCGAAACAGTTTCCCGGGAGATAGAAAGATATTTGTATGCCGCCCATGAAAAGAAATATCATTATCAGGTCTATGCACCGGAAACGGAGCTTAAGAATCACTCTTATAAAGTGAAACTCTCTATCGGAATGATAAATAAGGCAGGGATTTTAAGCCTGGTTACATTTTCCTTTGGGATGCTTGGGATATTCGGGCTTTTGTTTGAGCATCGGGAGGAGGAGTTCGGGATTGAGCTTGCGTGCGGGGCAGACGAGAGGCAGTTGTGCCGGGAGATTTTTCTGGAAATCCTGTTTTTAAACGGCTTTGGTACGGTGCTGGGCCTTTTGGCTGGGTGGGTGCTTACCTGTTACACGGATCTGGGGATTATGATTGGCTATATTGATGTCCGGGGGGATGTCCGCACCTGTCTGCTTGGTGGCATGGTGTGCGCCGCGATTACAGTCGTTGTCTCTTTCCTGATTTTTGGGAAGTTAAAAAACAGGGAGATTGCGGGGCTTTTGAATGGACACTGAGAGTGGACTCCGGCGGGATAAGGGGAGGTGGCTTTTATGATTTTGCTGGATAAAATAGGGAAAACGTATCATAATGGAACAGTAAAGACAGAGGTGCTTAAGGGCGTCAGCCTGTCAATCGGAGAGGGAGAGTTTGTCTGCATATACGGGGAGTCGGGCAGCGGGAAATCTACACTGCTCAATATCCTCGGCCTTCTGGATGAGGCGACGGCGGGGCGCTATGAGCTGGACTATGAAGATGTGCGCGGATTGGGAAAGAGGGAATGTGCGAGAATCCGCAATCAGAAGATTGGTTTTGTGTTTCAGGCGTATCATCTGATACCTCAGCTTAATGTGCTGGAAAATATCGCTGTTCCTTTGGGATATGCGGGGATGCCCCGCAGAGAAAGGGAGAAGAGGGTGCGGCGGCTGCTTTTGGAGTTTGGGATGGAACATCTGGAGAGAAAGTATATTTCCCAGATGTCGGGAGGGGAGCAGCAGCGGGCGGCAATTGCGAGAGCGGTCGTGAATGAGCCTCGCATTTTGCTGGCGGACGAGCCGACAGGGAATTTAGACCAGTATAATTCAGGGATTGTCATGGAGTATCTTAAGGGATTGAACCAAAGGGGGATGACAGTCGTTATGGTGACCCATGATACGAATCTTGCAAAGTACGGGTCAAGAGTCGTGCGGGTGGAGGACGGGAGGATTGGAGAAGAGGTGATGAAGTGAAGATAGATTTTGAAGACATATATGAACGATTTTTTAAAGACGTATATCTTTTTGTGCTTGCTATGAGCGGGAATCCGTCCATGGCGGAGGACATCACCCAGGAGACTTTTTTTAAGGCGCTTAAAGAGATTGACCATTTTAAGGGGAAATGCTCGGTGAAGTCGTGGCTGTGCCAGATTGCGAAAAATCTGTATATCGACGACGTGCGCCGAAAGAAACGGTTTGAGACCGTGAAGAAGAGCCTTACGGGGGAGGTCCGGGAGGGAGGCCCCCGGGCGGAGGAAGGCAGTGCAGAGTCGGCGGCTGTCCGGCGGGATGAGGTGCTTTCAATCTATAAGGCACTTCATTGCCTGGAAGAGCCGTATAAGGAAGTGTTCGGCCTTCGGACGCTGGGGGAGCTGTCGTACAAGGAGATTGGGGAAGTGTTTGGGAAGAGCGAGAGCTGGGCGCGGGTAACGTACCACAGAGCCAAGCTTAAGATCAGGGAGCAGTTGAGGTAAAGGCAGCCGTTGAAGTAAAGGCAGCAGCTGAGGTAAAGGTAGCAGTTAAGCAAAAGGAAGATAAAGGAGGTATATGATGAGCAGGATTCCGTGTAATGTCAATAAAGACTTGCTGCCGCTGTATGTGGATGATGTGTGCAGCGAGGAGAGCAAGAGTATGGTGGAGGAGCATCTTGCCGGGTGCGAGAAGTGCCAGGAATATTACGAGGCGCTGAAGGAAGGGATTCCCGAGGAGAAGATTGCGGAGGAAAAGGAAGGGCTTTTGTCGGAGGAAAAGATGAGGGAGGCGGCGGTCTCGGTCATCAAGGCGACGAAGAAAGAGATTACGAAGAGCCAGACAATCAAAGCGGCAGGGATAGTGGCGGCGGTCATTCTTGCGCTGATTGTTCTGGAAGGGCTTGATGGTTCTTATATGGGCGGATGGCTGGGAAAGATTCCGCTGTTCGATATCCGGCTTAAGGTTGACGATGTGCGCGTTACGGAAGTTTATGAGCTGGATAACGGATATCTGTATGTTACAGTGGAACCGGATAAAAAATGCGGGATGTGCTATGCGGGCAATCTGCAGGAGGTAGTAGATGAGGAAAAGGGTCTTACCGGCGAGTACGAAGGAGTTTTCGGACTTGAAAATGCGCCGCTGGACGTAGATGCTATCCGCATAAAAAGCTATTCTTTTATCTTTCCGCTTTCTAAAAAAGTAAAAGAATATGACGGCGATGTCAGGGAGCGGCAGGATTCGGCCATTTATCTGGAAGGAAAAGGGGATAAGCGGATAAAGGTCTGGGAGAAAGGACAGGAAGTAAAAAAGGCTCCTCCGGAGATTGAGGGTGAGGCGAGAAAAGAGATAGAAGAAACGGATGCATGGTCAGAAGGGGGTATACGAAAAGGAGAGATAACTGCTGCGGATGCTGCGGAGGACGCGGCGGGCAGTGTGTATATCATATCCCGTGATAAATAAGGAAAGCGGTTAGTTTTTCCGCAGAACGGACGATATATTATATAGAAAGAATCGTGTCATGGGGGCAAAGCTATCTTTAGCCCCCGGTATTATCTATGGGAGGGATTTGATGAGCAGGATAAACGGTGCGGTCACGCAGATTGCGGGAAAGAATATCCAGGCGGCATCCCCGAGAGCGGAGGTTCCTGCCGGGCTGTCAGGCAGCGTCAGGCCGGAAACCGCGAAGGATGAGTTTTCGCTTTCTGAGGGGTGGCCGAAACAGACGGTGCTTAGAAAAGCAGTGGTTCAGGAACTGGCAACTTTACAGAAAGATTTTTCGAAGGTTCACATTGTCATCGGGACCGGGATAGATGAAGATAATCTGGCAGGTACGGCGGCTGCCCTCGGAGGCGGAAAGCATCTGGTCATATCGGCGGAGTGGCTGGAGCAGATGGGGGCGGACGCGGAGTCGTTAGAAAAGGGAAAAGCAATCTTGCGGCAGGTGTTGACCCAGCTTTCTAAGGATAATGAAGGATTTCCTGCACAGGGAGCTTTTATCGGGGAAGACGGAGTGCGGATGTGGGCAGCGAAGGAGCCGGTACCCGGGCAGGAGGAGAAAGACGACCCGTTTGCGGAAGAAAAGCGTGTGATTGAGCAGATGAAGAAGATGACGGAGGAGATGAAGGCGGCGAAGAATAAGAGCCGCATCAAAGTGTCGGCATCGGCATTTTCCGTGTCCGGGCTTTACGCAAAGGTGGCGGGAGCCGGCTCAAAGGGGCAGGTGCAGTCTGCCATGGGCGAGGCGCGCCGCAGCATGGCATCCCTTCGGATGGTGGCGAGCCTTGGAAATCAGAAGGAACAGGCAAAGGCGCGCTCGGCAATCAGTTCCATCCAAAAGCTCTTGGTGAGAGGGAGCCGCAAGATGCGCCGCCTGAATGAAGAGGAGCTTACAAAGATTAAGAAAAAGAAGACGGCGGAGAGGAAAAAGGAGCAAAAGCTTAAGGCAGAGCTCCAAAAGAAACGGAATGCGCGGAAGATTGCCGACAGGGGCATTGCCATGGAAGGGCATCTGGCGGATGTGAACCATGCATTCCAGTTCAGAAACCGGGATGAGGAGGAGAGATTCCTGGGATACTCGCCGTATGCCGCGCCGGCAGACATTTCCATGCCGGTAGATACCATCGCGGCAGGAGCGCCAGGCATGGGCGCCGCCGGCGGGATATCAGCGGCGGATATCACGGTCTCCGAGGCGGTGTCATTTGATCAGATTATCTAGCGTAAAAGGAGGAGCTATGAGCGTTTTATTTTTGGAATATCCGAAGTGCAGTACTTGCAAAAAGGCGAAAGCCTGGCTTATGGAGCAGGGGGTTACTTTTGAGGCGCGGCATATCGTGGAGGAGAACCCGACGAAGGAGGAGCTTTCCCGGTGGCATGAAATGAGCGGTCTTGGGATTAAGCGGTTTGTCAATACAAGCGGGATGAAGTACAGGGAGCTGGGGCTTAAGGATAAGCTTTCCGGGATGTCGGAGGAGGAAGTGTATGAGCTGCTGGCTACAGACGGGATGCTGGTGAAACGCCCGCTCATCGTGGGGGAAGACTTTGCGCTGCCTGGATTTAAAGAGGCGGAGTGGAAAGAAAAGCTGGATTTGTAGAAGAAAGCAGAAAGGTATAGATGGTTTGCGGACAGTATCAAAGGTAAGCAGTGATGCTTTTGATGCTGTCCGCTTTTTTCTATGGGCAAGCTGTATGTTCTGCCCGGACGCCGCATGGAATGGTGTGCCGGGTTTACCCAAGCGCCACGTCGAGGACCATCATCAGTGTAAAGCCGAGCGCAGCGCCGATGGTTCCGATGTTGGAATGTTCCCCGTTCTGGGATTCCGGTATCAGTTCTTCTACCACTACATAGATCATGGCACCCGCTGCGAAAGCCAGCAAATAGGGGAGAACCCGGGTGACGGATTCTGCCAGGAGGAGGGTCGCCGCCCCGCCGATGGGTTCTACGATGCCGGAGAGCACCCCGGCGGCAAATGCTTTTTTCCGGGACATGCCCTCGCTCCGAAGGGGCATGGAGATGATGGCTCCCTCGGGGAAGTTCTGGATTGCGATGCCTACAGACAGCACGAATGCCCCTGCCATAGTGATTCCGGTGTTTCCAAGCAGCGCGCCCGCCAGGGTCACGCCTACTGCCATGCCCTCCGGGAGGTTGTGGAGCGTCACTGCGAATACCAGCATGGTCGTGCGGGGGAGCCTGCTTTTGACACCCTCCGGTTTATCGCTGCCTTTGTGGAGATGGGGAATCAGGCTGTCTAGGAGGAGCAGGAACGCGATACCAAGTAGAAATCCTGCCGCTGCCGGAATCCATCCGGGCATATTCTGTTCTTCGGAAAGCTCGATTGCCGGAATGAGCAGCGACCACACCGAGGCCGCTATCATTACTCCTGCGGCAAATCCCAGGAGAAGTTTCTCCAGCCTCAGGTTCATCTTTCCGCGCATAAAAAATACCATCGCCGCACCCAGCGACGTTCCGGCAAACGGAATCATCAAAATCGCAAACGCCTGCACATCTATCACCCTCTAACGAATATTGACGGACAACTTGTATGGATTTCCCAGAAGAGCGTATGTTCCTGCTGGGAATAATTGCCCACGAATCTCAGTATTATTATATTCCCTTTCGGGGAAAATGTTATTCATGGAGAATATATTCTTAGTATACACTTATTTCAGTAAAATTGCAAATATTGATAATTGTTCTCAAAAACGTACACGCCGAAGCCTTGACAAAAGTCGGCAAGTCAGGTTATTTTATACTCGGCAGTGGAAATAATAGAAACTGGCAAATGTTTATCTTTCCCCCAAGGGGAAAGCAGAATGGAGGGATTTATGAGACAGGAGTGGACATCATTTAACGGCGGAGTCTGGGAGAAGGAAATCAACGTCCGGGATTTCATCCAGAAAAATTATACGCCCTACGACGGGGACGAATCGTTTCTTAAAGGGCCGACTCAGGCGACAAAGGAGCTTTGGGAGCAGGTGCTAAAGCTTTCGGAGGAGGAAAGGAAGGCCGGCGGGGTTCTTGACATGGATACGAAGATTGTGTCGGGGATTACCTCCCACGGGCCGGGATATCTTGATAAAAGCAAGGAAAAAATCGTGGGATTCCAGACGGATAAGCCTTTTAAACGGGCATTGCAGCCTTACGGCGGCATCCGCATGGCAGTAAAAGCGTGTGAGGATAACGGGTATCATGTAGACCCGGATGTGGTGGATTTTTTCCTGAAACATAGAAAAACCCACAATGACGGTGTATTTGACGCTTACACCCCGGAAATGCGCGCGTGCCGTTCCAGCCATATCATCACCGGCCTGCCGGATGCATACGGGCGGGGGCGCATTATCGGCGATTACCGGCGGGTAGCGCTCTACGGCCTTGACCGTCTCATTGAGGACAAGCAGAGGCAGAAGGACGGAACGAGGATCATCATGTACTCGGACGTTACCAGGCAGCGGGAGGAGCTGTCTGAGCAGATTAAGGCTTTGAAGGAATTAAAAGAGCTTGGCTCTATCTACGGTTTTGATATCTCAAAGCCGGCGGCAAATGTTAAGGAGGCAATTCAGTGGATGTATTTCGGCTATCTTGCGGCCATCAAGGAGCAGAACGGGGCGGCTATGTCTCTTGGCCGGACGTCCACATTTATCGATATATATGCAGAACGGGATTTGGCGGACGGAACGTTTACGGAGGAAGAAATCCAGGAATTTGTAGACCACTTTGTCATGAAACTCCGTCTGGTCAAATTTGCCAGGACACCGGAGTACAATGCGCTGTTTTCCGGCGACCCGACGTGGGTGACGGAGTCCATCGGGGGCATGGGGATTGACGGGCGCTCGATGGTGACGAAGATGTCTTTCCGGTATCTCCACACCCTCTCCAACCTCGGGACCGCGCCGGAACCGAACCTTACGGTGCTGTGGTCGGTGAGGCTGCCGGAGAATTTTAAGCGGTTCTGCGCCAGGACATCCATTATGTCCTCTTCCATCCAGTACGAAAATGACGACCTGATGCGGGTGACCCACGGGGATGACTACGCTATCGCCTGCTGTGTCTCTTCCATGCGCGTAGGCAAGGAGATGCAGTTCTTCGGCGCCAGGGCGAACCTTGCCAAGTGTCTGCTCTATGCCATCAACGGCGGCGTGGATGAGATATCGAAAAAGCAAGTAGGACCGAAATACCGGCCAATCACTTCGGAGTATCTTGATTACGACGAAGTTATGGAACGTTTTAACGACATGATGAAGTGGCTGGCGCAGGTGTATGTGAACACGCTCAACATCATCCATTATATGCATGACAAATATTGCTATGAGCGCGTTCAGATGGCGCTCCACGACAAGAAGGTGACCCGGTGGTTTGCTACAGGCATCGCGGGGCTTTCCGTGGTGGCGGATTCCCTTTCGGCGATTAAGTACGCGAAGGTGAGGACAATTCGGGATGAGAACGGCATTGTCGTTGACTATGAGGTGGAGGGCGATTATCCCCGGTATGGAAATGACGATGACCGGGTGGACGATATCGCCTATGATGTAGTTCGCGAGTTTATGCATTATATTAAGGGAAACCATACCTACAGGGGCGGGATTCCCACAACTTCAATCCTTACGATTACGTCCAATGTAGTGTACGGAAAGAATACCGGTTCCACGCCGGACGGAAGAAAGGCGGGAGAGGCGTTTGCGCCGGGGGCAAATCCGATGCATCACAGAGATGAAAAGGGCGCGGTGGCATCCTTGAGCTCGGTGTCAAAGCTGCCGTTTAAGGATGCACAGGACGGCATCTCGAATACATTTTCCATCATACCGGGAGCGCTCGGGAAGGAAGATGCGGTGCTGTTCGACGAGCTCAGCCTTGACGACTTAAGCTTTTCCATGGAGCCGGACTGCGCGTGTGACGAGCCGGGGTTTGCGGATGATGGAGATGTGTAGGAGAGCCATATTGGCAGGTCAGGGGAAAAAACAGCAGTAGAATGAAAAGAAACAGGAGGATTAATATATGAATATCAGCGAGGCACAGGTAGATAATCTGGTAAATCTGATTGACGGTTACGCACAGAAGGGCGGCCATCATCTGAATGTCAATGTGTTTACAAAGGAGACACTTCTGGACGCGCAGGCGCATCCGGAGAAATATCCGCAGCTTACCGTCCGGGTATCGGGATATGCGGTGAATTTCAATAAGCTGACGAAGGAACAGCAGGACGAGGTAATCTCGAGGACTTTCCATGAAGGGATGTAGCATGAAGGGGCGGATTCATTCGATAGAGAGTTTTGGGACCGTGGACGGTCCCGGAATCCGTCTTGTCGTCTTCTTTCAGGGATGCCCCATGCGCTGCAAATACTGCCACAATCCCGATACATGGGAGATGTCCGGCGGGAGTGAGCGGACGGCGGCGGAGATTCTGGAGCTTTTCGAGAGGAACCGTCCGTTCTACCGGGGCGGCGGGATTACGGCAACGGGCGGAGAGCCGCTGATGCAGCTTGCATTTTTAACGGAGCTTTTTGCGGAGGCGAAGAGGCGGAAAATCCATACATGCCTGGATACGTCGGGAATCACTTACCCCGTAGGACCTGAAAGCGGAGGGAGACGGAAAGGCGAATTTGAGCGCCTGTTTGCGGTGACGGACCTGGTGCTTTTGGATGTAAAGCACAGTTCGCCGAAAGAACATGTCAGGCTGACCGCAAAAGGGCAGGAGCCGGTCCTTGCATTTGCAAAGGCTCTTGAGGCGGCAAAGGTTCCGGTAATTGTCCGTCATGTGTGCGTGCCGGGGATTACGGACGGGGAGGAGAACTTAAAGGAACTCGGGCGGCTTATCGGGAGATGGAAGAATTTAAAAGGGCTTGATGTGCTTGCGTACCATACGATGGGGGTATCAAAATATAAAGAGCTTGGAATCCCTTATCCCCTTGAAGGCATCGCAAAGATGGAGCCCGAGAAGGCGAGAGCCGCCAGAGAGACGGTGCTCAAGGGGATACTTGAGGTGAGGGGATGTAAGAGTTGTTAATGTCATTCCAGTATTTGCTGCACTTTATTGGTTGAGACGCCGCATTTTTCCGCGATTATTTCAATAGGAGTGCCGATGGCAAAAAGTTTGAAGATTTGCTTGGCGCGGCGTTCGCCCTGCTCGATACATTTTGCGGAAATTTTTTCTGTGACCTGAGCGGTGACCTCTTCTGTGACCTGGGCGGTGACTTCTTTTTTTAGTTGTGCGGTAGTTTTTTCGGCAGTCTTTTTTGCCATTTCTTCCGCCATTTCCTTCGCCATTTTCTCAGCCATATCCTCCGCCATTTTCCCAGCCATATCCTCTGCCATTTTCCCGGCCATCTCTTCCGCCATTTTCTGTGCGTCTTCGACCGCGATTCTCTTTAACTCGTCTGCGAATATTTCTCTCAGGGCATCACACATTTTTCGTTCCTCCTCAATCTGTTTCTGATTGGCCCGCACGATCAGGTCCATCAGCGCCTGATGGTAGGGGGCATGTTTTTGGGTTTCATAGTTTTCCAGTTAAGACTGGATCTCGGAGCCGGGTTTCAGGTCATTTCTCAGATTCTGCAGCCAGCAGTTTTCCTCTTTTGGGAGACGGTTGGCGATAATGAGCTGTATGGGGAATTCGTCCCCTGTGAGATAGTAGATCCCGTTGGATTTTCTGGCGACAGCGAGGCTGCGCCCGGCTTTTAACTGTTTTAACATTTTGCGGGGATAATGACTGCATACAAATGTAATCGTCAGCTCATTCGGACGGATTGCACATACATGTTCCGTGTCCGACTGATAAAGGCACGCGTAGGCGTAAACTTTATAAAAGTCGTTGATGTTCAGGGAGTCTTCCGGAGATTTGTACTCAATGATGTTGTATTTCCGGAAAATCTGCCCGATATTTTTGCGGATGGGTGTATCCTCGGCTTTTTTAATGACCAGTACGTCAATCTGCAGCGGCTTTTTGCCAAGCAGATGCTCAGATTTGATTTCTAAGACATCCAGCTCGTTTTCGAACTCAATATGAAGTGCGGCAACGTATGCGGGATGCCATTGTAACTTTCCTTCTGTCAATATTTCTCCTTTCAGTATAATACAAAGCCTGTTTTCCGTGCAACTAAAACTTACTATCCATTGGAATTCTTCGGCGGAACCGCCAGAGATTTATCAGAATTTTTGGATGTAAAAATTATAAAGGAAAACCGCCGGAAAAGCAAGAGGATATTTTTAGGCTTTCCACCCCGGAAAAAGTGTGATAAGATAGCTGTATTACCCCCCGTCAAAAGGGGCATTACTATGTCGTATAAAGTATAACGAATCACGCGCAGATTGTCCGACACCTTCCGGGCAGTCTGGCACAAAGGAGGATGAGCATGTATACATTTGATGAGATTAAACAGGCGGACCCGGAGATTGCCCAGGCAATCACGGATGAGATGGAGCGGCAGGATTCCCATATTGAGCTGATTGCGTCGGAGAACTGGGTGAGCAAGGCAGTGATGGCGGCTATGGGCAGCCCTTTGACGAACAAGTATGCGGAAGGGTATCCGGGGAAACGCTATTACGGCGGATGCCAGTGCGTGGACGTGGTGGAGGAGCTGGCAAGGGAGCGGGCGAAAAAGCTGTTCGGCTGCGACTATGCCAACGTACAGCCCCATTCCGGCGCCCAGGCGAATATGGCTGTGTTCTTTGCCATGCTGAAACCAGGGGATAAGATTCTTGGAATGAACCTTGACCACGGCGGGCATCTGACCCATGGTTCTCCGGTGAACTTATCCGGTTCTTATTTTGAGACGTCCTTTTACGGGGTCAATGACGAGGGCGTGATTGACTATGACACAGTCCGGGAGACAGCGCTTAAGGAGAGGCCAAAGCTTATCATCGCCGGAGCCAGCGCATATGCCAGGACCATCGACTTTAAGCGTTTCCGGGAGATTGCGGACGAGGTGGGGGCATATCTGATGGTAGATATGGCGCACATCGCCGGACTTGTGGCGGCAGGACTTCACCCAAGCCCGATTCCCTATGCGGACGTGGTGACCACGACGACCCACAAAACGCTGCGGGGGCCGAGGGGCGGCATGATTCTTTGCAACAGCGAGGCGGCGGAGAAGTTCAACTTTAACAAGGCGGTATTCCCGGGAACCCAGGGCGGCCCGTTAGAGCATGTGATCGCGGGGAAGGCGGTCTGCTTTAAGGAGGCGCTCCAGCCGGAATTCAAGGAGTACCAGCAGCAGATCATTAAAAATGCACAGGCGCTTTGCAAAGGCCTTATGGACCGCGGGGTAAAGATTGTGTCCGGCGGGACGGACAACCACCTGATGCTGGTAGATTTAAGCCAGGAGGAGGTCACCGGGAAAGAGCTGGAGAAACGCCTTGATACGGCGCACATCACATGCAATAAGAACACCATCCCCAATGACCCCCGCTCACCTTTCGTCACCAGCGGCGTAAGGCTCGGAACTCCGGCAGTTACAACCCGGGGGATGAAAGAAGAAGATATGGAGACGATTGCGGAGGCGATTTCCATAGTCATCAAGGATGAAGGTGCGGCAGAAAAAGCGAGGGAGCTTGTAAAGCAGCTCACAGACAAATACCCGCTGGTGTGACGGCGCGGCAGGATTTCTAACTGCAAGGCATAATTTTTTTCTTCGTCGGATTCCGACAATGCCCGTAAAACAGGGCTTTGCGAATCTGTGAAAAAAATATCTCAAAAAATTTTGAAATTACCTCTTTTCAAATCGGGTAATATGCTGTATTATAGAAAAGCGGCACAATATATAGTGTGCCTGGGAAAAATAAGAGCAATATTTGGTATATTGTCGATTTCGGGGGTACGGGTATCTATGGAAGTAAAGACGAATGTAATTAAGCGCAATGGAGAGGAAGTAGGTTTTAACCTGGACAAGATTATTAACGCGATTTGGGCGGCAAACCGCGAGGTAGATAAGCTCCACCAGATGAATGAGTACCAGGTGATGGCCATTGCGGATATGATAGCGCATAAGGTGCAGGAGATGCGCCATGCGGTGCATGTGGAAGATATTCAGGACATGGTGGAGACCGGCATCATGGAGATGCGCGGGTATGAGGTGGCGCAGAAGTATGTGCGTTACCGTTATAAAAGAGAGCTGACCCGCAAGTCCAACACGACGGACAATGGGATTCTTGCGCTCATTGAGCATCTGAATGAAGAAGTGAACCAGGAGAACTCCAATAAGAATCCGGTGATAAATTCTACCCAGAGGGATTATATGGCGGGTGAGGTGAGCAAGGACCTGTCAAAGCGCGTACTTCTTCCGGAGGAAGTCGTACAGGCTCATGAGGCGGGCATCATCCATTTCCACGACTCGGATTATTTCGCGCAGAAGGAGCATAACTGCGACCTCATCAACCTGGAGGATATGCTGCAGAACGGCACGGTCATCAGCGAGACGATGATTGAGAAACCTCACAGTTTCTTTACGGCATGTAATGTCACCACGCAGATTGTGGCACAGGTTGCCAGCAACCAGTACGGCGGCCAGTCATTTTCACTGGCGCATCTGGCGCCCTTTGTGGACATCAGCAGGAAGAAGATACGCAACGCGGTAATCGAGGAGCGCAAGGACTGCAGGGAGAGCCTTGACGATGCGATTATCGACAGAGTGACGGAAAGAAGGCTGCGCGAGGAGATTAAGAGCGGAATCCAGACTATCCAGTATCAGCTTATCACGCTCATGACCTGTAACGGGCAGGCACCTTTCGTGACGGTATTCATGTATCTGGACGAGGTGGAGGACGGGCAGCTCCGGGAAGACCTGGCGCTGATCATCGAAGAAGTGCTGATCCAGAGGATGCAGGGCGTGAAGAACGAGGCGGGCGTATGGATTACCCCGGCGTTCCCCAAGCTTATCTATGTGCTGGACGAAGACAATATTTCCGAGACATCCAAGTACTGGTATCTGACGGAGCTGGCTGCGCGCTGTACGGCAAAGCGCATGGTGCCGGATTATATCTCGGCGAAGATCATGAAAGAGCTGAAACAGGGCGAAGTGTACACCTGCATGGGATGCCGCTCTTTCCTTACTGTGGAGGATTCCCAGAAAAATGCGGACGGCAGCCATAAGTTTTACGGAAGGTTCAATCAGGGAGTGGTGACCATCAACCTTGTGGACGTTGCATGTTCTTCCGAAGGGAATATGGAGAAGTTCTGGGAGATTCTGGACGAAAGATTAGAGCTGTGCCACCGTGCGCTGCGGTGCCGGCATGAAAGGCTTTTGGGTACGATTTCCGACGTGGCTCCTATCCTGTGGCAGAACGGCGCGCTGGCAAGGCTTAAGAAAGGCGAGCCAATCGACAAGCTTTTATATAACGGCTACTCTACCATTTCGCTGGGGTATGCAGGGCTTTATGAGATGTGCGTGAGGATGCTCGGGAAATCCCACACGGACCCGGAGGCAAGCCCGTTTGCGCTCAAGGTCATGCAGCGGCTCAACGACAAGTGCAAGGAGTGGAAGACCGCGGAGAATATCAGCTATTCCGTATACGGAACGCCCATGGAGTCCACGACGTATAAATTCGCAAAATGCCTGCAGAAACGCTTTGGGATTATCCCGGGCGTTACGGATAAGAACTATATCACCAACAGCTACCATGTGCATGTGTCGGAGGAGATTGACGCATTCAAGAAGTTAAAGTTTGAGGCGGATTTCCAGAAATTATCGCCGGGCGGAGCCATAAGCTATGTGGAGGTTCCGAACATGCAGAACAATATCCCGGCGGTTGTCACAGTGATGCGGTTTATCTATGACAACATCATGTATGCGGAGCTGAATACGAAGAGCGACTTCTGCGAGTCCTGCGGTTACAACGGAGAGATACTGATCAAGGAAGACGAGGCGGGCAAGCTTGTCTGGGAATGCCCGAACTGCGGGAACCGCGACCAGAACCATATGTTTGTGGCAAGAAGAACCTGCGGATATATCGGAACACAGTTCTGGAACCAGGGAAGGACACAGGAGATTAAGGACAGAGTGCTGCATTTGTAAAGCGGCGGGGAAGTCATATGAATTATGGAAATATAAAAGAGTGCGATATCGCAGACGGCCCGGGCGTGCGGGTGAGTCTTTTCGTGTCGGGATGCCGGCATCACTGCAAAGGGTGCTTTAATGAAGAAACGTGGAACTTTGATTTCGGGATGCCCTACACGAAAGCGACGGAAGATACGATTATCCGCCTGCTGGCGCCGGATTACATCCAGGGACTTACGCTGCTGGGCGGAGAGCCATTTGAGCCGGAGAACCAGCGGGAGCTTGTGAAACTGTTAAGGAGGGTGAGAAAAGAGTATCCTCAGAAAGATATATGGAGTTACTCGGGCTATATCTTTGACGCGGACATGGTAAAAGGCGGGCGGGCATATACGGATGTGACGGAGGAGATGCTGTCATATCTGGATGTCCTGGTAGACGGGCCGTTTATCGAGGCGCAAAAAGATATCACCCTGAAGTTTCGGGGAAGTAAAAATCAGCGCATTATCAGGCTGGAGAATGGGAAAGATGCGGGAAGGCTGTATGATTCGTAGAACTGCCTGGATTCATAGAGCGGTTGAATCCCAAGGAAATATAAAATGACAGGAGACCCCCTGTAATATTAGTAAGTGTTGCTAATATTGCAGGGGATTTCTGCGTTTCGGGAGGGTACACTGAGTATATCGAAAAATTTTTAACGATTTCTGTAAAAAAACAGATTTTTTTCATTGCGAAAAGCCGTTATTATATAGGTATACCCCAAGGGCATCCCGTAATACATGCCCCTACGGGGCGGGCGGACTTTGTCCGATAAGGTATACCCCAAGGGATAAAAAAGGAAATGAACAGGCGGGCAGGAGATATGGAAAAGATAAAGATATTCCTCGTTGAGGATGAGATTGTGATACGGAACGGGATTAAAAGCGGCATCGAGTGGGAGGCAGAAGGATATGAGTTTGTCGGGGAGGCAAGCGACGGCGAGCTTGCATATCCGATGATTTTAAAAGAAAAGCCGGATATACTGATTACGGATATCCGGATGCCGTTTATGGACGGGCTGGAATTGAGCCGGCTGGTAAAGCAGGAATTCCCGGACATCAAGATACTGATATTAAGCGGCTATGACGAGTTCGACTATGCCAAGGCGGCAATCAAATTAGGCGTTACCGAGTACCTGTTAAAGCCGGTGAGCGCATCTAAGCTTTTGGAATCTCTGCGCGGGGTGAGCGAGCTGATACGGCAGGAGAGGGGAGAAAAGGAGCTTTTGATGCGGTATTCCGAGGAAATGCGGGAGAACACGGAGCATGAAAAGCTTAAATTCTTCTCTCAGCTTATATCGGGGGAGCTTTCCATGGCGGAGGCCATTGAGACCGGAAAGCAGTATGGGATGAACCTGACCGCGCCGGTGTATGGGGTGATGCTTTTTAAAGTGTTTGGCGGTACCGGGAAAGAGAAACAGCCGGGGAATCTTGTGGAAGTGTGCGAGCGGCTGGAAGAAATTGTGGAAAAAACAGAGTATGCCTACAGCTTTCAGAGAGGGGTTGACGGCTGGGCGTACCTTTTGACGGCGGAAGACGAGAGGCAGATGGAGGAGCGCATAAGAAATCTGGCGCGGCAGATTAAAGAGCTGATGGACGGTTACAGGGAGGTTGAGTATTTCGGCGGAATCGGCAGCCTGGCGCTTAGGCTCCGGGAACTCCCGAAAGCCTTTGCGGATGCAGACCATGCGTTTTCCGGGAGGTTTATCAGCGCCCTGAACCAGTTTGTGAAGGTCGGGGAGCTAAAACAGCTCCAGGAGCCGGGGGATTTTGAGGTGAAGGGCTTTGGGGAGATTGAGCGGACAAGGACTTCGGTGGAAAAATTTCTTAACAACGGCACACAGGAAGAGGTGGAGAGCTTTGCCAGGGCATATGTGGACGAGATGCCGGTAGAGAATTTCAAATCCACGCTGATGCGCCAGTATATCATTATGGATATCTACATTATCATAATGACATTCTGTGAGAAAATGGGCGTCTCGGATGATGATTTTCAGAATGAGGCGGAGGACTTTAAAGATGCGGTGCAGAAAGTACATACAGTAAAGGAAATCGAGGATTACATGAGGCGCCTCGTGGGGCGCGCCATTGAACTGAGGGATGCGGTCAGCGGGCGCAGGTATACGGACATCATCGAGGCGGCAAAAGAGCAGATAGAAAACACCTATATGTCGGAAGACATTTCCCTGAACACGGTTGCGGCAAAGGTAGGCATGAGCCCAAGCTATTTCAGCTCTGTATTCAGCCGGGAGATGGGAAAGACGTTTGTGGAGTACCTGACGGCTATCCGCATGGACAAGGCGAAGGAGCTTTTGATGTGCTCGCCCATGAAGACCTCTGAGATTGGTTATGAAGTGGGATATAAAGACCCTCATTATTTCAGCTACATCTTTAAGAAGACCCAGGGGTGTTCACCGAAAGAGTACCGTGCAAGGAGGAAGGAGTAGCCTATGGGAAAGAAACGAAGATCTTCTTTAAACCGCCGTCTTGTGGCAATCTCCGCCACAGTGTTCATCCCGATGCTGATGGTCATGGTGTATCTTCTCATGTCATTGTCAAATGCGACGGATGCTTACCGGGACATCACCCACAATATTGTGTATGCCAACCAGTATACCCAGGATTTCAAGAGCCGCATCGACTACAGCATGTATCTTGCTGTCATAAGCTGGAAGAGCGTGGAGGAGCTGGGATATGAGGAGATGATGGTAAATGGGTTTGTCACGGTGAACCCTTACGAATACATTGAAGAGATGGAGGGAGCGTGCGACCTGATGTCTGACCGGGCGACGGTCAGCACAAGCCGCAATCAGATCCAGCGGGTGAAGAATACGCTGCGCTCTCTGGAAAAAGGAGTCCGGGTTCTGGAAGAAGGAATCAACGGCGACTGGAAATACGAAGAAAAAATGGATTACTTTGACCAGAACATTAAAAATATGACCACTTTAATCCGGGAGGGAATCCAGGACTACATCTACCTGGAAACCATGAATTACGAAAATATCCGGCGGGAGCTGGATGAAAAGACGCAGCAGAGCTTTATGCTGTGCGGCGTCGTTTCGGTAATCGCCATATTCATAGCGGTATACATGACGGCAAAGGCGAACCGCAGTGTGACCGTGCCTATTCGGGAGCTGTGCGACATGACGGAGAAAGTGGCGGAAGGAGATTTCTCCGTGCGGACAAAGGAAGTGGAGTCGGATGAGATAGCCGTATTATACCGCAGCTTTAACGACATGACAAAGCAGATTGGGTGGCTGGTGGAGGACATAAAAAGGCAGCAGGAAAATCTCCATATGACAGAGACAAAGCTTTTGCAGGCGCAGATTAACCCCCATTTCCTCTACAATACGCTGGATGCCATCGTCTGGCTGGCGGAGGCGCACAAGACGGAGGAGGTCGTCCATATGGTGACGGCGCTCTCCAGCTTTTTCCGCACGACGCTGAGCAAGGGGAAAGATTTTATCACCGTGCAGGAGGAAAAATCGCACATCCAGAGCTACCTTGAAATCCAGCAGTTCCGCTATCAGGACATCCTGGACTACAGCATTGAAGTCGGGGAGGAGCTTTACGAGTATATGCTGCCGAAACTGACGCTGCAGCCGTTGGTGGAGAACGCCCTCTATCACGGCATTAAAAATAAAAGAGGGAAAGGCATGATAAGGATTATCGGGGAAAAGTCCGGGGATGATATGGTCTTTAAAGTCATAGACAACGGGAAGGGAATGACAAAAGAGGAGCTGGGAACTCTCAGGGAGAACATAAGGAGGGAAAGGCAGGATACCAATGTCAACAGTTTCGGGCTCACCAATGTCAACCAGCGGATTCGGCACTATTACGGCGAGGGCTACGGGTTGGAATTTGAGAGCCGGCAGAATGAGGGAACAGAGGTGACGGTAAAGATAAAAGCGGAAATAAACCAACCTTTTGTATAAAAAAACCAACTTTTTTACAAAAATCGAAAAAAATTACAAAAAGAGAAAATGAAAATCTGTTTATCATTTGTTCATAATATCTTAATATATTACCAAGATGATTGACACAAAGTCAACCGAGAAAAAAGGAGGATAAGACATGAAAAGAAAATTAATTGCAGCTTTGATGGCTACGGCAATGGTTGCTACTCTGGCAGTAGGATGCGGCGGGGGCGGCGGCAGCTCCTCTTCCGACGGCGGTTCCGATGAGGGCGGCTCCGAGGGCGGCAGCGACGTGATCACCGTAGGTTTTGCACAGGTTGGCGCTGAGTCTGACTGGCGTACAGCGAACTCCGAATCCATGAAGG
>CAJUMF010000018.1 GCA_910586965.1 uncultured Dorea sp. | reverse complement strand
GGCCGATCATCCGGGTGTCTGAGGCGAACCTTGCGAAGGCGGAGGAAGAGCTTAAGAAGGCTGGGTATGTAAGCTAGGAATATTATGAAATAATGAAAAAGAGACGTTTCGGAACATGAAAGACGTGTTCCGGAACGTTTTCCCGTATCTGGGGGTTTGCACTTTATAATGGGTATAAAAAATGGAAAAATATGGAAAAATGGGGTGCAAAAGATATGGAGTTGATTTTAGGATTGCTTTGTGAGAGACGGAAGATTAGGGTTGAGTGGAAACAGATTGCGTGTGCGGTGATTCTGGCTATTGTATGTGCAGGAATATACAGCTATATAGACATACATACGGGGCATGTAAAAGAAAAAATAGAGAAGCGGTATACGGCATTGGAAGATTACACACCGGCTCTGGATTTTTATATAGAGATGCCGTTATTGCCTGAGAGAAATATGAAGAAAAGTAAAGAACAGGTTCTTCCGGATGTTGTAGCAGAACAAATAGATGCTGCAGCTAACATGGATAAGTATTCTGGATTAGAAGATACAAGGGATACGGAAAATAAGAAGAAGGTTGATAATAAGATAAACAAAATAAAGCAAACATTGAAAGAATCACCAGATAATTTTATACCAGATGTAATTACAGAAATACCAGGTGTATCTATAAAAAATCCAGGTATTGCTGCAGAAATCCCCGGCGATATCATAAAGAATCCGGATGCCGTGACTGATCAGAATGAGGCAGTTGGCGGAGCAGAGGGGGAAGAAAAGAAGGATACAGATAAGGCAGAGAGCAATCTGCCGGTAATTTCAGAAAGATTTCCAGGATTTCTGGCGAATGACAAGGGTTATATTACAGGATATACAGATGCTTCTAAATTTATGAAAGATCATCTGGTTGTATTGCCTGTTCACGGAGCATGTACAGGAATTGAGAAAAATGCACTTAAAGGCTTGGAAAAAGAGGTTTATGAAATCTACATTCCTGCGAATATCATTTACATTGCGGAGGGTGCATTTGATGATTTGCGGAATCTGTGTTATATTGAAGCATCGGCTGGAAACAGGCAATTTTACAGTAAGAACGGCATTTTATATTACAGGGATGGAAGAGCAGCGGCATGTCCGGAGCGAATAAAGAAATAGTTCAAATTAAGAAAAAGGGGGGTGTGATTTTACGTTATGTAGTGCTATAATAGAACGAAATTGTAAAATTGCAGGAGTATAGCATGGAGATTGAAAAAATAGAAAATAAAAAAATGACGGAATCAGAGAGTTTTACTCAGTCTGACAGCAATGTCAAACAAGTAGTTGATTTTGCTTTGGAAGCGGGCAGGATTCTTTTGAAAAACGGCGGAGAGATTTTCCGTGTAGAAGAGACAATCACGAGAATCTGTCAGCATTTCGGTGTAGAACATGTTGATATATTTACATTAAGCCATGGGATTTTTGTCAGTGCAGAGAATGAGAAGGGAGATGTGTATACAAGGGTGAAACACATTCCGCTTTCAGGTGCACATCTCGGAATAGTTGCAGAGGTCAATGAGTTATCAAGACAAATTGCAGAGGGAAAAGTGACAATTGCAGAGGCGAAAGAATATCTTGCAAAGATAGACCATACGCCTCCCAGCAGGGCAAGAGCACAGGTTTTGGGTGCAGGCATGGGTGCGGCATGTTTTGGATTTCTAATGGGTGCGACGCTGTCGGAGAGTTTTGTAACATTTTTTATAGGTTGCTTTGTGTACTTGTGGGTGCTCCTCGCTAAGCGCTGCCATCTTTCAAAGATTATTATTAATATTGTTGGAGGTATTTTTATTACGCTGTGTGCAATTGTTACAAGGCAGATTTTTCCTTCTGTTTTATTGCGTTTAGATGGAATGATCATCGGTGCGATCATGCCTTTAATACCGGGGATGGCATTTACAAATGCGATTCGGGATATTGCCGACAGTGATTTCCTCTCGGGAACAGTCCGGATGATGGATGCTCTTATGGTATTTGTGTACATAGCCGTAGGCGTGGGGATTGTACTGATAACCTATAATAACATCACAGGAGGATTTATCTTATGACAACGCAGGAAATCTTGAGCAATCTTTTTTGTTCTTTTATGGGTACGGTAGGCTTTGCAATTATGTACAATGTTCCTTCAAAATATTATATCGGCTGCGGGGTTACAGGAATGGCAGGCTGGATTATGTTTCTCATCGTCAATGCTCAGAATTATATGACCTCTGCGGTTGCGTCTTTTTTCGGTGCCTTTGTTGTAGTATTGATGTCAAGAATCCTGTCTGTACGGATGAAATGTCCTATTACTATTTTTTTGATCTCGGGAATTTTTCCGTTAGTACCAGGTGTGGGTATTTATAATACGGTATATTATATTGTAACAAACCAGTTAACGCAGGCGGCTTTAAAGGGAATTGAATCTTTTAAGATAGCTTTTGCTATTGTAATGGGGATTGTAATTGTCGTATCGATACCTCGAGATGTATTCCATAAGGTTTATTACTGGTTTGCAGCAGGAAAAGATTGAAGCGTCTGACCGAACTGTGGTACAATGTATTTACCATATACAAAAGAAGGAGGGATTTTTGTGATAGGTAAGACATTGCTCCAGATTTTAAGAGAAAGTAAGTATACTACCGTACTCAGCGGCTATGCTATGCTTGAAGAAAGCGGGTATCCGGCGATTCGAGACGGTGAAGCATCATATGATATCGAACAGAAATATGGTTACTCCGCGGATGAGATGTTATCCAGCTCATTTTATACCGCGAGAACGGAACAGTTTTTTTCTTTTTACCGCAATGAGATTTTGAGCGCTTTAGATAAGCCTCCGGGGAAGTGCTTTTACGAGATGGCAGAGCTGGAACGAAGAGGATTATTTAATTGTATTATCACTAGGCGGATGTTTGGTCTGCCGGAAACAGCAGGATGTAAAAATGTTATCAATTTACATGGGAGTGTTTATGTCAATTACTGTCCCCATTGTAAGAGGAATTATTCGGTAGACTATGTCCGGAATTCAAAACGGGTTCCTATTTGTGAGAATTGCAGTACGGTGATTCGTCCGGGTATATGTCTGTTTGGAGAGATGGTGGATAACCAGGTGATCACAAGGGCGGCACAAGAAGTGCAGAAGGCAGATGTCTTGCTGGTCCTTGGAACGAATTTGAAGACACAGCTCTGCAGGCAGCTTGTGCAGTATTATGAAGGGAAAAGGCTGATACTGGTAAAGGAGACACCGCATTTTGCAGACCGTTATGCGGATCTGGTTGTAAATGAGAGAGTGGATGATACTCTGGAAAAAATTATTAAGGAAATGGGAGAATAGCAATGAGTAAAGTAAGAACAAGATTTGCGCCAAGTCCGACAGGCAGGATGCATGTGGGAAACTTAAGGACAGCACTCTACGCCTATCTGATCGCGAAGCATGAGGACGGGGATTTTATGCTCCGGATTGAAGATACGGATCAGGTGCGTTTTGTGGAGGGGGCGCTTGAGATCATTTATCATACACTGGAGGAGACGGGACTTATCCACGATGAAGGCCCGGATAAAGATGGTGGAGTAGGCCCTTATGTACAGAGCGAGAGGAACGCGTCGGGCATCTATCTTGAATATGCGAAGAAATTGATCGAGCAGGGTGATGCCTATTATTGTTTTTGCGATAAGGAAAGACTTGAGTCTTTAAAAAGCAAGGTATCTGATGAGGGCGGCACGGAGATTGTCGTGTATGATAAGCATTGTCTTTCGCTGAGCAAAGAGGAAGTAGAAGCTAATCTTTTAGCAGGAAAGCCTTACGTTATCCGCTTTAATATGCCTGCGGAAGGGACGACTACTTTTAAGGATGACATCTATGGCGATATTACAGTTCCCAATGAGGAGATGGAGGACTTGATTCTTATTAAATCAGATGGATATCCTACGTATAATTTTGCAAATGTGGTTGACGACCATCTGATGGGTATTACTCATGTGGTCCGAGGCAATGAGTATCTTTCTTCAGCGCCAAAATACAATCGGATCTATGAGGCATTTGGATGGGAAGTCCCCACCTATGTACACTGCCCGCTGATCACGGATGAAAATCATAAAAAGCTGAGTAAGCGGTGCGGACATTCTTCTTATGAAGATTTGATCGAGCAAGGATTCGTGACAGAAGCAGTAGTCAATTACGTCGCACTTCTTGGCTGGTGTCCTTCTGACAACCAGGAGATTTTTTCGTTGGATGAGTTGGTGAAGGTTTTTGATTACCGCCATATGAGCAAATCTCCGGCAGTTTTTGATATCGTAAAGCTTAAATGGATGAACGGAGAATATCTGAAGGCAATGGATTCCCAGCGCTTTTTTGAGATGGCAGAGCCGTATATCAAAGAGGTAGTTACGAAGGATTATGATCTAAGGAAGATTGCGGAGCTTGTGAAGACAAGGATTGAGATTTTTGCAGATATTAGAGATCAGATTGATTTCTTTGAGACTCTTCCGGAATACGATACGGCGATGTACTGCCATAAAAAAATGAAGACAAATGAGGAGAAATCCCTGGAAGTGCTTAAGGAGGTTCTGCCTCTTTTGGAAGCGCAGGAGGATTTTGGAAATGATGCCTTGTTTGAGCTTTTGAAAAAGTATGTGGAGGAGAAGGGCGTCAAAGTAGGGTTTGTTATGTGGCCTCTTAGGACAGCAGTGTCAGGAAAACAGAGTACTCCTGGCGGAGCGACAGAGTTGATGGAGATATTCGGAAAAGAGGAATCTCTGGCGCGCATCCGCAAAGGAATTGAATTGTTAAGTTAGGAGTGTTTCATGGGTCTGAATGAAGCTCAAAAGGCGGCAGTCGCACATTTTGGCGGTCCATGTCTGGTGCTGGCTGGTCCCGGTTCAGGGAAAACCCTTACAATTGCAAAGAGAATTGAATATTTGATTAAAGCATATAAGGTAAGGCCAGAAGAGATTCTGGTCATTACCTTTACTAAATATGCAGCGAGAGAGATGAGAAAGCGGTTCTGCCAGATTATGGAGTCGGACGGCTTTCCGGTTAATTTTGGCACTTTTCATTCTGTATATTACTGGATTTTGAAATGGGCATATGGTTTAGATAACAGAAGCCTCTTGTCGGATGGGGAAAAATATGCACTGTTGCGTCAGATTGCAGAGAATCAGATGGAAGACACGGGGGCGGATCCGGAGGAGGATTATCTTGAAAAACTGGCTGAAGAGATTGGAAACGTAAAAAATAATCGAAAAGATATTAAGTCGTATATTTCTGTC
Source organism: uncultured Dorea sp. (assembly GCA_910586965.1). GTDB lineage: Bacteria > Bacillota > Clostridia > Lachnospirales > Lachnospiraceae > MD308. The sequence goes on along the minus strand of CAJUMF010000018.1, from coordinate 69,227 downwards.
CATTGTGGGGAAGAGATTTTCAGACAGATATTTCTTGATTATGAGAAAGCGAAGAAAAAGCTGAAAAAAATAGATTTTGAAGATATGCTTGTGATGTGCTGCCGCCTTTTTGAGGAAAGAAAAGATATATTAAAAAAATGGCAGCAAAAATTTCGGTACATTTTAATTGATGAATTCCAGGATATCAATCAGGTGCAGTATGATGTTATTCGTATGCTTGCCGAACCTTGCAGGAACTTGTTCGCTGTCGGGGATGATGATCAGTCTGTCTATGGATTTCGGGGAGCCAGGCCTGAGATCATGTTAGAGTTTAAAAAAGATTATCCGGATGCAAAGCAGCTTCTTTTGGATGTAAATTATCGTTCGGATGCGTATATTGTAAAGGGAGCGCTTGGGGTTATATCGAAAAATCAAAAGAGATATCAAAAGAAAATACGTGCTTTTCGAAAAGAAGTAAGAAAGATACATGTTCAGGAGTCTAAGGATCCGATAGAGGAAAGCAGGTATATTTTAAAGAAGATTCAAAAGCTTTTAGTTGAGGGAGCCAAGATGGAACAGATTGCCGTGTTGTTTCGAACGGCAGCAGATGCAAGGATGCTTGCTGAAGAACTCTTACAGCATCAGGTTCCGTTTTCTATGAAAGAGAAATTATACAATATCTATGAACATTTTACAGCACAGGATATCATCAGTTATCTGCGTTTGTCACAAGGTTTTTGTGAGAGAAAGGACTTCCTCCGTATTGTAAACCGACCGAACAGATATATAGGAAGGGACAGTATGAGTGAGGGGGAGGTCACTTATGAGAGTTTGCGATGTTTTTACTGTGATAAGAAATGGATGATAGACAGGATCGATCATCTTGAATGGGATGTTAAGATGCTTTGCGGAAAGTCACCTTATGCGGCTATTCAATATATCAGGAAAAGCATAGGATATGATGACTTTCTAAAAGAATACGCCGAGTATCAGCGCTTGGAGTATGCAAAGCTTTTGGAGACGTTAGATGAAATACAAGAATCTTCAAAATCCTATGCGACTGTTGAAGAATGGCTTGACTATGTAGAAGATTATAAGAATATGTTTTTGAAGAGGCAGAAAGAGCGGGGAAGCGTTGAGAATGATGAAGGAATTGCCCTTCACACGATGCATGGAGCTAAAGGGCTGGAATATGACACTGTTTTTATTATCGGAGCAAATGAAGGTACGATGCCTTATAAGAAAGCAAAGCTTGACAATGAGATAGAAGAAGAGCGGAGATTATTTTATGTAGCAATGACAAGGGCAAAAAAGCAGCTTATTATCAGCTATACGAAGGAGAAAAACGGAAAAAATACGCCGCATTCCCGATTTCTATATGAATTGGAAGGTAGCCAAAATGATAAAAATGATGTAGAATAAGAACAGTATGTAATATTTTGTCGCAGGAGGAAGCTATTGTAATGAAAAAGAGAGTAATTACGGTGATGGCAGTCGTTCTTATCTGCATTTTAGGGATAAGTGGATGTAAGAAACATGTCGGGACGCCGGAGGACAATGCAGCTTCAGGAGAAGAGGCGGAAGATGGAAAAGCAGACTCACAGGAAAAAAAGCTGATAGGGTTTAGTGTTATTGATATGAAGAATCCGTATTTTATCACACTGGAGAATGCGGCGCGGGAAGTGATTGAAAAAAAGGGATATGAGTTTATTATGGAGGATCCCGGTACTGATCCGACACAGCAGGCAGTGCAGATTCAGGAGATGATCGACAAAGGAATTTCTGCGATTATATTAAGTCCGGTTGACTGGGAGAAGATTACTCCATCGCTTCAGGCGCTTAAAGAAGCGGGGGTGAGGATCATTAATGTGGATACCCAGGTCAGGGAAATGGATTATGTGGATGCATACATTGGTTCTGACAATTATAGTGCCGGGTATATCTGTGGTGAAGACCTGATCGAGAGATGTCCGGAGGGCGGAAAGATAGCAATACTGGAATGTCCTACGCAGAATTCCATCAATGATCGGATCACAGGTTTTGAGGAGGCAATCTCAAAAGCGACGAAAGGCTTTGAAGTAGTTGCCAGGGCGGACACGACAGGAGAGTTTGAGCGTGCTTTGGAGGAGTCTGAGAAAATGTTAAAAGAGTATCCTGATATAGTAGCAATTATGTGCGGAAATGATCAGATAGCGGTAGGAGCCACTACATCAGTGAATGTTGCGAGAGCAAAGGAGGTATTGATCTACGGGGTGGATGGCTCGCCGGATATCAAGAAAGAGCTGCAAAAGCCAGACACTCAGATTGCCGGTACGGCGGCACAATCTCCGATTCATATGGGACAGAATGCCGCTGAGATTACAGACTGTATATTGACCGGTCAGAAGTTCGAAAAGGAAACTTATGAAGAAGTATTTATGATTAACAAGGATAATGTTGCTATGTATGGAGTGGATGGCTGGCAGTAGTATCCGGAAAGGAGACAGATGAAGCAAACACAAGGAAGACCGTTGCCGTTGGGTGTTACGGTCACAAAAGACGAGGTGAACTTTTCTGTACCGGTTCCGAAAGGAAAGGAGTGCAGCCTTTTGTTGTATCATCCGGGGAAGACAGCGCCCTGTGCAGTTTATCCGATCGCGGACAGTGTCGGAGAAGTACATTATATAGCATTAAGGGATATAGGGAAGAGAACTTACGAATACAATTATATGATCGATGGAGAGGTGGTTTTGGATCCTTATGCCAGAGCTTTAGCGGGTAAGGCGAGATGGGGAAAGGATACAGATGTACAGGAGCATGAGGTTCGCTGCGTGATCTGCCGCGAGGAATATGACTGGGAGGGAGACAAGACACTAGAGATACCTTACCATAAGATTGTTGCCTATAGTCTGCATGTCAGAGGGTTTACAAAAGATTCTTCTTCGAGAGTGAAACGCAAAGGCTGCTTTGAAGGAGTCGTAGAAAAGCTTTCTTATCTAAAGGAGCTTGGGATTAATCAGATACACTGTATGCCTGTCTATGAGTTCGAAGAATGTGGACTTAAGCGTAATTATTGGGGGTATGGCGAGGCGTATTGTTTTGCGCCAAAGAGCGCTTATGCGGCAGATGGTGATGGGGTCCGCTCTCTGAAAGATATGGTAAAGATGTGCCATAGAGAAGGGATAGAAGTAGTCCTTGAGATGCCTTTCGATAACAGTATGCCGAAACAGATTATGGAAGAATGCCTCCGCTACTACATGATGGAGTATCACATTGACGGTTTTATATTGAATCCGTCAGTGGCGCCGATAGAAGGAATCCGTCAGGATCCTTTCTTAAAACGGACAAAGATTATGTACCATCAGACAGGGTTCCAGGATGTGATGCGCCGTTTTCTCAAGGGAGATGAGGGAATGGTCACGGATGTAATCTACTGGCTGCGTCATAGCTCCAGGGCGGATGGCACATTTAATTACATTGCCAGTCATACGGGTTTTACATTGAATGATCTTGTTTCTTATGACTGTAAGCATAACGAAAGCAACGGTGAGAATAATCAAGATGGGCCGGATTATAATTATAGCTGGAATTGCGGGGCAGAGGGACCTAGCAGGAAGAAGGAGATTGCTGCATTAAGAAGACGGCAGATCAAGAATGCTTTTTTGTTAACATTGTTGTCTCAGGGAACGCCCTGTATTTTGGCAGGAGATGAATTTTATAATTCGCAGAAGGGCAATAATAATGTCTATTGCCAGGATAATCCTGTCGGTTGGACCAATTGGGGCAGGCTTGATAAGGACAAAGAGCTTTGTGATTTTGTGAAAAGAATTATTGAAATACGCAAAACATATGGGGTGTTCTGTCCGGAGAATGAGATGCTGGGTGCGGACAGAGTCGGATGCGGAGTGCCGGATGTGTCTTATCATGGTGAGAGTGCGTGGCGTGTACCGTCAGAGATATCAAGCAGACAGCTTGGGGTATACTATAGCGGAGAAGCATATGGCGGAGCAGACTGTTATGTGGTCTACAATATGCATTGGCTCAGTCATATGTTTGCATTGCCGGCTCTTCCCAAAGAAAAGAAATGGAGCATACTAGCTACAACGGATGGCATCGTTGAAAGCAGAGAGCCGGTGAAAAATCAAAAACGTATCGAGGTTAAGGCCAGAACAATCGTGATTTTGGAAGGTAGATCATATGGGGCTTAATTCTTTTCAACTGAAATGTATCGCTGTTATAACAATGATTATCGATCATACGGGAGCTGTATTGTTTCCTGGGGAATTAGTATTCCGATATATCGGAAGAATATCTTTTCCTATTTTCTGTTTTTTGCTGGTGGAAGGTTTTTTTCATACAAGAGATATGAGAAAATATATGTTGCGTCTGGGGGTATTTGCGGTGTTGTCCGAGATACCGTATGATCTGGCATTTCGAGGTACTATGCTCGAGTTCAGTCATCAGAATGTGTTTTTTTCTTTGCTTATCGGTGTCATGATGATGTATGCACTTGAAAAAAGCAGTGAATGGCCGATAAAAATGACGGAACTGCTTTTGGCAATGTGGATTGCAAATCTTTTGGGAACCGATTATGGCTTTAAAGGGATTTTGCTTATTGCAATCTATTATTTCCTGAGAGAGTACAAGTGGAAAAAACATGCGGCAGGAGCAGTGTGGAATTTGCTCTGGAACCAGATTCAAAGGTGCGGAGCATTGGCGACGGTTTTCCTTGTATTTTATAACGGAAAAAAGGGTCCGTCTATGAAATATTTTTTCTATCTGTTTTATCCATTGCATTTGCTTGTGTTGTACGGAATATATCATATGATGCTTTAAAAGAAATCAAAAACAAACAGGAGAATTTGTTATGAAGATACTGGGTCATTTACATACCATTAACCACCATAAACTGCTTGTAATGAAGCATTGCTTTCAGGTGGGTCTCTATAGGCAGGGGCTTCTTCACGATCTGTCAAAATATTCGCCTACAGAATTTTTTGTTGGCTGTAAGTATTATCAGGGAACCAGAAGTCCGAATAATGCGGAGCGTGAGGCGACAGGTTATTCGAAGGCATGGCTTCACCATAAAGGGCGTAATAAACACCATTATGAGTACTGGATTGATTACAGTGTGAATAAGGAAGAGGGAATCATAGGACAGAAGATGCCTGTCAGGTATGTGGTAGAGATGTTTATGGATCGTGTGGCTGCTTCCAAAACATATCAGGGAGCAAATTACACAGATGCACATCCTTTGGAGTATTATGAGAATGGTGCCGGGAAGCTGGGAAAGATGATTCATCCGGATACAGCAGCGCTGCTGCATGTTCTTTTGAAAATGCTTGCAAGAGATGGCGAAGAGAAGACTTTCCGGTATATAAAAGAACATGTACTTAAAGAGAAAAAGATGGATAGAAAGCGATATAAGGCTTGTCGAAAAAAATAAATTGAAAAAATTGAAAATTATTATTGACATTTTTTGACTTATATATTAATATATTCTTCGGACGGCTTAAGAAGTCAATGCGGAAGTGTCGGAACTGGCAGACGAGCAAGACTAAGGATCTTGTAGCTTTCGGGCTGTGTGGGTTCAAGTCCCATCTTCCGCATCAAATAACTGTAAGTCTTGAAAAATCAAGGTTTGCAGTTATTTTTTTGTTTTTGGGGTTGTCGGTTTTGGCACTTCGTTTAAAAATAGTCTTGTGCGTTAGATTTCACAAAGAAAAGACGCACAAATATGATAAGAAGAAGGGCTATAATGGTTAATGAAAACATTAAAACAAAAGACGCATTAGAAGAGTTTTATCAAGACAAGCGTACAGAGAATACGGCTGAAAGCACATTGAAAACCTATGATATGCATATTAGGAATTTTATTGATAGCAATGATATGTGGGATTTTACAACCAGTCTAATCAATAAAGACCACTACCAGTGGTGGGTGGAAGATTTACAGGAAGATGATAGAAAGATGCAGAAGTGTTCGGGCGTTCATCTATTGGTTATAAGAAAATGAATACACTGACGTTTTTCCTGTAAAGATACCAAAATATCAGAAAAAAGTTAAGCGGTGTTATACTGATGAAGAATTAAAGACATTATTAGAAAAGCCTGACCGTAATTGTTCAGAGGTTCAGTATCAGACATGGGTATATATTAACCTGCTAATATCAACAGGGCTTCGTCTTTCTTCCAGTCTTGATATTCTTGTTAAGGACATAGATTTTAAAAATAATGTTGTGTATGTTGATACAATAAAGAATAATCAAGGCTTAGCTTTAAGCTTAAATGATGATGTGATAAAGATTTTAAAGAAGTATATTCAGTTGTTCCGCTTGTCGGCTGATGATTATTTATTCTGTAAAGGTGATAATACAAGAATGGCTAATCATACTATGCAATGTAATGTTGCAAATTATAATAGGGCGCATGGTGTAGAAAAGACAAGTATTCATTTATTTAGACACACATTTGCTAAGAACTTTTATGAAAAACAAAAGATGTATATACTCTATGTCAAGTTTTCGGGCATAGCAATATAAGTGTAACAGAGGGGTATTTAAAAGATTTAGGTGTTAGCTTATTTGCAGATACCGTATACAATCCACAACAACAATTTACCAAAACAGATTCCAGTGGTGCCCCCCTTTTCACCTAGTCAACCTTTTTGCATTTTCTGGGAGAACCATGTGCTGAAGGGAGTGCTGCCCAAGCCGGACGGCTCGGAGCTTGCGGACAGCGTGATTGCAGAGTATTTCCGGAAGTCCAGGGCAGAGACGGTGGCGCTTACGGGATTTGACGGAAAGTTAAGCCGGAGGCAGGAGCTTTTGGAGCTGATTGAGAGCATGGGGATGGAGAAACGGCAGATCGAGCAGGAGCTGAAACTTTTCATGGGGGGAGGCGGAGCTTGCGGAAAATGACCAGTACCGTGTCTCATGGAAACCGGTGAGCAGCCAGAGGCTGGATGAAAAGCGGCTTAAGGAGGAGCGGCCGGAGATTTATGAGGAGTACCGGAAGGTGTCGGAGTACCGGAGGTTTGTGGTGAAGGCAGCTTGAGGGAAAAGTTTGAAATTTTTTCGGGCAGCGTGGACAGGATAATTGATGGAAAAGCAGAAAAAGTGAGGGCAGTAGAAGAAAAATTTACAAGTGTCTGAAATAATAGTGGCTATAAGAATGGGAGGCGGTTTTGCCTCCTGTTTTTATGCCGGAAAGGACAGGTTATGTTGGAAAAGCATGGTATGAAAGAAGAACTGGCAAAGAAAGCAGGGAGCATCCGGAACGGGAATGGCAGAGAGACGGAAGAGATTCTGGCAGCGGCAAATGAAACAGAGAGAGTGGATGGTATGGAAGAAATGGAAAAAAACAGGGGCAGAGACAGTAGCAATGCATTTGTCCGCCTGCCCAGAGCGGATGAGATTGAGTGCCGGGTATCGGTGATCAATGAAAAGGGGCAGTGGATTGCAAAACAGGATGTGGGGACGGTCAGCTATTCGGAGAAGGAAAAGGGGCAGGCGTCGGATTCCTTTAAGCGGGCCTGCTTTAACTGGGGGCTGGGAAGGGAGCTTTACAGCGCGCCGTTTATCTGGATTCCGGCGGGAACCGTTAGCATCCAGAAGAAAGGGGAGCGGTTTGTGACATCTGACCGTTTTTCTGTGCAGTCCATCGCCTATAATGAGCAGCGTGAGATTGTATCCCTTGTGATTGTCAACAGTAAGGGAACGGCTGTGTTTGAGATGGGAAAGATGCGTCGGCAGGGGAAGGATAAGGAGAAAGAGAAAGAAGGAAAGGCAGGGGCAGATATGCGGCCGTCTAAAAGCAGTGGTGTTAATGAAAAAGCGGGCGTCCGCAGGCTTACGGATGTCCAAAGGATAGCACTTGAGAAGGAGCTTGAACGCACGGGGGTTCTGATGGAGGCGGTGCTTGGGCGCTACGGTGTCCGGAGTTTGGATGAGATGACGGAGGATGTGTATGTGAAGGCGCTGAATGGGTTGAAGAGGACGAAGACGAAGGCGGCATGATCATATCAATAGGCAGGAGGGAGCGGAAGATGAATGAAAGAAATGATAATAACCTTATTGATGTTGATACTGCCGATGGTTTTATTTTATTCAGGGAAGGGCTTATTAAATTTGCGTGAATTTGTGCAATGGATGATGTTTAAAAATTAGAAAGTATGTGATATGATAGATATTACATGGAAATGAAAACATATTTAGGATATTGAAGCTATGTTAAAAAGGCTGTGTGGGATATGGTGCGTATCTGGTATAGTAAGTATGCGAAAGCCATAAAACCACACAGCTATGATTAAAAAAGTAGAAAAGATGGCAGAGAAAGAAAATGCAGTTTATTTCTGAAGAAGTATTAAATAAGATTTCGTATAAAAGCACACTGGGGCAAAGTTTAAAACAAATATCTTTACGGAAGACACCATTAGATGATATCCTGAAGGACATTAAGATATATCGTTCAGAGTATACAGATATTGTTGTTCAGGAAAACCTGATAGGTTCTCGGTTTAAAAGCGATGATTCTATTATTCGCAAATATGAGAAAACATTGCGGATGGGCGGCGGGTTTAAACAGTGTTTTAATGATATATTGGGATTCCGTCTGCATTTTGATGGATATCCGGGAGAATATCCGGAGTATTTCCGGGTGGTTGATCTAAGAAATGGGAAGAAAGTGGATGATGGATACCGGGCCGTCCATTTATACTATCAAAGGGATAATCTGGCATATCCAATAGAAATCCAGCTATGGTGTGCAAAGGATTACCAGTTTAATATATGGAGTCATAAACTGGTGTACAAATACTGGGATGCAGAGATTGGAAAACGTCTGTATGAAAAATATATGTCCGGTGCTATAGGTACAGAAGAAGATTTTAAAAATGAGATGAACAGGCTAGTAAGAGATAAGAATCAAAGAGAGGGGCAGAATAGTGACTGATAATAACCGCTTTTATATAATCGCCAAAAAATTCAACGAGGTCGGCTGTATTGCGTATAAATGTAAGAACCTGATTGAGGCAAAAAGCGTACCGAATACCCTGGAGGCAATTCGGGTCAAGGATGTACAGATTGTCATACTGGATGATCCGGAAATTTATTCTGAATATGCACCGTATAAGTATATTGATGATCTTCGGGAATTTATGAATCAGGCGGGTAATTTGAACCTGGTCGTGCAAAATGGAGGGAAATAATGGAACAGATAGGAAATTTCCAAAGTAGTGATGCCAGTACAGAAAAGTGTATTAATATTTAACCGAATAATCAGAAAAGTGAGGAAATACTATGGCACAAAATTTAATCAATGTTGAAATTCCAGAAACATTAAGTCCATATCTGTATACGATGAAAGACGGTAAGACAATGGATGATAAAGTGACGATTTCTATTGTTGTAGGTTTGTTTGTTTCTGGTATAATTACTTTAGAAAAGGCGGCTGAGTTTTTAATTGATACAATAGGAATTTTAGGTATCCTGCTTTTGGCTAAGAAAAAAAGACTGATAAACTGCATAAAACCAGATGTTGATAAGCTCCGTGCGAACGGATACCGTATTTCGGATGAGTTATATGATTAGATTCTTGATAAGGCTGGTGAGAAATGATATGGACGTGTTCCAATTTCCATTTATTCAGCATAAAGAAATCTGTGTGCATCATATTATAAGTAGAAAATCTGACATCATTTAACATCAATATTGACATCAACGCTGACATCAACAACAATGTTATGCTATGATAGTGGATGGAGAGTATGGAGGAAATAGCGGCATTTATCAAGGGTTATGGACGCTATTGCGTTGTGAAGAGTTTTTCCCAGGAGACGGGGGAGGCTCTTTTCCTAATTACGGATATTTCAGAGACAGATGGTTTATTTGTGGGCGGAGAGTATGTCAGAGTCATCTGACGGAAAGAAAAATAAATGGCGTGTCGGTTTTGCGGCAGCCATTTATCTTTGTGCGCCCAGTATGGGAGCAATCTAATCGGTGAAAGTCCGTAACACGCCCTGGTAGTGGGAAGTGTATAGCTAAGAGCAAGGGTGTCCATCGTGAGGTGGAATCTGAAGAAAGCTGGAGGCAAAGCTCTGGTCTGACGAACAGAAATCATATCAGGCCACAATTAGGGATAAGGCTGCAAAACAACTTCATAAGGAGGACTATCTGCAAATGGTATCGACGGAATTGAAAGAGTATGCAGAAGTGTCCGCCTGTCAGAGGATTGCTGAAAACAACCGCATCATAACAGACTTTCAGTCGGACAGGCTGTTGGAGAAGTGCACCAGAATTGATACAAAATCTAAGAATTTATGCTTACGGATGCTGACCACATGATCATGGGGAGTCTTGCATCCTTGCAGAAAAGAGTGGCTCTTGTAAGAGAATCGTAGATTGTGAAACGGAAGGAAATAGAGTATAATGAGAGAAAATACAATGTAGTTATACATAAGGAGAAGAAATGGAGAATGTTAAAAAGAAACGGACCGGACAGATGGATATGCTGCATGGACCGTTGATGAGTAAGATTATATTATTTGCTCTGCCGCTGGCGGCGAGCAGTATCCTGCAGCAATTATTTAATGCGGCGGATGTGGCAGTAGTTGGAAGATTTGCAGGCAATCAGGCATTGGCGGCTGTAGGCGGGAACAGCTCGGTCATAAACCTTTTGGTGAATCTGTTTGTGGGTTTTTCCGTGGGAGCCAATGTGGTGATTGCAAGATATGTTGGAGAAGGAAAGGCGGACAAGATACAAAAAACAGTCCATACAGTTATTTCGATGGCGCTCATCTGCGGCGTGATATTGTCTGTTCTGGGAAATGTTGTGGCGGCACCGCTTCTTAAACTTATGAATACTCCAGAGGAAGTACTGCCTCTGGCGACAGTGTATCTTAAGATTTATTTTGGAGGTATGCCCTTTTTTATGTTGTACAATTTTGGCTCGGCAATCTTAAGAAGTATCGGAGATACGCAGAAGCCGCTGTACTGCCTGATTCTTTCGGGTATCATCAATGTTGGTTTGAATCTTCTGCTTGTGATTGTTTTCCAATTGTCGGTTGTAGGTGTGGCGATTGCTACGGTGACAGCTAACGGAGTCAGTGCAGGGCTGATACTTTTGTTTCTTTGCAGGAGTAAAGAATCCATTCGTTTGGATTTGCGGAACTTGACACTTTGCCGGGAAGAAATGGTCAAGATCATAAAGATTGGTGCACCGGCGGGATTGCAGGGAATGGTATTCTCCTTTTCTAATGTGTGTATACAGTCTGCGATTAATGGCTTTGGTACAGATGCGATCGCAGGCTCGGCAGCAGCATTGAACTACGAATTTTTTACTTTTTTTGTTACGAGCGCGTTTGCCCAGGCGGCTGTTACATTTACGAGTCAGAATTATGGGGCAAAGAAGTATGAACGATGCAGGAATGTGTGGCGAATCAGTGTCATGCTGGGACTGTGCGGTACCGGTATTTTGTGTGCTGTGTTTGTGCTGGGACGGGAATTTTTCCTTGGAATTTTTGCGGCGGATGCGGCAGCAGTTCGTTACGGAGCAGTCCGTATGCTGCATATCCAGGTGTTCAGTTTTATGCCGCCGCTTTATGAAGTGACAGGCGGAGTGCTTCGGGGAATGGGATATTCTATGACCCCGGCGGTGCTGACCATGTTTGGTTCGTGTGCAGTAAGAGTGATTTGGATATATACTGTGTTTGCGTGGAATCCTACATTGGAGATGTTGTTTTGGGTATATCCGTTCTCCTGGGTGATAACGATAGCATTGGTAGTGGGATCGTATTTTATCATCGGCAGGAAGGCGCTGGTATGTGAGAAATAAAGAAAAGATTTTATTGGGGAAGTGACTGTTATGGCTGAAGAAAGTCGTAAATATATAGCGATTGATCTAAAATCATTTTACGCGTCTGTGGAATGTGTAGAGAGAGGGCTTGACCCTATGACTACGAATCTTGTAGTTGCCGATCTTAGCCGTACTGAGAAGACAATCTGCCTGGCAGTATCTCCGTCTTTAAAAGCCTATGGAATTTCAGGGAGGGCAAGGTTGTTTGAGGTGGTACAGAAGGTGAAGGAAGTAAATGCAAAGCGGCAGGAGCTTGCGCCGGGAAGAAACCTTAAAGAGACTTCCTGGGATGACAATGAGCTTAAGAATTCACCTGAGAAGGCGGTCGGCTATATCGTTGCACCGCCGAGGATGGCACATTATATCGAATATAGTACGAAGATTTATGAGATATATCTCAAATATGTGGCACCGGAAGATTGTCATGTGTATTCTATTGATGAGATTATGATGGATGTCACGGATTATCTGAATACGTATCAGATGTCACCTCGTGAACTGGCGGGGAAGATCATGCGGGATATTCATTCTTCCACAGGAATTACAGCTACAGCAGGCATCGGGACGAATCTCTACTTGTGCAAGGTTGCCATGGATATTGTGGCAAAGCATATTCCGCCGGATAAAGACGGCGTGCGTATCGCATCACTCAATGAAAAAAGTTATCGGCGGATTTTGTGGTCGCACCGGCCGATTACAGATTTTTGGCGTGTGGGGAAAGGGTATGCAAAAAAACTGGCAGAGCAGGGAATATTCACTATGGGGGATGTGGCAAAATGTTCTGTGGGAAGAGCAGATGAATATTATAATGAAGATTTGCTCTATCGGTTATTCGGAATAAATGCAGAGCTTTTGATCGACCATGCCTGGGGCTTTGAGCCTTGTACGATGGCGGATATAAAAGCGTACCGTCCGCAGAATAACAGTATTGTGTCTGGTCAGGTGCTGCATCAACCTTATACATCTGACAAGGCAAGAATTGTTGTCAGGGAAATGGCGGAGATGCTCGCTTTAGATTTGGTAGATAAACGATTGGTCACGGACCAGATTGTTCTGACAGTGGGGTATGATATGGAAAACTTATCTGCTGCAGGAACGGGGGATTATAGGGGAGAGATCACTACGGACCGTTACGGTCGGAAAATCCCCAAACATGCTCACGGGACAGAAAATCTCAAAGGACAGACATCTTCCGGACAATTGATCGTGGATGCAGTTCTGGAATTGTATGACAGGATCATCAATAGAAAGCTCCTGATCCGAAGGATATCCCTTAGTGCAAATCATGTGATAGAAGAAGCGACGGCCAGGAAAGAACAAAGTTTTGAGCAGCTTGACTTATTTACGGATTATGAAGCTTTGAAAAAAGAACAGGAAGCTCAAAAGGAGAACCGTGAAAGGGAGAGAAGGCTTCAGGAGGCTATGCTGAATATTAAAAAAAGATATGGAAAAAATGCTGTTCTAAAGGGGACAAATCTGATGGAGGGTGCCACAGCCGTTGACCGGAATAAGCAGATTGGCGGACACAAGGCGTAAGAAGGGGTGCAGGATGTTAAAGTTTAATTATGATGACAGACACAAATATGATGATATCATACATCTTTCCCATCATGTGTCAAAGACACACTCAAGGATGCCGATTGCGGACCGGGCGGCGCAATTCGCACCTTTTGCGGCTTTGACCAGCCACGGGGAGGCAGTGAAAGAGACTTCGCGTCTGACAGAAAGCAGGATAGAGCTTGATGAGAGCTGTAAGGTAGTTTTAGATGAGAAATTGCGAAGTCTTAAGAAACGATGTGATGAGGAGCCGGATGTCTCTGTGACGTATTTTGTGCCGGACACAAAAAAGCGGGGAGGCGCTTATGTGACTGTATCCGGCAACCTGAAAAGGATAGATGTATATCGGCGAGTCATAGTCTTGGCAGACAGGACGCAGATACCTATCGATGAGATTATTGAGATAGATTCCAACGTCTGTTGAGCTGTTTCTTTCTGTAGAAATAGTAAGGAATCAGCAGCAGTGCGGTAGCTGCCCACGCAATGGGGTAGCTTACTAGTATAGTAAAAAGTTCCTTATGGATAGGAGTTACGATTAATATCCAGGGAAGCCTTACCAAGCATACGCCTCCGAGAGTGATAAGGGTAGGGATCATAACATCTCCGATTCCCCGAAGCGCTCCTGTAAAGATTTCCACAAAGATAAAGATGGCATAGCTCGGTACAATATTGATCATCATGTAAGTGCCGATATCAATGACTGTCTCGTCGGAAGTAAAGAGAGAGAGCAGCGGGTGGGCCAGGACTAAAAGTCCGACCAGGATGGAGCCGCATAGGGTCAGGGACATGGCGAGACAGACCCGGATGCTCTTATATACTCTCTCAAGCTTACCGGCACCGTAGTTTTGACCGGAAAAGGTAGTGATAGAGATGCCGAAAGCACCGCTTACAGCCCAGAAGATCAAATCAACTTTACCGAAAGCAGCCCATGCAGCGGCGGTATCTGTTCCAAACTGATTGATGGAAGTCTGGATGATGATGTTGGTGAGTCCGTACATACAGGACTGGATGCCGCCTGGAAGTCCAATGCGCAGTTCTGATATCAAAAGCGGGAGATCAATTCGGATATCTTTCGGACTCAGCCGAATCATGTCATAGGAAGTCATAAGTGCACGGATCACTAAGATGGCGCTTACTGCCTGTGAGATAATGGTAGCAATGGCGGCACCTGCAATTCCAAGTTTAAAAAAGACAACCAGGACAATATCCAGTATAATATTTAAGATACAACACACGATCAGATAGTAGAGCGGACGTTTCGAATCACCGACAGCCCGCATGATCCCGGAACCCATATTATAAATGAGCGTGGCAATAATACCGAGAAAATAAATCCGCAGGTAAGCAATGGAATCAGACATGATATCTGATGGAGTTTTCATAATCGCTAAAAGGACAGGTGTAGCTATGTACCCGGCAATAGAGATGAGGATACTCGCAATAACCGAGAAAGCGGCAGCCGTGTGAAGGGCTGTGTGGAGCCGGCCGGTATTCTTTGCCCCGTAAAATTGGGAAATGATAACTGCTGCGCCGTTTGCAAGACTGGTAAAAAACATAACTACCTGATAAGTCAGTACTGCGGCGGAGCCGCCTACACTGGCAAGCGCTGCTTTTCCCACAAAGCGTCCTACGATCACTGCATCAACGGTATTATATAACTGTTGAAACAAAGTCCCTACGACAATAGGGAAGAAAAAGATGAGGAGTTGTTTCCATATAATTCCTTCTGTAATTTCATTTTTATCCATAACATCTGATGACATAAATCTACCCCCATAACAAAACTAACTCAATCTTAACACAAGTTGACAAAAACGCCAGTATATTTTCAAAAAAATATGTAAATACAGGCAATTTGGTGTATAATAAATGCAAAAACGGCAGGAGGGAAAAGGATGTTGGAGAAACTGGATTTGACAAAGAAGCTTGAGAAAGATGAGTACAAAGAAAAGATGCTTAAGCTGACACCGGAGATTGGAAAGCTTCAGAGAGAATGCAAAGATCTTGGTATTCCGATCATGATCGCATTTGAAGGGTATGATGCAGCAGGTAAAGGTGTGCAGATCAGTGAGCTTATCAAAGCGCTGGACCCCAGGGGATTTGAAGTGCATGCTGTAAAAACAGAGACGAAAGAAGAGCGGATGCATCCGTTTCTCTGGAGATTCTGGACAAAGATGCCGGCGAAAGGCCGTATTGCTATCTATGACAGCAGTTGGTATCGGAAGGTTTTGATCGATCGTTTTGATAAGAAGACAAAGAAGAATGAGCTTGCGAAGGCGTATGATTCAATCTGTGCATTTGAGGAGCAATTGACATCAGACGGCATGGTGCTTATTAAGATATTTTTGACAATTGATAAAAAAGAACAAAAGAAGCGTTTTAAAAAGCTCCTTGCTTCCAGAGAAACGGCATGGCGTGTCGGCGAGGACGATAAAAAAAGAAACAAGAAGTTTGAAAAGTATCAGGCGATCAACGAAGAGATGCTCCTTAAGACAGATACAGAATATGCGCCATGGAATATTGTGGAGGCTGTAGATAAACGATTTGCAACGGCAAAGATATATTCCATCGTTGCAAAGATACTTGCCGAGAAGGTAAAGGATGTCAGGGAGAAAAAGAAGGCAGTACAGGAAGCGGCGGCAAGAATGGCAGAAACGCCCATTGCGGCAGAGCATGAGACGCCGGAGAGTGATAAGAAGATGGGGGAATCTATTCTTTCGAGGGCGGATCTCAGCCTGTCTTATACGAAGGAAGAATATAAGCAGCGTCTGGATGAGCTTCAGAAGAAGATAGAAAAGCTTCATGGAGAGCTTTACCGGAGGAGGATACCGGTGGTACTTGGATTTGAAGGATGGGATGCCGGCGGAAAGGGCGGTGCAATAAAACGTCTTACAGAGAAAATGGACCCGAGAGGATATGTTGTCCATCCCACGGCATCTCCTAACGATATTGAGAGACAGCACCATTATTTGTGGAGATTCTGGGTGGATATGCCGAAGGCGGGCCATGTGACAATTTTTGACCGGACATGGTACGGACGTGTTATGGTCGAGCGGATTGAAGGGTTCTGTATGAGACAGGAATGGCAGAGAGCCTATAAGGAGATCAATAGTATGGAGCGCGATCTTTCAGATGCGGGCGCAATCGTGCTGAAATTCTGGATGCAGATAGATAAAGATGAACAGGAGCGGAGATTTAAGGCAAGGCAGGAGAACCCTGAAAAGCAGTGGAAGATTACCGATGAGGACTGGCGGAACAGGGAGAAATGGGAGCAATATGAAGAAGCAGTAAATGAGATGCTCATCCGCACTTCGACTCCTTATGCGCCATGGATCGTGGTGGAAGGAAATAACAAATACTATGCAAGAATCAAGGTATTGGAAACAGTAGTGAATGCGATTGAGGAGCGGTTAAAGGATTGATAGGATGACGATCAGGGAGCAATTAGAGTGCCGTGAAATGGAATATTTAAGTTCCTATGCGGCACTCAGTAAGAATTCGAAAGGAAGAAAGGCAGAGGAGCCTCAATGTGATATCCGTCCTGTTTTTCAGAGAGACCGTGACAGGATTTTGCATTGTAAAGCATTTCGGCGGTTGAAACAAAAGACGCAGGTATTTTTACTGCCTAACGGAGATCATTACCGCACAAGGCTGACCCATACGCTGGAGGTGTCCCAGAATGCAAGAACAATTGCAAAGGCATTGCGCCTTAATGAGGATTTGACAGAGGCGATAGCGCTGGGGCATGACTTGGGGCATACTCCTTTTGGCCATGCGGGAGAACGGGCACTTGACGAGGTTAACCCATTTGGATTTTGTCACAATATACAAAGTGTGCGCATTGTGGAACGGCTGGAAAAGGGAGGCAAGGGTTTGAATCTTACGTGGGAGGTGGTAGACGGCATCCTGAACCACAAGTCGAGCGGCAGCCCGCGGACGTTGGAAGGACAGATTGTGCGGCTTTCTGACAAAATTGCCTACTTAAATCATGACATTGATGATGCGATCCGCGGAGGGATTCTTAAAGAGAGGGATATACCTGAAAGATTCCACCGGATTCTGGGAGATACAACAAGAAAGCGGCTGAATACGCTGATTCATGATGTTGTTACAAACAGTATGGATCAATCTGAGATTTCCATGTCAGATGAAGTAGAAGGGGCTATGAAGGAACTGAGAGACTTCATGTTCGAACGTGTCTATCTGAATCCGATTGCAAAGAGAGAAGAAAAAAAAGCAATTCATATGATAAAAGATTTATATCGGTTCTATATGGAAAATCTGGATGAGATTCCAAAGGAATACCAGAATATGCAAGGAGAGTCCGGGGTAAATAAAGAGCAGATGGTATGTGATTATATAGCGGGAATGACAGATACATATGCAGTAAAAAAATTTGAAGATTATTTTGTTCCAAAATCTTGGAAAATTTAAAAGGAAATCAAATACTTTTGTCGAATATTATATATGAGGGCTATTTTGAGACAGATCATAAAGGTGTTCGCGTATGTATTATTCGGATGAGATAATTGAAGAAGTAAGAGTTAAAAATGATATTGTCGATGTGATTTCTGGTTATGTGAGACTTCAGAAAAAAGGAAGTTCTTATTTTGGACTGTGTCCGTTTCATAATGAAAAATCACCTTCTTTTTCGGTGAGCAGGCAGAAACAGATGTATTATTGTTTCGGCTGCGGTGCCGGAGGCAATGTCTTTACATTTTTGATGGAATATGAGAATTATTCGTTTCAGGAAGCGCTTAAAGTACTCGCCGACAGGGCGGGGGTGACGCTTCCTGAGACGGAATATTCCGAAGAAGCAAGAAAACGGGCAGGTCTTAAGGCCACTCTTTTGGAGATCAATAAGCTGGCGGCAAAATACTATTATGCACAGCTCAGACAGCCGCAGGGTGCTGCAGGTCTTAGATATCTGAAGGACAGGCAGCTTAGCGATGATATGTTGAGGGCTTTTGGTCTCGGATATTCTAATAAATACAGTGACGACTTGTATAAATACTTAAAAGGGAAGGGATATAAAGACGATCTGCTTGTAAAAGCGGGCCTTATAAGTTATGATGAACGTCAAGGTGTTTATGATAAGTTCTGGAACCGCGTGATGTTTCCGATCATGGATACAAATAACCGAGTAGTAGGGTTCGGAGGCCGTGTGCTGGGTGACGCAAAGCCTAAGTATCTGAACTCTCCGGAAACAGATATATTTGACAAAAGCCGGAATTTATATGGATTGAACCGGGCGAGAAGATCAAAGAAGCCGTATTTTTTGCTTTGCGAAGGGTATATGGATGTTATCTCCCTCCACCAGGCAGGATTTGATAACGCAGTTGCCTCGCTTGGAACTGCGCTGACTAACGGACATGCTTCTTTGATCAAGCGATATGTGAATGAAGTGTATCTTACATATGACAGTGATGATGCGGGTACGAGGGCTGCCCTGCGGGCGCTTCCTATACTTAGGGATGTGGGTATTACGGCAAGAATTATCCGTATGGAACCTTATAAGGATCCGGATGAGTTTATCAAAAATATGGGCGCAGAAGCTTTTGAGGAGAGGATCGGGAAAGCTCGTAACGGGTTTCTTTACAGCCTGGAAGTACTGCGTAAGGATTTTGACATGAATACTCCGGAAGGCAAGACTGATTTTATGAAAGAGACGGCAAGGCGGCTTTCCGGGTTTACGGAAGAGATTGAGCGCAATAATTACATTGAGGCAGTTGCGAAGGAATATCATACCGGTTATGAAGAGTTAAAAAAGCTGGTTGTCAAGATGGCGGTGGAGACAGGGATGGCGAAGCCTGCATCAAGACCGAAGTCCGGACGCAGCAAAGATAAAGGAAAAGAAGATGGAATCCAGAAATCACAAAAGATACTACTTACATGGCTGATTGAGGATGAAGGGATTTTTAATCAGATTAGCAAATATATTGTCCCGGAGGATTTCTCAGAAGGAATTTGCCGGACAGTTGCAGGACTTCTGTATGAACAGTATGAAAAACACGATGTTAATCCGGCAAAGATTATGAATTACTTTACTGATGAAGAGGAACATCGGGAGGTTGCAGGTCTGTTTCACACAAAGATACGGGAACTGTCCACTCCAAAGGAGAGAGAAAAGGCACTCAGGGAGACCGTTATCCGGGTAAAGAACCACAGTATTGAACAGGCAGGAAAGAACTGGGATGCGGCAGATATTGAAGGAATGCAGAAGCTGATGAAAGCGAAAAGTGATTTGCAGAACCTGCGGAAACTGCATATTTCCGTTAATTAAGGATAAAATATAATCAAGCTATGAGAGGATGGATACTACATGGAAGAGAATGTGGCAAAATTTGAGGAAAAATTAAAAGAACTGGTAGCGCTTGGAAAGAAGAAGAAAAGCATTCTGGAGCTTCAGGAGATCAATGACTTTTTCGCTGATATGGAACTGGACCTTGAACATATGGAAAAAGTATATGAATACCTGGAAGCACAGAACATTGATGTTCTTCGGATTGGCTCTGACAGTGACGACATGGACGATGTTGATATTGTTATCAGTGAAGAGAGCGATGTGGATCTTGAAAAGATTGATTTGTCTGTGCCGGATGGTGTCAGCATAGATGATCCGGTAAAGATGTACTTAAAGGAGATTGGAAAAGTACCGCTTTTGACAGCGGAGGAAGAAGTCGATCTGGCAAAGCGTATGGCGGATGGGGATGAAAGTGCCAAAAAACGTCTTGCCGAGGCAAACTTAAGACTCGTTGTCAGTATTGCAAAGCGGTATGTAGGGCGTGGGATGCTGTTCCTTGATCTGATCCAGGAAGGGAATCTAGGACTTATTAAGGCAGTGGAAAAGTTTGATTATCATAAGGGATTCAAGTTCAGTACTTATGCCACTTGGTGGATCAGACAGGCGATTACAAGAGCCATTGCAGATCAGGCAAGAACAATCCGTATCCCGGTGCATATGGTTGAAACCATTAATAAATTAATCCGTGTGTCCAGACAGCTTTTACAAGAGTTAGGGCGCGAACCTACGCCGGAAGAGATTGCGGCTGAATTGGACATGCCTGTGGACAGAGTCCGTGAGATACTGAAGATTTCGCAGGAGCCGGTTTCTTTGGAGACACCGATCGGTGAGGAAGAGGACAGCCATCTTGGGGATTTTATCCAAGATGATAATGTTCCGGTGCCGGCAGAAGCAGCGGCACAGACGCTATTGAAAGAGCAGCTTGATGATGTGCTTGACACTTTGACTGAGAGGGAACAAAAAGTATTGAGACTTCGGTTTGGCATGAATGACGGGCGTGCCCGGACGCTGGAAGAGGTGGGGAAGGAATTTGACGTTACCCGTGAACGTATTCGTCAGATAGAGGCCAAGGCATTGAGAAAGCTCCGCCACCCGAGCAGAAGCAGGAAATTGAGAGATTATCTGGATTAAGAAAGAATTAATTATGGAATTATCAAAAAGACTTGCTGCGGTCGCAGCTCTTGTGCCGGAGGGCGGTTGTGTTGCGGATGTCGGGACAGACCATGGATACATGCCGATCTTTCTTGTGGAGCAGGGGATTGTAAAAAAGGCTGTTGCGATGGATATCAATAGGGGACCTTTGGAGCGTGCGAGAATGCATATTGCAGAAAGCGGGCTCTCTGATCGGATCGAGACGAAACTTTCAGATGGCCTCAAAAAATTAAAGGCGGGTGAAGCGGACACTGTAATAGCTGCCGGAATGGGAGGCGGACTGATCATTCGGATTCTGGATGAGGGAAGAGAGATCGTAGATTCTGTAAAAGTATGTATTTTGCAGCCGCAGTCAGAGATTTCGAAAGTCAGGAAGTATTTGCAGGAGCATGGGCTGATGATCGAAAAAGAAGATATGGTCGAGGAGGATGGTAAATATTATCCTATGATGAGGGTGCTCCATGGAGAAGTGGAATGTTATGAGAAATACGAATACATCTATGGGAAAGAGCTTCTCAGAATGCGCCATCCGGTATTGAAGGAATATTTATTGCGGGAGCAAGGGCTTAAAGAGTCCATAATCCGAAAACTTTACGTTCATTCCGGGAGCAGAAGGACAAAAGAGCGCCTTGACGAACTGAGAACGGAACTTATATATATCAGGCAGGCTCTTGCATGTTATGAGCAAGGCGGGCCGTAAGAGGGAGTATAGATAAGATGATATGCAGAAAAGTCATGGATATATTGGAAGAGAATTATCCGGAAAAGTATGCTCTTGCATGGGACAATGTGGGGCTGCTTGCAGGCAGGGATGATAAAGAGGTTGCACGCATATACATAGCACTGGATGCGACGGATGAGGTGATCGATGCGGCAGTTTCCTGGGAAGCGGATATGATTATCACGCATCATCCCTTGATTTTTGGCGGGTTGAAAAGAATTCACAATCGAGATTTTATCGGGGCTCGTATTCTTAAGTTGATTCAAAATGATATATCGTATTATGCGATGCATACGAATTATGATGTCTGTAGAATGGGAAAACTTTCCGGGGAAAAGATGGGGCTTGTGAACCCGGAAGTGTTGGAAGTTACCTGGGAGGAGGAAGGTCCTTCCGGAATTGGAGTAATCGGGGATCTGACCGGGGAGATGACATTAAAAGGCTGTGCAGAGGTGGTGAAGTCTGCCTTTGTGCTTGAAAATGTGAAAATATTTGGAAGTCTGAATTGCAAGGTAAATAGAGTTGCCATTTGCCCGGGATCTGGAAAAAGTGTGATCGATGAAGCTGTAAAAAAGGGGGCGGAGGTTCTGGTTACAGGAGATATCGGACATCATGAGGGGATTGATGCTGTGGCCCGTGGACTTGCGATCATTGATGCAGGGCATTATGGAGTAGAGCATATTTTTATAAAAGATGTAGCACGGCAGTTAGACGGGAAATTAAGCGGCGTACAGATTATGACGGCGCCGGTAGTGCATCCGTTTCAGATAATATAGAGAAAGCAGATGGAGAGGTGTATTATGAAAGACGAGAGAATTTGTCATGTGCGTATAGGTAACGAAGTGAGAGAATACATAGCGGGGACATTGTATAAGCAGATTGCAGCAGATTTCCAGGACAGATACAGCCATGATATAGTGCTTGTGTATGTAGATGGGAAATTGCAGGAACTTCGTAAAAAGGTAAAGAAGGACTGTACAATAGCTTTTGAGACGACGGCAGGGGCAATCGGACATGAGACGTACAAAAGAAGTATGAAGCTGATGCTTGTAAAGGCAGTCTACGATGTGGCGTCCCGGGAAGATATCCGTAAAGTGCGGGTTCATTTCTCAATAGGCAGGGGGTATTACTGCACGATCGAGGGGAAGATTGAATTGAATCAGGAATTCCTTACTAAGGTAGAATGCAGGATGCGTGAGATTGCCGGGCAGAATATTCCTATTGAAAAACGAACTGTCAGCACAGATGATGCCATCGCTCTTTTTCGGAAGCATGGTATGTATGATAAGGAGAAGCTGTTTGAATATCGCAGAGTGTCCAGAGTCAATATCTATAGTATGAATGAGTTTGAGGATTATTTTTATGGATATATGGTTCCGAGTTCAGGATATCTGAAATACTTTAAGCTTTATCTGTATGATGAAGGTTTTGTAATGCAGATGCCGGACAGGAAAGAACCGGAGGCTGTTCCGGAATTTTGCCCGCGGCAAAAGTTGTTTAAAGTACAGAAGGAATCTGTCAAATGGAGTGATATGCAGGGCATAGAGACAGTCGGCGCATTGAACGATAAAATCACGAAGGGAGATGTCCAGGAGCTTGTGTTAGTCCAGGAAGCGCTCCAGGAGAAGAAGATTGCGGAGATTGCGTCAGAGATTGCAGGGCGCAAGGATATCAAATTTGTCTTGATCGCAGGGCCTTCATCTTCGGGAAAAACTACTTTCTCCCATCGTCTTTCTATTCAGCTCCGAGCAAATGGATTGGTTCCGCGCCCTCTTGCTGTAGATAATTATTTTGTGGAGCGGGAAGAGAATCCGAGGGACGAGAATGGAGAATATGACTTTGAATGTCTTGAAGCAGTAGATGTGGAGCTGTTTAACCGGCAGATGAGAGAGCTGCTGGAAGGAAAAGAAGTTCTGATCCCCCATTTTAATTTTGTTAATGGACATAAGGAATACGACGGTCCGACTATGAAGCTGGGGGCAGCCGATGTGCTTGTCATCGAGGGTATCCATTGCCTGAACCCTAAGCTTACAAAAGAACTGGCCGATGAGAATAAATTCAAAATCTACATCAGCGCGCTTACGCAGCTTAATATTGATGAGCATAATCGTATACCGTCTACGGACGGCAGATTCCTTCGGAGAATAGTGAGGGATGCGCGTACCCGCGGATCCAGCGCCCAGAGGACAATCCGTATGTGGGAGTCTGTAAGAAGAGGGGAAGAAAAGAATATATTTCCTTATCAGGAGGAGGCAGATGTTATGTTTAACTCTGCACTTGTCTACGAATTGGCAGTGTTAAAGCCTTATGTAGAGCGGTTGTTATTTGCGATTGACAGAGATTGTCCGGAATATCTGGAAGCGAAAAGACTTCTTAAGTTTTTAGATTATTTTGTAGGCATAGGAAGTGAGAATATACCTATGAATTCTCTGTTGAGAGAGTTCGTAGGGGGAGGCTGTTTCCGTGTGTAGGTGCGTCGTCGTGGGAACGGCAGTAAAGCGTCTACCGCTGGACATAAGTAATTACGGAGGTTTTTATGGTAAGGAAAAAGACATTAAAATTTTTGCGGAATAGTGCCATTTTTATATCCATCTTATGTGTTTTCACTTTCAGTTTTCTGGCAGTATATATGAATGGAAAGAGCTCGGAAACGATGACGGAGATGGGCACGGTATACATGGCGGGGATGAGCGAACAAATTTCCATTCATTTTGAGAAAACGGTTGGATTGCGTCTGGCTCAGGTAAAAGAGCTTGAACAGGACGTCCCTCCCCAAGAGGTAGACAGTAAGCTTATAGAAAAGCTCTCCTACAGTGGACAGGCGAGGGGATTTGATTATCTTGCATTTTACTGTGGAGATAAAATTTTTAATATGATTTACGGAGCGGAAATGAAGGTGACGGATCCGGAGCCGTTTTTTACATCATTGAGTAAAGGTGAAAAGAAAGTTGCTGTTGGAACGGATGCTTCAGGAAATGATATTGTTCTTATGGGGATTCCAGCATCGTATAAGATGGAAAATGGGGATTCCAGTATTGCGTTGGTAGCAGGTATTCCAGTCAGTTATGTCAAAGAAGTGCTGGCACTGGATGAGAATGATTCTATGGTCTACTCCCATATTATTCGTAGGGATGGCAGTTTTGTCATTCGCAGCAATTCAGCATGCCGAGAAAATTATTTTGACCGGATCAAAGCGATGTTTGAGGAATTGGATGGTGAGAATGCGCAGCAGTATGTTGAAGGATTAGAGACGGCTATGAGTGCCAAGCAAAAATATTCAAAGGTGATCAGGGTTGAGAACGAGAGACGGCATCTGTATTGTACTGCTTTGCCCTATTCTGAGTGGTATCTGGTGACTGTCATGCCTTACGGGACACTGAGTGAGATCGTGGGTAATCTGAATAATCTGTGGGCCCTCATGGCAGTCGTGGCTTGCAGTGCCGTTTTGTGTGCACTTCTTTTAGTATTTTACAAGTTTTTTAAGCTGACAAGAGAACAGTTCAGAGAATTGGAGAAAGCTCGCCAGGAAGCAGTATCTGCGAACAGAGCGAAGAGTGAGTTCCTTTCTAATATGAGTCATGATATCCGTACGCCGATGAATGCGATCGTAGGTATGGCGGCGATAGCTACGGCAAATATAGGAAATATGCAGCAGGTACAAAACTGTCTGAAAAAGATCACTATGTCCAGTAAGCATCTGTTGGGCTTGATCAATGATGTTTTGGATATGTCCAAGATTGAAAGCGGTAAGATGAGCCTGAATATTGATCAGGTGTCCTTGCGGGAAGTGATGGAAGGGATCGTGAATATCGTACAGCCGCAGGTAAAGGAAAAGAACCAGCATTTTGATGTGTTTATCCATGATATTTCTTCTGAGAACGTGTGCTGTGACAGTGTGCGGCTGAATCAGGTACTGCTCAATTTCCTTTCGAATGCTATTAAGTTTACGCCAGAAGGCGGAAGCATCCATCTGGCGATGGAAGAGGAGCCTTCGAATCTTGGAGAAGATTGGGTAAGAATTCACCTGACAGTGAAGGACAGCGGAATCGGTATGTCAAAAGACTTCCAGGATAAGATATTTGATTCCTTTACCCGCGAGGATAGTATGCGTGTTCAGAAGATACAAGGTACCGGGCTTGGAATGACGATCACCAAATATATCATAGATGCCATGGGCGGAACGATCGAGGTGAAGAGTGAGCCGGGCAAAGGTACGGAGTTCCATGTGATTCTTGACTTTGAACGTGCTACCGTGCAGGAGGAGGATATGATCCTTCCAGCCTGGAATATGCTTGTTGTGGATGATGATGAGCAGCTTTGCCGCACGACTGCGGCGTCCTTAAAGACAATTGGCGTACAGGCCGACTGGACGTTGGATGGAGAGACTGCAATACAGATGGTAGAGAAAAAGCACAGACAGCATGATGATTATCACATTATCCTGCTGGATTGGAAGCTTCCGGGGATGGACGGTATCAAGACGGCAAATGAGATACGTAAGATGATGGGTGATGAAATACCGATTCTTATTATCTCTGCCTATGAT
Organism: uncultured Dorea sp.; assembly: GCA_910586965.1. GTDB lineage: Bacteria > Bacillota > Clostridia > Lachnospirales > Lachnospiraceae > MD308. The sequence goes on along the minus strand of CAJUMF010000018.1, from coordinate 43,136 downwards.
TGGAGTGATATCGAAGAGGATGCCCGCGGCGCAGGTATTAATGGGTTTATCGCAAAGCCCCTGTTTAAATCTACGCTTTATTACGGCCTCAGAAAATATGCGGGAATTACAGAAGGGATAATAGAAGAGGAAGTAGAAGAGACGAAAGATTTTGAAGGAAGACATATCTTGCTGGCGGAAGATAATGATCTGAACTGGGAGATTGCAGAGGAGCTTTTAGGTGAGTTGAACTTGAGTATCGACCGGGCGGAAAATGGTCAGGTTTGTATAGAGATATTCGAACAGTCTGAACCCGGCTACTATGACGCGATCCTTATGGATATCCGGATGCCTATTATGAATGGCTATGAGGCAACAAAGAGAATCCGTGCTCTTGGACGTACGGATTCGGATATTCCGATCATAGCTATGACAGCGGATGCGTTTTCAGAGGATATCAATCATTGCCTGGAGTGCGGAATGAATGCTCATATTGCAAAGCCAATTGACATACAGGAAGCTGTCCGTCAGATGGAAAAATACATGAAATAGAAAATATGTAAAACAGAGGAAAAAGAGACTGTCTCGAAAAAAGGCAGTCTCTTTCCTTCATAATTGTATAATATCAGACTGAGCTTGCAGTTAGGTTTGGACATCCCTGTTTTCTAAGATCTTAATGGCAACCAGAAAGAATAAAAGGAAGAAAAGAAAAGTTGCTATTGCAAATACCAGACTATTTCCAGCCAGTGAATCAGTACTTTTATTGGAATTCATTCCCATGAGCATCAAACTATAAGGCCAGAACAAACCAAGACCTTTATTTGCGATGAGCATTCCCATAACACTTCCGATGAGAGCAATGCCGATTGGAACAGAGAAACTTCTGATGACCATAGATAAAAGGAGCTGGAGTGCTCCGATTGCCACGGCAGCTATCGTTCCTCGAAGCAGCCAGAAATAGATGCTTATCGGACATAAACCGGGAAGCCCTGCAAGTTTTCCTGCTATGAGGTAGAGGATTCCGAGCCAAAATTGTGTAATGAGCGTCACAAAAAGGATAACGGCAAGCTTTCCGAGATACAGGCAGGATATGTGTACAGGTGCACTCATAAATACATTCCAGTTATTGTTCCGGTGTTCCAGACGCCACATATAGGAACAGTAAAGAGCAATCAAAGGTGCATAAAAGAATGTTGAGTAAAACAAAGTGAGCTGTGTCCATAAGGAATACCATTGGCTTTTTAATATTTCTATATTTTGCAGGTAGTTAAAAGTACCCATAATAACGGGAATGACAGGTATCAGAATACAGGCAGGAAATATGGCAGAATGTGCGAGTTTTTGTCTTTCTGCCCGAATACAGCAAAGAATCATATCAAAGATGAAACAGGGGAAGTTATCGTGTGTCATAATTTATATCTCCTTTCGTGTTACGATTATTCGGCATATGATAAAGAGCAGGATTCCGAAAACGGCAAATATAAGGAATCCGACTAAAGGAAAAGGAACTTCATAGAATTCCGTAATCCGCGTTGCCCTGTCCCAGTCCATCTTTACACAGGGAAACGCGGCAAAATAGCCCCATATGACAAGCCGTGCGAGAGGGGCAGGAAAAAACAGTGAAAAGAGTCCCAGAAAAGAACCGGCGAGGCCAACTGTGAGGGGCATAATCTGACTGTTTGAAATCAGAGACATCATTTGCTGGAGAGCAAGCAGTACAAGGCTTGTACAGAGTGTGACGGCTAAATATTCAATAAGCATGGATATTTTTAAAGAATATCCAAAGTGGAAGATTCGACCGGAGGCCAGTATCAGGATACTGTGTCCGGCAGTAAAAAAGAATAAATATTTTGCACCGGCTAAATATTTACAATCAAAAAAACTTTCAGGTTCTTGCAGAGTATAGAGAAGCTTTAAAGTTTCTCCCTTGATTTCCATATCGCAGAGCCTGCTGGCGATGACAGCAACCATAATTGGCATAATAATGGTATTTATAATTGGAAGGTCGTAAAATAGCATCAGGTAGCCGGTTGTAAGCTCTTCTGTATGAGCGCTCGTAAACTGCCATATCATCCAGAGAGCTTCAAATAGGAAAAAAGCGAAAGGGATAAGCCATATCCGTCTGTGTTTGGATTTTTTTTGTTCTGCCCAGAGTCTGCGCTGCAGAGTTGAAAGCATCATAAACTCACCTTCTTTCCAGTCAGATGAAGAAAGATATCTTCAAGGCTCATTTGTTGTTCATAGATTCTATGGATGCCGATGCCTGCATGGACCAATAAAGTGACAGCATCTGCTATGCGGTTTTCCTGGTGCACTTTCAGCGTGAGAGTATTTTCCGACCATCCGGCAGGAATATGTGATTGTTTTAATACCTTCATGGCAGCAGAGTCGTTATTGGTACGCAGGATGATCCGGCTGCGACTGTATTCATGGAGAGAGGACAGGGTATCTTGAAATATCAGTTGTCCCTGGTCGATAATCCCTACATGGGTGGCCATCTGGTCAATTTCGCTCAGGAGATGACTGGATACGACGACAGTCATATTGCATTTTTGGGGAAGAGAACAGATCAATTCCCGCATTTCCTGGATTCCGGCAGGATCAAGACCATTGGTGGGCTCATCGAGGAGTAAAAGCTTAGGCATTCCAAGAAGAGCTGTGGCCAGTCCAAGACGCTGTTTCATGCCGAGAGAATACTGGCTGACTTTTTTATTCTGTTGTTCTGTCATACGAACAATTGCAAGTACTTGATCAATGCAGCGGAGAGGGACGTTCTTAAGAGTACAGATAATCCGCAGATTCTCTTTGCCGCTTAAGTGTCCATAATAGGCGGGGGATTCGATGAGAGAACCTGTCTGAGCCAGAATATTAAGCCGATTTTTTTGTGTTACTTTTTGACCGAGTATTCGGATATTCCCTTCCGTAGGTTTGATTAGCCCCAGGAGAAGTTTTAATGTGGTGGATTTTCCGGCGCCATTTGGTCCTAGAAATCCATAAATACTTCTTGCAGGGACTTTCAGGTCGAGACTGTCAACGACAGTCTTTTTGCCATATTGTTTTGTAAGTGAATCTGTAAGAATTACAGAAGACATAAAATTACCTCCTTTTTACCTGTTTGATAACATCATTGTAGGAGACGTGCCTTATGTGTGACTTAAAATTACCTTATATTTACCTTATATTTTTAGAGAGAGATTGGAAATGCGGAGAGCGACGCTTTATAATATACATATTAATCGTAACAGCAGGAGGCAGGAATGGAAAATTATAAATATAAGATTCTTGTGGTAGATGATAATACAGAGCTTGTGAATCTGATTGCTGCAATTTTGAAAGAAGACGGATATCAGGAAGTCTATACTGCGCGCTCAGCCAGAGAGGGAATGGAGAAATTTAAAGCAGGTATGCCGGATATGGTAGTGCTTGATATTATGCTGCCGGATGGAGACGGTTTTTCACTGTTTCAAAGGATGAGGGATGAATCAGAGGTTCCGATTCTGTTTTTGTCGGCAAAGGATGAAGATGAGGACCGATTGTTCGGATTGGGGTTGGGTGCGGACGACTACATTACAAAGCCATTTCTTCCCAAAGAGCTTTTACTGCGAGTTCGGGCAGTACTTAAAAGGACGTATCATGTAAATGAGGAGAAGGCGGAGACAGTGCTTAGGTTTGGGGAGCGCGAAGTATTTCCAGAGCGGGCGATTGTCCGGTTTCAGGGGAGTGAGTTGGCACTGACAGCCAAAGAACTTGCCCTCCTTTTGAAACTTAATCAGAATCGAGGGCGGATTGTCACATTTGATGCCCTTTGTAATGCAGTGTGGGGAGAATTTTATTATGGTTATGAGAATACGCTTATGGTACACATCCGGCATCTGAGGGAGAAACTGGAAGATGACCCTTCACATCCAAAGTGGATTCTCACGGCAAGAGGACTTGGATACCGATTGGCAAAGGTGCCGTTATGAGAAGTCTGCTAAAGATTATCCGCCGTTATTCTCTGACGGCCGGGGTGGTTATTTTTATAATTTTGTTTTGCAATATATGTGTGTTGCTAGGAGTTGGATGTATGACCATGCGGAATAGAGAGGGGCTTGTTTTTGGACGGGACAGTATGGAACAAGTGGGAGAAGAACTCCTGGAAGCAGAGGAAGGCACGGTGCTTTCTGAAAAGGGACAGAAGATTCTTGAGAATACGGACTTCATATGGGCGATGGCTCTTGATGGGGAAGGACGTGCAGTGTGGGAATGGAGACTTCCGGATGAGGTGCCGAGGAAGTTTACACTGCAGGATGTTGCGGTGTTTTCCCGGTGGTATCTTGAAGATTATCCGGTGAGAACATGGAAGAGCGGGGAACTTTTGCTTGTATTCGGATGTGATAAGGAAAAGATTACGAGATATGATATGCTGATGTCGCTGGATACGTTTCGCTTCCTGCTGGTATATCTGAAAGTGATGGCAATTGCGAATATTCTTATTATTTTATTATTTATTTTCTTGTTTGGGTTTCGATTTTACCAATCTATGAAGCCAATCATAGAAGGTATTGAGAAACTGGCTCTCGGAGAGCAGACGGATATTCGGCAAGGAGGTTTTATGGATGAGCTGGCGGAGAAACTAAACTTCGTTTCGGTGAAACTTAAGAAGCAGCAGGAGGAGCTTCAAAGAAGAGATGAGGCGAGGACAGAGTGGATTGCAGGGGTTTCTCATGATATTCGAACACCTCTGTCTTTGATTGTTGCATACTCAGACAAGCTGGCAGAAGATAACAAGTTAGATAAGGAAAATCAAAAGATAGCGAAAGATATGAATCGCCAGAGTCTGATTATCCGTCAATTAATTGCAGATTTAAATCTTACATCGAAGCTGGCGTACCAGGCCCAGCCCCTAAAGACAACAATTTGTTCTCCGGCAGCTCTTTTACGTGAATGTGTGGCAGACATTTATAATGGGGATTTGGAGAAAACTACAGTAAATGGGGATGACATGCTGGAGTTTACGGTAGATATTGTTGTAGAGAAAGAGATGGAGAAAGTAAGAGCGGCCATGGATGGAGGGCTGGTCCGGCGGGCCCTTAGAAATTTGATCGGGAACTGCATCCGGCATAATAAAGAGGGGTGTCACGTGACCGTATATCTATCGGAAGAAATAGATCAGATTCACTGGCGCATAGAAGATACAGGATATGGTATTCCGGAGATCGTAGTGCAGAATATGGAGAGACACGACAATTCCGTGCACATCATGGGGCTTCGTATTGCCGCACAGATTGCCAGGGTACATGGTGGTGGATTGGTATTTAATAAGCGTCCGAATGGAGGTTATGACGCTGAATTTTTTATAGAGAGAAGACCCTTTGTTCGTTGAAGGGTTAAGTAGATGGCATATTTTTTGAAAAACGGTGCATACTATCTACAGGAAGTCAGTAGGTGAAAGGAGTATGTGCTGATGAATGAGATAAAGACAGATCTTTTCCCGGAGAATCTCCGTGCAGCGAGAAATGATATGGGAAAACAGGTGAATGGAGTACACCAGGACAGCATATCAGGAGCAGTGAAAGAGGAGAGCGAATATAAAGATACTATGACACCGGCGGAGCCTCTTCCGGAGTCAGAGCGCCCGAGGAAAGACGGACCAGGCGGAGAATAAGAAACATAACGGGCAGACGGGATTCATGATTTCCCGGCTGCCTGTTGTGTATATATTTATCTGGATTTAACCTCCCGCCACATCTCATTATAGACGGCGTCATTTTCATCGCCTAAGAATTTGAAAGTCTCGCAGCGTTCAAGTTCCTTCGCGTCAGGAAAAGCAATTTTGCTGTTTCTGAGAGCAGGCTCTTCGATAAGTTCCCGGCCGGCATCGTTGGGGATGGAATAAGTGATGTAGTCGAAGTTCATCTTTGCGATTTCCGGTCTGCATATAAAGTTTATAAAGGCTTCGGCATTTTCTTTGTGCTTCGCGTTTTTGGGAATGACAAGAGAGTCAATCCAGATATTGGAGCCTTCTTTTGGAATGACGTATTCAAGATCTGGATTTTCCAATTGTGTGTAGATTGCTTCACCGGAATAGATAACACCGATGGCAGCCTCATTCCCAATCATCTTGTCACGTACTTGATCAACGACGTAGGCCTGGACCAGAGGTTTTTGCTCGATCAAAAGCTTCTGGGCGGCAGTCAGTTCATCGAGATCCGTAGAGTTTAAGGAATATCCGAGATATTTTAATGCAACTCCGAAAGCATCACGTACGCTGTCCTGCATAAGAATGCTGTCTTTATATTTTTCATCCCAAAGAACAGACCAACTGTCAATGGGTTCGTCAACTAATTTTTTATTATACAGGATTCCCACTGTACCCCAGAGATAGGGGACAGAGTATTTATTGTCCGGATCAAATTGCCGGGACTGCTCCATATAAACATCTCCGATGTTTTTTATGTTGGGAATATTGTCATAATTGATTTCTGCAAGAAGATCATTTTTGATCATTCGCTCGATCATGTAATCCGAAGGACATACGACATCGTAAGCAATGGCGCCGGACTGGATTTTAGGATACATGATTTCGTTTGTCTCAAATTCTTCGTATACAACATTGATTCCCGTCTCTTCCTCAAATATCTCGATAGCTTCCGGATCCAGATATTCTCCCCAGTTGTAGACAATAACCTGATTGTCCCCGCCTGTCCTGTCGGACTTCAGACTATAGAAAATACCGCCGACGGTCACTACTGCGATTATTGTGGCAGGTATTACTTTACGCAACAGAAAACGACTGATTTTGTGCCGTCTTACTGTGGCAGCGGAAAGGATCTTTCTTCGGTCTTCTTTTTCATCCGGTGCGATATTGACCAGAACGAGCAAGAGAAGAACGGAAAGAAACATAATGGTGGACAAAGCATAGATCTCCGGCCGGATACCTTTTCGGACTTCACTGTAAATCTTTGTTGAAAGAGTATCAACACCTGGCCCTTTTGTAAAATGAGTGATTACGAAATCATCTAAGGACATCGTAAATGCCAGAAGGAATCCTGAGGATACACCCGGTAAGATATCAGGAAATACTACCTTGAAAAATGCATAAAGAGGCGATGCGCCCAAGTCTAAGGCTGCCTCATATGTATTGATATTCGTCTGCTTTAAGCGGGGCATAACGCTTAAGATCACATAGGGAATATTAAATGTGATATGTGCCACAAGGATTGTGGAAAATCCCAGGGAAAAGCGAAACGCAATAAATAAAAGCATCAATGAGATTCCCGTTACGATATCTGCATTGAGCATGGGAATATTTGTGACGCCCATCATCAATGTCCGGTATTTGCGTCGGAAAGCATGGATACCGATTGCACCGGCGGTTCCAAGCAGTGTTGCGATCAGTGCAGACAAAAGCGCTATCTCTAAAGTAGTATAAAGTGCATTCATGATCTGGTCGTCCTGAAAGAGCCGGACATACCACTTTGTTGTAAAGCCGCCCCATTTTGCCCGGCTTTTCGAAGAATTAAAGGAGAGAGCCATCAATGTTATGATTGGAGCATACAACAATATGATAATAAATATAAGATAGAATCTTTGTAAAGTTTTCTTGATCAAAATGCTGTTCCCTCCCCGTCTTTGTCATATTTGGCAATAAGTGCCATACTAAAGATAATAAAGATCATAAGGACAAGAGACATGCCGCTCCCTGCGTTCCAGTTGCTTCCTTGCTTGAACTCCTGCTCAATAACATTCCCAATAAGCAGAATCTTGCTCCCGCCAAGCAGGTCGGAAATGACAAAAGTGGTCAGAGCAGGGACAAATACCATCGTGACGCCGCTGATGATCCCGGGGACGGACAGGGGCAGAATGATGCGCAGGAAAGTCTGTACACTGTTCGCTCCCAAGTCCCTTGCAGCAGCAATAAGGTCTTTGTCAATTTTGGATAGTACATTGTAAATCGGTAGCACCATAAAGGGCAGGAAATCATATACCATGCCAAGAATGATCGCATAGGGTGTGTTGATGATCTCCAGTGCCGGGAGATGAAAAAAGCCAAGTACAATGTTAATAATACCATTTCTCTCTAATAGATTCTGCCAGGCGAGAGTGCGCAGCAGAAAATTCATCCACATGGGCAGGATGAATATCAGTACGATAAAACTTGATTTGTTTACCTTCAAGTTCGAGAGAACCATGCAAAGCGGATAAGCCAGTATAAGACAGATCACAGTACTTATAAGGGATAAAAGCAATGCCAGTCCCAGAGATTTTAAGTTTTCAGGAGTAGTGATCTTCGCAAGATTAATAAATGTAAAATACCCTTCTTTATCAGTAAGTCCGTAATAAAAGATCATAAGAAGGGGAATGATAATGAATCCCACAGCCCATATTACATAAGGGCCGGCAAGCAGGCGCTTGACTTTTCTATCTTTATTCTTCAATTGATACTGCCTCCGCATCTTCTGATTCCGGTTTCTTCATAATCTGAATGTCAAATGGATCTACTTTGATTCCTACCTCTGTTCCCACAGGAAACATATCTGTACTATGGACCAGCCATTCATAGCCGTTTGCCATGACATCCATCTCATAGTGGACGCCTTTGAAAATCAGGGAAGTGACGATTCCCTGCATCAGTCCTTTTTTAGGTTTTACCAGGTCTACGTCTTCCGGGCGTATAACGGCATCCACCGGTTTGTTTTTTCCGAATCCAGTATCAACACAGGGGAATTTTACACCCTGGATCTTTACAAGTTTATCTTCTACCATGATTGCCGAAAAGATATTGCTCTCTCCGATAAAATCAGCCACAAAGGCGTTCTGCGGCTCATTGTAGATATCTTCCGGAGTGCCGATCTGCTGGATATTTCCCTGATTCATGACAACAATAGTATCTGACATAGTGAGAGCTTCTTCCTGGTCATGGGTGACATAGACAAAGGTGATGCCCAGCTCATTTTTCAGTCGGATCAATTCGTACTGCATATCTTGCCTGAGCTTCAGATCAAGTGCTCCTAAGGGTTCGTCTAAGAGCAGAACTTTCGGCTCATTGACAATGGCGCGGGCGATGGCGATCCGCTGCTGCTGGCCGCCGCTTAACGAGTCCGGCATCCGCAGGTCGAAGCCATCTAAATTGACAAGCTTTAAGGCATAGCGTATCTTGTCTTCGATATAGCTTTTGGATTTTCCTTTGATTTTCAGGCCAAAAGCAATATTGTCTGCAATCGTCATATTAGGGAAAAGTGCATACTTTTGAAATACTGTATTGAGCTGGCGTTTGTTGGGGGCAAGCTCAGTGATATCAATCCCGTCAAAGATGACTTTCCCCGTATTTGGAGATTCAAATCCGCCGAGGATTCTGAGAAGTGTCGTCTTGCCGCAGCCGCTTGGGCCAAGGAGTGTCAGGAATTCATTTTCCCTGATATAGAGATTCAAGTCGTTTAAGACAAGATTCTCTCCGTATGATTTTGAAACATTCACAATATCGATTAATTTATTAGACATATCAATCCTCCTTCAAATATTAAAAGCTCGGCGGAGTACTTATCCAGATAAGAACGGCACCGTTTATACCGGCTTCAATAAAATGCTCTGAGTGCGGGGTAAAGTAAAAGGATTCTCCTTTTTTGGCAGTGTAGATCTGTTTGCCGATATGGATCCGTATGCTTCCTTTGATGACGTAGCCGAACTCTTCGCCCTCATGGGGGACGTCCCTGTAGGTGAGTCCACCCGGCTCTAAAGTCAGCCGGATTGGTTCCATCAGGTTTTTCTGCGCATTAGGAATGATCCATTCGGTTTTGTTCTTTAACTCCGCGTCGATTTTCTCAAAATAGTCATCGAAATGGAAGACGACCTGTTCCTCCGGCTTCTCGCTGAAAAATTCGTTGATTGTCGTTCCGAGACACTGGAGGATATCTACAAGGGTTGCGATGGAAGGGGAAGTCAGATCCCTTTCAAGCTGTGAGATAAAACCTTTGGACAGCTCTGCGCGCCCGGCAAGTTCTTCTTGTGTAAGGTCTTTTTCAATGCGGAGCTGTTTTAATTTCTTTCCGATTTCCATGCGTTTCTCCTTTTTTCTCTTCTGTCGAATTATGTATGACAGTAAAAATAAACAAAAAGTTTAGTATTATTATACACTGAATGCAGAAAAAAGCAATAGGTAAAAATGATAGATTTTTTACAGGTAAAATCTCTCCAGGCTGTCAAGTCTTGCAGACATATTTATCATAAGAAAATCAGCGATAGTCAATGCTGCCATAGCCTCCACGACTACAACGGCGCGGGGGACAATGACTGGGTCATGGCGGCCGGTGATAGAAATTGTTGTAGGAACTCCGGCGGAAGTTACAGTTTCCTGCTCCCTTGAGATAGAGGGGGTGGGTTTTACAGCGGCTTTAAGGAGGATGGTGTCCCCGTCGCTTATACCGCCAAGTGTTCCGCCGGAATGATTCGTCTTTTTTAAAATGCGATTGTTATCTGAATAAAATGGGTCGTTATTCTCACTTCCCACATTGCGGGCGGCGATAAATCCGTCTCCGATTTCTACACCTTTGACGGCACCGATTGACATGATACCGCCGGAAAGGGCGGCGTCAAGCTTGTCAAAAACCGGTTCTCCGATACCGGCAGGGACTCCCGTGATCCGACATTCAACTATGCCGCCGGAAGAATCCCTGGACTTTATGCATTCCTCTAAGTAAGCAGAAGCTTTTCTGGCATAAATGTTGTTGGGCATGTACAGTTCATTTTCTGAAATACATGAAAAATCATATTCGGTTTCCGGAACGCAGATATTTCCAATAGAGCGGGTGTATGTGGTGAGTGTTATGCCAAGGTGGTTAAGCAGCTTGGCAGCCACAGCCCCAGCAGCTACTCGTCCGATCGTCTCACGGCCGGAAGAACGCCCGCCGCCCCGATAATCCCGAAAGCCGTATTTGGCATCAAATGTATAATCGGCATGTCCGGGACGATAGCAGTCTTTGATTTTTCCATAATCTCTGGAACGTTGGTCTTGATTTCTTACCAATATGGAAATCGGAGTGCCAGTTGTCTTTTCGTTGAATACACCGGACAGGATCTCTGCGTGGTCGGCCTCCTGCCTTGCAGTGGTGAAACGGCTTTGTCCTGGCTTTCTCCGGTCTAGGTAATGCTGAACATCCGCCTCGGAGAGAGGGAGTCCTGCAGGGCAGCCGTCGATGACAACGCCGACTGCGGCGCCGTGAGACTCTCCCCATGTGGTAATTCTGAATAAGTTTCCGTAACTTGAACCGGCCATAATAATATCTCCTTTACTTTATATGTCTTTGACTATCATACATTATAAAACAGTAATTGTAAAATGATGTAATAATTCATCATAAAATCTTCATTTTAATTTAAAAGATTTTTCCTATACATTTATGAAAAAGCATATTATAATAAAACGGTATGGATGATACAAAGGGAGTATAACCAAATGATACAATAAGGAGTTTAAGGTATGGCTGGCAAGGATAAGAAGACAGATGATATGATTGAAGAGACTTTGATCGAGCTGTATGATGAGGAAGTCTATGATAAGAAAGACAAAGATACAAAAAGAAAGGCTAAAAAGAGACGGCGCAGAAAAAAAAGCGGTGCAGGAAAGAAGGTGCTGCTTTCTCTTGGTGTTACAACAGCTCTTTTGACAGCGGCGTATTTCGGGGTCGCTATGTATTTTAACAGCCATTTTATGTTTGATACGAAAATTAATGGAGTGGATTTTTCTTTAAACAATGTTGAAGAGGTTGAAAGCTATTTCAAAAAACAGGTGGCAGATTATACATTGACTTTGGAGGAGTCTGACGGCAGCAGGGAGATCATAAAAGGTTCCGATATTGATATTGAGTTTACTTCCGGAGAGCGGATCAAGCAGTTGGCAGAGGGACAGCAAAAGCTTTTGTGGGTAAGATCCTTATGGGAACCTTCAGAGATTGAAGCAAAAGTAGGCGTGAAGTATAATACGGAAAAGCTTAATGCAGTTATGGCGAACTTGAAATGCATGGATGAAGAAAAGCAAAAAGCTTCTAAAAATGCTTACCCGGCATTTAAAGACGGGAAGTTCGAGATTGTGCCGGAGGTTATCGGCACTAAGATTGATGAAGAGAAATTCCAGACAGCAGTCACAAAGACGATTGGAGAGTTCCAGAGCAATGTGAATCTTAGAGAAGAAGATTGTTATATTTTACCGAAATATACGTCAGAATCAAAGGAAGTTACCGAGGCGGCGGACAAGATGAATAGTTATCTCGGTGCTAAGATTACTTATGAATTCGGTTCAGAAACAGAAGTGGTGGACTCTTCCGTAATTTCTGAGTGGGTGAAGATAAACAAAAAGAAAATGAAAGTCTCTTTTAATAAAGACGATGTCAAGGAATATATAAAAAAATTGGCAAATAAATACGATACAAAATACAAAGCAAAGGAATTTACAACTGCAGACGGAGATACTGTAAAAGTAGAGGGCGGAAGCTATGGGTGGCAGATCAATCAGGACGCAGAGTATGAGCAGCTTACAAAAGACATCAAAAAAGCGCAGGTTGTATCGAGAGAGCCTAAATATACAAGCAAAGCTGCTTCCCATGGAGGCGCCGGAGTCGGCAATACTTATGCAGAAGTTGACCTTACAGACCAGCATATGTATTTTATTAAAGACGGGAAAGTTGTATTGGAGACAGATGTGGTAACCGGCAATCCCAACAAAGGCAATGCGACTCCTCAGGGAGTTTATACCTTGTCATACAAGACGAGGAATGCAACACTGAGGGGAGAGAAAAAAGCGAACGGTGAATATTCCTATGAAACACCGGTAAAGTATTGGATGCCTTTTAACGGAGGGATTGGATTCCATGATGCTACGTGGCAGCCGACGTTTGGAGGAGACAGGTATAAGAGTCATGGTTCTCATGGATGCGTGAATATGCCGGAGGGAAAGGCGGCCGAGCTTTACGGCTTGATCAGCGCAGGTATACCGGTAGTGTGTCATTTTTAGAGGAGAACTTTTTTGGATAGAATTATAGAATGGAAAAGGATCATCACATGTATGAATTGCTGAAAAAGGATGGAGCTGCAAAGAGGGGCAGGCTTACTACAGTACATGGTGTCATAGAGACACCGGTTTTTATGAATGTAGGGACAGCGGCAGCGATCAAGGGCGCAGTTGCCACAACAGATTTGAGAGAAATCGGGACACAGGTAGAATTGTCAAATACGTATCATCTTCATGTACGTCCCGGAGATAAAGTGATAAAAAGATTGGGAGGAATACATAAGTTCATGTCGTGGGACCGCCCCATTCTCACAGACTCCGGCGGTTTTCAGGTGTTTTCGCTGGCGGGCTTAAGAAAGATCAAAGAAGAAGGAGTCTACTTCAACTCTCATATTGACGGAAGAAAAATATTCATGGGACCGGAAGAGAGTATGCAGATACAATCGAATCTTGCATCAACGATTGCGATGGCGTTCGACGAATGTCCTTCCAGTGTAGCAGATAGAGAATATATGCAAAGGTCCGTGGACCGAACGACGCGCTGGCTTATACGCTGCAAAGCAGAGATGGAGAGGCTAAATCAAAACACGGATACCATTAATCCGCAGCAGCTATTGTTCGGTATCAATCAGGGAGGGGTGTATGAGGATATCCGGATTCGCCATGCAGAAGAAATTGCCCGGCTTGGCCTGGATGGTTACGCTATAGGAGGACTGGCAGTGGGGGAATCTCATGAAGAGATGTATCGAGTACTGGATGCAGTTGTTCCGTATCTGCCTCAAGAAAAGCCTGCGTATCTAATGGGAGTGGGAACACCCGAGAATATTCTGAAAGCAGTGGACAGAGGAGTGGATTTTTTTGATTGCGTGTATCCAAGCCGAAATGGAAGACATGGACATGTATACACGAATCATGGAAAGCTTAATTTGTTCAATGCGAAATATGAGTTGGATGAACATCCGATTGAGGAAGGATGCAAGTGTCCGGCCTGCAGGAATTACTCCAGGGCATATATCCGGCATTTGCTGAAAGCGAAAGAAATGCTGGGTATGCGGCTTTGCGTACTTCATAATCTGTATTTTTACAATACGATGATGTGTGAGATCAGAGAGGCGATTGAAACAGGAACATATAAGGAATATAAGAAAAAGAAGATTACCGGTATGCGTGAAGGAAGCGGCGATGATTTATAAAATATATATGAATTGCTAATTTTTACTTGATGAAATATGTATTATTGTGTATGATACCAATAGTGTTTAAATTTAGTAGGAGGATTGAATATGTTCAGTTTAGCAGCCCAGAATGCTGCCGCTCCGAGCGGTATGGTTATAATTTTGCTTTATGCAGCTATTTTTGCCGGTTTTTATTTTATCTTTATGAGGCCTCAGAAGAAGGAGCAGAAAAGAGTACAGGCGATGATAGCAGACTTGGAGGTAGGAGATACAGTGCTTACCACAAGCGGATTTTACGGTGTGATCATTGATATCACGGATTCTGATGTGATTGTGGAATTCGGGAGCAATAGGAATTGTCGTATCCCGATGCAGAAGGCAGCGATTGCGCAGGTAGAGAAAGCTTCGGTAGCAGAGTAGGACAAGAAACAGGTAGATAGAGAAGATTATTAAGAAGGGTTTTCGTACAGAAAGTCCTTCTTTTTAACTGTTTTTTAGGCAATCTGCTATTAGACAAGATATAACAGTTATGGTAAACTATGGATTTAAGGCAGCAATTGAAGAGATTGCAATGGATTCTATAAGATTAGATTATCATATGTAGGAGGAAGACTATGCTTAGAGATGAATTGAACAATCTTGTACGGAGGAGAAGCCAGAAGACGATCAGTGAAGCAGATGACCGGGAAATTTACGGCGCTCTGCTGGAATATACGAAGGAGAAGCTTGAACAGACACCGGCTATCCAGGGCAGTAAAAAATTATATTATATATCGGCAGAGTTTTTGATCGGGAAACTTTTATCCAACAATCTGATCAATCTTGGTCTATATGATGAAGTGGCAGAGCTTTTAAAAGAAAATGGAAAAGATCTGGCGCATATTGAGGAGATTGAGCCGGAGCCGTCTCTTGGAAACGGGGGACTTGGAAGGCTTGCGGCGTGTTTTTTGGATTCCATCGCTACGCTGGGGTTATCCGGGGACGGAATCGGGCTCAACTACCATATGGGACTTTTTAAGCAGGTGTTTGAGAGCCGCAGACAGAAGGAAATGCCGAATCCGTGGATTGAGCCGGAAGGATGGCTTCGTGACACAGGCATTTCTTTTGAAGTGCCTTTTAAAGACTTCACACTGACATCCGTTCTTTATGATATCGATGCGGCAGGATATGAGAACGGAAAGAACAAGCTTCATCTGTTCGATGTAAAGGGAGTCGATGAAAGTATCATAAGGGATGGGATTTCCTTTGATAAAAAGGAAGTGGCGAAGAATCTGACACTTTTCCTCTATCCGGATGACAGCGATGAGGCGGGAAATCTCCTTCGGATCTACCAGCAGTATTTTATGGTGTCAAGCGGCGCGCAGCTTATCTTAAAAGAGTGCGAGGAGAAAGGATACGAGCTTAGAAAGCTTCATGAACATGTGGCAGTCCAGATCAATGATACCCATCCGTCCATGGTGATCCCGGAGCTTATCCGTCTGCTGGTGCAGAAGAATATTGATTTCAACGAGGCCATAGAGATCGTGGAAAAGACTTGTGCCTACACGAACCATACCATCCTTGCGGAAGCGCTGGAGAAGTGGCCGCTCCATTATCTGGAGCAGGTGGCGCCTCAGATCGTGCCGATCATCAAAGAGCTGGATGTGCGGGTGAAGGCGAGATTCCATAATCCGGAAGTAGCTATCATCGATGCGCAGAACCGCGTACATATGGCGCATATGGATATTCATTACGGGTACAGTGTAAATGGTGTGGCAGCGCTTCACACGGAGATATTGAAAAATTCCGAACTTAAGCCATTTTATGACATTTACCCACAGAAGTTCAACAATAAGACTAACGGTATTACTTTTCGACGCTGGCTCCTTCACTGCAATCATGAGCTTACCCGGTGGATTGGGAAGCATGTAGACGGTTTCAGGAAAGATGCGGATAAGCTTGAGGGACTTCTTAAGATTGTGGATGATGAGGCGGCTCTTGATGAGCTGCTTGAAGTAAAGCATGAGAAGAAGAGGCAGCTCTCTGCGTACCTTAAGGAGACGCAAGGGTTAGAGCTTAATCCGGATTCGATCTTTGATATCCAGGTGAAAAGACTTCATGAGTATAAGAGACAGCAGATGAACGCATTGTATGCGATCTATAAATATCTGGAGATTAAGGCGGGAAGGAAACCTGCCACACCGATCACGATGATCTTCGGGGCGAAGGCGGCTCCGGCTTACCATATCGCCAAGGATATCATCCATCTGATCCTTTGTATCCAGAAGCTTACGGAGAGTGACCCGGAGGTGGCGCCGTACCTTCATGTAGTGATGGCGGAGAATTATAATGTCACGATGGCAGAGCATTTAATTCCGGCCTGCGATATCTCCGAGCAGATATCTCTCGCATCTAAGGAAGCATCAGGGACCGGCAATATGAAGTTTATGTTAAACGGTGCGGTGACCATCGGAACAGAAGACGGAGCGAATGTGGAGATCCATGAGCTGGTAGGAGATGACAATATCTATATCTTTGGTGAGTCCAGTGATCAGGTGATCGCACATTATAAAAACTATGATTACCGGGCGGCGGATTATTATATCCATGATGCGCAGATCAGGGAGCTGATCAATTTTATCATCAGTCCTGAGATGATGAAGATCGGGGAGCCTTATCATCTGCTTCGGATCCATGCGGAGCTGATCCAGAAGGACTGGTTTATGACTCTTCTTGATCTTAAAGATTATATCACAGTCAAGGAGCGGGCATACAAAGATTATGAGGACCGCAGGGCGTGGAGCAGGAAGATGCTTGTGAATATCGCGAAAGCAGGATATTTTTCTTCGGACCGGACAATCGCCCAGTATAATGAAGATATCTGGAAATTGAAGTAAAGTTTGCATCCGGAAACGGATGCTCTGTGATGACAGGAGAGATCTTGCTGTCCATGTAAGTATGGGTGGCAGGGTCTTTTTGTGATATGTATAATTTATCTAAAGCAGGGTTCTTATTTGTTAGGTAATATGTTAAAGTAAAAGAAAAAAGGAAATCGATGATAATGAAGAACTATGTATTCAAAGGAAATATCTGTTACAGCGAATCAAGGGAAGAGCTGTGTATAACAGAAAATGGCTATGCCGTGTGTGAGGACGGAAGGTGCGCCGGGGTGTATGACACGCTCCCAAAAGAATATGAGACGCTGCCTTGCTATAATTACGAAGACAAGATAATCATCCCCGGGCTTGTGGATCTGCATGTACATGCGCCGCAGTATGCATTCCGCGGTATGGGCATGGATCTGGAGCTGATTGACTGGCTGAATACGCATACATTTGTGGAAGAGGCAAGGTACGGGGATTTGGAATATGCAGGAGAGGCATATGACATTTTCGCAGAGGACCTGAAAAACAGCGCAACCACGAGGGCATGCATTTTCGCGACTATCCATACGCAGGCGACGCTCCTGCTGATGGAAAAGCTGGAGGAGACGGGGATTAAGGCCTATGTCGGGAAAGTGAATATGGACAGGAACAGTCCGGAATATCTGTGTGAGGAGAGTGCTGAAAAGTCGGAAAAAGACACGGAAGAGTGGCTGCTTAAAAGTCAGGGATTTAAAAATATAAAGCCTGTGCTGACCCCGAGATTTACCCCGTCATGTACGGATGAACTGTTGGAGAGGCTGTCGGGGCTGCAGAAGAAATACGGGCTGCCGGTACAGTCGCATTTGTCTGAGAACCTGGATGAGATTGATTGGGTGAAAGAGCTGTGCCCGGGCACGTCGCATTATGGAGAGACTTACGACCGCTATGGTCTGTTTGGGAACTCCTGCCCGACAATCATGGCTCACTGCGTCCACTGCGGGGAAGAAGAGACAGAGCTGATGCGAAGGCAGGGGGTATTTATCGCCCATTGCCCGGAATCCAACGCGAACCTGTCTTCCGGCGTGGCACCGGTAAAGAGGTATCTGGAAAAAGGGATGAAGGTAGGGCTTGGGACAGATGTTGCGGCAGGCTCCTCCCTGTCTGTCTTCAAGGCGATGGCTCTGGCGGTGCAGTGTTCCAAACTCAGATGGAGGCTTTATGACCAGTCGGTGGTGCCGCTGACGATGGAGGAAGTGTTTTTTATGGCGACAAAGGGCGGAGGAGAATTCTTTGGAAACGTCGGGAGCTTTGAAGAAGGGTACGAGTTTGACGCAGTGGTGCTCGATGACAGTATGCTAAGACACCCTCGAAAGCTGAGCGCGAAGGAACGCTTAGAACGGCTGATTTATCTGGCCGACGAGCGCTGTATCGCGGCAAAATTCGTGGACGGCCAGGTGATATTCCGGGAGAGTTAAGATGAGATCGAAACAGCAGTTGATGGAGATTATAGGGAAACCATCAGCGGATGGGGCGTGTGTATTACTTTATGGATTTCACGAGAATGTATATTGTCGGTGATTTTGAGATATTTGCGGAAATCCCGGAGTACTGCATCTCCATATGCGCGGCGAAGGACTGCAGGCTGCTTAAGATTCCGGCGAAGAGTTATATGAGCTGGATACGCCGCGATGAGAACGCGCTGTTTCTCCGAATGAAAAATATTATGGCTACGCTTACTTCCGAGCGGATAGTTGACCGGGAGTATATATTCATGAGCTGCACGGAAAGGCTGGTGGATTATCTGCTCAAATCGTACAGGAACGGAAAAAAGGACGGCTATATCTCGAATGAAAACGGAAAAATCATGCTTTCGCAGGAACAATTTTTAAAGTTAAAACAATATAAAGAATAGGAAGGAAGGGTATTAGTATGAAGAAATACAGACGTATATTTACAATTGTTGTGGATTCTCTCGGCGTAGGCGCGCTGCCGGACGCGGCGGATTACGGCGATGCAGGGACGGATACTCTGGGGCATATCTCCCAGCGGATGGATAAGTTTGTTATCCCAAACCTTGCGAAACTCGGACTGGCGAACCTTCATCCCTTAAAGCAGGTGGAGGCAGTGAAAGAGCCGATGGGATATTATACATACCTTTATGAGGCAAGTACCGGGAAAGATACAATGACCGGCCACTGGGAGATGATGGGGCTTTATATTACAAAACCTTTTCAGACATTTACGGAGACCGGATTCCCCCGGGAACTTATAGATGAGTTGTCACAGAGGACAGGGCGGACCATTATCGGAAATAAGAGCGCCAGCGGAACGGCGATTTTAGAAGAGCTGGCGGAAGAAGAGATTGCCACAGGGCATATGATCGTGTATACTTCGGCGGATTCCGTTTTGCAGATTTGCGGAAATGAAGAGACTTTCGGGCTTGAGGAGCTGTACCGGTGCTGCGAGATTGCCCGCGAGATCACGATGAAAGACGAGTGGAAGGTGGGGCGCGTCATCGCAAGACCCTATGTGGGAAAGAAGAAAGGGGAGTTTAAGCGTACGAGCAACCGCCATGATTACGCGTTAAAGCCTTACGGAAGGACTGCGCTCAATGTGCTTAAGGATGCCGGGCTTTCAGTGATATCGGTGGGGAAGATCTTTGACATCTTTGACGGGGAAGGGCTTACCGAATCCAATAAGTCCAAAAGCTCGGTACATGGGATGGAACAGACGATTGAGATTGCGAAAAGAGATTTTGAAGGGCTCTGCTATGTGAATCTTGTGGATTTTGATGCTTTGTGGGGGCACCGCAGGGATGTGGAAGGCTATGCGAAGGAGATTGAAAAGTTCGATGTAAAGCTGGGAGAGCTGCTAAAGCTTTTGCAGGAGGACGACCTTCTGATCATCACGGCGGACCACGGAAATGACCCGACCCATACGGGTACAGACCACACAAGGGAAAAAGTGCCGTTCCTTGCCTATTCCCCGTCCATGGAAGGGTGCGGGAAACTTAAGGACGCGGAGACCTTTGCGGTGATCGGCGCGACGATTGCCGACAATTTCGGGCTTGCTATGCCGGAAGGAACGATTGGAAGTTCCATATTGGGAAAATTAAAGTAAACGAAAAAAGGAGTCAGGTAGTTTGTCAGCATCATGAGTGCATTGTTGGTTAGTATTGTTTCGCTATTTTAAGAAAGAGAGGATATATTTATGAAGAGAGAGGATATTTTAAAGCTTGTTGACCACACGCTGCTTGGGCAGGCAGCGACATGGGAGGAAATCCGGGGGATACTTGATGATGCCATAAAGTATGATGCTGCGTCCGCCTGCATCCCGGCATCTTATGTCAGGCAGGCGGCAGAGTATGTGGAGGGGAAACTCCCAATCTGCACCGTTATCGGATTCCCCAACGGGTACAGCACTGCGGCGGTAAAGGTCTTTGAGACGAAGGATGCGGTTGAGAACGGAGCCGAGGAGATTGACATGGTGATCAATATCGGGTATCTGAAAGACAAAAGGTATCAGGAAATTGAAGACGAGATCCGCCAGGTCCACGAGGCCTGCGGGGGGAAGATACTGAAGGTGATCATCGAGACATGCCTTCTCACGGAAGAAGAGAAGATCAAGATGTGCGAGATTGTCACGGGTGCGGGAGCGGAATACATCAAGACATCCACGGGATTTTCCACCGGGGGAGCTACGCTTGCGGATGTAAAGCTTATGCGGGAGCATGTGGGAAAGGATGTAAAAGTGAAGGCGGCAGGAGGCATCTCGTCCTTTGACGACGCGCAGGAGTTTGTAAAAGCCGGGGCAGACAGGCTCGGCACAAGCAGGCTGGTGAAGATCATGAAAAATACGGATTCGGGTTCCGGATACTAAGGAGAAAAATTGGTTATGAATGTATCGATGATCATTGAGATGGTGGGGTATACAGGCTCTGTCCTAGTCGTGGTGTCCATGCTGATGTCTTCGGTGGTAAGGCTCAGGGTGATCAATACAGTAGGGAGCGGTATCTTTGCTGTATATGCGCTGATCATCCATTCTTATCCGACGGCTCTTATGAACTTCTGCCTGGTGACCATCAATATCTACAATCTCATCAAGCTCGACAGGAAGGAGCAGGCTCATGCCAGCTATCTGAAGAAGATGGGGTTTGCCAAAGAAAAGGACAGATATGTTAAAAGGATAAATTGATGCGCTAAACTGTCATGCCCGTGACCGTGGATGGCAGGTCTTTTTGTTGTTAATGCAGGAAAATGTGTGGAGATTCCGGCGGTGAGATGTTATGATAGAAGAAAGCAATCGAAAACAGGGAATAATGAAAAAGGAGGATGATTTTATGGGAACACCACATAATGGGGCCGAAAAAGGGCAGATTGCAAAGACGGTTTTAATGCCGGGAGACCCTCTGCGGGCAAAGTATATCGCGGAGACTTACCTGGAACATCCGGTATGCTTTAACGAAGTCCGGAATATGCTGGGATATACGGGAACTTACCAGGGGAAGGAGATTTCCGTTATGGGCGGCGGCATGGGGATGCCGTCTATCGGGATTTACAGCTATGAGCTGTATCATTTTTATGATGTAGAGAAGATTATACGGATTGGCTCGGCGGGGGCGATGCAGGATGATGTGGACGTGATGGACATTGTCATCGCCATGGGAGCCTGCACCAACTCCAACTATGCCGAGCAGTACGGGATTCCGGGAACATTTGCGCCGATACCGGACTATGGGCTTTTAGAGGGGGCGGTAGGAGCGGCAAGGAAGAGAGGGGCGAACGTGAAAGTGGGAAATGTCCTTTCTTCTGATGTGTTCTATAATGACAGGGAGGATTTTAACGACCGTTTCCGCAGGATGGGCGTGCTGGCAGTTGAGATGGAGGCTGCGGCCCTCTATATGAATGCAGCCAGAGCAGGAAAGAAAGCCCTCTGTATCCTTACAATCTCCGACCATCTCTACAAGGAGGCGGCGCTCAGTGCAAAGGAGCGCGAGACCGGATTTAACCAGATGATGGAGATTGCGCTTGAGATTGGGTAAGCTCTATGAGGAAGGTCAGAGTAAGCAATGAGATGATTTATGGGCTGGCGGTAGCCGTGCTTTCTTTTGCTACGGCAATGCTGGCGGCTGCGGACCTTGGCATGTCTATGGTGGTGGCTCCGGCATATATCGTGAGCATGAAAGTGTCGGTGCTGACGTTCGGACAGGCAGAGTATATCGTCCAGGGAATGCTTTTTATTGTATTCTGCATTATTATGAGAAAAGTAAAGCCGATGTATTTTTTTGCGTTTGCGTCGGGGCTTATCTATGGTGCGGTGCTGGATTTCTGGAGAACGGCGGTTCCCCATTTTGACCCGGAGAGGTTCCCTCCGGGGGTGCTGCCGCTGTCTCTTCGGATTTTGTATTTTGTTGTGGGTTTTCTGCTTAATTCACTGGGGGTGGCGCTGTACTTTAAGACGTACTTTTATCCCCAGGTTTACGAATTTTTCGTGAAGGGAATCAGTGAGCGGTTTGGGATTCGGCTGTCTTCGTTCAAAATAGGATTTGACCTGACATGCCTTGTCATAGCGGCGGCATTTTCCTTCCTGATGTTCGGCGGGATTGTGGGCATCGGGCCGGGAACGGTAGTGCTGGCTTTTGGGAACGGGCTTTTGATCGGAATGTACGGGAAGTGGATGGACAGGCATCTGGAGACGTATACAAGGTGGAAAGGGCTGGAGGAGAAGTTCAGGCTGAGTTAGGCGGGCAGGAAAGTAAAAAATACGCTAATAAAGTAGATAAGACCTATAATTAAAGATATCATTGTAATAAAAATGATTTAAGGGAGGTAATCCAATGGATCTGACACCTAAATTTCACAATAAATATGAAGAGTTCAGAGTTTTGGAGGCTCATACAGAAGGTGAGCCTGCAAGAATAATTCTAAGTGGAATTCCAATGGTCGAAGGTACAACGATGATGGAGAAGAAACAGTTCTTCATGGAGCACTGTGACTATATCAGAACTTCGCTTTGTTTTGAGCCGCGCGGACACAAGGATATGCTCTGTGTGGCACTTGTCGAGCCAGTCCACAAGGGAGCTGATTTTGGCGTCCTCTTTCTGGAGAACGGAGGAGTAGTTAATATGTGCGGTCATGGTACTATCGCAGCCGCTGTTGCCGTTGTCGAGGCAGGATTCGTTGAAATGACTGAGCCTGTAACACATGTTACTTTCGACGCGCCTGCCGGAATGGTTTCTATCAATGTTAATGTCCGGGAAGGTAAAGCGGTATCGGCAGACCTCGAGAATGTTCCTACTTTCTCATATCGTGAAGGGTTGTCTACGATGGTCGATGGTTATGGTATTGTTGAATATGATCTCGAGTTTAGCGGCAGTTTTTGTGCGCTGGTGGATGCAGATCAGTTCGGAATGAAATTGGATGGAAAGAATGCATCTGCTTACACAGAAATCGGAATGAAAATCATGCATTCATTGAATCAGGAGGTGACAGTATCACACCCTAAACTTGATATCCATACTATCGATGTAATTGATCTGTATCAGAAACAGTCAGACGGCAGAACTGTAAATATGGCTGTGTTCGGTGAGGGTCAGGTTGACCGTTCGCCATGCGGAACGGGAACGGCCGCAATGGCTGCAAAAAAATATGCTGCCGGCGAAATTGCCCAGGGAGATACCTTCGAATATTACAGCATTTTGGGCTGTAAATTCAATTGCAGAATTGACCGCACGGCCAAAGTCGGTGATTTTGATGCTATTGTTCCGGTTATAACCGGCGGCGCATATATCGATGGATATAACTGTTGGCTTATAGATCCGGCAGATCCGTTCAAAGACGGATTTTTATTGGGAATGTAAAAAATATGAATATGCGTTTATGAAAGGAGTACATTATGCCACATATTAAAATTGACATGTTTGCAGGAAGAGATGATGAAACTAAGAAGAAGGTTGCAGATGCAATCGTGGAGACAATGATGAATGAACTTGGATGCGCTAAAGAACATCTCTCGGTAGCGATCCATGATGTAAAGCCTGAGGACTGGAATAGTGAAATTGAGGCTAACGTAAACAAAGACGAGCTGTATGCAGGAGAAGTATACAAAGCGTAACAGTTAAAAGCAAGTGTGCTATCCGTGAGATATTGACTTTTTAAGAGACTAAGAAGTTTCCGATGTTTTTAATAAGCGTTGGAAACTTTTTGCTTTTACTGCCGAAACTATATAAGAATAATACAAGGATTTCCTGAATTTGCATCAAGATTTCAGTAAATTAAAGTCTTGAAACATATACTAAAATAAGATATGATAAAAAACATAGGTTTTTGGATAAAGGAAGGAAGATAAAGATGAATCTGAATATTGGAGTGATAAAAGGCGACGGGATTGGGCCGGAGATTGTCACGGAGGCGATGAAGGTTCTTGACCGGACGGCAAAGATTTACGGTCATACCTGTGATTATACGCAGCTTTTGCTGGGGGGCGCGTCCATAGACGTACATGGAGTGCCGCTCACCGACGAGACCATTGCCGGGGCGAAGAAGTGCGATGCGGTGTTGATGGGCTCCATCGGCGGGGATGCGAAGACCTCCCCGTGGTATCAGCTTGAGCCGTCAAAGCGGCCGGAGGCAGGGCTTTTGGCAATCCGCAAAGCGCTGAATCTTTTTGCAAACTTACGTCCGGCGATTCTCTACGATGAGCTTAAGGGCGCATGTCCGCTGAAGGAAGAGATTACGGAGGGCGGATTTGACCTGATGATCATGCGGGAGCTGACCGGCGGCCTCTATTTCGGTGAGAGAAAGACTGTTACGGAGGACGGGGTGCTGACCGCCTACGACTCCCTTACATACAATGAAAATGAGATTCGAAGAATCGCAAAGCGCGCCTTTGACATCGCCATGAAACGCGGGAAGAAAGTGACCAGCGTTGACAAGGCAAACGTCCTTGACTCTTCAAGGCTCTGGAGGAAGGTCGTTGAGGAGGTGGCAATCGACTACCCGGAAGTGAGCCTTACGCATATGCTTGTTGATAACTGCGCGATGCAGCTTGTAAAAAATCCGAAACAGTTCGACGTGGTGCTGACGGAGAACATGTTCGGAGACATTCTCTCCGACGAGGCCAGCATGGTGACAGGTTCCATCGGGATGCTGGCAAGCGCAAGCTTAAACGAGACAAAGTTCGGCCTCTACGAGCCAAGCGGCGGCTCTGCGCCGGACATCGCCGGAAAAGGAATCGCAAACCCCATTGCGACCATCCTGTCCGCAGCCATGATGCTCAGATTTAGCTTTGACCTTGATAAAGAGGCCGACGCCATCGAATCCGCCGTAGCGAAAGTCCTGAAAGAAGGCTACCGCACCATCGACATCATGTCCGAAGGCAAGACCCAAGTAGGAACCGCAGAGATGGGAGACCTAATCGCATCCCACCTCGCATAAAATCCAGCATAACAGAAAAGTAGAGACACAACGGCGGAAAATATATTTGCCAAAGGCCGGACGACAGAATTTTTAATTGCCGGTCAGCGAACAGCTCAGACGGGAGCGTCATCCGAAGGAATCCCGTAAAAAGCGTCGGTACTTGGCGCGGTTTTTTCAAGCCTAGTACCGCTACGCTTTTTCAGAGCGAGAGCGCGGTGACGAGGATGATACTCCCGTCTGAGCGTCCGCACAGTCAACACATAAAAAATTCAGGAGGAAAAACCATGAAAAGTGATACAGTTACAAAAGGAAAACAGCAGGCCCCCCACCGTTCTTTATTTAACGCGCTGGGCCTTACCAAAGAGGAGATGGAGCGTCCGTTAGTGGGTATCGTAAGCTCCTACAATGAGATTGTTCCGGGGCATATGAACCTGGATAAGATTGTGAATGCCGTAAAGCAGGGCGTTGCCATGGCGGGCGGAACCCCTATCGTGTTCCCGGCTATCGCGGTATGCGACGGAATCGCCATGGGGCATATCGGGATGAAATATTCTCTGGTGACCAGGGATTTGATTGCGGATTCTACGGAGGCGATGGCTTTGGCGCATCAGTTTGACGCTCTTGTGATGGTTCCCAACTGTGACAAGAACGTGCCGGGGCTTTTGATGGCGGCGGCAAGGATTAATGTGCCGACGGTATTTGTCAGCGGCGGTCCTATGCTTGCGGGGCGCGTACAGGGAAAGAAAACGAGCCTTTCCAGCATGTTTGAGGCGGTAGGCGCCAATGCGGCGGGGACTCTTTCCGATGAGGGGCTTTTGGAGTTCGAGAACAAGACCTGCCCGACCTGCGGGTCATGTTCCGGCATGTACACCGCCAACAGCATGAACTGCCTGACGGAAGTGCTCGGCATGGGTCTTGGCGGAAACGGCACGGTCCCGGCGGTTTACTCTGAGCGTATCCGTCTGGCGAAACAGGCAGGCATGAAGGTTATGGAAATGTGGGAGAAAAATATCCGCCCCCGCGACATTATGACGGAGGACGCCATACTGAATGCGCTGACGGTTGACATGGCCCTTGGCTGCTCCACTAACAGTATGCTCCATCTCCCGGCGATTGCCCATGAGATTGGCATGGATTTTGAGATTGATTTTGCAAATGGCATCAGCGAGAAGACGCCGAACCTCTGCCACCTTGCGCCGGCAGGTCCGACGTACATGGAAGACCTCAACGAGGCGGGCGGCGTGTACGCGGTGATGAATGAGCTGAATAAAAAGGGTCTGCTCCATACGGACTGCATGACCGTGACGGGCAAGACCGTAGGAGAGAATATCAAAGATGCGGTAAATAGAAATCCCGAGGTTATCCGGCCCATTGACAATCCGTATTCCGAGACGGGCGGCCTTGCGGTGCTTAAGGGCAACCTTGCGCCGGACGGCAGCGTGGTCAAGCGTTCCGCCGTTGTGGCTGAGATGCTTGTGCATGAAGGCCCGGCGAGGGTATTTGACTGTGAGGAGGACGCCATCGACGCCATCAAGGGCGGGAAGATTG
Source organism: uncultured Dorea sp. (assembly GCA_910586965.1). Taxonomy (GTDB): domain Bacteria; phylum Bacillota; class Clostridia; order Lachnospirales; family Lachnospiraceae; genus MD308. The sequence continues at coordinate 16,189 of CAJUMF010000018.1, read as the reverse complement.
TGGCAGGAGATGTGGTCGTCATCCGCTATGAGGGGCCGAAAGGGGGACCTGGTATGCGGGAGATGCTGAATCCGACTTCGGCAATCGCCGGTATGGGGCTTGGCTCCAGCGTTGCCCTGATCACGGACGGACGGTTCAGCGGCGCGTCCAGGGGCGCGTCCATCGGCCATGTATCGCCGGAGGCGGCGGTAGGAGGTCCCATCGCACTGGTAGAAGAGGGAGATATCATTAAGATTGATATCCCGAATCTAAAGCTTGAGCTTGCGGTTTCCGACGAGGAGCTTTCTAAGAGGAAAGAGAACTGGCAGCCGAGAGAGCCGAAGGTGACAAGCGGATATCTGGCGAGATACGCGTCCATGGTGACTTCAGGAAACCGGGGAGCTATCCTGGAGATTCCGAAAAATTAACCAGTACATCGGATATTAAGCAATTTTTCGTTGTATTAGAAACATAGAAGATAAAGGAGAGTTTAACAATATGCAGCTGACAGGGTCACAGATAGTTATCGAATGTCTGAAAGAACAGGGTGTGGACACCGTATTCGGATATCCGGGCGGTGCAATCCTCAATGTGTATGATGAATTATATAAGCACAGCAATGAAATTACGCATATTTTGACTTCCCACGAGCAGGGGGCGGCACATGCGGCGGACGGCTATGCGAGGGCTACCGGGAAGGTGGGCGTATGCTTTGCCACCAGCGGGCCGGGGGCTACGAACCTGGTGACGGGGATTGCCACGGCGTACATGGATTCGATTCCCATTGTGGCGATTACATGCAACGTGGGCGTGGCGCTGCTTGGAAAGGACAGTTTCCAGGAAATTGACATCGCAGGCATCACAATGCCCATTACTAAGCATAATTATATTGTAAAGGATGTAAAGAAACTGGCGGAGACCATCCGCAAGGCATTTGTCATCGCCAAGTCGGGAAGGCCGGGGCCGGTGCTTATCGACATCCCGAAGGACGTGACTGCGGAAAAGACAGAGTACCAGAGCGTCAAGCCCGGCGTGTACTGCCCTTCCTGGGAAGTATGCGAGGAGGACATCGAACACGCCCTTGAGATGCTCAGCAAGGCGAAAAAGCCTTATATCTTCGTGGGCGGCGGCGCTGTGCTCTCAGGAGCCAGCGAAGAGCTTAAAAAATTTGCGGAAAAGGTGGACGCTCCGGTTACGGACAGTCTGATGGGCAAGGGCGCATTTCCGGGAACCGACAGGCGCTATACGGGAATGCTTGGAATGCACGGCACGAAGACTTCCAACTACGGGGTCAGCGAGTGCGACCTTCTAATCGTGCTCGGCGCCAGGTTCAGCGACCGGGTGACGGGAAATGCGAAGAAATTTGCGAAAAATGCGAAGATTCTCCAGATTGATGTTGACGCGGCGGAGATGAATAAGAATGTCCTCATCACCGAGGGCGTTGTAGGAGATTTGAAGGTAGTGCTCAGCATCCTGAATAAACGCCTTAAGCAGCAGAGCCATCCGGACTGGATGGAAAAGATCATGGATTATAAAGAGAAATATCCGATGACGTATCATCCCGAGATGCTTACCGGCCCCTTTGTGGTGGAGGAAATCTACCGGAAGACGAAGGGCGAGGCGGTCATCGTCACAGAAGTCGGGCAGCACCAGATGTGGGCGGCGCAGTTTTATAAATATACGAAACCGAGGACTCTCCTTACCTCAGGAGGGCTTGGTACGATGGGCTACGGCCTGGGCGCGTCTCTCGGGGCAAAGATGGGGATGCCGGAAAAGACAGTAGTGAATATCGCCGGGGACGGATGTTTCCGCATGAACATGAATGAGATTGCCACTGCGGTACGCCACAATATCCCGGTCATCCAGGTGGTGATAAACAATCATGTGCTGGGCATGGTGCGCCAGTGGCAGAACCTGTTCTACGGGCAGAGGTATTCGGCTACGGTGCTTAATGACGCGGTGGATTTTGTGAAACTTGCGGAGGCGATGGGAGCGGAAGGCATCCGGGCGTCAAGCCGTGAGGAATTTGCAGATGCATTTGCAAAGGCGTTAAGCCTTGGGAAACCGGTAGTCATCGACTGCCAGATTGACTGCGACGATAAGGTGTGGCCGATGGTCGCGCCGGGGGCTGCGATTAGCGAGGCATTTGACGAAAAAGACCTGGAGAAGGATTAGCAGAAGGTTAAGGATGAATAGAAAGTTAGCGTACTGCCCGGAGCTTTCGGGCAGTATATTTTGGAAAATGGAGGAATAGATGATGGGCAGAGTGTACAATTTTTCGGCAGGACCGGCGGTTTTACCGGAGGAAGTGTTAAGGGAAGCGGCAGAGGAGATGTTGGACTACAACGGTTCCGGGATGTCTGTGATGGAGATGAGTCACCGCTCAAAACCTTTTCAGGAGATCATCGACGCGGCGGAGGCGGGTATCCGCGGGCTGATGGGAATTCCGGACAATTATAAAGTGCTGTTTCTGCAGGGCGGCGCGTCCACCCAGTTTGCCATGATTCCCATGAATCTGATGAAAAACAGGGTGGCGGACTATATCGTCACCGGGCAGTTTGCGAGGAAGGCGTGCAATGAGGCGAAAAAGTACGGGAAGGTGAATGTGATTGCATCCTCGGAGGATAAGACATTTTCCTATATCCCGGACTGCAGCGACCTCCCGGTTTCGGAAGATGCGGATTATGTGTATATCTGTGAGAACAATACGATTTACGGAACCAAATACAAGGAACTTCCAAATACCAAGGGAAAGCCTTTGGTGGCGGACGTGTCTTCCTGTTTCTTATCCGAGCCGGTGGATGTGTCAAAATACGGGCTGCTCTACGGCGGAGTGCAGAAGAACGTAGGCCCTGCGGGGATGGCGATTGTTATCATCCGCGAGGATTTGATCCGTGAGGATGTGCTGCCGGGAACGCCTTCTATGCTGACCTACAAGATTCATGCAGATGCGAAGTCTCTTTATAATACGCCGCCGGCATACAGTATCTATATCTGCGGCAAAGTGTTTAAGTGGCTTAAAGAGCAGGGAGGGCTTGCGGCCATGAAGGAGCGCAACGTAAGGAAGGCAAAAATCCTCTATGATTATCTGGATGGGAGCCGCCTGTTTAAGTCCTCGGTGAATCCGAAAGACAGGTCTTTGATGAATGTTACTTTTGTGACGGGCGATGCGGAGCTTGACGCGAAATTCGTGAAAGAGGCGAAGGAGGCCGGCTTAGAGAGCCTTAAAGGGCATCGCAGCGTGGGAGGAATGCGCGCGAGCATCTACAATGCCATGCCGATAGAGGGCGTGGAGGCGCTTGCGGCGTTTATGAAGAAGTTTGAGGAGGAGAATCTGTAATGGGATATAAATATCATTGCCTGAACCCGATTTCTGAAGTGGGGCTCCAGAATTTTACGGAAGAATACGCGCCAAGCAATGCGGAGAAAGCAGATGCGATTCTTGTGCGGAGCGCGGCGATGCATGATATGGAATTCGGGAAAGAGCTGAAAGCAATTGCAAGGGCAGGGGCAGGAGTGAACAATATCCCTCTCGACAGATGTGCCGAGGCGGGAATCGTAGTATTTAATACCCCCGGAGCCAATGCCAACGGGGTGAAGGAGCTGGTAATCGCAGGGATGCTGCTTGCATCCAGGGATATTATCGGCGGAATCAACTGGGTGCAGGAAAATGAAGAGGACGGCAATATCGCCAAGGATGCGGAAAAAGCGAAAAAAGCCTTTGCGGGATGCGAACTGGAAGGGAAAAAACTGGGCGTTATCGGGCTCGGGGCAATCGGGGTCTTAGTTGCCAATGCGGCGACGAACCTTGGCATGGAAGTGTACGGTTTTGACCCGTATGTGTCGGTGGATTCGGCATGGAGGCTCTCAAGGAGCATCCGCCATGCGAAGACTGTGGACGAAATCTACAAAGAATGCGACTATATCACCGTGCATGTGCCTGCAATGGAAAGCACAAAGGGAATGATTGATAAGAATGCTATTGACCTGATGAAAAATGATGTGGTAATCCTTAACTTTGCGAGAAATACCCTTGTGGACGAGGAGGCTATGGTAGATGCCCTTGTTTCCGGGCGGGTGAAACATTATGTGACGGATTTCCCGACTCCGGAAATCGTGGGCGTTAAGGGCGCCATCGTAATCCCGCATCTCGGGGCATCTACGGAGGAATCGGAGGACAACTGCGCGAAGATGGCGGTGAAAGAGATACGGAATTTCCTGGAGCATGGAAATATCCGGCATTCCGTCAATTATCCGGACTGCGATATGGGTTACCGGGGCGAGAATACGAGGATTGTCCTTCTTCATCACAATGTACCGAATATGATTGGGCAGTTTACAAAAATCCTGGCGAAGGACAATATGAATATCGCTGATATGGCGAATAAGAGCAAGGGCGGGTACGCCTACACGATGATTGATATCGACTCAGAAGTTCCGGAAGGAGTTGCCGATGATCTGCGGAGGGTAAGTCATGTGCTTCGGGTGAGGGTTATTCGGTGATTATTTACTCAATAATAGAAAAGCGTATCTTAAAAAAAACATAATAATTGTAATATTTACGTCAGAAATGTTCAACAATTATTAAGAAAAGTTTTTTGACTGTTCATTGCGGATTTTGTCGAAGTAATGTATACTTATTTATGGTAGCTTTTATGCATGCCAGTGGGGGATATTACTAATGACTGACAAAAGATTACGTAGAATACAAGAACTTAAAAAGCATCGTATAAGAGTGAGGAGGCTGCATATTTCCCTTGCTCTTTTTGGTGTATTTGCATTTATAATCATATGTGTGAAAGCAATAGCTCTTTTTCAAAGTCTGACTGCGGCTTCTGTCGAACTTATTGTTGCGAATGCAGAGATTATGCAAGGTGAAGCACTGCCTGCTTTTTCAGCGGAAGCAAAGCTTGTTAAGTCAGGGGATAAGGTGCTGGACAAGAAGAGTAAGTATACAGCATCGGATTTTGTAAATGATCTGAAGAGTGGAAAAGGGTATACATTAGATTGCCAAGCAGATCCGAACGTGGAGGGGGCCTACCAGATCAAGGCAGTTTTGGAGGATAAAATCGCAAAAAAGGTTAGCGGTGACTGGAAAAAACGCCTTATATTAACGGTAAAGAATGGTCGTTTTGAAGTAAAGAATCCCGTTGGTACGTGGGAGGGAGACAAGTTTAAGAAATATGATAATTCTTATGTAGAGAGTAAGTTTATTGAATCTAAAGCGAATACCTATTATCTTGGCAAGGACGGCGTTAAGGTGACCGGCTGGCAGAAGATAAAAAAGAAGCTGTATTATTTTGATAAAGACGGTATTATGCAGAAAAGTAAATGGAAAAAGAAGGGTGATGACAAATACTATCTTGGAAAGAATGGTGCTGCAGTAACAGGCTGGAAGGAGATCAAGAAAGATATTTATTATTTTACGTCTGACGCTAAGATGGCAACCGGAGATGTATATGTCGGACTTTCCTTGTGTAATTTTGGGGAGGATGGAAAGCTGGTATCTAAAAAAGAGGCTCAAGTTGATTCGAATAAGCCGATGGTGGCGCTTACTTTTGATGATGGACCTGGCAAGCGGACCGAAGAGATTTTGGATACTCTTGAAGAGTATAATGCGCATGCGACATTTTTTATGCTCGGACAAAAAGTTTCATCCTTTGAGGAAACGGTCAAAAAGATGAAAAAGATTGGATGCGAGCTTGGGAGTCATTCTTACGACCATACGAATCTTGTCAAGCTGGATGGCGAAGGTGTCAAGAAGCAGATGTCGGATACGAACAAGAAGGTCAAGAAAGCAGTGGGCAGTAATGTGACCGTTATGCGTCCGCCTTACGGAGCTATTAGCGAGACAGTGCGTGATAATGTGGGTTTGCCTATGATTTTATGGAATATTGATACGTTGGATTGGAAGACGAGGAACGCCGAGAAAACTATCGATATGGTGATGGAGAATGTAGGAGACGGAGATATCATCCTGCTTCACGATATTCATACAGAGAGTGTGGATGCAACGCTTGAACTGATCCCGAAGCTGGAGGAGGCAGGATATCAGTTGGTGACGGTGTCTGAACTTGCAGCAGCAAAAGGCGTGGAACTGAAAGACGGTGGAAAGTATACGGATTTTACAAAATAGATAAAAGATAAGCGGCTGTTGTCTGGTGGTTTGGACAACAGCCGTTCGATTAATTGTTCTTAAGTTTGTGATTTTCCAATAGTTTGTGTATTTTATCCGTTGGAACCATGACAGAACTGATTGGGATATCATGATTCAATGAGTCAACAATAAGAGCCATGAATTTGCTCATATCTGCGGTAAGGAAATACGGTTTTTCTTTCGTACAGGGCGGAAGATAAGTGAGGTTAGTTGTAATTACGCGATCGATATAGCCTTTTTCATAATATTCATCGAATTTATCAAAGCCGTCGGTGAACAAGCCAAAAGTTGTGCATACAAATACCCGGCCTGCACCGCGGCTTTTAATTTGTTTTGCAACATCAAGCATACTTTCTCCGGAAGATATCATGTCGTCAATAATGATGACATCTTTTCCGGAAATATTGTCACCGAGAAATTCGTGAGCGACAATAGGATTCTTTCCGCCGATCACCTGAGAATAATCGCGGCGCTTATAGAACATCCCCATATCCACACCTATAACATTGGAAAAGTAAACGGCGCGGTGCATAGCACCTTCGTCCGGGCTGATGATCATTAAATGATCTTTGTCTACTTCAAGGTCAGGTTCCGCACGTAAAAGAGCTTTCATAAATTGATACGCAGGACTGAAATTGTCAAAACCACGAAGTGGAATCGCATTCTGCACCCGCGGATCATGGGCATCGAAGGTAATGATATTATCAACACCCATATCAACCAGCTCCTGAAGTGCAAAAGCACAATCTAAAGATTCCCTTTTCGTACGTTTGTGCTGACGGCTTTCGTAAAGGAACGGCATAATGACATTCACTCGGTGTGCCTTGCCGTTTGCTGCTGAGATGATACGCTTTAGGTCCTGGTAATGGTCGTCCGGGGACATATGATTCAGATGACCATTTACTGTATAGGTCAGGCTGTAATTACATACATCCACCATTACAAAGAGGTCGGCGCCTCGGATGGATTCTCTGAGAAATCCTTTTGCTTCTCCTGTTCCAAAGCGGGGACAGTGGCAGTCGATCAGATAATTATTCTGTTTGTAGCTGGAAAAAAGAGGTGAATGCAGGGCTGTATGATAGGTCTCTTGTCTGAACTTTACAATGTAATCATTCACCCTTTTCCCACGCTCCAGGCAGCTTTCCAGTGCTGCGATTTTAAGTGGGGCTACCGGAAGTCTGGTCTCCATTTCCTTTATATCATTTGTCATATATTTTCTCCTGCATGAAATAAGACTTAAGTTTACTCTTTAGTTATATCACTATTTATATGACTAGGTCAATGTTTTGATTGGACTATTTTTGCCGGATACGTTATACTTAATGTAGAGTGGGTTTTAGTAATGAAAGGATTAAGATATGAAGCATGAGCATACGATAAAGAAAGTTTGCCCGGGAAGCATTGCTCAGGAGATGGGGATTGAGCCGGGGGATGTTCTTCTGTCTATAGACGGTAATGAAATTGGGGATGTATTTGACTACCATTTCTATATAAATGACGAGTATATCACAGTATTGATTCGGAAGCCTTATGGGGAGGAATGGGAGCTTGAGATTGAAAAGGATTATGAAGAGGATCTGGGGATAGAATTTGAGCAGGGGTTGATGGATGAGTACCGCTCCTGCCGTAATAAATGTATCTTCTGCTTTATTGACCAGATGCCCCGGGGGATGCGTGATACATTGTATTTTAAAGATGATGATTCCAGGCTTTCTTTTCTTCAGGGCAATTATGTTACCCTTACCAATATGAGTGATCATGATATCGAGCGGATCATACGTTTCCATCTGGAGCCGATCAATATCTCTTTTCATACCACTAACCCGGAACTCAGGTGCAGGATGTTAAATAACCGGTTTGCGGGAGAGGCGCTTTTAAAGGCGGACAGGCTTTGTGGAGCCGGCATCCGTATGAATGGGCAGATCGTGCTGTGCAAGGGAATCAATGACGGAGAAGAATTAGAGCGCAGTATCCGTGATCTGTCCCGGTATATTCCCTGCCTTGAGAGTGTGTCGGTGGTACCCGTAGGTCTGACCAGATACCGGGAGGGCCTGCATCCGTTAGAGCCTTTCGGGAAGGAGGATGCAAAAGAGATTCTTGGAATCATCCACAGATGGCAGGAAAAACTGTATGGAGAGAGAGGAGTTCATTTTATCCATGGAGGGGATGAATGGTATACGCTGGCAGAAGAGGAACTTCCGGAGGCAGAGCGGTATGACGGGTATCTCCAACTTGAGAACGGTGTTGGCATGTTAAGACTTCTTATGGATGAGTTCGAGGAAAGCATTCGTAAGCTTTCCGGGGATACAAAGCTTCGCGAGGTGTCCGTGGCGACAGGAAAGCTTGCATATCCCTATATCTCCAGGCTGGCAGAAAGACTTAAGAAAAAATATACGGGCACGAAGATATATGTCTATGCCATTGAGAATAAGTTTTTCGGTGAGATGATCACAGTATCGGGTTTGCTTACCGGTCAGGATATCAAAGAGCAGCTTACGGGCAAAGCTTTGGGGAATAAGCTTTTGCTTCCATGCAATATGTTCCGAAGCGGCGAGGAGGTATTTTTAGACGATATGACGCTTTCGCAGCTTGCCAAGTCTTTACAAGTGCGCGTAGATATTGTAAAATCAAGCGGACAGGACTTTGTTGAAGCGATTTTAGATTTGTAAATGAGGAGACAGATTATGAGTAAACCAGTAGTTGCAATTGTGGGAAGACCGAATGTGGGAAAATCCACGCTGTTTAATGCACTGGCGGGAGAAAAGATATCGATTGTTAAGGACACGCCGGGAGTGACGAGAGATCGCATTTATGCAGATGTATCGTGGTTAGACCGGAATTTTACTATGATTGATACGGGAGGCATCGAGCCGGACAGTAAGGACGTTATTCTATCGCAGATGCGAGATCAGGCGCAGATTGCTATTGACACCTCGGATGTGATCGTATTTATGACGGATGTACGCCAGGGGCTGATTGATTCAGACTCTAAGGTGGCAGATATGTTGAGACGTTCCGGAAAGCCTATTGTCCTTGTAGTGAATAAAGTAGACAGCTTTGAAAAATATATGCCGGATGTATATGAATTCTACAATCTGGGCATTGGGGAGCCTGTTCCCATATCGGCGGCATCCCGCCTTGGTATGGGAGATATGCTTGATGAGATCATCGCTCATTTCCCGGATAAAAATGAAGAGGATGAGGAGGATGCACGTCCGAGAATCGCCATCGTAGGGAAGCCGAATGTGGGCAAATCATCGATTGTCAACAAACTTCTTGGTGAGCAGCGGGTGATTGTATCGGATATTGCAGGGACTACGAGAGATGCTATCGATACAGAGATTGTGCATGACGGACGTGAGTATGTGTTCATCGATACTGCCGGGCTGAGACGAAAGAGCCGGATTAAGGAGGAGCTGGAGCGCTACAGTATCATCCGTGCGGTGACGGCAGTAGAGCGTTCGGATGTGGTCCTTGTAGTGATCGATGCGGCAGAAGGGGTGACAGAGCAGGACGCCAAGATTGCAGGGATAGCCCATGAACGGGGCAAGGGAATTGTAATCGTGGTGAATAAGTGGGATGCCATCGAGAAGGATGACAAGACTATGAAAAAGTATGAGAATGAGATACGCCGCGTTCTTTCTTTCATGCCCTATGCAGAGATCATGTATGTGTCTGCCCAGACGGGACAGCGCTTGAATAAGCTCTATGACGTCATCGACATGGTGATTGAAAATCAGACTCTTCGTGTGGCAACGGGTGTTCTCAACGAGATCATGATGGAGGCAGTGACTATGCAGCAGCCGCCGTCTGATAAGGGGAAGCGCCTCAAACTCTACTACATCACCCAGGTATCGGTGAAGCCGCCGACATTTGTGATCTTTGTTAATGACAGAGAGCTGATGCATTTTTCTTATACGAGGTATCTGGAAAATAAGATTCGGGAAGCATTCGGTTTTAAGGGGACTTCATTGAAGTTTTTCATTCGTGAGAGAAAGGAAAAATAATTATGGAAAGAATTATCTGTGTATGTATCGGGTATGCTTTCGGACTTTTGCAGACAGGATATATCTATGGGAAGATTCATCACGTGGATATCCGCAAGCAGGGGAGCGGCAATGCAGGGACTACCAACGCTCTTAGAACGTTGGGATGGAAAGCAGGGCTGGTAACGCTCTTAGGCGATGCTTTTAAATGTGTGTTTGCGGTTGCCGCGGTGCATCTGATCTATAAGAACAGCCGCGCAGATATTTTGCCGCTGCTTTCGATGTATGCCGGAATGGGTGCAGTGCTCGGGCATAATTATCCGTTTTATATGAAATTCAAGGGAGGCAAGGGAATCGCGGCGACAGCCGGGCTTCTTCTCAGCACTACGACTCCGGTGATGGTCCTTATCTGTCTGGTGGTATTTGTCGGACTTGTGGCAGTGACACGGTATGTATCGGTAGGTTCTCTGGTTGTAGTAATCATCTATCTTTTGGAAATTATCTACCAGGGGCAGACCGGGGCCTATGGGATGGCGGATAATTACCTTTATGAGATGTATGGGATTGCAGCATTTTTGATGGTATTGGCATTTTTTAAGCATCGGGAGAATATCAGGAGATTGCTTAAGGGGACAGAGAATAAGATCAGTGTGGGAAAAAATAAGAACAAATAAAAATAAAATAATTATGTCAGGAGGAGTTTTAGCATGGCAAATGTAGGTATCATGGGAGCAGGAAGTTGGGGAACTGCGCTGGCGCTTCTGCTTCACGGCAATGGGCATCAGGTAACAGTATGGTCGATCAGTGAAGAGGAAGTAAAGATGCTTTCCGAGGAGCGGGAGCATAAGAGCAAGCTTCCGGGGGTTCCGATTCCAAAGGATATGGTGTTCACCAGTAATATGGAGGATGCGGTAAAAGGGAAGGACTTTATTGTCATGGCTGTGCCGTCTCCATTTACACGGAAGACAGCTCAGAAGATGAGCAGCTTTGTTGCAGATGGGCAGATTATCGTGGATGTGGCAAAGGGAATTGAGGAGAGCACACTGATGACACTGTCCCAGCAGATTGAACAGGAGATTCCGAATGCGGATGTGGCGGTGCTTTCCGGACCGAGTCATGCGGAGGAGGTCGGAAGAGGACTTCCTACAGCAGTTGTTATCGGGGCAAAGACGAAGAAAACTGCCGAATATCTGCAGGAAGCATTTATGAATCAGGTGTTCCGTGTGTATATCAGTCCGGACAGGCTTGGTATGGAGCTTGGCGGTTCTCTTAAAAATGTCATCGCTCTGGCAGCAGGTATTGCTGATGGGATGGGGTACGGTGACAATACGAAAGCTGCGCTGATCACGAGAGGTATCGCAGAGATTGCACAGCTTGGTGTGAAGATGGGAGGAGCTATTGAAAGCTTTACAGGACTTACGGGAATCGGCGATCTGATCGTTACTTGTGCCAGTGTCCACAGCCGGAACCGGAAAGCCGGATACCTGATGGGTCAAGGGAAATCCATGCAGGAAGCTATGGATGAAGTACAGATGGTGGTGGAAGGTGTTTACTCTACCAAAGCAGCAGTGAAGCTGGGAAAACTTCATGATGTACCGCTTCCTATTGTCAGCAAGGTAAACGAGGTGCTTTTTGAAGGGAAAGATCCGAAGGAAGCAGTGAACGAGCTAATGTTAAGAGATTCCAAAGCGGAGCATTTGGCAATGCCGTGGAAGGAAGAATAAAAAGATTTATAATTGAAAAGTTCTAAATGAAATACCCTCTTGCATACACTGTTATCAGCAGAACAAGGGGGTATTAGAATGAATACGTTTCAATTATACAAGGATATCGAGGCCCGGACAAAGGGAGAAATATACATAGGGGTAGTGGGGCCGGTGCGGACTGGAAAGTCTACATTTATCAAACGATTCATGGATGTGCTGGTGCTCCCACATATGGAGGATGAGCATGGGAAGGAGCGGACAAAAGATGAGCTGCCCCAGTCGGCATCCGGGCGCACGATTATGACAACAGAGCCGAAGTTCGTACCCAAGGAAGCGGCGGAGATCAGGCTTTCCGAGGATGTCAAGGTAAAGGTGCGGCTTATAGATTGTGTAGGTTATATGGTAGAAGGCGCATCCGGACATGTGGAGGGAAACGGGGAACGAATGGTGAAGACACCTTGGTTCGATTATGAGATTCCCTTTACCAAGGCGGCAGGAATCGGAACACGCAAAGTGATACACGACCATGCCACGATAGGGATTGTAGTGACTACAGATGGGAGTATCGGTGAAATCGAGAGGGAGCATTACCGTACAGCAGAGGGGCAGACGATAAGAGAACTCCAGACGATTGGGAAGCCTTTTGTCGTGCTGGTAAATTCTGTGAAGCCTTATGGTGAGGATGCAAAAAAGGTAGTCACAGAGATTGAGCAGGAATATGGTGTCAAAGCTCTTCCTGTCAATTGTGAGCAGCTTAAGGAAGATGATATCTATAAAATATTGGAGGAAGTCATGTTTGAGTTCCCGGTCTCGGAAATACAGTTCTTTATCCCTAAATGGGTGGAGATGCTTCCCAGAGATCATGTGATCAAGCAAGATCTTTTGGGGCATATCCGGGATGTGATGGAACAGATGAGCGAGGTACGGGATGCAGCCAAGGGGCTTGAGGTTCCGGAAAGCTCTTACATAGACGAAATGAAGGTAGACCATATTGGAATGGATAACGGTTGTGTAAAGGTGCGTATCGGGGTGGCGGAAAAGTTCTATTATCAGATGTTAAGCGACCTTACCGGTATGACAATTGCAGGGCAGTATGAACTTATCTCAGCTATGAAGAATCTTTCGGAATTAAAGACTGAATATGAGGATGTGAAGGATGCATTTGCCTCTGTGAGGATGAAAGGATATGGCATGGTGAGCCCTAAGAAGGAAGAGATTACCTTAGATGAGCCGACGATCATTAAACAAGGCAACAAATACGGGGTAAAAATCCATTCACAGGCACCGTCTATTCACCTCATTCGAGCGAATATTGAGACAGAGATTGCGCCAATCGTTGGGAACGAGCAGCAGGCGCAAGACCTTATCGACTATATCAAGACTATGAGCGATACAGAAGAAGGAATATGGGGTACCAATATTTTCGGAAAATCTGTGGAGGATTTGGTAACAGATGGGATGCGGAATAAGATGATGTCTATCAATGATGAAAGCCAGGGAAAACTGCAGGATACCATGCAGAAGATTGTTAATGACAGTAATGGCGGGATGGTATGCATAATCATTTAAAAAATGAAAATGTTCTGTTATATAGAAGATAAATTAAGAGAGCCGCAGGCGGTACAATGTGGGAGGATTGTGTTTATGGCATTGTTACCGGTACGGCTCTTATAGATTGTTTTAAATTTATGTAGCAACCATGAGGTATTTGAGTTATATTATTTAGTAGAAGAAAAATAAAATGATGTAAGAAAGAAGAATATAACATATCATGAAAAAGGTAATAGACTGGGTAACGATTAAATTCTTGATTGTGGGAGTCATCAATACTTTAGTGGGGACAAGCGTGATGTTTCTTTGTTACAATGTGTTCCGTATGGGGTATTGGCCCTCCTCTGCGATGAATTACATTATCGGGAGTATCGTAAGCTTTTTCCTGAATAAGTATTTTACGTTTAAGAGCGGGAAAAAATCTCTTGGCGAGGCGGTGAGGTTCGTGTTAAACATTACCGTGTGCTATGTTCTTGCCTATGGGGTTGCAAAGCCGTGCGTGTATTCTGTTCTTGGCGGATATTCCGGGACGGTGCGGGATAATGCTGCGATGTTCGTGGGGATGTGCCTGTTTGTGGCGTTCAATTATTTTGGGCAGAGGTTTTTGGTGTTTCGGGATAAATGATTGGGTGAAATTTGTGGAAATGAGGAGAAAAACATGTATAATATAAGTGGGGGAGTTATCATTAGAAAACGAAGGAGAAAAGGATGGATTTATATCGGGATATTGGAAAGGTGATACTGAGATTAGGCGATGATTACTATGATAAAGGCATGAAAGAATTAGCTGTTTCGATTAAGGGAATAAGGAATGGTAAATTGCCCAGTGTGAACAGAAAAGTGGTAATACCAAAATTGATTCATTCAAAAGAACGTGATAAATTTATTAAACAATTTCTAGAAAATCTAAAAGATGATTTCAAAAGATTGACTGATGATGAAGAAATCACGAGAACAATGGAGTCCCCAAGTGAATATGTGGGATTATTAGATAAAAATAAATTACCATTATTTTATTTGTATTTGTGTTCGTTACAAAATGAAAATTATGATTCTTTAGCGATAACTATATTAGACTTAATATGTCAGGAAGATAGCAGTGAAAATAAAAGTGAATTTGAAACATATGAATTACAACAAAAAATATCAAAATATCAGAAACAATGTAAAAGTAATGAAGAAACGATTATTAAGTTAAAAACAATAGCTAAAGGGCGAAAAGAGAAAATTAGCAGGCTCGAATACGAAATAAATTTTTTGATCGAAGAAAATGAGAAATTAAAGCAAAAAAATCAGGTCTTGATAGCTGAAAATAGTGAATTGAAATTAGGTCTAAGAAAAATAAAAGAGATTAATATTAAATCTGAAGAAAAAACATGTGACGGTGAGGAAAAAGAATTATGTATTGTATGCATTTCAGAAAGCGACGGGAATTTAGTTTCTGGAAATGGAATTATACAAATGAAAGCTAATGATTTTATTTTATTAGACGAAGAAAGCCGATTGAAGTTTGAACAGATATATGTGGATAAAAGTGGAATACATATTGCAAAATTACGAAAGATACGGCAATTATCACAGGGAAAAGCGATTTTTGTGGAGACAAAGCAAGAAATTCTAAAGAGGATTATTGAAGTGGAGGATGGAAGATGAAACAGAAGGGATTGATTGGTTAGGGATATTAGCAACAGAGGAAGAAATAAAAGAAAATAATTTAGGACGAAGTAACTGTATTATTAATAGATGGGATACTTTGCAATTTTACATAAAAGTGATTTCAAGAATGCCAGGACAAGCCTCCAATACGCAATATGTTGTATGTTATGGTAATAGATTAGATAATGAGGCAATAATTGACAACCAAGCGTATGATGAGGACGTTCGTATTAATGATTATGTAAAGCAGCTTAAAAATTATTTTTTTCGATTTAATTATGAAGTGAATCAGGCAGGATATTTTGTAGCAAAAAATATTGATATTATTAGTTTGAGTGAAACTTATTATCCAGGGAAAGGTTATACTACGATTCCAATGATTGTTAGTAAACATCCTGTTTATTCTAAAGATACAGTTTATGATAATTATGAGCAATTAGAGAAAGTGCTGAAAGAGGGAATGTATGTTTCTAAATTAAACAAGTATAACACTACTGATTTAGAAAATATACCGTATATTCTTTTTCATGACACTGAAACTTTGGAGTATCGCATAATAGGAAATTTTACGAGATTTGATTATGATCCTATGAAAGGTATTCATTATGAATTTAGTGAATTAAAAAGTTTCTTGTTTGAAGAAGATTGGTATGATGATGTGGTTTCATTTGAAGGTAATCACTCATTATTGTATGTGGGGGATAATGTTCATAAGAAGATTATGACTAAACTAGATGAATCTGAACCAATTGCTGTAAATGAGATGGAAGATACAAGTGTAGAAGAAAACGGAAAAGCTATTTGGGAAGAAGTACAAGATAGTGAATGGGAATTTATAGAACATTTTGAGGCGGTAGCTAAAAAAGATGGATTATTTTATACCAAGCGGGATTTAATAAATTTTCATACAGCAGTAAAAAGTAGTTCTTTAGTAATTCTTTCCGGTTTGAGTGGAACTGGAAAGTCTCAATTAGTTCAATGTTATGCAAAAGCATTGGGACTGGGAGATGAAGGTTTTCATATGATTCCAGTCAGACCTAATTGGAATGACGATAGTGATTTAATAGGGTTTGTAGATTCAATGCACATGGTGTATCGCCCTAGTGCACTGTATCATTGATTTTTAGCATATCTGTCACCTCTATTATGAGGTG
>CAJUMF010000017.1 GCA_910586965.1 uncultured Dorea sp. | reverse complement strand
CTTCGCAAATCCATTTAAAATTCGCTTCGCGAATGGGATTTGCTCACGCCTGAATCATTTTC
Organism: uncultured Dorea sp.; assembly: GCA_910586965.1. GTDB lineage: Bacteria > Bacillota > Clostridia > Lachnospirales > Lachnospiraceae > MD308. The sequence goes on along the minus strand of CAJUMF010000017.1, from coordinate 87,038 downwards.
TTACGGACTTTGCAGTGAATGCAAAGTCCTGTGTGAACAGTAACTAAATGTTTACCGTATATGCTGTAAAATAAGAAAGAGTGAAAAATTATAATCTATTATTGTTTTGGCTATTGTATTATTAGTGATTTGCGCGTATATTCAATTTAAGGGTTATGTAAATACTATGGCGATAGGCTGTATTTCATATTTTCTGATTATATTAAAAAAGACTGGTGTTGAATTGCGCCAGTCTTTTTGATGTTCAAAATGTGAAAACAGTAATCATTTGTTAATGTTGTATTTTAGAAATAAGGGCCTCTTGTAAAATCTGTGAGAAATTTAAGTCCATTGCCATGGCAGCCTCATTTAACCATGCAGGGATGCTCAGAGTTTTCTTTACGGCGCGTGAATTTGTGCGTTTTTTGTAGGCAAGCATATCAAACTCTATTACGACAAGAAATGAATCCGGTTCTATAATGACCGAGGTTGGGTCTGATACATCAGGAAATGGCTGATGTTCTTTTTCGCGGCAAGTCAACGCCAGGCCAAGTGCATCTACAGCCATTTCGTAAGCCTGCTCCATATCATCGCCTTGAGTAAGGCATTCGGGAATATCAGGAAAAGATATCCAAAAGCCGCCTTCTTCCGCTTTGTGGAATAATGCCGGATAAAATAATTTTTTCATAATTTAAAACCATTTTTCTTGAGGTGTCTAATCATCTCGCGTGATGTCATCGGCATCGAGAAACTTCTCCTTTCCTTAATCATGTCTTTATTATGACATGCAATGGGGTCTATGTCAATTGAAATACGTAATATTACGTGTAGATAAAAAATGGTTTTTTGTCCGGCGGGAGCAATCCTGCCGGATTTTTTGCAACCAATTATAAAAATCATTAATATATTATAGACAAATAATTCATTTTTTAAAATGTTTCATGTGTGATATATTCTAATTAGCAAATAAAGTGAAAGAAAATTAATAATAAATATAGAACAAAATAGACATTATGCACAAACAGCACAAGAGAAGAAAGGAGTTCCAGATGGAGGCAAAATTCTTGATTTCAGGCGATACGGCGATTTCCGTCCAGTTAGGCGATGAGATTAGCCTGGATGTGAATCAGAAGGTGCGCGGGCTTATGTCGGACTTGACAAAGAATCCGATAGACGGGGTCACGGAGATGGTGCCAACCTACGCGTCGCTCATGGTCCACTATAAGCCCCAGGTGATTCGGTTTGGCGGGCTTAAGGCGGAGATTGAAAAACGGCTTAAGAACCTGGAAGGCGTGAAGGACGAGGGAGGAATCGTCAAAGAGGTTCCGATTTGCTACGGCGGGGAGTTAGGGCCGGACCTTGAGGACTGCGCGAAGTTCGAGGATGTGTCGGTGAAGGAGTTTATCCGGATGCATTCGGAGCATGAGTATTATACATACATGCTGGGCTTTGCGCCGGGTCATGCTTATGCGGCAAGGTTTGAGGAGCCGTTTCACTTTAAGAGGAGGGAGTCGCCGAGGGTGAAGATTGCCGGACAGTCTATCGTGGCGCAGCTTAATCTTTCCAATCTGATACCGTTTCCCCAGCCCTGCGGGTGGAATATCGTGGGAGGAACGCCCCTTACCATCTGCGACTACTCAAAGGAAGACCCGTTTTTAGTCCACGCGGGAGAATGGATTAAATATGTGCCGATTAACCAGCGGGAATACGACAAGATTCGGGCGGATGTACAGAAAGGAACTTACCGGGTAAAGACATACAGGAAAGAGGGAGGGGTGAAGTAGATGGGAATCATAATTGAGAACCCCGGAATCCTCACGACGATACAGGACGAGGGAAGGTTCGGATATCAGCAGTTCGGCGTGTCCCCGGCGGGGCCTATGGATACCAGGTCATTTTATATCGCCAATATACTGGCGGGAAATGCGCGCGGCGAGGGGGCGCTTGAGATGACTTTCCAGGGAGCGCAGCTCCGGTTCGAGGAGGAGAACATCGTCGCAATCACCGGAGCGGACATGTCTCCGAATATTGACGGGGAGCCGGTGCCGATGTATCAGGCGGTAAAGGTTCCGGCGGGCGCGCTGCTTTCCTTCGGGATGACCAATGGAAACGGCTGCCGGGCGTACATCGCATTTGCCGGAGGACTTGATGTCCAGCCGGTGATGGGGAGCAAGTCCACGCTGATGAGAAATGAGCTTGGCGGGATGGACGGAAGGAAACTTGAGAAAGGCGACAGGATTGGATTTGCGGGAGCAAAGTCCTCTCTGCCGAATATGTATCTCAGGAAACTTGCGCCGGAGACATTTCCGAAGAAGGAACTGACCCTCCGGGTGGTGAGAGGGCCGCAGGATTATGAGTTTACCGAGGAAGAGTGCAGGAATTTCTTCTGGTACGGCGCGAAGATTACCAATGAATTTGACCGGATGGGCTGCAGGCTTGAGCGGGAAGAGCCGCTCCGTCATATCGGAGACGGGAATATCATCACCGACGGGATTTCCTTTGGCTCTATACAGGTGCCGCCAAACGGACAGCCAATCATTATGCTGGCGGACAGGCAGAGTACGGGCGGCTATACGAAGATTGGCAGCGTCATATCGGTGGACCTGCCAAAGCTGGTGCAGAGCATGGCGGGCTATAAGGTGCGGTTTATCGAGGTGAGCATCGAGCTGGCGCAGGAGCTTTTGGTGCGGCAGACAGAAGAGCTTGACCGGCTTAACGAGCGCCTGAACGGATAAAGATGAACATGAAAACGGCTGGCAGCAGCCGGAGCGTCTGAACAGGACGAGGCTGAGAGAAAAATAAAAAAGATAAATATATAAAACAAAAATAATACATATATGGAGGTAAGCAAAATATGAAAATCGTAGTACTGGATGGTTACACATTGAACCCGGGCGACATTAGCTGGGAGGGTATGGAGAAGTTCGGAGAGGTCACTGTTTATGAGCGGACGAAGGAAGAGGACATTGTGTCAAGGATTGGCGACGCGGAGGCGGTCTATACCAACAAGACGCCGCTGACGAAGGAGACTTTCGAGGCCTGCCCGAATATCAAATTCGTGGGCGTGCTGGCGACGGGCTACAACATCGTGGATATCGCGGCGGCGAAGGAGAGAAATATTCCGGTTTCCAACATCCCGACTTACGGGACGGCAGCAGTTTCCCAGTATGCGATTGCGCTGCTCCTGGAGCTGTGCCACCACATCGGCGAGCATTCGGACTGTGTGAAGAAAGGCGACTGGACCAACAATGCGGACTGGTGTTTCTGGAATCATCCCCTTGTGGAGCTTGCGGGAAAGACCATGGGAATCATCGGGTTCGGGCGCATCGGACAGGATACAGGGAAGATTGCACAGGCTCTTGGCATGAAGGTTCTTGCCTACGACGCATTCAAGCGTCCGGAGCTTGAGAGCGAGACCTGCCATTATGCAGACCTTGATACACTGCTTGCGGAGTCGGATGTGATTTCCCTCCACTGCCCGCTGTTCCCGGAGACGGAAGGAATCATCAATAAAGATACCATCGCGAAGATGAAGGACGGGGTAATGATCATCAATGATTCCAGAGGCCCGCTTATCGTGGAGGAAGACCTGCGGGATGCGCTCAACAGCGGAAAAGTAGCAGGGGCGGCAGTAGACGTCGTATCCACGGAGCCGATTCAGATGGACAACCCGCTCCTTGATGCGAAAAATATGATCATCACGCCTCATATCGCGTGGGCGCCGAAGGAGTCACGCCAGAGGCTTATGGATATCGCGGCGGATAATCTCAGATGCTTTGTTGAGGGCGAGCCGCAGAACGTGGTGAATAAATAAAAAAGCAAAAGACGAAAGGAGAAACAAAGATGTACAGTGTTGATTTGAACAGCGATATGGGCGAAAGCTTTGGCGCGTACAAGCTGGGCGGCGACGCGGAGATTATCCAGTATGTGACGACGGCAAATGTTGCCTGCGGATGGCACGCGGGAGACCCGATGGTCATGGACAAGGTTGTGGGCATGGCAAAGGAGCGCGGCGTGATGGTAGGCGCGCACCCGGGCTACCCGGACTTGATGGGATTCGGGCGCAGGAAGATGGTGCTTTCCTACCAGGAAGTGAAAAATTATGTGAAATACCAGATTGGCGCGCTGGCAGCATTTACGAAGAGCTACGGCATGAAACTGCAGCATGTGGCACCCCATGGGGCGATGGGGAACCAGTGCCAGTATGACGAGGAGATTTCCTCGGCAATCGTGGAGGCGATTACGGATTTTGACAAAGACCTGATTGTGTATTACTGCGCCGGGGCGGTGCTGGGGCAGATTGCGGAGAGCAAAGGACTTCGGACGGCATCGGAGATATTTGCAGACCGGGCGTACATGGACGATTTGTCTTTGGTTCCGCGGAAGATGGAAGGTTCCATGATTACGGATGAGGACGTTGCCATTGCCCGCTGCATCCGGATGATCAAGGAAGGAAAAGTGACAGCCTTAAGCGGCAAGGAGCTTGACATCAAGGGAGATACCCTCTGCGTACACGGAGACGGGCCGAAGGCGCTGGCGTTTGTGCAGAGGATACGAAAGGCATTTGCAGAAGAGGGAATCGAGATTAAGCACCTTTAGAGGTGATTGATTTATAAAAATACGAAGGAGTGAAGTAAAATGAGCAATGAAACGAACAAAAAAGAGCCGATGTCCGTAGTGAAGAAAATGATGATTGCCCTTGTGGGCGGTCTTGCCGTAGGGCTTTTGTTCCTGTTCCTCAGGGAAAATGTTATCTCTGAGGAGGGCTGGGTCATCGTGAACAAGCTGCTCTTCCAGGACATTACGGTTCCGGAAGGTGTGGGCGCAATCGGTATTTTCTACATCGTCGGACAGATTTTCATGAAGGGGCTGCAGCTTGCCATCGTGCCGTTGGTACTGGTTTCCTTGAGCCTTGCCATGTGTAGTATCTCCAATTCTACAAAGCTTGGGCGGATTGCGGGAACGACGCTTGCGGGATTCTTCGGATTCTATGTGTGCGGCGCGGCCCTTGGCTGTACCATCGCGTACATCGTGAAATCCCTGGGCGCATTCAACGTCACACTTCCCAGCGAGGGAGTTGCGGAGGCGGCGACGATTGACGCATTTAACCCGCTGGCGGTTGTGGTAAATGCGGTTCCGTCCAACATCACGGACGCGGCGAGCACCAACAACAGCATCCTTGCAATCGTAGTCGTAGCAATCATCCTCGGGCTTTGCTTAAACCAGATGGGCGAGCGGGGAGAGCCGCTTAAGAAGGTGCTTGAGAACTTAAGCGAAGTCATCAATATGTGGCTCACATTTTTGATCAATAAAATCGGACCGGTCGCAATCTTCTGCCTGATTTCCAGAACATTTGCAATCTACGGCGTGGAGTATTTGGCTCCGGTGGCAGCGTATGTGGTATCCGCGATGCTTACTCTGTTCCTCCTTGTGGTAACTCTCTATCCGCTGGGAATCTGGATTACGACAAAGGAAAATCCGGTGAAGTTTATTAAGAAGATTGCGAAGGTCGGCATCTTCGGGTTCTCCACCAACTCCTCCGCGGCATGTCTCCCGCTGAACACGAGGACCTGTATCGACGAGCTTGGCTGCAGCAAGGAGATTACAAGCTTTGTACTTCCGACCGGCATGACCATCAATATGAACGGAACAACGGTCATGCATATGTTTGCAGTTACGTTTATCGCCACCAGCGCAGGAATCGACGTTACTCCGGCGAACATGATCGTTATGGCATTCCTTTCCATCTGTGCGGCAGCAGGAACCCCGGCAATCCCGATTGCCGGAACGACGATGATATTCACCGTACTTTCCGGTATGGGCTGGACGACGGATGCATGTCTCATCGGTTACGCCCTCATCGTGGCAATCAACCGTCCGGTTGAGATGGCGCTTTTGCCTCTTAACGTCATCGGCGACGCGGCAGTGAACGTAATCGTAAATGCAAAAGAGAAAGAACTTGACAAGCAGAGGTATAACAGTTAGGATTAAAGTTAAATTTTGAAGTGATTAAGGTTTGAGGAAAAATGACGCTTTTTACCCAGATGGTACATCTGCAGCTTACATTGTTTTTGCTGATCATGATCGGGCTTACGCTGAAAAAAACAGGGATTATCACGAAAGAGGGGCAGAAATGCCTGTCGGATATCACGGTGAATCTGATACTCCCCTGTAATATTATCAGTTCATTTATGGGTGAGATGAATGTTTCGGAACAATTTATCAAAAATTGTTCCGGAGCATTTTTGATTTCCCTCGGGATTCAGATGTTCAGCATACTTTTTGCAAAATACTGCTTTCTTCGCTGCCCGAAGGAGAAGAGCAGGATATTTACATACGGAATGATTGTCTCCAATTCCAGCTTTATCGGAATTCCCATCATCCACTCCCTCTACGGCGCGGTGGGTGTGCTTTATACGTCCTTTTTTCAGATTCCGGTGCGCCTTACCATGTGGTCGTCGGGGCTTGCCCTTTTTACCCATGTAGACCGCAAGGAGGCATATAAAAAGCTTGTGAAACATCCGTGCATCATTGCGGTTTTTCTAGGGGTGCTTTTGATGGTGTCTCAGGTAAGATTCCCGGTGTTTCTTGAAAATACTTTGGAAGGAATCAGCAAATGTATGGTTCCCGTCTCCATGCTCGCCATCGGGGCGATGCTGGCGGAGTCGGATATCCGGCGGATGTTTACCCGGGATGTGCTGTACTACTGTGCGCTCCGGCTTTTGGCGTACCCGCTGCTGATTCTGGGTGTGCTGAGACTGCTTGGCATCGACAGCGTGCTGTGCAGTACGATGGTGCTTTTGAGCGCGATGCCTATGGCGAGCACGACGGCGATACTGGCGGATAAATATGACTGCAGCCCGGAGCTCGCATCCCAGACGATATTCGTGTCAACGCTGCTGTCAATCGTGACGCTGCCGGTGTTTATGGTAATTTTATAGCGAACAGAGTTCTCACGCGCAAGTCTGTTACTGTTCACTCCGTTCTCAGTAACCTTCGCAAATCCATCAAAAATTCACTTCGTGAATGGGATTTGCTCACTCCTGAATCACTTTCTTACGTACTTTGCAGTAAATGCAAAGTACTGTGTGAACAGTAACGCAAGTCTTCCTAAAAGTCTTCCCGTGCCAAATTTTCTGTGGAAATCCCGCTGTACTTATGCTACAATGCTTTTAGGGCATTATATTTCTAATTTTTTCTATGGCGGATGTCATTCTATTTTCTTGATTCTTTTTAGAAATCTTCGATGCTCAGATTCCACAACAACGCAACAGAAAGGAGCATTTTATCTATGAAAAACAAATTGCAGCAGTATTTCCCTATGATTCGGACGGCAGAAGAGGTCATGGAAATCATCGAGGGCAGAGAAGACTTAAAAACGATGTTTTGCCGCTGGACAGAAAAACAGAGACTGGAGTTTTTGAATTTCTGTACAGGCGTCAAGGGTGTAAAGACAATGTACGACTTTATCAGCAAAGAAGTACTCAGTCCGGAATATACTCCGGAACGGGTGGACGAGCTTTTGTCTCTGCTCTTGGGTCAGGAAGTACGCATCCTGGAAGTCCTGCCAAATGACAGCACGAGGCTTGCAGATGAATCTTCCCTGGTCATCATGGATATTGTCGTTCAATTAGAAGACGGCAGCATCGCCAACTTAGAAATCCAGAAAATCGGCTATCGCTTTCCGGGAGAACGCAGCGCCTGCTATTCTGCCGACCTCCTGCTCAGGCAGTATAAGCGGGTACGCAGCCGGAAAAAAGAGAAATTTACTTATAAGGATATCAAACATGTCTACACGATTGTTCTTTTCGAAAAAAGTCCTGCTGATTTCCGCCAATTCCCGGACACATATCTGCACTATTTTGAACAAGTTTCCGACACCGGACTGAAAATGAGCCTCCTGCAAAAGTATCTGTTCGTTCCTCTTGACATCTTTCGGGAAATCAATCACAATAAAGATGGTACTGTAAAAATCAATAATCGGCTTGAGGCCTGGCTTGCATTCATGTGCATGGATGAACCGGAGGCAATCATCACGATCATCAGGAAATATCCAGACTTCAAAGCCATATATGAACAGATTTATAATATCTGCCTGAATATTGAAGAGGTGATGAGCATGTTTTCTGAAGAACTGAGGGAGCTGGACCGAAACACGGTACAATTGATGATTGATGAGATGCAGGATGAGCTGGATCATGCCCATCAAGAGTTAAGTCATGCCCATCAAGAGTTAGACCATACGAGCCGGCAGTTAAAAAACGAACAACTGTCAGGTATTATAAATATTATAGAACTTTGTCAGGAACTTGATAGCCCATCGGATACTGCGGTGCAAAAGCTTGTACAGAAATGTTCCCTGTCTGTTGATGAGGCAAGGGAGTATGTTTCAAAATACTGGCGGGAGTCTTGAATTATAAAAAGGAGTCGCAGGGTTAAACCATGATCTGACAGATGCCCATATTGAGAAAATATGGGAAATGATATGGAAAGAGTTTTCTATTGATAACCCAAAGGATGTCTCGGAACGGGAGGTTCCTTTTATGATGTCTCTTTTGCAAAACGCGGTATCCGGCATATCGGCGCGGATTGGAGCATGAGGTGGGTGAGGGAGCGGATTGTTCCAAGCAGCAGAATATCGGGCAGATATTGCGGGAAAACAACATGAAAGCTTATGATGAGCATTTGCGCTTATTAAAAATGAAGGGCGGAGCTGTCAGGACGATTATCATATCGAAGAGATTAAGTGATTGAAAAATATGTTTACAGGAGGGGAACCGATGAGGTATGCGGAAAAGATTTCAGAAGTGATAAATGCATTTTCGCCTGAACCGCTGAAGGCTGAGCAGATGGAACAGTTTTATTGCGAAGGTACGATGGAATACCGGATGAATGACAAATACAGCTCTCCTATAGAAGATATTTTTGATTCCTGCTGCGGGCGGGGGAATGACAAAGCGTTTTTGCTGCTTGGGCACAGGGGCTGCGGAAAGAGTACGGAGCTTAACCGGATGTCACAGAGGCTTCGGGATGAGGGTTATATGGTCAGGACGGTTTCCTGCGGGATGGATCTGGATTTATTTAATGTTGTTTATTCGGATCTGTTTATCCTGATGGGGGAGGCGCTGATGGAGATGGCGCAGGAATCAGGGGGTTCGATTCATGAGGATGTGCTTGCGTCGATTGTGAGGTTTTGGGATGAAGGCACGGAGATAAGTATATCTCAGAGAATAGAGGAAGTAAACGCCGAAAGTGGGATAGAGGCAGGCACTTCAGGGATTTTGGCCAGAATATTAAATGTCTTTATGAAGATAAAGGCAGATTTGAAGTATAATGAAGAGACAAGAAATGAGTACCGTAAAAAGATGATGGTACGTTCCAGCGAATGGGTGAAACTGTTAAATCAGGTTGCGGAGACGATAGCCGGGAATAACGGGGGAAAATATCCGATTATTATATTTGAAGATTTGGATAAGCTGAATCCGGAGGATGCGTGGAAAGTATTTTATAATTATGTGGCAATCCTTACGGGTATGTCATTTCCTGTTGTATATACATTCCCGGTGGGGCTTTCCTATGATAAGAGATTTTCCGCACTGGAGGCATATTTTGAAGTAAAGACGCTGCCTATGATCAAGATTGAGACTATGAAGGGGGAGCCGTTTTGTGAAGGAATTGAGAGTGTGCGGGAGATTGTTGTTAAAAGGGCATGTCTTGATATTTTCGAGGATGGTGTGCTGGAAGAGCTGATTCATTATACAGGCGGTTCTTTAAGGGATTTGTTCCATGCAATCAATACTTCGGCAAAAAGGGCGGAGCGGAGAAACAGCGAGGTAATCTCGGCGGAGGATGCACAGAGGGCATTGTCGGAGCTGGAAACTTCCCTGACCAGGAGGATAGAAAAGAATGACTACGGATTTCTGCTGAATATTTACAACGGAAATAAAGAGATGATAGAAGATAAGGAAATGCTCTTAAAAATGTTGCAGGCATCGGCAGTTCTTGAATATAACGGGAAACGCTGGCACAATATACATCCGCTGATTGCGCGGTTTTTTAAGGAACAGGGGTTGATCAGTGATGCAGGAAGATAAGAACGATGGTTACGGGACATTAGAATGGATCTTCAGCCAGTCGGAGGAAGGCTTGTTTCTGGCGGTGGCAGGAGAGCCGAAACAAAAGGAGGTCATGGCGTATTTTGCTGACAGGCGGACCGGGATCTATGATTGTAAGGAGCATTCCGGAACTTACAAGTTCAGAGACCTGAAAGAATGGGGCGATTCTTTACAGGAGATGGAGACGCTGCTGGTTTTTAATTTTCAGTATGCAATGCAGCATGATGAAGACTATAAGCGGCTGAATTTTAGCCGGGATATGCTGGCAGGGATGCGAAAGAACTTGATTTTTTTTACAACGGCATGGGGGGATGATTCGCTGGCATCCAAAGCATGTGATTTTTACTCGTTTCTTAAGATGAGGATACTGCTCGACAGCGGCAAGGGAAAGCCGACAGATGTTCATTTGATGGCAGAGGAAAAAGGCAGGAATATCCAGGAGGAAATAATTCTGGATTATGCGGCGTTGTGTGCGGATTTGGAATTGCGGATAGAAGAACCAAAGCTTGTACTGGTAAGGACAGAGTACTTGATTGAACAGGCGCGGAGAGCAAGACATAGATATTTATATTATTATGCAGAGCTGTATTTAGTGGCGGCTCAAAGGCTTGGGAGAAAATTGTTTGACACAGAGCATTTGGAGATGGCGAAGATTTATCAGATGCGGGGTGAACTGTATGAAGAGACTGAAAAGTACGAAAAAGCAGAAGAAATGTATAAACTGGCATTACGCATACGCGAAAATGTGCTGGACAGAGAGCACCCGGATGCGTTGGAAACCCGGGAATGCATCATGAGAATCTATGAAAAGCAGGGTGCGTATGAAAAACTCCGGGAACTTGAAGAGCCTGCAAAATAAAATAAGATGTGAATGTAAAAAGATATCCGGCGGGTGTTTGAAACGCCGTCATGAAAGAATCATCAGACTGTAATGATATGGTTTGGTGAAAAATATCTAAGCAGGAGGAATTGATATGAGGAAAAATGATTCTAACCGCAATATTGTCAAAGACAATTTTAGCTATACAATAGTTATGCTCTTGTTCCAGATGATTGTTATATTTGTATTACCGTTTCTTCGTGAAATTAGCGTAGAATCAAAATTGCATTTTATATCTGTCACGACCTGCGGTCTATTTGGTGTAACTGTTATCAGGCTCGTTGCGATATGGAAAGAAAAAAGAAAACTATGAATAACTGCATGTGGGCAGAACCGGAAACTTCGGTTCTGCCTTTTTTCGTTCAAAACGCAATCCCCCATATTTCTTTGTTTTATCCAACTGGTAGTACATGGAAATGAGACACAAATGAGACACAAATGAGACAAATGTGAGACAAAAGAAATAAAATGTCCAAAAATAATTGACATATAATACAATTAACTGTATTTTAAACGTAAAGAAACAAGAAAAAGCGACAAAAGAAAAAATATATTTGTATTCTGAGAGAAATAAAACATGAAAAGGGACGTAGGGAAATGATTTGTTATACAAACCTGTTAAAAGAGGAGCTTCAGAAGGCGCTTGGCTGCACGGAACCTATCGCGATTGCATTTGGAGCATCTTATGCGGTGAGACTTTTGGGACAAAAACCGGAACGGTATGAGATAGCGTGTTCGGGAAACATCATAAAAAATGTCGAAGCTGTGACAGTTCCTGAGACATGCGGTATGAAAGGATAAGATGTAATACTGCCATTGCCGAAGAAGGTTTGGAGCATGAATGGGGAGCGTCTGTCGGAAAGATCAGCAGAGAGATGAATACTACAGGAAAGAAAGAGGAAAAATATGTTAGATGCAGAAGAGATATTTATGTCCATATCTGTTCGGCAGCGGCAGCGGGAAGCGATACAAGAATGAACGGCTGCCCTATGCCTGTGGTAATTAACAGCGGCAGCGGAAATCAAGGTATGACAGTATCGATTCCCATTGTTATCTACACAAATGAGATGGGAATTTCCAGAGAAAAGATGTATCGTGCACTGTGTTTATCCAATCTGATTGCGGTAAATCAGAAGACAAAAGGAATGTGGGGAACCGATAAAGAGATATTGCAGATTATGCTGGGACATTAAAGAGCATCAAAGGAGAGGCGCTGATGGAATTAATGGAACTCAATCAGGAAGTAGAGACGATTGCATATATGATGAAGCGTTTGCTGTGTGCGGACGTCACCGTGGTAGATAAGCATTTGAATAGCCTGGTCAATACCTTTGAATATGAAAAGAAACCGATAGATGTACAGGTCAATTCGGTTGTCGGAAGTGTGATTGTAACAGGAGAAGTTCGGGTTGTAGAGGATAAGCGGGAGTTTGAGGAGTGTATCCGCTGCCCGCAGTTTGAAGAGTGTGAGATAAAGAGTATCGTAGGTGTTCCGATCAAGTCATTTTCAGAATGTATCGGTGTGATTGCAATTCTCACAAAAAGAGAAACAAAAGAAAGTGGAAAAGAGTTTTTAAATAATGCGGTATGTTTTCTTGAAAAAGCCGCACAGATGCTGGGAACCAAAATCAGTAATCAGGATTATAAGAAGCGCCTGGAGAAGCAGCCGGCTTTGATCAATGAACTTTTAAATTACATGAAAGAGGCAGTTGCTTACGTAGACGAGCAGAAAAGATTACTTTTCTTCAACCGCAGATTTCAGGATGTTTTCAGGAAAGGAGCGCCGGAAATCGGGAAAAATATAGAGGCCGTATTTGATGAAGCGAGTCATAAAAAGAGACAGGGCGAACAGGGATACAGTGTGGGAGCGGTATTTCAGAAGCCGACAAATGGGAGTGTGAAGCTTACTTTTGTACAGAATATGAAAGAAGTGGAAGGGCAGGAAAACTATCTGTATGTGTTTGAGGATGTCTGTGTGGAGATGATTCAGAGGCGGCAGTCCAAAATGTATGATTTGAAGCAGTGGATTGAGGAAGAGTTTGGCATTGCTCCGTGTATGAGAGAAGCCAAACAGATTGCGCTTCGGGCGATAGATAATGAACTCTCTATCTTGATTGAAGGAAAGCAGAAACGTCGAAATGATGAACTGGCGAAGAGATACCTTTTTCGATATGCGGCAGACGGGAAAGGAATGTTGGAGATAGAATGCGGCGAGGATGAAACAATTGTGAGGCAGGAGTTGTTCGGCGGAATTTTGAGGTCGTGCAGTGGTGTAGAGATGGCAAAGGGACGTGCAATCTGTCTGTATTCCATAGATCAGCTTCCGCTTTATCTGCAAAACCGGCTTGCAGAGTACCTGACGAAAAATCAAATGCAGGGAAGAGTAGGGTCGAGTATCCGGGTAATCGCAACAGCCAAACAGAACGTCAAAGAGCTTATGGACAGGAAACTGTTTTCAGATAAATTATTTTACTACATTACAAGAAACTGGATTCGGATTCTGGAGGCAGAAGAGCCGCAGGACATTAGGTGTTATATTGAACAATATATTGCGGGCTATGCAAATATTTATAACAAAACCGGAATTAAGGTAAAAGAGGAAGCTCTGTCATATTTGGAAACATGCAGATGGGAAGATGGAATATACTCGCTGAAGAGGTTCGCGGAGCTTCTGGTGATTGAACAAAACGGAGCTATCATTACGCTGGACAATGTGAAACGAGTACAGTTCAAATATGGATACAAGGGGCTTGGCGGTACAGACGACGAGCAGGAGGAGCGGGTCAGAGAACTGCTTCTGTATAGTGGGAAAACCAAAAAAGAAATAGCGAAGGAACTTGGAATCGGGAGAGCGACTCTTTATCGCTGGTTGGAAAAGTACAATCTTTAATATATAAAACGGAGGTACAGCAGTATGAATGGAACAGAAAGAATTAAGGCGCTGATTGAGAACAGACCGATTGACCGGACACCAATCGGAGGGTGGTATCATATGCCCCTGGTGGATAGAAACGTGGGGGATTATACGAGAGAAACGATAATGTCCACAGATTTTAACCACTGGGATTTTATTAAGCTGATGACGAATGGTCATTATTATACGGCAGCTTATGGAGGGGATATTGAGTTTTCCACAGAACTCACAAGATGGTACGGAACGATTCATAAGTATCCGATCGTAACTGAAAAAGATGCGGAAGAACTTCCTGTGCTTGGAGCGGAAAACCCAGTATTTGCAAGGGAGATAGAGGCAGTAAAAATCCTGAAAGATTATTATAGAGACAGAATCCCGATTTTGGCGACCATCTTCAATCCTCTCACAGCGGTTCAGGAATGTGCAGGGTCTCTGAATCCCGAACCGGTAAAAAGGTTGATGAAAGAAGCGCCGGAAGCTTTACATAAAGCGCTGGAAGCAATGACCCAGACGAATCTGAATTATTTGGACGAATTGTTCGAGGAAGGGATTGACGGCATTTTTCTGGCTAACCAGTATTCTATGAAACGGATTATTACGGAAGAACAATATGAAGAGTTTTGCGTCCCTTATGAAAATAGAATATTAGAGCACTGTAAGGGAAATACTTGGTTCAATATGGCACACGTTCATGGAAATGCCGGACTTCGGATTGAAAGATATTACGATTGCGAGCAGATACAATTCCTCAACTGGGAGAGTTGCCCGGGGGAAACTCCTAAGGAAGAGATTACAACGATTCAAAAGGTGAAAAGTGAGACGAATCAAATGATTGCGGCCGGCATTGACCAGGATAGGGATTTTGTGAGTGGGACCAATGATCGGGAAGAAGTAAAACGTCGCATTACAGAGCGCTACCAAGAGGCAGTCAGAGAAAATGGGAGCAATCGTTTTATCTTTGCACCGGGCTGTACGCTTAAACCGGGAGGCTCTTATCTAAATCGCCTGATCTATGAAGTAGCTGAAGAGTGCGGGTACAGTAAGACAAGAGGATAAAGAAGGGAGTGGAGCACGTTGATTGAAATAAAAGACCTCTATAAACAATTTGGAAACACTCCGGTCTTGCAGGGAATCAATATAGAAATCAAAGACGGGGACATTTATGGCCTTGTAGGAGTAAGCGGAGCTGGAAAGTCTACGCTTCTGCGTTGTATCAATGGCTTGCTCCCTTTTGAGAAGGGAAGTCTCAAGGTGGACGGAGTAAATATACAGACATTGAATGGAAAAAAATTAAGAGAGTTCAGATCGACGATTGGTATGATATTTCAACAGTTTTCCCTGCTTGAGAGAATGAATGTATTAGACAATGTCTGCCTTCCTATGCGGTGTCTGAAATATGATAAGAAAAAGATGCTGGAAAAAGCAATGGAAAATCTGGAATTAGTAGGGCTTGCAGACAGAACAAAGGCTCTTCCAAGAGAACTGTCCGGAGGGCAGAAACAGAGAGTGGCAATTGCAAGAGCGATGGCGTTAGAGCCGAGGATCCTGCTCTGCGATGAGGCGACCTCCGCACTTGACCCCAATATCACTCAGTCTATTTTAGAACTGCTGAAAAAGATTAACAGGGAATCCAATATTACGATAGTAGTAGTAACCCATCAGATGGAGGTTGTAAAAAATGTGTGTAGCAAGATGTCCATATTAAGCCAGGGGAAATTGACGATCAGCGGTGAAGTGAAAGATATTTTCTTAAATCATCCGGAATCTTTAGCGGAGCTTTTAGGGCAAAGTGTGGAATTCCCCAAAAAAGAAGGAAAAGTGTATGTGGAAATTCTAAAGAGTGCGCAAGGGAAAGATGGAGAAAATGTAATTTCCGAGATGGCGCTCGCTGTAAAGGTTCCTTTTGATATTGTCTGGGGAGGCATGGACAAGTATAGAGATGACATTGCCGGGAATCTGGTCGTGGAGTTTGAAGAATCAGACTGGGAAGCAGTGAAGAAATTCCTGGAAACAAAGAATGCGGACTGGCGGCTGGTGTAAAGAAGGGGGGATTTTTATGAGCATGAGTATGGATAGGTTGTTTAACAGTATCATTTTTCCAGGATTAAAAGAAACGATAGTCATGCATCTTGTATCCTGTGCGGCATGCTTTGTGATTGGTTTGGTATTTGCGATTCTATTAGTGACAACAGATTCCAGAGGGCTTAGACCCAACAAAATCGTATATGGAATTGTAAGCACGATTATCAATGTGTTGAGGAGCGTTCCGTTTTTGATTCTGATCATCGCGATCATTCCTCTCACAAGAGCAGTGTGCGGAACGGTAATCGGGACAAATGCAGCGATTTTTGGAATCACGATTGCGGCGTCCCCGATGGTGGCAAGACTTTTGGAAAGCAGCTTCAAGGAAGTAAACCCGGCATTGATTGAGGCGGCAAGATCTTTCGGGGCGAATGATTTTCAGATTACTTATTACATTATTATAAAAGAGGCAGTCCCTTCTGCAGTGACCAATATGACAATGGCGGTAGTAAACGTACTTGGATATACGGCCATGGCGGGTGTTGTCGGGGCAGGAGGACTCGGAGCAGTAGCGCTTACCTACGGATATCAGAACTTTGACGATCTGGTAATGTACAGCACCGTAGTTGTACTGATCATCATGGTTCAGATCATCCAGTGGGTTGGCAATAAAATTTATGAAAAAGTGAAATAGGAGGAAGGAACATGAAGAAAATGAAAAGATTTTTGGCGGCGGCAATGTGTATGGTGATGGTATTATCCATTTCGGCATGCGGACAGAAAGAAAGCGCTGAGCAGGAGACCGAAGAGAAACAGAAAATTACAGTTGGCGTTCTGGCAAGGGACGAAGAAATTATTAACTGGATTGCGGACCAGCTTTCGGATAAATATGAAATTACTGCACAGGTTTATTCAGAGACAGTCAGCATTATGCAGGCGGCAGCAGAGGGATCAAATGATCTGAACTATATTGCAAATATTCCTTATCTGGCGTCTTATAATGAAAGCTATGGCAGTGATCTGATTTATTATGCGGATCAGATTACGAACAGTCCCGTTTATATTATCAGCGAGAAATATGAATCGATCGAAGAGATTCCGAAAGAAGCGATTGTCGCGGTCGCAAATGATAATTCAAACAGAGGACGGGAATTAAACCTCCTGGAAGAAGCGGGATTGATTACGGTAGATAAAGAAGCGGAAAATCCGTCTGCCCTGGATGTCACCCAAAATCCGAAGAATCTGGAGATCAAAGAGATTGATGCGAGAAGCCGTGTGGGAGCATTGCCGGATTTGGATGCGGAGACAATGCCGGCGATGACGTTTAACCAGATGGATGAAGAGACACAGAAAGCGTGTACAATTCTTGCGACAGAATCAGATCAGGCATGTGTGGATATCAGCGGCCAGGGACTGTGTACGCTGAAAGAAAATGAAGATGCAGAGTACATGAAAGATATCTATGATGCTGCGTGCACAAAGGAATTTGCGGATTGGCTGTTAGAGACATATGACGGTGCAAGGATTCCTTCTGGATATTATTTGCAGAGCGGCGAGATGACATATGATAATCCATCTTTTGAGGTGCCGGATATTTATTAAAAGGAGGAAGCGGCTATGGCGACAGTGATTATTACAACAAGTATTTCATTTACAGAAGAGGAAAGCAGAGAATTTGTGAAACGTATTGGGGACGCAGCGGTGAAGGCCTTCCGTCTCCCTAAGGATTTGAGAGATGTCTATCTATATCCGATTCCGGAATATGCACAGACTCCGCATGAATGCGGACAGATGACCTGCTTTGTGTATACGGCGCCGGGAAAACCAGTGGAGTACAAGCGTGATATGGTGCAGGGAATCCAGGAGACAACGCAGCAGTTTTTCGGAGAAAAGAAAGTCAATACCGTTGTGATCATTAAAGAACACCCAGATGAGAATGTAGGGGCAGGCGGAACGCTCCGCCTTGATGCGAAGAAGAATGGGTAAAGAAATAAGGGAAAAGGTGTATGCGGCAGAAGAAGAGCTGGCACAATGGTTTCATCATTTGCATGAATATCCGGAGCTTGGCTTTGAGGAGAGAAAAACATCGGCATTTGTGGCGGAAAGATTAAAAAGCTTTCCGGGAGTGAATGTGAAGCGGCTGACACCGACAGGAGTTCTTGGGATTTTAGACACGGGAAGAAAAGGCAGGTGTGTTGCCTTTCGTGCAGATATGGATGCACTTCCGATTGAAGAGAATGATACCCATAGGGTCTGCTCAAAACACAGGGGAGTCATGCATGCGTGTGGTCATGACGGCCACACGGCTTCCCTCCTTATGGCGGCGAAAATATTATCGGAAATGAGAGAGAAGCTGAGAGGAGAAATCCGTTTTTTGTTTCAGCCCTCTGAGGAAATCCAGCCGGGCGGCGCTAAGGGAATGGTAGAGCAGGGAGCGCTTGAGGGCGTTGAGTACATTTTTGGGCTTCATTATAGTATTGATGAATATCCGGGGCAGTTTTCCGTTCATGCAGGCGCCAATTTTGCATCGAATGATAAGTTTGATATAACAATAGAAGGAAAAGAAGGTCATGCTGCATTCCCGCATCTGGTGAATGATACAGTGCTGGCGGCGGTAAGGATGGCAGAGGCTTTAAATACACTCGTGCCTCGGTGTGTGGACCCTGCTTCGTCCGCAGTTTTGAGCGTGACGAAAATTCATGGCGGGAATACCTATAATAGTCTTCCAGATAAAGTAATGATTGGCGGAACGATTCGTACATTGGACATAGAAAGCAGGGAAGTTCTAAAAGAGCGCATCAGTGACAGCGCTGAAGGACTTGAAAAAGCTACTGGCTGCAGAGTAAACGTGAAGATAGAAGAAGGCTGTACGCTTTTATCAAATGAGCAGGAGCTTGCAGGGAAAATAAAAAGAATTTTAAAAGATGCTTTTGGAGAAGAAAATGTATTCGAACACCCGCCGGTTATGGGGTGTGAAGATTTTTCGGAATATTTAAAGACGACGAAGGGGATTTATTTTCGTGCAGGAGCAAGAACGGTGGAAGAGGACGGAACCGTGTTCCCAACCCATAACAGCGGATTTCGCTTAAATGAGAAAGGGCTTCCCTACGGCGTTATGGCTATTTTGGAAGTGATATTGGCATTTATAGAGATGGAGGCAGAAAAATGAGATATATGAATATTGGAAAATCCGATGTCAAGGCATCTGCGATCACACTTGGAGCTATGGGAATCGGAGGAGGCACGTGGTGGCGCAATTCCGATGATGAGGAATCCATAAAGACAATTCACAGAGCGTTGGAGCTTGGAATCAATACCATTGATACGGCTCCTGTTTACGGATTCGGACACAGTGAGGAAATAGTGGGAAAAGCTATTTCGGGGAATCGTTCCCAGTATGTGATTTCTACAAAATGCGGATTGTGGTGGGACGATGAGGAAGGAAGTTTTCGATTTGAAAAAGATGGTCATCGCGTGACAAGAAACTTAACGGCCCGTGCGATTCGAACAGAGATTGAGCGAAGTCTAAAGAGGCTGGGGACGGATTATATTGACATTTACTACACGCACAATCCGGCGTGTCCGCCTGTGATGACTCCGGTGGAAGAGACAGTTGGGACGCTTATGGAATTAAAGAAAGAAGGAAAAATCCGTGCAATCGGCTCTTCCAATATGATGCCGGAGGAAATTCTGGCGTATACGTCCTGCGGTGAGATTGATATCATTCAGGGACATTATAGTATGCTGGACAGAAACGCAGAGAAAGAAATTCTTCCGCTGTGCCGGGAGAAAGGAATGTCGTTTCACGCATATATGCCGCTGGAGAGAGGACTTTTGACCGGCAACGTAAAGAGAGATTATGTCATACAGCCGGGAGACGCCAGGGAAGATTCTCTGCTCTGGAAGCCAGGGCGTTTTCAGGAAGTTCTGGATTTTGTAGACGAACTGAATAAGATTTGCGAGGATTATCATTGTACGTGTACACATCTGGCAATTGCTTTTCTGCATGCACAGGGCGAGGATATCAATGTCATATCAGGGGCGAGAAGGGTATTCCAAGTGGAGGATATTGCGAAAGCCTTAGAAGTGAAGCTGGAAGAAGGCGATATTCGGGAAATTGAAAAGCTGATGGCGAAGTATCATCTTTAGAAAAGGAGCTGCGTATGAAAAAAATTATAAATGAAGATACATCAAAGGCTGTAGATGAGATGTTATCCGGTATGCTGGCGGCATATGGACGCTATTATGAAAGAATTGGAAATTGTAATGCTTATCGCTATAAAAATTTCAGGAGAGAGAAAGTGACGCTGGTTATTGGCGGAGGCTCTGGACATGAACCGTTGTTTGGCGGATTTGTCGGAAAGGGCTTGGCTGATGCGGTTGCATGCGGCAATGTGTTTGCATCTCCAAATCCCGATTTAATCTTTGAGACGGCAAAATCGGTGAATCAGGGAAAAGGAATTCTGTTTCTTTATGGAAATTACGAGGGAGATAATCTGAATTTTGACATGGCAGGGGAACTTTGCGAGTTTGAAAACATTCAAACTGCGACGGTCAGGGTATGGGACGATTGCACTTCTGCACCGAAAGAGAGGGAGACAGACCGCAGAGGAATCGCAGGCAATGTATTTATTATTAAGACGGCAGGGGCCGCTTGCGATGAGGGCCTTCCTTTGAAAGAGGTCGTCAGAATTGCGGAGAAGGCGAGAGATAACGTAAGAAGTGCAGGACTGGCTGTTTCATCGGGAAGCTTGCCGGGAAATGAGAAGCCGACGTTTGAGCTTGGGGAAGATGAGATTGAGTTCGGTGTTGGGATTCATGGAGAACCTGGCGTGGAGCGGAGCAAAATGCAGCCGGCTCATGCGCTTGTTGAGAAAATGTATGAACAGTTAAAAAAGGAACTGCAATTAACAAAGAAAGATGAAGTTGCAGTTCTGGTAAATGGGCTTGGTGCAACGCCCCTTTTTGAACTGAATATCGTCTACCGAGAGGAGTGATTGATTAGTATGCGAGAAATGACAGTTGAGCAGGCAACAGACATGATGTTGCATGTATGCGACGCAATTATTGGACAAAAACAGTATCTTGCAGAAGTAGACAGCAGAATTGGAGACGGTGACCATGGGGCTGGTATGGCAGGGGGGATGGAAAAAGCGAAAGCTGCTTTAGAAGCAAAACGGCCGTTTCCGGATATCAATACCATTTTTCGGACGATGGGAATGGAAATGATAGGCTCGATGGGCGGCGCGTCTGGGGTGATTTTTGGCTCTATGTTTATGGGCGGTGCTCGTGATGTTCCATCGGCACAGATTTTAGACTCGGATATTTTAGCAAAGATGATGAGAGCTTCTTTAGATGCAGTAAAGCATAGAGGAAAAGCTCAACTGGGCGATAAAACCATGGTGGACGCGTTGGAACCAGCGGTGCTTGCACTGGAAAGGCAAGCTTGTGCTGAACTGGAAGAAAGTCTAAAAGCTGCGGCATTGGCGGCGGAAGAAGGTGTGGAAAAAACAAAAGACTATGTGGCGAAATTTGGAAGAGCGAAATTCCTAGGAGAAAGAACGTTGGGATATGAGGACGCCGGGGCTGTCTCTGTACGGGTTATTTTTCAGACGATGAAAGAGTATGCAGAGGTACAGTGAGCAGAAAACTTATGTGGGCAGAACCGGAAACTTCGGCTCTGCCCGTACATTTCTTTATCTAAAGCGATTCAAAATTATATCTCCGGGGCAGTTCCCCGTCTTTCCCATGTACTTTTTTATACACCGTGCGCCACAGCTCTCCCAGAGCCTTTTCCCCTTCCCTTAAGT
The DNA here is from genome assembly GCA_910586965.1 of uncultured Dorea sp. Lineage (GTDB taxonomy): Bacteria > Bacillota > Clostridia > Lachnospirales > Lachnospiraceae > MD308. The sequence continues at coordinate 65,318 of CAJUMF010000017.1, read as the reverse complement.
CATCCAGCACAAAATCCGTATGCTCAAGGTAGCCGAGGACTTCCGTTTCTCGTCCCGCGCAAGACAGCGCCTGCAGATACCCAAATCGGATGCGGCTCTCCTCCTGGAATTTTTCTGGAAGCGATTCATACATGGAGATCACCGTGTCATAAGCGTGGCACAGAAGAAGGATTTTCCAGGTCTCTTTCACGTAGGACTGGTCATGCTTTCTATAGGCATAGCCTGCTGCGATATAGGAGGCGGCCTGTTTTTCGTTGCCGGATTGTAATTCCAATACAGCAAGGGCGTGCAGCGCCCACGGATTTTCTATAATGCCGTTGGATGCGAGAAGGCATTCTTCGGCACGACGGGCATCCCCTTTTATAAAGAAACTTAATCCAAGCTGGTACTGGGCGTACCAGTTATTTTTGTTCTTTGTTTCTATAGTCTCTGCAAGGCGGTTATGCAGTGCGTCATCCGACAGGAAATCGCGGGGAGCATCTGTGATGGGATATTCCGGAAAGATGCCGGTTTTTAAAAATTCTGCGAGTTTCCTGTAGTCTTCTTCGAGTGAAGGAGAGCCGGGCTGTGCAGAGAAGTCAAGGTGTCCAGGAAGAGCAGGTTCTTTGTAAAATTTCCGAATCGTATTTTCAAAAGCCGCGTATCCGCTGCCGGAGCAGAGAAGTTCTCCTTTCTTTTCTGCGAGTGCTTTTGTATCGGCGAGGGTCTGCTCCGGGTTAAGCTCCCGAAAGTTAAGCCGCACGATGGCGTCTATTTCGGCTTTGGTGTCTTTGTAAGGGGAGGAGGCAGCCGCGGGGGAGGTATGTATGGGGCCGTAAAGTTCCAGCCATTCCCATTCGCCGTGAGGTGCCATGGGGACGCAGCCGTACTGGGTCTTGGCGAGCCCGGCCTGAATTTCTACGTATCTGCCGGCATTCTCGGTGAGAAAATCCTGCCAGTTGTCGGAGCCCTGGTTGTTTCCCCAGGAGAACAGCTTGCGACCCTTAAGGCGGCTGGTGGACATGTGCAGAAGTCCGTAGCCGTCTTTGTTAAGGTTTGCGATATATTTCGGCGCGTCCTCCGGGATATTGAAAAAATAATCAATCTGATTCGGAATGTCTTTATAAAAGCTTATGTCAATATCTCCGGCAAAGGGAGCGGGGACTTTCTGAACGCCGTCTGAAAGAATGGTGTATGCATCCGCTGCGGGAGCAATAACGCGTCCGCACTCATATTCCGGAGCGGCCATATTGCTCCACCAATACATAGGGATGACTTGTCCGGTCTGATTGGAAACCTTCATTCGGCAGTGTAAAAACGCGCTGTGCTCCTCAAGCCAGAAGTCCATCTGGTATGTCGCCTTTCGGATGCGCTCGTACTCGTACATGCGCAGGATGGGCAGCCCGCGTTCATCCTCAAGCTCTGCGGTGAATATCTGCTCCATCGTAAAAGGAGAGTGGCCGATAACGCCCATATTCCATTCCACGCCGCCGCTTACCCAGGCGTTTCGGAAGGCGAGATTGCCGGGGCGGATGACGTCGTTTGTGTAGAGAAGATTTTCGCCGGTCTTTTTATCTGTCAGCGACCAGAGCCGCCCGCCAAGTCCGGGGAGGAACACTGCTTTTAAATAGTCGTTTTCCAGGACGGCGGTGGCCATCTCTTTGTTTTCCAGGGTGCGTCTGTAGCCAGTGTACTGACGGTAAGGATATGAGGCGTAAAGCCTTCCGTAGCCCTCGCGGATTTCATCGTCTCCGTCAGGAAAAGGAGAAACGGTGTATTGGAGCTTCGCATCAGGATTCAAATCGGGAACACTGGCGGCGGTTCCAAGGGGACTTGCGGTAAATATTTCTGTCCCGAAAGTTAAAGTTGGTTTCATGAATCGAAAAGCCTCCTTTTTTAAAATTTACCCTCAGCCATCGCTTTGATGGAAGAGGCGTAGTCAGAGGGTGTCATGCCGGTTTCTTTTTTGAAACGGCGTGAGAAGTAATGGATGGATGTGTAGCCGAGCCGTTCAGAAATCTGCGTGAAATTCAGCCGTTCCGTCCGGATCAGTTCTTTGGCGGTATCTATCTTCATCCGGGAAAAATATTCTATAATACCCACTCCACATCGCTCGCGGAAGATTTTCTGAAGCTGAGAGCGCCCGATTAAATTATCGTGGCAGATTTGCTCAATGGTGAGGTGGGTGCTCACGTTGTTTTCAAGATAATCGGTGATGCGGCTGAATATTTCATCGTCGCTTTTTAATTTGGCCGCTTTGGCCGGATGGCTGAGTACAGGAGCAACGGGGGCCGAGTACCGCCGGATCATGTGGATGAGAAAATGCTCCAGATAATTAAGTATCATCTGTTCTGAACCAAATATCGACGGCTGTTTTTGAGGCATATTCTGTAAGTAAGGGTCGTCCAGGCGGCAGCTAAAGCAGTTCTTTGCCTCAATAATAATGTTTGCCAGGAGATTTCGTTCTAAGTCATCGATTTTAAATATACCTTTTCGAAAAAAATCCATGGCGGGGTTCCGGCATTCAAATGAGACTACTACCAGATTTGGGGCGATCTCTCCTGTGGCCTGTACGCTGTGGAATTCGTTTGGCTGGTGGAAAGCAATGTCTCCCTTTTTGAGGACGGTGAAGGTCTTGTCAGCGGTGACACCTACCTCACCTTTGTCCACACATATAAATTCCCAGAAATTGTGCATCTCTCCTTCGAATGAAAAATCGCTCATATATTCAAAGTAGTGAATGCTGTAAATTTTACCAATAGAAATCGAGTATTTTAAGTCAACACCATTGTAGCCCATAGAAGTCCTCCTGCATGTCTTTGTTAAAATGTTGTTAAAGTTTTGTGCGATTTTAACAATATCATACCTTTGACGGCGGAATAAATCAAGATAGATGAGCTGATAGTGCAAATAAATGAAAATATATGATAAATATCTTTGTGCAGTTTTGTACTACAATAGAGACACAAAACATTCAGACAAATTAATAAATAGGAGGAAAATGTATGAAAAAGAAACTTATCAGCGTTTTGTTATGCGCAGCAATGGTTGGAACCATGCTTGCCGGATGTGGAAACAAAGAAAGTAAAGGTGGAGGCGGCGAAGGCGGAGATTCGGGTAAGGTAGCACTTGATATCATTATCTCCCAGTACGGAAACTACACACAGGAATGGTGGACGGAGTTTGAGAAGACATTTGAGGAAGCGAATAAAGATATCGACCTCAATATCGAAATCGTATCCTGGAATGATATCTACAGTGTAGTAAACACACGTATCTCCAGTAACGAGCAGCCGGATATCCTGAATATCAGCGGTTTTGCTGATTATGTAGCAGACGATTTGCTGATGCCGGCAGAGGATTATGTATCTGATGAGCTTAAGGCTAATTTTGTTCCAAGCTTCTGGGAATCCAATGATATGGACGGAACAGTTTGGGCGCTGCCGATTCTTGCATCCTGCCGTTCGCTTTTCTGCAATGTTGACTTGTTAAAAGAAGCAGGAGTTGAGAACCCGCCGACAACATGGGACGAAGTACTTACAGCTTGTAAGGCAGTACAGGATAAGTTCGGCAAGGACATTGTTCCGTGGGGACTTGATATTTCTACAGATGAAGGCCAGGCTGCATTCTCTTATTACACATGGAACTTTGGCGGCGGATTCGTTGATGATAAGGGTGAGTGGGCTCTTAACAGCAAAGAGAACGTAGAAGCTGTTGAGTATATTAAGAAGCTCATCGATTCCGGTTACTGTAACTCTGCACCGTTTACTGATACACGTTATCCGCTTCAGGACGCATTCAGCGCAGGAACACTTGCTATGATGATCGGGCCTATGAACATGGTTGCTGCTGATTCTAAAGTCAACTATGTGGCTGCTGACCTTCCGGGCGAGAAGACAGCTCTTGGCGTTTGTGACCAGTTGATGGCATTCAAAGATGAAGAAGGCGGCGAGGCTCGTACAGCAGCGATTACAAAGTTCTTCGACGCATTCTATGAGTGTGAGACATATTCAAATTACATGGTATACGAAGGATTCCTGCCGGCAACTCAGGACGCATCTGAGAATCTTGCTGTTAACGCAGAGAAATACACAGTTGGCGGATCTGACGCTACAGGCGACAGCGAATATTTCAAGACATTCTGTGCAGTACTTCCAAGCTGTAAGTTCTACCCGATGCAGAAAGCTGAGTGGATGGACGTAAGAAATGGCGTTATCGACGTTGAACAGCAGGTATGTAACGGTACGCTTGGTGCTCAGGAAGCACTTGATAAACTTCAGGAATCTGTTGCAAAATAACAGCATTACATTGAGTATTACCGAGGGCCCGAATTGCTTCGGCCCTCGATTTTTATAAACTGATGTATGAAAAAAGCGGTTTTACAGTTTAGCTAAGGAGGCATGGCAATGAAAAAAAAGACGTTGGCAACGTTTCAGCCGTATGTCTGGTTACTGCCGAGCGTGATACTTATGGTAAGTATGATTTTGATACCTATCATTTCAGTATTCAAGATTTCGTTTTCTGACGTTGGCCGAAGCGGCGTTGTAAAGGGGCTGAACGGCGTCCAGAACTATCTGGAAGTCTTTGCAGAGCCTACATTCTGGCATACGCTGCAGAACACCATCATATGGACGGTAGTGGTAGTCGGGGTGTCTACAATTTTCGGTTTTGTTCTGGCGATGGTTCTCAACCAGGAGTTCCGCGGACGTAAGTTTGTTCGTGCGGTTGTTATTTTCCCGTGGGCGACTGCTCTTATTATTCAGTCGGTTATCTGGAAATATATTATTAATGCGGACTACGGCTCATTGAATATTCTTTTAAAGAAGATTGGGCTGATCGACGCTTTTGTAAACTGGACAGAAACAGCAGGAGCCATGTTTGCGTGGGAATGCTGGGTGGGTATATTTGTTACATTCCCGTTTGTTACGTTCTGTGTGCTGTCAGGTCTGCAAAGTATTGACGGCTCATTATATGAATCTGCGTCGGTAGACGGTGCCAGCTTCTGGCAGAAGATGTTTAAGATTACGCTTCCTTTGGTAGCGCCGAGTTTGACAGTTTCGACCGTGTTAAATATTATTTACGTATTTAACTCTTTCCCGATCGTCTGGACGATTTCCAAAGGAGCTCCGGCAGATCAGACGCATACTCTTGTTACATATTTGTATAAGTTGTCATTTACGGATGGCAAGGGCGGTCACGCTGCTGCTGTGTCCGTTATTGGTTTTGTGATTTTAGCGTTCTGTGCCAGCATTTATATGTTTCTGTCACTTCGCGGAGAGGAGGAGAGTTAAATGTCGTCAAAAAGAAAATCATGGCAGACAGTACTCCTGTATGTGTTTGTCGTAATCCTCTGTATCATAATTCTGTATCCTTATCTGGTTATGTTTATTACGGCGCTTAAAGATAAGAAAGAGATGTATGCGATAGACCATATTCTTCCGGAGGTATGGCGGTGGTCGAACTTTAGTGATATATGGACGGCAGCGCCGGTATTCAAGTATCTGACTAACTCTATAGTGATTGCAGGAGGCGCTACACTGCTTGCAATTCTGTGCGGTATTCCGGCAGCTTATGCCCTTGCCCGTATGAAATTCAAAGGAAAAGGTATTTTCATGGGTGCTGTAATTATGAGTCAGATGTTCTCTCCGGTAGTCCTTTTGGTAGGTATCTACAGGATGATGGTCAATATTGATCTCAATGATACAATACTGGGGCTTATTCTGCTGAATGCGGCGTTTAATCAGGCATTCGCAATCTGGCTGCTCCGCGGTACATTTATGGGAATTTCCCCGGAGATGGAGCAGGCTGCGAAGATTGACGGCTGCGGAACAATAAGAGCGTTGATTAAAGTATTGCTCCCGATGGCTGCGCCTGGTATCATCACCACATTGATTTTCGTGTTTATCAATGCATGGAATGAGTATACAATTGCACTTACATTGATTTCTACAGATGTATTCAAACCGATAACTGTCGGCATCAATGTATTTTACGGATTCAACTTTATCCAGTGGCAGTATTTGTTCGCAACATCATTGTTTGCGACAATCCCGGTTGTCGTTCTGTTCCTTGCAATTGAGAAACATCTGGTTGCGGGACTTACATCCGGCGGTGTAAAAGGTTAGAAAAAGAGGGGGTTAAGCTTATCCGGGCCTTTGTGAAAAAGAGGTGGATAAGCTTTCCTTTTCATATGGTTTTGTGATAGAATCATATAGGAAAATTTAGCATTGGAGGTAGAGCAATGGATAAACCGGTATTAGTTATTATGGCAGCAGGAATGGGAAGCCGTTATGGAGGGCTTAAGCAGATCGATTCGGTAGATGGAGAAGGGCATATTATCATGGATTTTTCTATGTATGATGCAAGGAAAGCCGGATTTGAGAAAGTAGTATTTATTATAAAGAAGGAAAATGAGGCGGACTTTAAGGAAGCTGTGGGAGACAGAATTTCAAAATATATGGAAGTGGATTATGTTTTTCAGGAAGTCGGCAATATTCCGGAAGGATATGCAGTGCCGGAAGGCAGGACAAAACCGTGGGGAACAGGGCATGCGATACTTAGCTGTATCCAGGCGGTTGACGGTCCGTTTGCCGTTATCAATGCAGATGATTATTACGGGTCGGAGGCATTTAAGCTGATTTATGATTATCTTGCGTCCCATAAAGACGACGAAAAGTACCGCTATACGATGGTTGGGTATAAGCTGGGCAATACTGTGACGGATAATGGCCATGTTGCCCGCGGTATATGCGATATGAACGCGCAGGGAGAGCTTGTGGCAATCCATGAGAGAACACGTATTGAAAAGCGCGGCGGCGGCATTGCATATACAGAGGATGATGGGGCGACCTGGGTTCCGGTTCCGGAGGAGACCATTGTATCTATGAATATGTGGGGCTTTAGCAACAGTATTTTAAAGGAGCTTGAAGATAGATTTCCGGCATTCCTTGACAGAGGACTTAAGGAAAATCCTAAGAAGTGCGAGTATTTCCTGCCGGCAGTGGTAAGTGAGCTGGTGGAGGAAGACAAAGCGACGGTTGCAGTTCTGGCATCTGCTGACAAATGGTATGGTATGACTTACAAAGAGGACAAACCGGTTGTAGCGGCAGCAATTCAGGAAATGAAAGACAGAGGATTATATCCTGAGAATCTATGGGAGGATTGATAATGGCACAGGTAACCAAAGAACAAAGGACTGAAGTGATCAAGCACTTTCAGTATAATGGAAAACTGGTTGACGACAGGCCTTACGGGAGCGGTCATATTAACGATACCTTTCTGCTCACTTTTGAAATAGCAGAGATGGGAAATATCAAGGTTATTCTCCAAAGGATGAACAAAACCGTTTTTGCACAACCTGTGAAGCTCATGGAGAATATTGCGGGTGTGACTTCGCATCTTCGGAAAAAGATAGTGGAGCATGGCGGTGACCCGGAAAGGGAGACGTTGAATGTAATACCGACGGTAGATGGGAAGCCTTATTATCTGGATTCTCTTGGGGACTACTGGAGGTCATACAAGTTTATTACCGATGCAACCAGCTATGACAAAGTTGAAAAGTCAGAGCATTTTTACCAGAGTGCGGTGGCTTTTGGCAATTTCCAGCGGCTTCTTGCGGATTATCCGGCAGAGACGCTTTATGAGACTATAAAGGGATTCCACGATACAAAAGCGCGTTTTCAGGTGTTTAAAGAAGCTGTGGAGAAAGACATTGCAGGCCGGGCAGCTAAAGTGAAGGACGAAATTCAGTTTGTGCTGGACAGAGAGGATACGGCGAACTACTTTGCCGATCTTTTAAGCCGCGGGGAGATTCCTTTAAGAGTTACGCATAATGACACGAAGCTTAACAATATTATGATCGATAATAAGACCGGGGAAGGAATCTGTGTGATCGATCTGGATACGGTTATGCCTGGATTGGCGGTAAATGATTTTGGCGATTCCATACGCTTTGGTGCGAGTACAGCAGCGGAGGATGAGACAGATTTGAGTAAGGTATCCTGCAGTATGGAGCTGTTCGATCTATATGCTAAGGGGTATATCGAAGGATGCGGCGGAAAGCTTACTAGAAAAGAGATTGAGCTGATGCCTATGGGCGCAAAGGTGATGACCTTTGAGTGCGGTATGCGTTTTTTGACGGATTATCTGCAGGGAGATACCTATTTTAAGATACATCGGGAGCATCATAATCTGGACCGGGCACGGACACAGTTTAAACTGGTTGAAGATATGGAACGTAAGTGGTATACTATGGAAGGAATCATTGAAAAATATAATAAAAGCTTGACGTAAGAAGGTTTGATACCGTTAGGCAGGTCAGGAGGGATTAAAGATGGCAAAAGTATTAATTACCGGAGGAGCGGGATATATCGGAAGCCATACCGCTTTGGAGCTTTTAAACACGGGATATGAAGTTGTTGTTTATGACAATCTGTCCAATTCATCAGAGGAATCGCTTAAGAGAGTGGAGGAGCTGACCGGTAAGTCTGTGAAATTCTACGAAGGAGATGTACTGGACGCAGCGAAGCTCGCAGAGATGTTTAAGGCAGAAGGGATTGATGCAGTTATCCACTGCGCAGCACTTAAGGCCGTGGGCGAATCGGTGAGAAAGCCATTGGAATATTACCGCAATAATATTAACGGGACACTGACACTTATGGATGTGATGCGGACGGTAGGAGTAAAGAATATCGTATTCAGTTCTTCCGCTACGGTATACGGGAGCCCGGAGATTATTCCGATCACGGAGGAATGCCCGAAAGGACAGTGTACGAATCCGTACGGATGGACAAAGTCTATGATGGAACAGATCATGACAGACCTTCAGAAAGCGGATCCGGAGTGGAATGTAATTCTTTTGCGTTACTTCAACCCTGTAGGGGCGCATAAAAGCGGGCGCATCGGAGAGGACCCGAAAGGGATTCCGAATAATTTGATGCCGTATATTACGCAGGTGGCGGTAGGAAAGCTTGAGAAGCTGGGTGTGTTTGGCGATGATTACGATACGCCGGACGGAACGGGCGTTCGTGATTATATCCATGTTGTAGACCTTGCGATTGGTCATGTAAAAGCGATTGATTACATTTTGACAAATCCGGGACTTGACATTATCAACCTTGGAACAGGTATCGGATATTCTGTTCTTGATATGGTGAAGGCATTTTCTAAGGCTTGCGGGAAAGAGCTGCCTTATGAGATCAAGCCGAGAAGAGAAGGGGATATCGCTATGTGCTATGCTGACCCGGCCAAGGCGCTCAAAGTGCTTGGATGGAAAGCGGAGAGAGGACTTGATGAGATGTGTGAGGATTCATGGAGATGGCAGTCTCAGAATCCGGATGGATATAATGCATAAGAGAGTTTTGAGGGTTGACCCCGTTTTACAAAAAATGACTGTAAGACGGGGTCTTTTGTGCTCCTAAAATCTTAATTTTATTGCCACTCAAGGTCTCTGGCTTGCATTACCGCAGAAAAGTGATATAATGGATAAGAAGTATGTGCTTTTGCCAGTCAAGGGCATAGGAAGAAGTCGTAAGGAAAAGGTTGAAGAATCATGAAGAAAAAGCAGGAAGATCAGGTGCGCCTTAAAGGGCAGCTTGGGTTGTATATGCAGCTTCCAATGGTTATGGCGGTGTTGCTTATTGCAGTGAATATCTGGATATTCAGTATTGACCGCCGGGCTGGGCTGGTGATGTTGATCTTTGTTGTTATTTATATATGTATGATCATATATCTGTACCTGTATGGCCGCGCCGGGGTTTTAAAGGATTTGGTAGAATTTGCGGCTCAGTATGGGATCGTACAGAATACGCTTCTTAAGGAGTTGGCGCTTCCGTATGCCATTCTTTTGGAAAATGGAAAGATTGTCTGGCTGAATGAACAGTTTGAGCAGATTTTGGGAAAGCGTGTCAGAGATGTCTACATCAGTAAGCTTGTGCCGGAGCTCAATTCCAGTATTTTTCCCAAAGAGGAGAACGATATCGTAGAGATGGATGTCTATTACGAGGATAAGGAGTACAAAGCGGAGCTTAGAAAGGTGTCCGTAGAAGGGTTTAATGAAACAGGACGTCTTATGGAGCTTCCGGGGGGCAGGGAATACTTTATCGCGGTGTATCTTCAGGATGTGACAGAGCTTAACAGGTATATTCGTGCCAGCGAGGAACAGAGACTGGTTGCAGGTCTCATTTACATTGATAATTATGATGAAGTGATAGATAGTGTGGAGGAAGTGAGACAGTCACTTTTGATAGCGCTTGTTGACCGCAAGATCAATCAGTATATTTCGAGGGTGAACGGTATTGTCCGTAAGATGGAGAATGATAAGTATTTTATTGCCATTCAGAAAGTCGGTTTTAAAGAGTTAGAGAATGATAAATTTTCATTGTTGGAAGATGTTAAGTCTATCAACATCGGAAATAGTATTCCGGCTACATTAAGTATTGGTCTTGGTCTTAGCGGTAATGCTTATTCCCAGAGTTATAATTATGCACGTGTGGCGATCGATCTCGCTCTTGCCAGAGGAGGCGACCAGGCGGTGATCAAGGATTGCAGCGGTATTACGTATTACGGTGGGAAACGGGAGCAGACTGCCAAGAATACCCGTGTGAAAGCCAGAGTGAAAGCGGAGGCGCTTCGTGAGTTTATGACGGTGAAAGACGAGATATTTGTCATGGGACATAAGCTTACAGATGTAGATGCATTGGGTGCTGCAATCGGTGTGTACCGTGCGGCGAGAATGTTGGAGAAGAAGGCGCATATCGTAATTAATGAAGTGTCGGCATCGCTTCGCCCTCTATATAGTGCTTATGAGGATAACCCGGATTATCCGGAAGATTTGTTCCTTACATCATCGGAAGCTCTGGAGATGGCCAGTGAGAGTTCTATGGTGATTGTTGTAGATACAAACCGCCCGATGATGACGGAGTGCGAGGGTCTGCTTAAGATCAGCAAGACCGTTGTTGTTCTTGACCATCACAGACAGAGTGCGGATAATATTGAGAATGCGGTATTGTCCTACATTGAGCCGTATGCCTCTTCGTCATGTGAGATGATATCGGAGGTTCTTCAATATATTGTCGATGATATCAAGATCCCGAAGCTGGAAGCCAGCAGTCTTTATGCTGGCATCATGATTGATACGAATAATTTTGCCTATCGGACAGGGGTGCGTACTTTTGAAGCGGCCGCATTTTTAAGGAGATGCGGGGCTGATATTACTCTGGTAAAGAAGATGTTCAGGGATGATATGGAGTCGTATCAGGTGAAAGCGGCTATTATCAGCAGTGCAGAGGTGTTCTGTGAGAAATATGCGATCGCGAAGAATCTTTGCTCGAATGTGGAGAGCCCGACGATATTGGGAGCTCAGGCGGCCAATGAACTGTTGGAGATCAATGAGATAAAAGCATCATTCGTGCTGACTGTTTATAACGGAAGGATCTATGTCAGCGCCCGTTCCATCGATGAGGCTAATGTACAGGTGATCATGGAAAAACTTGGCGGAGGCGGTCATATCAATGCTGCCGGTGCGCAGTTTGAGCACACAGATATGGAATCGGCAGTGGAAGATGTCAAGAGAGTGATAAGGACTATGTTGGAGAAAGGGGATATATAGATGAAAGTAATTTTAAAAGAGGACGTTAAGTCTCTGGGGAAAAAGGGTGAGATTGTGGAAGTCAGCGATGGCTATGCCAGAAATTTTATCCTTAAAAGAAATAAAGGTGTAGAGGCGAATTCAAAAAATCTCAATGATTTAAAGCTTAAAAAGGCGAACGACGACAAATTAGCACAAGAACAGTATGAGGCGGCCAAAGAGCTTGGAGCCAAGATTGAGGCTGGGAAGGTTCAGGTGTCGATTAAAACCGGAGAGGGAGGGAAAGCGTTTGGCTCTGTCTCCTCCAAGGAAATCGCAGCAGAAGTGAAGATTCAGATGGATCTTGAGATAGATAAGAAGAAAATCGTGCTTAAGGATGCAATTAAAACTCTTGGAACATTCAAAGTTCCGGTGAAACTTCATCCGAAGGTAACGGCAGAGCTTACGGTTAATGTAACAGAGGAAGCGTAGGAGGAACAATTGATGGAAGAGGCGCTCATCAAAAGAGTCATGCCCCATAGTATAGAAGCGGAACAGTCTGTTATCGGCGCCATGCTGATGGATAAAGATGCGATTCTTGCAGCATCCGAAATTATCAGCGGACAGGATTTTTATCAGAACGCATATGGTGTCATATTTGATGCTATTGTAGAGATGTTTAATGAGGGAAGTCCGGTGGATCTTGTGACGCTCAAGGAGCGCTTGAAAGAAAAAGAGGTGCCGCCGGAGGTCGCGAGTCTGGAATTCATGAGGGATATCCTGGACATTGTATCAACTTCGGTAAATGTTAAGTTTCACGCAGAGATTGTTTCGGATAAATCCATGATGCGCAGGCTGATCAAATTGAATGAGGAGATAGCCAATACTTGTTACGCAGGAAAAGAACCGCTTCCAGCAATTTTAGAAACGACTGAAAAGTCGGTGTTTGAGCTTTTGCAGAGACGTAACAACGGGGAGTATGTTCCGATCAAACAGGTTGTGCTCAATGCTCTTGAGCGTATTGAAAAAGCAGCAAAAAGCAAAGGGGTTGTGACGGGGATTCCCACTGGCTTTATAGATTTAGATTACAAATTATCGGGGCTTCAGCCTTCGGATCTGGTATTGGTCGCGGCAAGGCCGTCTATGGGAAAGACTGCGTTTGTGTTAAATATTGCACAGTATGTTGCTTTCAAGAAAGAAAAAGGTGTTGCGATATTCAGTCTTGAGATGTCAAAAGAGCAGTTGGTGAACCGTTTGTTTGCGCTGGAGTCCCAGGTGGATTCCCAGGCGCTTCGTACGGGAAATCTCAAGGATTCAGACTGGGAAAAGTTGATTGAAGGAGCAGGGATTATCGGAAGATCTAATATGATCATTGACGATACGCCTGGTATCTCTGTATCAGAGCTTCGTTCCAAATGCCGTAAATATAAGCTGGAACAGGATATACAGCTTATCATTATCGATTATTTACAGTTGATGTCAGGAAGTGCAGGCGGGCGTTCTGAATCCAGGCAGCAGGAGATATCTGAGATCTCCCGTTCGCTGAAAGCCCTTGCCAGAGAGCTCAATGTTCCTGTTGTGGCACTCTCGCAGTTGAGCCGTGCGGTGGAGTCTCGCCCGGATAAACGTCCCATGCTTTCGGACCTGCGTGAGTCGGGTGCGATTGAGCAGGATGCAGATGTGGTGATGTTCATATATCGTGATGAATATTATAATAAGGATAGTGAGAAGAAGAAGCAGGCGGAGATTATAATCGCAAAACAAAGAAACGGTCCCATAGGGACCGTGGACCTGGCTTGGCTTGCAGATTACACAAAATTTGCAAATTTAAGCAGGCAGGAATAATTTTTTTAATAATGAGGCTGGTCCGCTCTCGGCGGCAGATTTCCGAAAGGATTGCTGCTGTCTGATGAGCTGGTCCAGCTTTTTGAATTCTTCTTCTTCCTGGCGTTCCTTCGCATCCAGGAGGAAAGACATTTCTTCGCTGATCATCTGCAGTAATACTTCATTGTTATTCTGCAGCATCCGTTTAAAATGAAGTTGGTCGCGGGTGCGCTTAAGGTCTGGAATCAGTGCTTTTAATTCGGCATAAGGAATCCCTTGTTCATAGAGTTCTTTGATACAATCAAACAGCCGGGTGTCATCCTTTGTTTCGCGTTTTAGTTGTTCTAATGCTTTATTCATCGCTGGAAATTCCCCCTTATTGTGATAGCTTGTCCGTTACGGCGAATTTATCATAGCATGTCTGAAGTGAAAATTAAGTCAAAACAAGTCGGAAGAAAATAAAAAACATTGCCAAAACCGATTGGAATCTGACAATGCTTTTTATGTTTGTATTCGATTACATCTCTTATGCCTCTTCGATAGCTCCTGTTGGGCACTGAGCTGCACATGTACCGCAATCAACACACTCGTCAGCGTTGATCTCATACTTTCCGTCGCCTTCTACGATGGCGCCGATTGGACAAGCCCCTGCGCAAGCACCACAAGCTACACACTCATCATTAATTTTGAATGCCATAGGTATGTACCTCCTTTATAAGATGTTTGACATAAAATTTTGCCTGTGTCTATCATAATACAAAAATGTGAAATATACAAGAAAAAAATCATTATGTGCAAATGTTGCATGTGAATCTTAAGAAAATTTTCAACAATTTTTCATGAAATTGGTGTATAGTGTTGGTTGGCATATTAAGAATATGGAGTAGATGGGAGAATTATGAAAATGAGAAAATATATTATTGCAGGCATATTGTGTCTGTCCCTGGCTCTTGGAGCATGTTCTTCAAAGGAGAGCGTGAAAGAGGATAAAGCAGAGCAGAATACAGAGAAGGCGGAGCAGGCTAAAGAACCGGATAAGGACGAAAGGGAGCAGAAGGAAGATCAGGCGAAACTGGATGTGATAAAACCTTCCGCTTACAATAATGCAGATGGACTGGTGCTGGAGAAAGGCGCCTACATCTCGGTTATCGGCAAATCGGAAGGAAAGGCATTCTGGAACGAGGTAAAGAAAGGAGCAGAACAGGCGGCGGATGATATTAATAAAACACTGGGATATAAAGGAGGAGATAAGGTTAAAGTGACTTATAATGGTCCTCTGGAGGCGGAAAGCGTTGATGAGCAGGTGAATATCTTGGATGAAGAACTGGCAAGGTATCCGATTGCTGTTGCTATAGCGATCACTGATGCAAAGGCCTGTGAGGTACAGTTTGATCTTGCGGCGGAAAATAATATTCCGGTTGTTGCATTTGATTCGGGAAGTGATTATAAAGGACTGATGGCAATGGTATCTACAGATAATGAAGCATCCGCAAGAGAGGCGGCACAGCATATGGCAGAGTCCGTCGGAGAAGAGGGGGAGATAGTGATTTTTTCTCATGATTCCAAGTCTAAGACGGCGAACGTTAGAGAGCGTGTGTTTGCAGAGACGTTGAAAGAACAGTATCCTAATATAAAAGTTGCGGGAGTTTATCGGATGGATGAGATGAAAGGAAGCGTTTCTGACGAAGTGAATAAAGGCGTTTACCGGATGGATGGTACAAAGCCTCTCGGAACGGAACTTACAGAAGAAGAAAAGATCAAGGAAGAGGATGTTACCAGAGATATCATTGTAGATTATATATTGAGAAAGCATCCTAATGTGAAAGGTTGCTATGCCACGAATGGAGAGACTGCGGTCTTGGCGGTGGAAGGAATCAGGCGTCAGTCCATGTCTGGTATATCGGTGATAGGTTACGACGCAGATGAGGAGGAAGTGAAGGCGGTGAAAGAAGGCGACATTGCCGGACTTATCGTACAGAATCCGTACGGTATGGGATATGCATCTGTCATCGCGGCAGCCAGGGCGGCTCTTGGACTGGCAAATGAGGCGAATATAGATACGGGATATGTCTGGATGACAAAAGAAAATATAGAGAGCGAAGAAATTCAAAAGATGCTATACTGATAAATGATGTTTGACCTTCCTATTACGTAATGTTATGATGATAAAGATATAGATTTACAGGAGGAAACATTGGGAATGAACAGGAAACAGGCACACGAGATTTTGATGAAGTATATGAAGGGTGAGAATTATATTACACACTCCTATGCGGTGGAGGCGATCATGAGGGGTCTTGCAAAGAGGCTTGCGCCGGATGATGTGGAATATTGGGGGATTGCAGGGCTTCTCCATGACCTTGACGAGGAGCAGTGCGATTGGCAGCATGATATGAGTGTACATGGCCCGACTTCCGTTGAGATATTGAAAAAAGAAGGCATTGAGGACAAGATACTGTTCGATGCTATCTGTGCCCACAATCCGAAGAATGGGACGAAGGCGAAGACGAATCTTCAGTACGCCATATTGGCGGCAGACCCCATGAGCGGCTTTGTGAAGGCAGTGGCACAGATTTATCCGGATAAGAAGGTCGCCAGCGTAAAGCATAAGTCTGTGATGAAACGGTTCAATGAGCTGCGGTTCGCAAAGGGAGCTAACAGAGACTATATGGAGATGATTGAGTTTACGGGGTTAAGCCTTGATGACCTGATTGATGTGGCATTGGAGGAGATGACGGCGATTGCGGACAAGCTGGGCCTGTAGAAAAGACACGGAATTTGTATAAAGAGCCAGGAGGAAATAGCATGAAATATGATTATCTGATTGTCGGGGCTGGTCTTTACGGGGCAGTGTTTGCATGTGAGGCGAAAAAGACGGGAAAAAGGGTTCTGGTGATTGACCGGAGGAAACATATCGCAGGAAATGTGTACACGGAGGAGATGGAAGGCATCAATGTCCATAAGTACGGTGCACACATTTTTCACACGAATAATAAAGAAGTGTGGCAGTATGTGAACCAATTCGCAGAGTTTAACCGGTTCACAAACTCGCCTGTAGCGAATTACAGGGGGGAGCTTTACTCCCTTCCATTTAATATGTACACATTCAATAAGATGTGGGGCGTGGTGACGCCGGAGGAGGCTGCCGAAAAGATTGAAGAGCAGAGACGCGCGGCAGGAATCTCAGAGCCGAAGAACTTAGAGGAGCAGGCAATCAGCCTTGTGGGAACGGACATCTATGAAAAGCTCATAAAGGGCTATACCGAGAAACAGTGGGGGAGGCCTTGCAGGGAGCTGCCGGCGTTTATCATCAAGAGGCTGCCGGTGCGGCTTACATTTGACAACAATTACTTTAATGCGCTGTATCAGGGGATTCCCCAGGGCGGCTACACAAAGATGGTGTCGAATATGCTGGAGGGGATAGAAGTACGTCTCGGCATGGATTATCTGGAAGAGAAAGAAGAACTTGATAAGCTGGCGGACAGGGTGGTGTATACCGGAGCAATCGACGCCTACTTCGGATATAAGCTGGGCGTGCTTGAGTACCGTTCGGTGAGGTTTGAGACGGAGATTCTTGACAAGCCGAATTTCCAGGGGAATGCGGCGGTGAATTACACGGACGCCGAGACGCCGTGGACGCGTATCATCGAGCACAAGTGGTTTGAGTTCGGCACGCAGCCGAAGACGGTCATCAGCCGGGAGTACAGCTCGGAGTGGAAAGCGGGGGATGAGCCCTACTATCCGGTCAATGACGCAAAAAATATGAAACTGTATGAGGAATATAAGAGACTGTCGGCGTCTGAAGAAAAGGTTATCTTCGGCGGACGGCTCGGGGAATACCGGTATTATGACATGGACGCAGTGATTGCGTCGGCGCTTGAAAGGTGTAAGTATGAGCTTGGTAAATAGATGGTAAATTTGGTAAAATCAGTTGAATTTCCGAGTGGCTTATGGTACGCTATAAGTAATTGCTTAATATTATAATAACAGACATGGTAGTAACACTATTTCTTTCGCGGCATCAATGCACAGACATTGTTCTTTGAAATAAAACATGTAGAAAAAAACCTGTTTCAAGATTTGAAAGCAATTTGCAGCACGGAAACCAAGGCGGACATGGAACTATAAGAGCGTGTTTTATTCAGAGACTGTCAGAGGCAGCGATTTGAAGAGCAGGCTCTTTTTTTGCG
Organism: uncultured Dorea sp.; assembly: GCA_910586965.1. Lineage (GTDB taxonomy): Bacteria > Bacillota > Clostridia > Lachnospirales > Lachnospiraceae > MD308. The sequence goes on along the minus strand of CAJUMF010000017.1, from coordinate 47,759 downwards.
TAGTTTTGCCGGATTGGAGATGTCTTATCTGTCTGGAATTAAAATGAATATATAGGATGATTTGGAGGATTATGAGATGGAAGAGCAATTGACATGGAACGAACGGTTCAATATTGGTGTTGACCATATTGACAAAGAGCATCAGAAACTTTTCGGTATCATGAACAAGATGATCCGGTTTGGTGAGCGGCCGGAGAAACATCAGTGGATTTGCGATGAGGGGATTAAATTTTTCAAGGCACATGCGATTAAGCATTTTGCAGAGGAAGAAGAGTACATGAAGTCCATCAGATATGGGGGATATGCAACTCATAAACGCCTTCATGATAATTTTCGGGATGTCACGCTGCCGCAGCTTGAGTGGGAGCTGGAACAGACGGGCTATTCCGTGGCTGCGGTCAACCATTTCCTGGGTGTCTGTACAGGGTGGCTTATAGGACATACACTCACAGAAGACCTGGCAATTGTAGGAGAGGGTGAGAGCAAATGGGGAGAGCTTTTGCCGGATGAAGAGCAGGCGTCTATGGGAGAAGCGATCACACATCTGATCTATGATATGTTCCGGTTGAAGTCTCATATAATCAGCAAGCAGTACGGGGGAGAAAAATTTGGAAACGGTATTTATTATCGTTTGGAGTATGACGCCGATGAGGGAGGGGAATGGGAGATTATTCTTGTCTTTGAAGAAAAACTGCTTCTGAATACTGTCGGAAAAATGATAGAAACAAAAACCAACAAAGTAGACTCTATGGTCATTAATGCTACAAGATATGCGGCGAGGCAGTTTGTGGAGAAGCTTAAGAGATATTTTCCATCTGCGGACATGCGCAAGATAAAGGCGGAAAACCTTTTGAATTACGAGCAGTTCCAACAGGTACTTGAAAAAAAGAAACTGCAGTTCAGCCTTCTGCTTGATACGGGTATGGGATACTTTGCTTTCTGCGTGAGTGCGCCGCATCTGATGGATAAGGGCGTCGGCACAAACATTAAGGTTGAGAATGCCATGGAAGAGATCGAGAAGTATCTTGAGAGAAATATGGCTGAGAATGAGGTGCAGCAGAAGAAAAAGAAAGTTCTCGTGGTAGATGATTCTGGCCTTATGCGGCAGGCGATCAAGCAGCTCCTGGAGAAAGATTATGAGGTTGGCCTTGCCCAGTCCGGAATGGCGGCAATCAGGAGCATCACCCTCAACAGGCCGGACCTTGTACTCCTTGACTACGAGATGCCGGTCTGCGACGGAAGGCAGGTGCTTGACATGATCCGTGCAGAGGAAGAAACCGCGGACATCCCGGTTATTTTCCTGACAGGAAGGGGAGATAAGGAGAGCATCCAGAAGATTGTTCCGCTGAAACCGGCGGGGTATCTCCTTAAGACGATGAAACCGGAAGAGATCAAGAAGAGCGTTGACGCTTTCTTCGAAAAACAAAAAGGTTAAGAATTGCCGTAAAAACGGGTGAAAAAGGCAAGAAAGCCCTTGACAACGGCGTGAAATCGTAATAAACTAATCTAGCGTGCATGGAGATGCATTGTGTCTCCATGCATTTGTTCATACAGATGAATGCAACTTATTATTATCGTAGGAGGTGAAAAGAATGCCAACATTTAACCAGTTAGTAAAAAAAGGACGTCAGACAGCAGTTAAGAAGTCTACGGCTCCGGCACTCCAGAAAGGTTACAACTCTCTGAGAAAGAGAGCGACAGATGAGTCCGCTCCGCAGAAGAGAGGCGTGTGTACAGCAGTAAAGACAGCTACGCCGAAGAAGCCTAACTCAGCGCTGAGGAAGATTGCCAGAGTACGTCTTTCTAACGGTATCGAGGTAACAAGCTATATCCCGGGCGAAGGCCACAACCTTCAGGAGCATAGCGTTGTCCTGATCCGCGGAGGAAGAGTAAAAGACCTTCCAGGTACACGTTACCATATCGTCAGAGGAACACTTGATACCGCAGGCGTTGCCAAGAGAAGGCAGGCACGTTCCAAATATGGTGCGAAAAGGCCGAAAAAGTAAGCCCTTAGCGAGCGCAAGCTGAAAGCGCCGCGCGAGGTTAGGGCTTACTTTGTTCTTCCGAACAGAGTGAGGAAGAACCTCCTCATGAAAAGCGGAGGGAAACCACAACAAACTATGGAAGAACAATCCATGAAGTGAAAACTTCAACAATTAAAATGATGTAATCACAAACAGAACTATGATGAAAGTAAGTTGCAGGGAATAGATACAGATTCGTATGCCCTGTGCGCTACACAGTATCATTAGAACGACACATGTGAGTACCGATGAATTAATCAAAATGTTTAAGGAGGGAAGGACCGTGCCACGTAAAGGACATACTCAAAAAAGAGACGTATTAGCAGATCCGTTATACAATAATAAAGTGGTAACAAAGCTTATCAACAATATTATGTTGGACGGCAAGAAGGGCGTTGCCCAGAAGATTGTATACGGTGCGTTTGAAAGAGTTGCAGAAAAGACTGATAAGCCGGCGATTGAAGTATTCGAGGAGGCTATGAACAACATCATGCCGCAGCTCGAGGTTAAGGCAAGGCGTATCGGCGGTGCGACATACCAGGTGCCGATCGAGGTAAGAGCCGACAGGAGACAGGCACTTGCACTTCGCTGGCTGACTATGTTTTCGCGTAAACGAGGCGAGAAGACAATGCAGGAGAGGCTGGCGAACGAGATTATGGATGCGGCGAATAATGCAGGCGCAGCCGTAAAACGTAAAGAAGACATGCATAAGATGGCAGAGGCAAATAAAGCATTTGCTCACTACAGATTCTAGGAGGCAATAATGGCTGGAAGAGAATATCCATTAGAGAGAACAAGAAATATCGGTATTATGGCTCATATTGATGCCGGTAAGACTACACTCACAGAGCGTATTCTTTACTATACCGGTGTAAACTATAAGATCGGGGATACTCATGAAGGCACTGCTACCATGGACTGGATGGAGCAGGAGCAGGAGAGAGGTATCACGATCACTTCCGCTGCTACGACTTGTCACTGGACACTTGAGGAAGACGGGAAACCGAAAGCAGGAGCTCCGGAGCACCGTATCAATATCATTGATACTCCGGGACACGTTGACTTTACGGTAGAGGTAGAACGTTCTCTTCGTGTACTTGACGGAGCAGTGGGTGTGTTCTGCGCTAAGGGTGGTGTTGAGCCGCAGTCAGAAAATGTATGGCGTCAGGCTGACACCTATAATGTACCGAGAATGGCTTTCATCAATAAGATGGACATTTTGGGCGCAGACTTTTACGGAGCCGTTGAGCAGATTAAGACGAGGCTTGGAAAAAATGCCATCTGTCTGCAACTGCCAATCGGCAAAGAGGATGATTTTAAAGGAATCATCGACCTGATGGAGATGAGAGCTTACATCTATAATGATGACAAAGGCGACGACATCACAATCGGCGAGATTCCGGACGATATGAAAGATGACGCAGAGCTTTACCGTTCAGAACTGGTAGAGAAAATCTGCGATTTAGATGATGATCTGATGATGCAGTACCTTGAGGGCGAGGAACCGTCTGTGGAGGATATGAAAGCTGCACTCAGAAAGGCCACTTGTGAGTGTACAGCAGTTCCGGTCTGCTGTGGTTCTGCTTACAGGAATAAGGGCGTGCAGAAGCTTCTTGACGCTGTTTTGGAGTACATGCCTGCACCGACAGACATTCCTCCGATCCAGGGCGTTGATGAGGATGGCAATGATGTTGTAAGACATTCTTCCGATGAAGAGCCGTTCTCTGCGCTGGCGTTCAAGATCATGACTGACCCGTTCGTTGGAAAGCTTGCGTACTTTAGGGTATATTCAGGTACGATGAATGCAGGCTCTTATGTACTGAACGCGACGAAAGGTAAGAAGGAGCGTGTCGGACGTATCCTTCAGATGCACGCAAATAAGAGGCAGGAGCTTGATAAAGTATATTCTGGAGATATCGCAGCAGCGATCGGATTCAAGTTTACATCTACAGGTGACACGCTCTGCAATGAGCAGCATCCGGTAATCTTAGAGTCCATGGAGTTCCCGGAGCCGGTTATCGAGCTTGCGATTGAGCCTAAGACGAAAGCATCCCAGGGCAAGCTTGGAGAATCTCTTGCAAAGCTTGCAGAGGAAGACCCGACATTCCGTGCGCACACTGACCAGGAGACAGGTCAGACGATCATCGCCGGAATGGGTGAGCTGCACCTTGAGATCATTGTAGACAGACTTCTGCGTGAGTTTAAGGTGGAGGCCAATGTAGGTGCGCCTCAGGTTGCTTATAAAGAAGCATTTACAAAGGCAGTTGACGTTGACAGCAAGTATGCGAAGCAGTCCGGAGGACGCGGACAGTACGGACACTGTAAAGTCAAATTCGAGCCGATGGATGCCAACGGCGAGGAGCTTTTTAAGTTCGAATCTACTGTAGTCGGCGGAGCGATTCCAAAGGAATATATTCCGAAGATTGGCGAAGGTATCGAGGAGGCTATGCAGGCAGGTATCCTTGGCGGATTTCCGGTTGTGGGCATCAAGGCGAATGTATACGACGGCTCCTACCATGAGGTAGACTCCAGTGAGATGGCATTCCACATCGCAGGTTCGCTGGCGTTCAAGGATGCTATGAAGAAAGCGGAGCCGATACTTCTTGAGCCGATCATGAAGGTTGAGGTTACCATGCCGGAAGAGTATATGGGCGATGTGATCGGCGATATCAACTCACGGCGCGGACGTATCGAGGGGATGGATGACCTGGGCGGAGGAAAGATTGTGCGAGGTTTCGTACCGCTTTCCGAGATGTTCGGATATTCCACAGACCTTCGTTCCAGAACACAGGGACGCGGAAACTACTCCATGTTCTTTGAAAAATATGAGCCGGTACCGAAATCCGTTCAGGAGAAGGTACTGTCAAATAAAAATGTTTAAAGAAGCAAGAAAAGGCTTGAAAAACTGTATGATTTGAAATATAATCAAAGTTAGCCGAGCAAACGTAAAATTAAAATTATGCCATAAATGGCGCTGAAAATTAAGGAGGATATTCATAATGGCAAAAGCTAAATTTGAAAGAACTAAACCACATTGTAATATTGGTACCATTGGCCACGTTGACCATGGTAAGACAACTCTTACAGCAGCAATCACAAAGGTTCTGTCCGAGAGAGTAGAAGGTAATGCAGCGGTAGCATTCGATAACATCGACAAGGCTCCGGAAGAGAGAGAGCGTGGAATCACGATTTCTACAGCTCACGTTGAGTATGAGACAGCTAACCGTCACTATGCTCACGTTGACTGCCCGGGACATGCTGACTACGTTAAGAACATGATTACTGGTGCTGCTCAGATGGACGGCGCGATTCTTGTAGTAGCTGCTACTGACGGTGTTATGGCTCAGACAAAAGAGCACATCCTTCTGTCCCGTCAGGTAGGCGTTCCTTATATCGTAGTATTCATGAACAAGTGCGACATGGTTGACGATGAGGAGCTTCTTGAGCTGGTAGAGATGGAGATTACAGAGGTTCTTGAGGAGTATGAGTTCGAGGGATGCCCGATTATCCAGGGTTCCGCACTTAAGGCTCTTGAGGATCCAAGCAGCGAGTGGGGCGACAAGATCATGGAGCTTATGGAGACAGTTGACTCCTTCGTTCCGGATCCGCAGCGTGCTACAGACCAGCCGTTCCTTATGCCTGTAGAGGACGTATTCTCTATCACAGGTCGTGGAACAGTTGCTACAGGTAGAGTAGAGCGTGGTACTCTTCATGTAAATGATGAAGTAGAGATCATCGGTATCCATGAGGATAAGAGAAAAACAGTTGTAACAGGTGTTGAGATGTTCCGTAAGCTGCTTGACGAGGCTCAGGCTGGCGATAACATCGGCGCTCTTCTCCGTGGTGTCCAGAGAACAGAGATTGAAAGAGGACAGTGTCTTGTTAAACCGGGTTCTGTAACATGTCATACAAAGTTTACCGGACAGGTTTATGTACTGACAAAAGACGAGGGTGGCCGTCATACACCATTCTTCAACAACTATCGTCCGCAGTTCTACTTCAGAACAACAGACGTAACAGGTATCTGCAATCTTCCAGAGGGTATCGAGATGTGTATGCCTGGTGATAACGTAGAGATTACAGCAGAGCTGATTCATCCGGTAGCTATGGAGCAGGGTCTTCGTTTCGCTATCCGTGAGGGTGGTAGAACAGTAGGTTCTGGTACAGTTGCTAAGATTATTGAGTAATCTTTAGAGAATAAGAGTTTAAAAGGACTTTCCGAACATTTCGGAAAGTCCTTTTTTAGGCGCGTTTATTGATGATACAAAGCGGCTTTTTCGTGAGTGCCCAATAATCTGAATTTGTGCCGGATCACTTCTTTCATGACTTCTATACAGGGAGGATAGATCTCGTTGGGCTCGCGGATGTATGGGTCTTTTAATATTTCGCGGCACTTTTGATAAAAAGGATCTTTAATGTCGCTGGAAATGTTGATTTTATTTATTCCGGTATGTGCGGCAATGGCGATTTCCTCGTCTTTATTTGCAGAGCCGCCGTGGAGTACGAGCGGGATCTTGACTTTTTCTTTTATTTCTTTAAGAAGGTCTAGCTGTAATGCGGGAATCATACCCTTTGGGTAGATGCCGTGGCAGGTGCCGATGGCGACGGCCAGGGAGTCGACGCCGCTTTCCCGAACAAAATAAGCGGCCTCTTCGGGGTCTGTATAACGGATTTCGGTGCAGGATGCGGCAGATTGATCCTGCGCGGTTGTACCGATCGTGCCAAGCTCTCCTTCTACGGATACGTTAGCAGCGTGAGCGATGCGGCAGACCTCCCGACAGATTTCTATGTTCTCTTCCAGCGGGTGATTGGATGCATCGATCATAACAGAGGTATAACCGCATTGGATTGCGCTGACAACCTGCTGGAGATTTGAACCGTGATCCAAATGGATGCATACCGGTATAGAAGTTTTGTGGGCTTCTTCTACCAGCGCAGTGATAAATGAGGGACGCGCAAAGGATAATTCATCGGGGTGAACTTCAATGATGACAGGTGCATTCATTTCTTCGCTGGTCTCGAGCACACCGCGCATAATCATCCCGTGAGGGGTGTTGAATGCGGGAATTGCAAAATTATTGGTATTTGCGACAGAGAGCAGTGATTTCATATTCATTAACATAAAATGACCTCCTTGTGAAAATAATTTTTCTTGTGACTAAAATTATATTTACATATTTGTGATTTGTCAAGTAAATATTTTTGCAAGAGACAAAATGAAAAACGTTTAAAATGCGCAATATAAAGTGATATTTAGAAAAGTGGGGAAAGAAAAATGTGAATAATAATTTTATAATATGAACTATATATGAAAATATATTTTGTAAATAAATATAAAATAATTGATTTTTTTAAAAAAACAATCTATAATGAAAATATCTTTTAACCCCATATCATAAGTAAATCAATATAGAGAAAGAAACAGGTGCAGATATGAAAGAGAATGTAAATCCGTTTTTAGCGATTAAGGCTAATTATATTCAGATGAATCCCGCAATGAAGAGAATTGCGGATGTTCTGCTGGAAAATCCGCCGAAGCGGGGAGGCTATACCATAGGTATGCTGGCCGAGAAGAGCGGAGTGAGCAATGCGACAGTGACAAGATTTGTGCGTGCTTTGGGATTCGAAAATTATAAGACATTTTTACGGGCAATACAGGAGTCTTTTGAGGATGAGCGTAAAGGAGAGAAGGGGCTTTCGTCGGGACAGGCGGTATTGTATGCGGGGGGGTTCCCTAATAGCCGGGATGCAGAAAGTGTGTGCCGGTATGTGATCGGAAGCGAAGTCGAGATGTTAAACGATACACTTTCTCTTTTGGATTTTGAGTTGATGGAAAAGGTGGCGGAGATGATCCTGGAAGCCCGCCAGGTATTATTTATGGGGGAGGGTCATTCATTTTTGGCGGCACAGAGTGCGTGTTTGAGATTTCGCATGTTGGGCGTATTGTGCAATTGTTTTGGAGATTTCCAGAATATGGTCTCCGGTGTGGGTATGGCAAGGCCGGGGGATCTTGCGGTGGGTATCAGTAATATGGGATATTCATCTCCCGTAACAGAAAGTCTTAGGCATGCGAACGAAAGAGGAATCCAGACGGTTGCAATTACAGGGGTGAAGGGCTCACCGGTAAACCAGGCGGCGGACATATCGATTATGACGGGATTTAATTATGGAAGCTTTTCTAACCAGAACCAATCGACTTGTTATGAACCCGGATCGGAGAATATGCCCCAGTATTCGGTTATTGACAGTCTTTATCTGATGTGTGTGATGAGAAAAGATGACTCTTTTTTGGAGCAGTATTATAGTACACTGGCGCTGGTGGACGAAAAAAGATTAAAATAATTTGATAATAAGAAAATAAGACCTTATTCATGTCGTTAAATTACGGCGGCATGAATAAGGTCTTATTTTTTTTAAATACTAAATATATGCATTTTTAAGAACTGCCTCGGGCAACAGCCCGGGAAGCATGCCGCCGATGAAAGCATCTCCGAGACCGATAGTGAATGGGCGGGCTACAAAAGAAAGGTCCTTTGCCGGCAGGATGTACAAAGGTTTACTGGCGGGCAGTTTCAAAAGAGCTTCGCAGAAAGCTGTTCCTTTTGCGCTGGCAGGGAGATGTCGGGCTTTATTATAATGTTCTTTCCCGTAATTATCTCCGAACTGAAAACGTGTAGCTGCCATGCAGATTCCGCTTTTAAGAGCGTTTTTAATTGCCGGAGACTGACTGCCGTAGCTGAGCGCCCAGTGGGAAGAGTGGCATATGAGGGTTGGGACTTGAAGCTTATCATATACTGTCTGGATGGCTGTTAAGACTTCCGTGGGATTTAATATATCGATGCGGTATCCGAGTCTGTCTTGAAGTTCATCCTCGTTCATGCTGAAGATGTCTATCTGCGGGGCGAGTGCCTGTGTAACTAGTTGCCTCATGCCCGGGTCTTTGAAGCATCCGTCTTCCATGATCACGGTATGCCGGGGAGGCAATGCATGTATTAAGCTTACGGTTTTTCGAAGGCGGTCTTTTAATATGCTTTTGTCCTTGATGATATTATAACTGGCGATGAGGAATACATCTGCGGAAGTGATTTCTTCGGCAAAAGCAGTGCTGATCTCTAAACGCATACTTGGGGGATCGTATGCAAAGATGACGCGGTTGGGATTGTGAGTAATAAAGTCAATATCATTGACGCAAATACGAATATTGGCGGGATACTGGACAATTACATGGGGATGAAAATCATTGCCTTCATCCGGTACGCTGGATACCCAGGAGACGGCGTCTGGAACTAGGCGGAGAAAGTGATGATTGAGACTGCAGGCATGGATTGTGCTGGGATATCCGATTTTTTCAATTGCCATAGCTGCGCGGACTGCAGTTCCTCCAAGGGTTATCTCATAGGAAAAGTGTGAGGCAAATGAACGGGTAATCTGGCTGGAACTGGCCAGACATTCACTTCCGCTCCCTTCTGACATATGTCTTAGAAGTATGATAATAAGATCCCGCTCGGAGTGGATGGAGCGGTCGGCCTGGATTTCGGATTGTAATATGCGGTAGTTTTTGATAAGTGCCTTCAGGATATCGGTGTCCCAATTTAACTCAAAGTCAACGGTATTTTGAAATGCGGCAGCAATATGATTTTTCATATAATCCTCCTTTTTTGTAAAATAGACATATAAAATTTTATTAAATTATATAATAAAGAAAATTTATTTGCAATAATTTTTATTTAAAATATAATATATGAAAATAATTGATATATAAAATGCGGAAAAATCCAATAAAATAGTTATAAAATAAGAATTGCAGATAGTGTTTATAAAAAATATTTAAAAATAAAATTACTTGACAAATAATGATTATGAAAATATAATATCATCATAGACAAATAAAAAGAGTTGCTTTTCTGGGGAGAAGCAACAAAAGAAAGAAAAGGAGGAAAAAAGATGAAAAGAGTAGGAGCAATGTTATTGGTTGTTGCATTAACAGCTTGTATGGTTCTTGGCTGCGGAAGTAAGGAAGACACAAAGGAAGCATCTGAGGGATCAAAGGGAAGCTCAGGGGACGGTGTGGAGATCGAATTCCAGCAGTGGTTTGACAATGAGATGGAAGAAGGATATCTGCAGAGTGTATGTGATAGCTTCTATGACGAGACGGGAATCAAGGTCAAGCTTTTGAGCAATCCTTATGCAGATACCAAAACACAATTGCAGGCAAGTTCAGTGGCTGGTACGATGGCGGATGTTGTGGCACTGGACGGAAGCTGGATCTATGATTATGCCACTCAGGGGATGCTCATGGATCTGAATGATCTGTTCGGCCAGATCGGTTTTGATACAAAAGACATTTCCGTACAGACATCTGTAAACGGTACGGTTTATGCGCAGCCGTTGGTAAACTTTCCATGTTTGATGGCTGTCAACAGAGACATATTAAAAGATGCAGGCGTTACTAAGATGCCGGAGACATGGACGGAATTTCTTGATGTATGCAAGAAGGTGACTAAGCCGGATAAGAATGTATATGGATTTGCTATGAATATGAGTACGGATAATGCAACATGTATGGAATATTTTGCGGCTTTTGCATGGAACTCAGGATGCTCGATTCTCACAGAGGATGGCAAGCCATTTCTTGCGGGTAACGATATGTTTGTAAAGACGGCGGAATTTTATAAATCACTGTTTGATGAAAAAGTTGTCACACCGGGTATGTATACGATGACAGATGCCGATAAGGTTGAGGAGTTTGTAAATGGACGTGTTGCATTTATGGCAGATTCTGTTGCGCATTTGACAAATATCCGTGAGCAGGCGCCGGGTATGGATGTTACTTATATCAATATGCCCCATGAAGACAGCTATAGCGGCGAGAGTTTCATGCGTTCTAATAACTGGGCGTGCGGGATTGCGAAGAACAGTGAGCATCCGAAGGAGGCGGCGCAGTTTATCGCATATCTGTTGGGGAAGGATGTAAATGCTGATTTGAGTGTTCATGCAGGAGGATTTGCGGTAAATACAACATCAGAGCCGGTTTATGAGGATGATTCCGATGCATTTAAGGCTATCTGCGAGATCTATAAGACAACAACCGGAAAAGCAGAGTTCTATTCCCTGCCGACGGCGGAAGCACTGATGCGTGTATTGGATGAAGATTTGATCATGTATATCGACGGAGATTATAAGACGGCAGATGAGATGATGGAGCACGTGCAGCAACAGTTTGATGCGGCATATAAATAAGCTTTTAGATTTGGCGCACGGTTTGTGCGCTAAATCTATCATAAGAAACTTTTTGTTTATGATAAAGCAAAGGAGTTGTTTATACAGTTGAAAACCAGAATTATTAAAAGAAAACTTGTGCCCTATGCTTATCTTGCACCTGTAATCATGATGATCGCCGCGCTTTTGTTTCTCCCGATTATTTTAGTAATAGGATATTCTTTTTTTGACAATGTCCTGGTTACACCACAGTCACACTGGGTTGGGATTGAAAATTATAAAATAGTCCTGTCAGATGCGGTTTTTATTGATTCGATGAAAAATACGGTTATATTCGTGGTGATGAATGTAGTATTCCATCTGATCATAGGAATGGTCCTGGCGCTTATGGTTAATGCAAAATGCGTAGCAGGCTGGGCAAAAGCGATGTTTCGAGTCATCTATATGCTTCCATGGATGTTTAACGCGACGGTTATTGCTATCTTGTGGAAGCTTTTGCTGAATCCCAATGGCGTGATCAATTTTTTACTTACTAATTTTCATATCACCGGCGGGGCAGTTGAATGGCTTAGTGACCGCAGCATTGTATTCTGGGTACTGACATTTATTAATATATGGGCGGGTTACCCTTTCTACATGATCAGTATTCTGGCGGGTCTTCAGGGGATTTCTTCGGAGCTTTATGAGGCGGCAGGTATTGACGGGGCCTCTTACGTGCAGAGCTTTCTGTATATTACACTGCCGCAGTTAAAGCCAATCCTGATCAGTATTGCGATGCTTGATTTTATATGGACGACACAGAATTTCTCACTGATCTGGCTGTTGACGGCAGGGGGACCGTCTCATGCTACAGAGATGATGAGCACGTATGTTTATCAGATGGCATTTACAAATTATCAGTATTCCAAGGCATCTGCCGCGGCGGTGATCATATTGCTGGCATGTATCGTTCTGGCTGTTTTCTATGTCAGAAATCAGACGCGGGAAGATTAAGGAGGGGAGATTATGAAAACAAGTTTTGTGAGACGGGTACTTATATGGGCAGGCATGATCGCTGCGGCTTTATTTTCGGGTCTCCCGATCGTATGGCTGATTTCCAGCTCGTTTAAAGCCAATCAGAATATCTTTGCAGTTCCTCCTAAACTCATAGATGAAAGCTTTAGCCTTGGAGCCTATATCGCAGTACTGGCAGATTCGGAAAAGGTTCGGTTTTTTGTTAATTCCTATGCGATTGCGGCGATTGTTGTGGCGCTGACGCTTTTGATCGCGCTGTTGGCATCTTATAGCTTCAGCCGCTTCTCGTTCCCGGGAAAGAAGATCCTTAATACGATCATCATCAGTGTTCAGGCAGTTCCGCCGATCACACTGCTGATCCCGTATCTTGTCCTTGTAGTGCAGCTTAAGCTATATGATACTTATGCGGCGCTTATATTGACATACGTGGTATTTACATTGCCATATGCAATCCTTATGTTGACAGGATATTTAAACACGCTGCCGGGGGAACTTGATGAGGCGGTGCTGATTGATGGAGGTTCCCGCTTTAAGGCGTTGTGGCTGGTATTGGTTCCGGCGTGTCTGCCGGGACTTGTCTCCGTGGGGCTGTATACATTTATCCAATGCTGGAATGAGTATCTGTACGCACTGACACTTACAAAGACAAATGCGATGCGCACAGTTCCGATTGGAATCGCATCTCTTATGGGGCAGTATGCATTTGAATGGAATCAGATCATGGCAATGAGTATTCTGGGCTCGCTGCCGGTAATCGTAATCGCTCTGTTTTTCCAGAAGTATTTTATCTCTGGCATGACAGCCGGAGCTGTAAAAAATTAACGTGGTTATCAAGGAGGTATCATATGAAAACAATTAAACTTGGACAGAAAAAACATCCGGTTCCAGCGATCATCCAGGGAACAATGCGCTTTGATACATTGACGACAAAGGAAGTGGCGGCTATGTTTGAGAACGCGCTGGAAAATGGAACCAATTTTATCGATACTGCAAACTGCTACGGTAAGCCGGAAGGTCTGGTAGAAAGCATTATCGGAAAGACATTATCAGAAAATCCGGGACTGCGTGATAAGCTGGTATTGCAGTCAAAAGGAGGAATTACTTTTTATCCTGACGGCAGGCCTTATCATAATTATTCGAAAGAGCATCTGTTAAAGACACTGGATAACTCATTGTCGCGTATGCAGACAGACTATCTGGACTATTTTCTTCTGCACCGGGTCGATGCACTGTTTCGTCCGGAAGAGGTGGCAGAAGCGTTTGACATCATGAAGAAGCAGGGAAAAGTACTTCACTTTGGAGTGAGTAATGATGTGCCTTATGGGATAGAATTGCTGCAGAAATATTGTACCGTGCCCATTGAGGTGAACCAGATGCAGTTTAGCATCGCTCATGCGGATATGTGTGTACAGCCGATTGCTACCAATAACCATGAGTTTTATGCGGTTGACCGAGACGCGGGGATACTGAATTACTGCCGTCTTAAGGATATTACCATACAGGCCTGGTCGCCGTTCCAGCATGGATTTATTGACGGAACGTTCATTGATAATCCAGATTACAAGGATGTGAATGACGCGATGCAGAAAATCGCGGATAAATATGACGTAAATAAGACGACAATCGCTGTTGCGTGGATCTTACGTCATCCCGCTGAGATGCAGGTGGTATGCGGGACGACGAAAAAAGAGCGCTTTAATGACTGCTGCAGGGCCTGCGAGATCGAGCTGACATACGAGGACTGGTATAACATTTATCTGGCGGCAGGGTATCCGATCATGTAGCGGATTGTCTGCCGGAATGGAAAGGGGATATGCTATGGATAAAAAATATGATATTGCCGCTATAGGGACGATGGCATACGATATGATCTTGCGGACTGTGGATGAGACCGTATTTACAAGAGACACCACTCTGCTTGAGGAAGTGGGTGTATCCCCCGGCGGAGCTGCGATGACGCAGTCGATCATTGCATCCCGTCTTGGATGCCGTGTGGCAGTTGCCGGGAAGCTGTGTGAGGATACCTTTAGTGAATATCTCATGAGGGAGCTTGAAAAAGCAGGGGTTGATACAACCTATGTCATACATTCAAAAAAAGACACCATGTCTCTGACCTTTGCATTAGTAAAACCAGATGGAACACGGCACTTCCTGGGACTGGCCGGAAGCAATAACCAGAGCCTGTGCCTGGAGGAGATTTGCCTTAAGCTGGTAACGCAGGCTAAGATCGTAAGCTACGGGAGTTTCTTTTTTCTGAAAGGCCTTGATTCGGGAGGTGTTTCGGTCATTTTGAAAAAAGCAAAAGAGGCAGGAGCGCTGACGGTTGCGGATTGTGCCAGTGATTCTTTCGGGCAGGGAAGGGAGATTGTGTTTAAGAATCTCTCGCTGATCGATTATTTTATACCGAGCTATGTCGAGGCGTATTATCTGACCCAGGAGAAAGAGCCGGCGGATATGGCGGAAAAGCTTTTAGAAAAAGGCTGTAAAAATATCATCATAAAGCTTGGCGGCGAGGGATGTTACGTATCAGACGGCAAAAGAAAGGAGGTTATACCGCCTTTTAGCCCCAAAGAGGTGAGCGATACTACCGGGGCGGGGGATAATTTTGTAGGAGGATTTATGGCAGGTTTGACGGAGGGGATGGATCTGTGGGAAGCGGCACGGTATGCCAATGCGGTTGCGGCAGTCAGCGTGACCAAGATGGGAGCGGTAACGGCGCTGAAGGATAAATCCCAGGTTTTGGAGCTGCTTGAAAATAAATAAAAAGAAGAGAAGGAGAGTAACTTTATTATGTCTAAGGATTTAAGACCATTAAAAGAGTATCTGGAGGATGCAAGAGCAAGAAAGTATGCGCTGGGTGGATTCTGCCTGTGGACATATGCGTATGGGAAAACTATTGCGGATGTGGCACAGAAGCTCAAATTGCCGGTGCTGTATATTATCGGTGATGCAGAGGTGAAGTTTTTCGGAGGAGAGAAAAATGCGGTTGCGGCGGCAAGGACGATTGCAGAGAATGTGGATGTGCCGGTTATCCTGCACGCAGACCATTTCCGGGAATTTGACAACATTAAGCGGGCGGTTGAGGCGGGCTTTAAGTCGGTGATGATCGACGCGTCTGCCTATGAGTTTAATGAGAATGTAGAGCGAACTGCTGAGGTGGTCGAATATGCTCATAAAGCAGGAGTTTCTGTAGAGGGGGAGCTTGGAAGGATTGCCGGATGTGAACAGAAGTTGTCTGTTGATGAGGCAGAGGCGATGCAGACAGACCCGGATGAGGCAAAACGTTTTGTAGAGCAGACGGGGGTTGATATTCTGGCGTTGTCTATCGGGACTGTACACGGAGAATACCGTTTCCCGCCTAAGATCAATATCCCGAGACTGCAAAAGATATCCGAGAAGGTATCGATTCCTTTAGTTATGCACGGCGGTTCGGGAACACCGGAGGAGAAGGTGGCCGAGGCGGTCAACTACGGGATCACAAAGCTGAATCTGGCGACAGATCTGGTCAAGACAGTAGGTAAGGCTACGGCGGATGTACAGTCGGAGGAGGGCTTTGGATATTCGGTGGCGAATCTGTATGCGAAAGCTTATGAGGATCTGGCGGCTTATGCAGAGCACAAGATGCGTCTTCTGGCACACAATATATTATAAAAAGGAGAAAAGTCATGGACAGAGTAAAGTTAAGCGGTAATCTGTCGGTCGCTCCGGTAGCTGTAGGGATGATGAACTTGCTGGACTGGGGACTGGATGCCAAGGAATTATACAAACGAGTAATGGAATATCTGGATCTGGGGTTGACTACATATGATTTCGCGGATATCTATGGGAACGGAGGCTGTGAAACTCTCTTTGGGGAGATGCTCAGGCTGGAGCCGCCGCTGCGTGATAAAATAGAGATTATCACAAAAGGAGGGATTGTTTATGATAAGCTTCGCAGACCGTATTTCGTCAGTGAATCTTATAATCTCTCAAAGGAATATCTGGTGTCAGCATGTGAGAGGTCTCTTATAAGACTTGGCATAGACTATGCGGATCTATATCTCATTCATCGCCCCTGTCCTTTGATGAATCCCGGAGAAGTGGCGGAGGCGATGGAAAAGCTGAAAAAGGAAGGAAAGGTAAGAAACTTTGGGTTGTCCAATTTTCTGCCGGAACAGATTGCGGCTTTGGAGGCATACACGGATATTCCGATTGTGACAAATCAGGTTAAAATGAGTGTGAAATGTATGGACTTCCTGGCGGATGGCACGCAGGAGGATGCCCTGCGCAGAAAAATGCCCCTTATGGCATATTCGCCTGCATGTGGAGGGGAATTATACCGGAAAAATCTGAGCAGAGAAGACTTGGAAACTGTAAAAGTGCTACAGGAAATCAAAGAGGAACTTGGGGCGGAAACTGTGGATGAGGTGCTATATGCATGGCTGTACCGGCTGCCGGTTAAAGTAATACCTGTCACGGGAACCGGGAAAAAAGAGAGGGTTCTTCGGGCGGTAAAGGCGCTGGAATATCAGATGAGCAGAGAGCAGTGGTATGATATCCTGCGGATAGCCAGACCGGGGCATGTGTCGGCGAAGTATCATGATATATAAAAGTCAGACAGATATTTAATGAAAAGAGAAATTAGGCGGTCATCACGGCCGCCTGATTTCTCTGTGAATATTTAATGAGAAACATTGAATAATATAGAGATTACCTCTTTCCTGTTTATATGCTGCGCTGTAAAGTACCTTCTAGTCGGATTTTAATTTGTAATTCAGTTTGACTTTGGTTTTTCTGCAACATCTTAGTTTCTCTTTGTGTGAAAATGTGTTTATTTAATCTTAATTGTTACAGACTTTTTCTTTCCGCTTCCGTCTGTTGCCATAGCGGTAATCTTAACCTTTTTACCTTTTCCTGCTTTCAGCGCCTTGACTTTTCCGGAGGCGTTGACGGTTGCGTATTTCGTGTTGCTGCTCTTCCACTGGAGCTTTTTATTGGCTTTATTGGTTGCCTTCACTTTGCCTTTTAGTTTCAAGGTCTTGCCTGCTTTTACTGATTTCTTACCGGAGATGGTTACTTTCTTCACGATGCCTTTCATAGAGGTTATCTTATAGCTGGCTTTTATGCCGCTGCCATCCTGTGCCGTTGCAGTGATTTTTACAGACTTCCCGCCGGATTTCTTCTTTAATGTAACGACGCCGGAGCTGTTGACGGTTGCAATCTTTTTGTTGCTTGAAGACCAGGTTACAGCTTTGTTTGCGGCATTTGCCGGGGATACGGATGCTTTTAGTTTTACTTTCTTTCCGGCCGCGATTTTGCCGGAAATTCCGGAGAGAGTAATGGATGAAATCTTAATTATCTTCTTTTCTTCGATTGACGAAGTATCTTTTTTTCCATATAGAGCGGACATTTTCATGTTCCCTTCTGGCATTATGAACGTGACTTTTGTCTTGTCTGAATCTATGATCCGGGCTTTTTCTGTGTCTGCTTTCCATTCGCGGAAAACGGTATCTTTCGGGATGCTGGCATAGGCGGTTACTTTTTCGCCCGAGTAAAATTTTCCTTCAAAGCTTATCCCGTTTTCGCCTGCCAGGTATGCATGATCCAGTTTAAGTGTATAACTTTTTCGCGAAGCATCTGCTGTATCTACTGTTGATTCAATCTCCTGATCATTCTCATTTTTAAGCTGATATTCTTCTTTAGATGAAGGAAGGTTCATCTTTGAAGTATATTCCGTACCCGTCTTCAACGGAATGCTGTTGTACTTTACTGTACGCACAAGGTCGGTGTCGATATGACCCTCGTAATCTGTGCTGTTATAACTTTTTATCATGATATCCATGTTTCCGGCAGCAGTGCCTACGTAGGATACGGTGTATGGCTTATTTCCGTAGACCCAAATTTCCTTTTCTTCGCCGTTGGACGCTACAGTGAATGGTTCTCCTTCCTTACAGTAGGATATATTGTCGACAACAGCCGCCACCACTTCGCCGGTGTCGTCCTTTATATAGACATCTACAGGACAGTGGACAAAGAATTTTTCATGCAGCATCTCATATGTATCTTTATATTTTCTGTATAAGTTCGGATAATCATTTTCAAGTTCATAGAGCCAAAGGGTCTTGGTCTGGCCATAACCTGTCTTGTAGGAGTTTTGTATGTTCTTGATGGACTTTTTCAGTTCCTCGCCACTGGATGAATCAAAGTGTGCCTGAAGTTTTCCGGCCAGGCTTCCTGTAACTGTTTCTGTAAAAGACAGGGCAGTCCCGCAATCCTCGTCCAGATAATGATAAAATACATCAATGGATGAAAGATACATCTGTGCATTTCCGGTATTTTTTTCTTTTGCAAAGGTAGTCTTCTCTTTTTCATGGATTGTTTTCAACAATTCGCGTACTTCCAGTATCGCAGACATCTTAAGCGTCTTCTCCGCGATATCGCTCGTATGGAAGAGGCTATCCGCTACGAAGGTGCCGGTCTTATATGCTGCCCAGAACGCTGCGGCACCCGGACACTGCGACCACGCGGCCAGAGTTATATCTGCCCACATTGTGTCAATGGCCCATTTGGCGACTTCTTTGCCTGCAAGGAATATTGAGCCTCCGGTAATCTTTAACATGAATTTCTCTGTCTGTTCATCCATGAGTTTTGAACATTCCTTCAGGGCATTCTTAAGATCCAGATTATCTGACGGGCAGGCGGCAAGCATATCCCTCAGAACCTGTTTGTGGGATTCGCTCATGGATGCTATAGCTATGCAGTTGGCGCAGTGCTCTGCATATTCCTGGATAGTATCAAAGGTGTCCGCGCACTTTAATGCACCTTGCAGTTGGCCAAGCGCTTTCATAAATTTTTTGTTATTCTTCAGGGTGTCGTCCATAATCTGAAATGCATATTCTTTCATTTCCGGCGTCGCATTTGAAAGGTCATCACCCAGATTGATTCCGTAATAGGTTAACATATCCGTTTTTATTATACCCAGAAGATCCTTAGCGTTCTTATGTACTTCTTCTTCTGTAAATGACAATTCATCTGATGACTCCTGGAATATTGCAAAAATAATTCCTTCATACATGCTTTGTTTTGTGAATGTTTCATCAACGTCCAGGATGGCCGAAGGCGAACCTGCAAGATCGAAGCTCTCTTTCATGGAATCCCACATTACTGCGCTGGCGGCAAGTCCATTCTCCTTAGCTGCAGAATAGATAATTTTCGACGGGGTGTCGGAGTTAAAATCATAATTCATGCCTGAATCATTGTTATCCTTGTAGAAGTCGTACAAAACTTTGGCGCGATAGAGGCTTTCATCGAATTCTTTGTTCCTTTTCGCTTCTTCTGATTCCTCCACTGTTATCTTACACTGTACCGTAAGCCCGCCGGCTGTCTTTCCTGTAATGACAGCTGTTCCCTTTGCCTTTGGGAAAACAGCGACTCTCAGCATTGCGTAGCTGTAATTCATGCCGTAAATGGACGGACTGCAGCTTATGAAATCTGAATTTACAATCTCCGGGTTGCTACTGCTCCACTCTATATGGGATATCTCCGAAAGCCAAAAGTCTTTGGAAACCGTTGTTCCCTTAGAGGATTTCAGTGTGCCGTGAAGAATTAATGTTTCGTTCGTGTTGCCGGAATTCTCTGTATCCAGAGAGAATTCTGCAATAGGGTTTTCTATATCCGGGTCTGTTGGATTGTCTTCGCTGCTTATTTCCTTTTTTGTACCATCCGAACAGACAGTGCCGGCGGGCTTCCAGCAGGAAGATGAAAGATTGAGATTCAAAGCAGCGCGCATACCGCCGCATTTAGGGTAGAGACTATAACCACCTTGAAGTACGTGACCGAGGTTATCGACATCCGCGGCATCGCGTGTATCGAAGCCCGGCGAGCGTAACCACCACCAACAGTTGCCCTTATATGCATCCTCCGTACCGCTCAAAATTCCCATTGCTTTTGCATAAGTGCTGCTCTTACTTCTGCGCGCTTCATCATTGACGCTTCCGGATGATACAAATCCATACGATACCGCACTGTTTCCATAAATTTCCGATTCCGACAGCAGGAAGAGTTTGTCTGACGTATTGTTTCCTCCTTCTGTTCCAGTTATGGAATTATTATTATTTATTACAGAAGACTTTACAATGGCTGAACTTTCATTCTCGGAAAATGCGCTTCCGATAAAGTTTTTGTTGCTGTAATCTTTTCCGGGGTTATTGGCAGATGCTCCATAACCGTTTAGCCAGCTTCGGATGGTACTGGTCTCCCACGTCATTCGCTCATATTTTGTATTGTAACATTGGTCATCCAACGCGATATCTGACAAAAGAAACGCCTGATTCCCATGCACTTTCAGCACCCGCCATTTGACCGGCTCGTATTTGAAATAGTGATATGTATCAGAATCTGTCCAGTTATAATAACCGCTGTCTGTATTTGTATAAATAGCATCACTCTTTTTTATCCTGCGGTATTTACTGGCATTTACTGTGGCATCCCCATTACTGTTCCATTGAGATTCCTGCAGGTTTTTCAAAGTATCATATAATCCCTCGTCTTCAATAAGGTCACCGGTCCGCAACAACTTTTTGTCTAATGCCGTATAGTTCCTGGCTGAAGGAACTACTTCTGCTTGTGGATAGTTTCCGAACCACACGCAGTCCCACGTGACCCTCTGCTCTGTCACCATACTGGAATCTGGTTCTATCTTGGGGGCGCTTATTCCCGAACTGGATTGTCTCATCTTCGGTATCTGTTCATTCCCTTCTGCCTGTACTGTTTGTTCCTGCTGTCGCCCATCTTCATTGATGTCTTCTGCTTTTGTATTCATATTTATGCTCAGGCTTATACACATAGCCGCGATAAGCAAGCACGATACAGATTTTCTGATTATTTTACGCTTCATCTCATTTCCTTTCTTCCCTCATATAAGTGGAATTCATTTTTTCCTGGTACGTACTCTCCACGTCTCTAATTATAAGACATATTGCTTATATGTACAACTGATTAAGATGGTATAAATATTAATATTCGCGGAATACTTGAGTTACTTTAACATGAACTGAAGTGTGATTGAAGTTATATTTAAGTTGACATTGAAGTGACATTGAAGTGATTTGAAAAGAGATGGTTTTATGTATAATGTTAATCAACAATTGTTTGATATCTTTCGGAATATAAACTATAATTAGAGAAAAGTATTAAGGTGTAGTGAATGGAGATGAATATGGATGAAGACCTGCAAACCGCTTCCTATCGGTATTTCTGATTATGTGCGCGCTCAGTCAGAATATTATTATGTTGACAAAACTCTGCTGATTAAGGAATTTCTGGATCAGAAGCCGCTGGTATCATTATTTACCAGGCCGAGACGATTTGGAAAAACCTTGAATATGGATATGCTAAGAGTATTTTTTGAGATATCAGAAGATGACACGAGTGAGTACTTCAGGGATAAGGCAATCTGGAAATGCGGTGAGGAGTACAGATTACATCAGGGGAAGTATCCGGTTATTTTTTTGACTTTTAAAGATGTGAAGTTTGATTCCTGGGAAGCAACAAAAGATAAAATCTGTGGTCTTTTGCAGGCGGAATTTGGAAGACATCAGGAATTATTCGGCAGTGAAAAAATCGCAAAATATGAAAAAGACTACTTTGCAAGAATCATAGATGGAAGCGCTACAGAAGTTGACCTGGCTTCAGCTTTGGAAAATTTATCAAGGATGCTTGCTGAGCATTATGGAAAAGCGCCTGTTGTTATCATTGATGAGTATGATACCCCGATTCAGGAAGGATATGCGAAGGATTTTTACGAAGAAATCATTGGATTTATGAGGAATCTTTTTTCGGGGGCATTTAAGGACAACAAAAATCTTTCCTATGGATTTCTCACCGGTATTCTGAGAATCGCACAGGAAAGTGTTTTTAGCGGACTTAATAATCTTGCCGTAAATTCTGTAATGGACGAAGAATATGATAAATTTTTCGGATTTACGTGTTCAGAAGTACATGAGATGATGGAATACTATAATGTTTTGGAGAAAGAATCGGAATTGAAAGACTGGTATGACGGATATATTTTTGGCGGTGAGGAGATATATAATCCATGGTCGGTGATCAATTATATCTCGAAAGGTTGTATACCTCAGGCATACTGGGTAAACACCGGAAAGAATGAAGTCCTTCAGGATGTTTTAGGGGTGTCTGCAGATGATATTACAGAAAAACTCCATGTACTTTTGCAGGGAGGGAGGGTTATTGCAAGAATAGATCAAAATGTGGTTTATCGGTCTCTTTCTGAGGAACCTGCTAATATTTACGGTTTGTTGCTGGCGGCAGGATATTTAAAAGTGCCGGAAAAGAAGCTGCAGTCAGACGGAGCATATTTGTGTGAAATATCGATTCCAAACAGGGAGATTGCTGCGGTTTATAAAAGCGAGATTCTTGCATATTTGACGCATGTTGGTGTAATTACAAGAACAACAGCTAATAAGGTTGCTGAGAGTCTTTATGCGAACGATTTAAAAAAGTTCCGGGAGGCGATTACGGAATATATGGATAAATCCATTAGCTTTTATGATTATGGAGCGGAAGGGTTTTATCATGGACTTGTTCTTGGGTTGATTGCTTTGATGGATAATCAGTACAAGATAAAATCCAACAGAGAATCTGGCTATGGGCGATATGACATCAGCTTGATTCCGAGAAAAGGAAAATATCCGGGAATTATCATAGAGCTGAAATCTAAATCAGGATTAACTGATGAAGCACTTGAAATGTTATCTGCCGAAGCATTAACTCAGATTAATGACAAACGGTATGATACGGAGATGCAAAATGACGGGATAGAAAATATCCTTAAAATGGGAATAGCTTTCTCGGGGAAAAAAGTAAAAATTTCCTCGTGCTTTGTGAATAATATAAACAGGGCTTATCAGGCTATAAAATAATGTGATTTTATATTGTAATTGTTCTGTGATAGAATCAATCCATAAAGAATTACAAAATTGAATGGAGGTGCAGACATAATATGAAGATTGGAGCAGTTACAATTGGGCAGTCACCGAGAGTAGACGTGACACCGGATATTCTCCCTATATTCCCGGAGGATACAGAGCTGATACAAGCGGGCGCGTTAGACAGCCTGACAAGAGAGCAGATTATGCAGATGAAGCCAGAAGAAGGGGATTATGTGCTTGTATCCAGGCTAAATGACGGCACGTTTGCAAAGTTTGGGGAGAGCTTTATTCTAAAGCGGCTGCAGGAGTGCGTTAAGAGACTGGAAGAGCAGGAAGTGTCACTTATCATGGTATTTTGCGCTGGAACTTTTCCGGATATATTCAGAGCGAAGGTACCTGTTATATATCCGGCAAAGCTGCTGAATGGATTGGCTGCGGCGCTGAGCAGGACTTCCAATATAGTTGTGATCACGCCGGATGAAGAACAGGTCAAACAAGCTTATGACCAGTGGGGGGCGATCGTGAAGAAGGTCACGCCAATACCGGCCAATCCGTATGGAGATAAGGAGGAGATTCAAAGAGCGGCAGAAAAAGCAAAAGAGACAGATGCGGACTTGATCGTTATGGACTGCATCGGGTACAGCAGAGAAGCAAAACGTTTGGTTGCGTCTGTTACTCAAAGACCAGTCCTTTTGTGCAGGACAGTTTTGGCGAGGACGGTCAGTGAATTAATGGATATAGCTTAAGCCTGACGAGAGAACTTTATTTCTGGAAGCAGGAAGGCAGCATTTCCTTGCAGACCTCCAGGAACTGCCGGTTCACAGGTTCGAAAAAGCTGTTCTTCAGCCATACAAAGTTGAACATGGCATGGGACGAAAAATTACGTATATAAATCCGGCTTAAAGAGCCATTATCCAGGTTTTTTTGTGCTATAAAATGGTAGATAAAGGAGATGCCGATATTTTCCATTACCATCTGCTGTATGGAAGTGATGGTGTCGATCTCCACATAGGATTTGAAATTATTGATATCCTGATTATGCATATGCAGGATCTGCATCAAGTTGCGGTGAGAATTGGTATCATTCTCGCGGAATATCAGACGGTAATCATTCAATTCTTTGAAGTCAACGGTCTTTTCGGCCAGTGGATGGTCGGGGGAACAGATACAGATCGTATCGGCTTCAAAAAGTTCATAACATTCGTATTCAGAGGGCGGACAGTATGTATCTATGATACAGAAACTGATCCGTCCTGTTTTTAATTGCTGCAAAAGAGCATCGGATTCACCAAGATACATGCTGACTTTTTTATCTGGATATTTATTAAGGTATCCGGCGATCATATGCGGGACAAGAGCTTCGCCCGTAGTTGTCAGAGTGCCTAGTTTCAATTCATCGGGCTGGTCAGCAGGTGTTTTTAACATTCTCTCAATCGTTAAGGAATCGGCTTTGACAGTCTGCGCATATGCGCGCAGCAGTTTCCCGTGTTCAGTCAGGTGCAGCCGGCGTTTTTCATCGTAATATAAAAGCTTTGTCTCATAATAACCTTCCAGATACTTGATATGCTGTGTAACTGCCGGTTGTGTAATATTTATCAGGTTGGCTGTTTTTGTGTAATTTCGGGTTTCGCACAAGGTTAGGAATGTATCCAGTCTTAAATCTAGCATTTCTTATGGCTCCTATCTGAATTTTCTATCAATTATCTGTATAATGTATGTTTATCGGACTATAAAATAATGTGATTTCATTTTAAAAGAATTCTGTGATATTATCAAGGAAAATAAAGGATTTTTCGAAAAAGCCGTAAATTAATTAAAATATAGAAGGAGAATATTTATTATGGAATACCCTATTGGAATAGAAATGGCATCAGATTATTTAGCATATGAGGTGAATAAGGCAGCATACAAGCTTGTGAAAGAAGTGATGTTGGTAGAACCGGGCGAAAATGTTGTAGTAACAGGAGATACATCTACAGACAGGAGAGTCCTTGATGCGATCATGAACGCAGTGTATATCGCGGGGGCTAATCCGGTGCTTGTGTATGTTCCGACCAATGAGAAAGCGTATGCCGAGCCGGTTGCTCCTCTTGGAAATGCAGTGGCGGTAGCGGATGTGTGGATCGAATTATCTTATTCGTCTATCATGCTGTGTGAGTCCTGGAGAAAGGCGATCGACTTCGGGTGCCGTTATATCAACCTGACAGGCATGGATGTTACAATGATCGTTAACTGTATCGGAAGAGTAGATGTTGCGGGTGTTGTAGAGCTTGGAGAAGCTTTGAAGGCAAAGATGGAAGCGGCCAATGATATTATTATTAAAGACAATAATGGTACTTATCTTACTGCAAAGAATGAAGGCAGACTGGTCCGTCATTCCGGACAGCTTGCTACATTCAAAGGATATCCGTTTATGATGTGCGGACAAATAAGCTGGTGTCCGATTGAGGAGACGATCAATGGAAAATTGGTGTTTGATGCGGCAATATTCCCGCCG
This sequence comes from uncultured Dorea sp., assembly GCA_910586965.1. Lineage (GTDB taxonomy): Bacteria > Bacillota > Clostridia > Lachnospirales > Lachnospiraceae > MD308. Next base: position 22,077 of record CAJUMF010000017.1, on the reverse strand, counting down.
ACAGACATGGGAATCCTGTCCGGCAATGTAGAGCTGACCCTTGAAAAAGGAATCGTTACAAAAATCGAAGGCGGCAAGGATGCAGATAGGTTCAGTGCATGGCTGCATTCCTTTGACGATCCGAATATGTTCCGGCTTGCGCACTATTCTCTGGGCTTCAATCCGGGAGTCAGCAAAGCGACAGGGCGGATTGTAGAAGACGAAAGAATCTTTGGCTGTATGGAATTCGGTATCGGAAGTCAGGGAAAGATGATCCGCGGAAGTTATTGGACGGCGACGTCACACACAGATGGTGTTGTCTCTAAACCTTCTATTATCCTGGATGGGACTGCAATTGAGGAAAACGGTAAATACATTGATCCCGAACTTGCAGCAATCTGTAAGAAAATGAATATAGCAGGATATTAAGAACTCTGAGAGACCCAAAAGGGAGAAAATATGGAAGATAAAAAAGAAAAAGATGAGAAAAATACATTTATAAAAATCCGTTTTTCGGAACCGGCAACGATTATTTTTGGAACTGTACTGGCCTTTTTGTCGGGTATTATCTGTATGCAGATCATGGGAAAAGTCGGCGTATCAGCGAACACTTCGATTTTAGGTGCGGTATTTGCAATGTTGGTTTCAAAAATCCCGATGTCAATGTTTCAAAACTTTAAAAGCCTGGAAAGACAGAATTATATTCAGACAATCGTATCCGGTGCGGGATTTTCAGCGGCAAACTGTGCGTTTGTTGCAGTCGCGATCCTGTTTGTAATGGGTGAGACAAAGGCAATCCTTCCGATGGCAGTCGGTTGTATCTTTGGAACGGTGTTTTCCGTTTACACAGTTGGAGAACTGTTTGATTCTCCGATTTTCCCGGCGAAAGAAGCCTGGGCGCCCGGCGTGGCTACCGCAGAAGTTCTGGAGGCAGGAGATGAGGGCGGAGATAAAGCGAAACGAGTGATCCAGGGTATTGTTGTCGGTATAGTGGGAAGTATCTTTAAACTTCCGGTCGGTGCTGTCGGCATCGTATTTATCGCGAATATTGTATCTATGCTGGCGCTTGGAATCGGACTCTTGATACGGGGATACTGTATGCCGCTTACAGGGTTTGACATTGGAACGACGAATATTCCTCAAGGATTTATGGTAGGTGCAGGACTGATCGCGCTGCTGCAGTCGGTTGTCTCCATTTACCAGAGTTCTTCCGCATCGAAAAAGTCAAAATCTGCAGATACGCAGGCGCAAGAAAACCTGACGGTTCCCGGCTCTAAGACAAAGAAAACTGTAATAACTGCGCTGGCTGCGCATGTGGGCGGCGGGATATTCGCAGGTGTGCTCTGCGGGCTCTTTACAGAGATGTCGCCGGCTAAAATCGTGCTTTGGGTAATCTGGACAGCATTTGCATCTGTGGCGTCTATGATCATTATCGGAAAAGCCGCGATGTATTCCGGATGGTTCCCTGGATTTGCAGTTACGACGATTTTTATGACAATTGGTGTGCTGATGGGATTTCCGCCAATCGCAGTAGCAGTACTGACCGGATATATCAGCTCCGTAGGGCCATGCTTTGCAGATATGGGTTATGACTTAAAAACGGGGTGGATCATCCGCGGAAAAAGCAAGAATCCGGAACATGAGGTATATGGAAGAAAACAGCAGGTGTTTATAGAGATGCTCGGGGCGTTTATTGGAATCATTGTTGTGATCTTATTTGCAGACATGACTATGAAGGATGGCCTGATCCCGGCGACAAGTACCGTGTTTGCGACGACAGCGCAGATGGGAAGTAACATGGCGCTTCTGAAAGAATTGGCAATCTGGGCAGTACCGGGTGCAGTCATTCAGATCATCGGAAGAAAGTATATGTTCGGCGTATTGCTGGCAACAGGTCTTCTGATCAATAATCCGATCTATGGTATCGGCGTTGTGATTGCAGTTATCATGCGTAAGATCATTGGTGATGAATTTATGAATTGCCGTGATGCCGGATTGATTGCGGGAGATGGATTATTCAGCTTTTTCTCGAGTCTGATCAAGATGTTTGTATAAGAGATATGGCTGTGTCACAGAAAGTAAGAAAGCAGGAGAATTATGGCTCAGATAGAAAAAGTAATTTCGTATTTTAAGAAGCTCTGTTCTATTCCGAGGGCATCGGGAGATGAAAGGAAAGTCAGCGATTATATCGCAGAGTTTGCCAGGGCACGAGGCCTTGCTGTAACGCAGGACCAAAATTATAATCTGATCATCAGGAAACCGGCAACGATTCCTGATGCCGGGGAACCAGTGATCCTTCAGGGACATCTGGATATGGTCTATGTAAAAGAAGACGGCAGCAGTCATATATATGAGGATGGGATTGAAGTCACAGAGGATGAGGAGTATTATTTTGCCGATGGGACGTCCCTTGGAGCTGATAATGGAATTGCAGCTGCATATTGCCTGGCAATTCTTGACAGTGATGATTTGGTGCATCCTGACCTGGAGATTGTATTTACCGTAAAAGAAGAAGTTGGACTGGTGGGAGCAAGTTTGATCGATATTTCTTCCTTGATGGGAACCAGGTTCATTAATCTGGATTCTGAGGAGGAGGGAGTTTTTTATACAAGCTGTGCCGGAGGGCTGCGCTGCAGGATGATATGGAATACGGAGACAGAACGTCTGGAGGATGAAAGAGTCCCTCTGAAAGTAATATTCAGAAACCTCACAGGCGGTCATTCGGGCATCAACATCGGGATGGGTCTGGGGAATGCGATCGTGCTGCTGGGAAGGCTTGTTTGGCTGTTAAGAGAGCTTCCGGTCCGTATCAGCGCATTGGATGCGCCGGGTAAGGCGAATGCAATCGCAAATCAGGCAAGTGTGTGTCTTTATGTAAAACCGGATGACCTGGATGAAGTCAGGATTAAGCTGAAAAAGATAGAAAAAACATTTCAGGAAGAACTGCAATATACGGATTCCATTTGTTTTGAGCTTGCAGAAGGAAAGAGTGCGGCAGGAGCAGAAGTATATACAGAAAAATATCATGCGGATATATGTAAAAGTCTGATGCTGCTACCGTATGGTGTATCGGGATATTCTTTTGCGATCAAGGACCTGATCGAGACATCCATGAATCTTGGCTCGCTGACTTCTGATGACGGGAAGCTGACTCTTCTGATGTCTCTTAGAAGTTCTGTGGCATCACAGAAATATATGCTCAGAGATAAGATACAGATTATTGCGGATGCGTATAGCGATGACTGTATTTTCGAAAGTGACTATCCGGGCTGGCAGTACCGCAAAGAATCACCGCTGCGCGATACAGCAATGGCATTATATGAAAAATTGTTTCAGAAGAAAGCAAAAGTGGCGGCAATCCATGCAGGATTGGAGTGCGGATACTGGGATGAGAAAAAACCGGGAATGGATATTATTTCAATTGGGCCGGATCTGTTCGACGTACACTCTGTTAACGAAAAGGTTTCTAAAGAATCTGTCGCCCGCATGTGGCTGTATTTGACAGAACTTTTGAAAGCGTTGTCAAAGAGCGGTTAGTTCAATTATAAAACAGAACTCTGCAGTTGGAAGCGGCTAAAAACCAACGCTTCTATACTGCAGAGTTTTTAAGTGATCATACGGATTACTCAGTTTCGCTTGTCACATCAGAATCAGTATCGCCGTCATGTCCGTTCTGCAATGGATCCTCGCTGTCTTCATCGTAACCGTCATGTCCGTTTTGCAGCGGATCTTCACTGTCTTCGTCAAGGGCATCCGCCGGGGTGTCCGAACCAACAGGTTCTTCCGAGCCGTCTGTCCCCTGCGGCGTCAAAGCATCCTCGGGTGCGGCCTCGTCTGTGTTGTTTTCCGATGCTGTATCTTCTGTTGTATCGTCTGCAGCGTCTTCCGTCTTGTTTCCTCCGAAGATACCTTTGAAGAAATTGGCGATCTTATCAAAGAATCCTTCCTCATTGTCAGAGCTTACTTCGTTTTTGCTTACTTTGTCTTTTAGACCGTCTAAGGTACTGTCAATGACTGCATTGTCGCCAAGAATCTTGTCATTCGTACTGTTGATAATACCTCCTTTGTCATCTCCGCCTCCGAAGAATCCGGTGAATGTGCTGACAAGCTTTGAAAAGAACCCTTCTTCTTTGCCTTCTAAATTCTCCAGTGTTTTCTGCAAAGCTTTGACATCGTAGTCATATTGAGCAATGTTCTGCATAAGAGAGACGATCTGAGCGATCTGTTCGTCTGTAAGCTCAACGCCGGCTTTTTTTGCGTTAGATTTTACAGTGTCTTCAATCTTGCCTTCGTCAGTGAGATTTTCTTCGATAACTTCCTGCTTTACCTGATTCATAAGGTCAGATGCCTGCTGCTGGCCGATGTCGTCAGCAAGTTCTCCTGTAGTGACAAGCTCTTCCGTCGCAGCAGCTTTTTGTTCCTCGCTTAGTTCTTCACCGCTGGCAGATTCGTAAGCCATCATAATGCCTGTCAGAGCGCCGGTTCCGGACACCTCAATGGGGGAAGCTGCTACAACGTTGCAGTTCTCTACACCGGAGGTAAGAAGGGTGCTGGCGATCATGGAGCTTGTCACAAATGTAAGGTTTGCGACTTTTACCTGGATTCCGCCTTTTTGTGTCGGCTCTACATATGAACAGCTATATGTCTTTTTGCCGATCTGTGCTTCGCTGGCAATTCCTTCCATATATTTGCGCTCGTCCTGGTTGGTTACTTCGATGGTGTCAACTTCGTCTGCGGTTGTCCCGAAATACTCGTACATAGATGATTTCTGCTCATCAGATAAGTTAGCGCCTAGAGTAACAACTTTGGCGCTGTCAGCGTTTGCAGTCATGGACATGCTGCCCGCTATAAGTGTCGCCGCCATAAAGACGGGAAGGCTTTTCTTGATACAGCGCGAAGCGCGCTGCGGTACTTCCAACTTAAATTTTCTCATACAAAACTCCCCTTTATTAATTCTTTTTGTAAACCTCATTCATAATATAGCACAGGCCTTCCGGTTTGAAAAGGAAAACCGTCTTAACAATTTCTGAATATTTTTTGTATATGCTTCTCGAGTGTCGTATCTTCCATCACTCCCTGAAGCTCGCCGAGAAGCCTGCCGTTTCGGAAAAAGGCAAAAGTAGGGACGATGGATGCCTGATACCTGTCGGCAAGATTTGGTGATTCGTCCACCTCCACCTCGCAGAACAGAATATGGTTTTTGTAGGAAGGCTCCATGTCTTCTACGAGCGGCTTCATCATAGCGCATTTGCCGCACCATGCGGCGTAAAACATGACGACGACAGGTAAAGGACTTTTATTTATTTCCATAGAAAAATTTTTTGCTGTAAGATGCAGCATGTATCTCAACCTTTCTTATTTGTTCCGGAAGTTTATATTGGAATTCAATATTTCACAAACTTCCCGGAGAGAACTGCAGACACAGCAGAATCTATGGCTCCGGCGTTTTTTAAAATAGGCAGATTTATAGCATCTGCGACGCCATTTTTTCACGAATCCCAGTCTCATAAAGGCCTCCGGAAATCTCTATTCCTTATTATTATATGCATATATGCCGGTCAGATTTACGGACTGCGGTCAATTTACAGATGGGATTGCCGAGAGAGGAGAATTTCTCTTCGTATTCGGTCATGACATTGCCCTCGCACATCACGTTGTCATGGTGCAGGTCATAAGTACAGGCGGCGATTTCCCAGACAGGGGAACCGTTAAGCTCCTCTACGGAGAAGTCGAAAAGCCCCCGATTATCAGTCTTGAATTCTACCTGCCCGCCTTTTGCAAGGATATGATTGTAGAGGGAAAAGTATTCTTTTGAAGTAAGCCTTCTTCTGGCATGGCGCGCTTTGGGCCAGGGGTCAGAAAAATTAAGGTAGATGCGCGCGACTTCTCCGGGGGAAAAGACTTGGGGGAGACTGGCGGCGTCTATGCAGATAAAACGCAGGTTGTGGATATCCTCATATGTCTCAAGCTTTTCCACGGCTCTTAAAAGGACACTTGAGTAGCGTTCAATCCCGATATAGTTGAACCGGGGATTCTGCCGGGCAAGTGTCAGAAGAAACTGGCCTTTTCCCATGCCAATCTCGATGTGTATCGGCTGTGTGTTTTGAAAAATGTCGGCGTTCCATTTTCCGCGGTGAGTTTCTGGTTCTTTTATGACAAGAGGGCAGGCAGAAAGGACAGCGTCAGCCCTTGGGATATTTCTCAGTCTCATATTAAGGTTCTCCTTTTTAAGCATTTCGGGTAAAGTTTAACTTGTTTGGCGGGAGAAGTCAAACGAAAATCATTCGTGTTTTGCTGCATTTTTAATCGTCTATAAAAGTATGTAAAATTGCACAAAAAAAATAAAAAATTTATTAAATTTTACTATGGAAATTTGCAAAAAAAAGTGTATTATTGATAGCGTAGGTTTTACTATTTAAACAGAAGGTGGATGGGGGTGTCGTATGGACTCGATTATAAAGAGACTTGCAAAGATCGAAGAGACAGCGGAGGCAATCGTTGAGAATGCCGAGAAGCAGAAATTCGAGGAAGAGAAGAAGATTCAGGCAAAGCGGGACGAATTTGACCGGAAGCTGAATGAAGAAGTGAACAAACAGCTTGAGACCATCCGGGCAGAGGGAAGTAAGAAGATGGAGCAGGTGCTTGACGAGGAGCGCCGGAAACACAGGGATACCATTGACAACCTGGAGGCGGAATTTGCGCAGCACCATACGGAATACGCGAAAGAGATATTGAAGCAGATCTTAGAGGTATAGGCTTATGGGGAATCTTAGGACGTACAGCGGTATCACCACGAAGGTACGGGCTATGCAGGCGAAGCTTCTGACGGACGGGGATTTTGAGAGCATCGCGAATCTCAAGACTGTTCCGGAAGTGATCGAGTACCTGAAGGAGAAACCCGCGTATACAAAATATATCAATCGGATGGACACATCCCTTTACCACAGGGGGAATGTGGAGAAGGTCCTGACGCAGTCATTTTACGACGACTATACGAAGATTTTCCGGTTTGTAGGTATGGAACAGAAGAAGTTCCTTAAGACGTATTGGAAAAGATATGAGATAGATCTGATCAATTACTGTCTCAGGATCGTGTTTAACCATTATGATGTCCCGTTTGACATTGACTATAAAAAAGAGATATTTGACAAATATTCCCAGCTATCCGTCAGTAAACTGGTGTTATCAAAGAACATCGAAGAGCTGATCGATAACCTGAAGGGAACCGAGTATTATTCGCCGCTGCAGACGCTGAGGGAGTCAGGGGCGGCTACATTGTTCGACTATGACCTGACTTTGGAGCTTTATTATTTTTCCATGATGTGGAAGGAGGAAAAGCGCCTTCTTAAGGGCAAGGAGAGAGAGCTGTTTATCAGAGATTACGGGATACGTATCGACCTTACCAATCTCCAGTGGATCTACCGGGCGAAGAAGTATTATAACATGCTGCCGCCTGATATCTATGCGATGATGATCCCGATCCAGTATCGGTTCAGCAAAGAGGAGTTTAAGGCGTTAGTCGAGGCGCCCACCGTTGAAGAGTTTATCAAGCAGGTGGGACTTACAAGATACGGAAAAAAGATCACGTTTGACGAGGGGGCTATGCTGGAGCGCCAGTGCAGGAATATCTTAAAAGCAGCTTACCTGTCAGACCGCAGGCATGATCCGTATTCGGTCGCCACCATCAATGCATATTTGTTTTTAAAAGAAGGAGAGATCCGAAAAATAATTAGTGCGCTTGAATGTATTCGCTACGGCTTATCTTCAAGAGATATATCAGGATACTTAGGAGGTGTGACGCAATGATTGTAAAGATGAAGTTTCTTAGCATCAGCGGTCCGAGAACAGACATCGACCGCGTGTGCGACGTGTATTTGTCCAAATATGCGATGCAGCTTGAGAATGCGATTACAGAGCTTCGGACAACAGACAATCTTCTTCCGTTTGTCGAGGTGAATCCGTATAAAGAACCGCTGGCAAGAACGGAGCAGTTCGTGTCGCTCTTGGAAGGAAGGGACTACGAAGTAGACCGCAGCCTTTCAACCGATGACATGCTATCGCTTGTCCGCAATATCAACAGCAGCTATGTGGATCTGCAGGAGAAGAAAGAACTGTTAAAGAAGAAAAAGGATCTGCTGACAGAAAAGTTCAGTATCTTAGAGCCTTTTGGTTCTATGGAACTGGAATTGCAGAAGGTGCTGCATTACAAATATATGCAGGTGCGGTTCGGCCGGATGGCGGTAGATTACTACCAGCGGTTAGGGAAATATTTGTATGACGATCTGGATGCAGTCTTTATCGAAGCGGCGCAGAATGAGAATTACGTATATGGCTGTTATTTTGCAGCGAATGCGGATGTGGGTAAGGCGGATGCCATCTTCCGTTCCCTGCACTTTGAACGGATCCGCATCCCGATGGAATACATCGGTACACCGGAGGAAGCGTGCACGAACCTCCAGAATGATATCAAAGAGACCAAGGCGAAGATCGATGAAGTCAAAGCGGAGATCAAGAAGCTGGTAGCCGGTCATGCACCGCAGCTTTTGGGGACACAGAAACGTCTGCAGGAACTTTCCAATAATTTTGATGTCCGGAGATCAGCCGCCAGGATAAGCGGCGACGAGCAGGAAGACAACTATATCCTCTGCGGTTGGATGAGCGAGGAGAATGTTGAAAAGCTCTTAAAGGAGACGAAGGATGATAACCGGGTGTTCATCATGGTGGAGGAAGACCGGGAGAAGTTCTTCGGCGACCCGCCTACAGAGCTTAAGAATCCAAAGCTTTTCAAGCCTTTCGAGATGTTTATCCGGATGTATGGGCTGCCTTCCCACAATGAGATGGACCCGACAGTATTCGTAGCGCTGACCTATACATTTATCTTCGGGGCGATGTTCGGCGATGTGGGGCAGGGGCTTTGCCTGTTCGTGGGCGGTGGTCTTTTGTACCTGAAAAAGAAGATGAACCTTGCAGGGATCATATCAATTGCGGGCCTGTTTTCCACATTTTTCGGTTTTATGTTCGGAAGTATCTTCGGATTCGAGGATGTGATAGAGGCGCACTGGCTGCGGCCTACGCAGGCGATGACAGACTTACCGTTTATCGGCCAGCTTAATACTGTGTTCGTCATAGCCATTGCATTTGGTATGGGATTAAATATACTGGTAATGATCTTCCAGATCATCAATGCGGCGCGCGCCCATGACACCGGAAATATCTGGTTTTCGCACAACGGCGTGGCGGGCCTTGTGTTCTACGGTTTTCTGATCATTACGATCGTGTTGTTCATGACGGGACATAAGATGCCGGGAAATGTGATGCTGATCCTGTTTTTGGGGATTCCCGTACTTTTGTTCCTGTTCAAGGAACCGCTTACGAATCTTGTGGAAAAGAAGCACAAGAAGATGGAGGAGAGCAAGGGAATGTTCCTGATCCAGGGATTCTTCGAGTTGTTTGAGACGATGCTCAGCTACTTTTCCAACACCATTTCCTATGTGCGTATCGGAGCTTTTGCAGTCAGCCACGCAGCCATGATGGAGGTTGTGCTGATGTTGTCGGGAGTGACGGCCGGACATACGAATTGGATCGGAGTTATTATCGGAAATATCATTGTATGTGCCCTGGAAGGACTGGTTGTGGGGATACAGGTATTGAGACTTGAGTATTATGAGCTGTTCAGCCGTTTTTACAGCGGTTCCGGACGGGAGTTCAAGCCATTCAACAACCAGAGCAAAGAGTAAGGTATGAGAAAGACACAAAAAGTCAAATATAAGGAGGATTAAAACTATGACACTGACAGTAAAATTATTATTGATCGCAGCTTTAATACTGAGTATTATTATTCCGTTCGGCTATTTCCTTATTGGGGAAAAGAATAAAAAGCGTTATAAGAAGACACTGGCAACGAATGTATTTTTCTTCTTCGGGGCATTTCTTGTGGCAGGTATCATGTTGTTTGCAGGAGCGCCGGTACAGGCGGCAGAGGCGGCAGGCGCGGCATCTAATGCGACGGGCTTTGGCTATCTGGCAGCGGCTCTTTCCACCGGACTTTCCTGTGTGGGCGGTGGTATCGCCGTAGCAAGTGCGGCAAGTGCGGCGCTGGGTGCGATCAGCGAGGATCCGAGTGCTCTTGGTAAATCCCTGATCTTCGTAGGTCTTGCGGAAGGTGTGTGTCTTTACGGATTGATTATTTCTTTCATGATTATAGGTAGGTTGTAGGATGAAGATGTATCTGATCAGTGATAATGTCGATACCCTTATCGGTATGCGCCTTGCGGGAGTTGACGGCGTGGTAGTCCATGAGCGGGAGGAGCTTCGGAAAGAGCTTGAGACGGCCATGGATGATAAAAGCGTGGGGATCATCCTTCTGACTGAGAAGTTTGGAAGAGAGTTCCCAGACCTCTTGGATGAGATCAAGCTTGAGCGTGCGTTCCCGCTGCTCATCGAGATTCCGGACAGACACGGCACCGGCCGGAAGAAGGACTTTATCACGTCTTATGTAAATGAAGCTATCGGATTAAAACTGTAAAAAGAAGGTGACACGCATGACTATAGAAGAAAAAATTGCGCGTCTGCAATCTTCTGCCATGACAGAGGCCAGAGCGCAGGGCAATGCGATTATCTGGCAGCATAAAAAGGCTCTGATGACCATCTATGAGCAGCATGAAACAGAGGCCAGGAGACAGGCGGAGATCAGGATCAAAGCAGAGCAGACGAATATCAGACATCAGCTTAACATGTCAGCCTCCAAAGCCCAGCTTGACATGAAGCAGGAGTACGGAAAGACACAAAAGAGGCTGAAAAAGCAATTATTCCGCGAGGTAGAAGAGATTCTGCAGGATTATATGAAGACGGACGAGTATAAGCGTCTTCTGATAAAATATATTGAGAACGCCGCGAAGTTCGCTAACGGCGCTGCCATGACCATATACATCAACCCGACGGATGCAGATAAAAAGGATTTCCTAGAGGAGCATACCGGAGTTGCGGTCACGGTGAGCAAGGAAGACTTTATCGGCGGTATCCGTACGGTAGTCCATGAGCGCAATATCCTGATCGATCATGCGTTTAAGGGCGCTATCGAGCGGGAATACCAGAAGTTTGTATTCGGAGGAGGTACGGGAATTGGATAGCAGGAAGATTGAAGCAATTTACGGCATTAACGGTCCCGTCATCTATCTGAAAGGGAAGACTGGATTTAAGATGTCTGAGATGGTGCATGTGGGAAAGGAAAAGCTTGTGGGAGAAGTAATCTCTCTTGACAAGGATGTGACGACGATCCAGGTGTACGAGGAGACTTCCGGGCTTAAGCCGGGTGAGGAAGTAGAGGCGACCGGAGACGCGGTGTCTGTGACACTGGCACCCGGAATCCTCAACAATATTTTCGACGGAATCGAGCGGCCGTTAGAGAAGATCGGAGAGAGCGGCGGTGCGTTTATCACCAGAGGAGTCAGTGTGGACTCCCTGGATACAAAAAAGCTCTGGGATACCCATATAACGGTGGCTGAGGGTGATTTTTTACACGGCGGGGCGATATTTGCCGAGGTGCCGGAGACGCGTGCCATCGTCCACAAATGCATGATCCCTCCCCAGGTGGAAGGGACTGTCGTGGAGGTGAAGCCCGACGGGCAGTATACGATCGGTGATACGCTGCTTGTGTTAGAGCTCCCGGACGGAACGAAAAAAGAGATCACCATGACCCAGCACTGGCCCATCCGTGTGCCAAGACCGGTGCATAAAAGATACCCGGCAAGTATCCCTCTTGTGACGGGGCAGCGTATCTTAGATACCATGTTCCCCATCGCCAAGGGCGGAACGGCAGCAATCCCGGGAGGCTTCGGAACCGGAAAGACGATGACCCAGCATCAGATTGCGAAATGGTCCGACGCGGATATCATCGTCTACATCGGATGCGGAGAGCGCGGCAATGAGATGACCCAGGTTCTTGAAGAGTTCGGCGAGCTGGTTGACCCCAAGTCCGGGAATCCGCTGATGGATCGGACGACGCTGATCGCCAATACGTCTAACATGCCGGTGGCTGCCCGTGAGGCATCGATCTACACCGGGCTTACCCTGGCAGAGTATTACCGGGATATGGGCTATGACGTAGCGATCATGGCAGATTCTACTTCCCGGTGGGCGGAGGCGCTTCGTGAGCTTTCCGGGCGTCTGGAGGAGATGCCTGCGGAGGAAGGATTCCCCGCGTATCTGGCATCCAGGCTTTCAGCCTTTTACGAGCGGGCAGGGATGATGCAGACTTTAAACGGAGAGACCGGTTCGGTCTCGATCATCGGAGCAGTATCCCCTCAGGGCGGTGATTTCTCTGAGCCTGTCACCCAGAATACGAAGCGGTTCGTCCGGTGCTTCTGGGGGCTTGACAAATCCCTGGCGTATGCAAGACATTTCCCGGCGATTCACTGGCTCACCAGCTACAGCGAATACTTAAATGACTTAAGCGGCTGGTACTCGGACAATGTATCACCGAAGTTTTTAGATTACCGGAATCGGATCATGTCTATCTTAAGCCAGGAGAACAGCTTGATGGAGATCGTCAAGCTGATCGGCGCGGACGTGCTTCCGGACGACCAGAAGCTGACGCTAGAGATCGCCAAAGTGATCCGGCTGGGATTCCTTCAGCAGAATGCGTTCCACAAGGACGATACCTGTGTATCCATGGAAAAGCAGTTCAAGATGATGGACGTTATCCTCTATCTGTTCAAGACCTGCCGGAAGCTGATCGCCATGGGAATGCCGATGTCGATCTTGAAATCAGAGGGTATCTTCGAGAAGGTGATTGCCATAAAGTATGATGTGCCCAATGATAATCTGCAGATGTTAGACATGTATAAGCTGGATATTGATGCATATTACAATAAGATCATTGAGAAAAATGCGTAGGAGAGGAGTGTTAATATGGCAATAGAATATCTTGGACTCAGCAATATTAACGGGCCTCTTGTGGTGCTCGAGGGTGTGCAGGAAGCGTTTTTCGATGAGATTGTTGAGTTTGTTGTAGATGGTAATATTAAGAAAATGGGCCGTATCGTGGAGCTTGACAACGAGCGGGCGGTCATCCAGGTGTTCGAGGGGACAGAGAACATGTCTCTCCAGAATACTCATACGAAGCTTACGGGGCATCCTATGGAGGTCCCGGTATCGGCGGATATGCTGGGCCGTACCTTTAACGGAGTGGGTGTGCCCATCGACGGCCTTGGTTCCGTGATGGCAGAGGAGCGCCGCAATGTAAACGGCCTGCCTCTTAACCCGGTAAAGAGAGAGTACCCGAGAAACTATATCCGTACCGGAATCTCGGCAATCGACGGGCTGACCACGCTGATTCGCGGCCAGAAGCTCCCGATCTTCTCTGGAAATGGTCTGCCTCACGATCAGCTTGCAGCGCAGATTGTAAAGCAGGCATCGTTGGGAGACGATTCCGAGGAGGAATTCGCAATCGTATTCGGAGCCATGGGTGTAAAGCATGACGTGGCGGAGTTTTTCCGAAAGACCTTTGAAGAGAGCGGCGTATCCGACCATGTGTGCATGTTCCTTAACCTGGCCAATGACCCGGTAGTAGAGCGTCTGATCACGCCGAAGGTTGCCCTTACGGTTGCGGAATACCTGGCATTCGAGTGCAATATGCATATTCTGGTCATCCTGACCGATATGACTTCTTTTGCGGAGGCTATGCGTGAAGTGTCCTCCTCGAGAGGGGAGATTCCTTCAAGAAAGGGTTACCCGGGATATCTGTACAGCGAACTTGCCACGATATATGAGCGTGCGGGAATCGTGGAGGATTCCCTTGGCTCTGTGACGCAGCTCCCGATTCTTACGATGCCCAATGATGATATCACCCATCCGATTCCGGATTTGACCGGATACATCACAGAAGGGCAGATCGTACTGGACCGGAACCTTCACGGGCAGACCATCTATCCGCCCATCAGTATCCTTCCGTCATTATCCCGTTTGATGAAGGACGGAATCGGCGCAGGATACACAAGAGACGACCACCAGAGCCTTGCAAACCAGTTATTCTCCGCCTACGCAAAAGTAGGAGAGGCAAGAAACTTAGCGTCTGTAATCGGTGAGGATGAACTGTCACCCTTAGACAAGAAATATCTGCAGTTCGGCTTAGAGTTCGAAAAACGTTACGTCGGCCAGGGCCCCACAGAAAACCGGACCATAGAGCAGACATTAGATCTTGGCTGGGAGCTTTTGCACCTCCTCCCAAGAGAAGAATTAGACCGAATCGACACGAAACTTTTGGATATATACTATCCAAGTGAAGAACCGCTGGACGCAGCGACGTTCGAATAAGCGCTTGTGCTTATTCGGGCGTGGATATGGACAGCTTCGACGTGACTGAGCAACTTGTTGCGAGGTCTCGTCGAAAGAGCCGAAGGCTCGTAGGTTCGTAACGCCGCAGGAACTAACATAATCATTGAAGAAGCTTCGTTGCAAAGCTAAGAAAGGAAGGTGCCGTATGGATCCGCGGGAGTTCCCAACAAAAGGTAATCTGATGCTTGCGAAGAACTCGCTGGTGCTTGCCCGTCAGGGATATGAGCTGATGGATAAGAAGAGGAACATCCTTTTAAAAGAGCTGATGAGTCTGATCAGCGAGGCAAAAGATATACAGGAACAGATAGATACAACATTTACCCGTGCGTACGCGTGTCTGCAGCACGCCAACATCGATATGGGGATCAGCAAGGTTCAGGAGCTGGCGTTCACGGTGCCGATCGAAGATTCCATCGTGATACAGACGCGCAGTATCATGGGAACCGAGATTCCCCATGTCAAGTACGATTCCAAGCAGAACAAGCTGACGTATTCCTTCGGGAGTACAGGGGAATCTATCGATATAGCGAGAGAGGCGTTCCGTGAGGTAAAAGAGCTGACGGTGAAGCTCTCCACGGTGGAGAATTCCGCGTACCGCCTTGCTGCTAACATCAAAAAGACGCAGAAACGGGCCAACGCCCTGAAAAATATCACAATCCCTATGTATACTAATCTGGTTTATACAATTAATAATGCGCTGGAAGAAAAAGAGCGTGAAGAGTTTACCAGGCTGAAGGTGATTAAGAAGATGCAGGGGAAATGATGTGAAACAGGTATTGGATTATAGACGAAGAAACATTGGTGCAGGATAGAAAGCATTTAGAGATTGCAGGATAAAGCATACGGAACGGCAGTTTCACTTAGACAGTGCAGCCGTTCCGTTTTTGATAAGGGTTACTGCGGTTCGGTGTTTTTGCCTCCATCCAGCCATGCCCTCTCTTCATCGGTCATATTCAGTCGGATTACTTCTCCGAGTTGGGAGTACCCTAAGGTCATGGATGCTTTCAGCACAAACAGTTTGTCTTTTATGTTGGCGAAATTGTAAAGCTTCGCCAGAAAATCATATGCCTGTTCTGCGGTGGTATTTGGGTCACCTTGAAGTAAGCTTGTCAATGCTGTCAGGGTATCTTCCTGGTATCGGTTCACGCGTAGCGAAAGAGTGCCGTAGTATACGCATTTTGCGGCGTCTCTGTGCTGCTCATAACAAAGCCGGAGTAAATTGTAGACAAAATCCAGCCTTCCTGACAGCTTTAAGGAAGCGCTTCCCTTATATAGCTCAAGCTTTTCTAAAGCTAACTCCAGGAAATGTACAGCCTCGTCCTGCTTTCCAATACGGATGAGAAAGCGTCCCATATAAAATTCCACATCAGGGAACAGTTTTCCTGTTTTTGTAAAAATATCGTAATATCGGTGTGCTTGTATTTCATAAGAGCTTATCACTTCATCCGGCAGGAAGGAGACTGCTGAAAACCAAACGGCAAAAGCAGCAAAAAGACGGTCCTCGCTTATTTTTATCGGAGTATTTGATGAAGCATCTGGTGCCGTGATATTCTCCGCCACGTGCTCAATCACATGTTCCATACTTTTAATCGCTTCCTCTGCCTGATCGCTTCCGGCATAGGATTCTCCTAAGTATGACCACAGATCGTAGTTTTCCGGGTCTTCCTCTACAGATTTTTTCAGCAGCGGGATATTGCGATTGCCTTTTTCAGTGCTTATGGATTTCATATAGCCGGTATGCATGATAGATAAGTCCGTCAAGCTGTAACGCGGAAGCTGGCTGTTTGAAAGAGTCAGGACTTCATGTACTCGGTTCTTGTAACGCAGTCCTTTTATATTACGGAAGATTCGATCCTGCTGTCCGGCGGAAAAGACCTTTCCATCATCATCCAAATGCATCCATGCCGCCCGCATGATATGGATGCGCCCGCTCTTTAAAGACATGTTTTCTATCTTTTTTAATATGCCCGGAATCCGGCGCGCGTCCCTCTCTGAAAAATATTCATCCGCATCCAAAAAGGCGATCCAATCTCCGGATGCCTGCTCGATGGCGTAGTTCTTTGCTGCTGAAAAGTCATCGCACCATTCAAAATGATACACTTTTGCGCCCATCTCCTCAGCAATCTGCACGGTATTATCCGTAGAACCGGTATCCACAACAATCTGCTCATAGACAACCCCTTTCCCCCAGGAGAGGGCCTGCCGGATGTTCTGCTCCTCATTCTTTACGATCATGCACTGTGATATCTTTATCTGTCCTGCTTTCTTTCCCATATCTTTCATTCTCCTGAAATGCAAAGCAGGCACCTGCTTCTTAACATGGAAGCAGGTGCCTGCTGATTATTATTTAGTTCCTACTGTAATCCAATTACTGGAGTAACTGAAGAACGCCCTGCGGAATCTGGTTAGCCTGTGCGAGCATAGCCTGGGAAGCCTGAACAAGAATGTTATTCTTGGTGTAAGCCATCATTTCCTCAGCCATGTCAACGTCACGGATGCGGCTCTCAGCAGCAGTCATGTTCTCTGTCGTTACACTCAGGTTGTTGATGGTGTGCTCCAAACGGTTCTGGATTGCTCCAAGGTCACCACGAGTACTGGATACATATGTGATTGCTGATTTAATCTTGTCAATTGCTGCGGCAGCACCTGTCTGTGTGCTTACGTCAATATCTGAGATACCCATAGCTTTCGCGTGCATATCTTTTACAGATACACGTAACTTGTTAAAGTCATCAGAAGTATCACCAATCTGGAGAACTAATCCTCCTGATGTCTCGCCAGCGCTTAAACGGATACCGCCCTTAGGATCTACCCCATTATCTGTAACAGCTTCTGTAATAGCATCTGTTACCTTCAACCCTGTAACTTCTGCAATCTTATCGATATTCTGCTGGAAGTTTGGATCATCAGAATTTAAACCTACATTAGTGCCAGTATCGTCTGCAATCAAAATAGTAACATCTGCTCCCAATCCTTGAGTTGCATTCATATCGGTACCATTCTCACCAAGACTTACTCCTAAGTCTTTTCCGGCCATTACTACAAACTTATGACCATTAATGCTAAACACTGCATCCTCGTAATTTTTACCATTGTATAATATAATACTATCCGAAGATATTTCACGTCCTACATCAAGCGGATCAGTTTTTATATCAACACCCATATCGGTCTTGCTTCTAGTTCCACCTGCTACCCATTCTGCATCAAAGGCTTTAACGGCAGGAGTATCTGTACCTTCTTTAAGTGCTGTAAGTTTAAGCTGGCCTGTAGCGTCTCCCTCTGCAATATTATATTCTTTTGCAAGACCTGTTTTATTTAATTCTGCGATGACAGCATCCTGAATCTCTTTGGTTGCAGCAGCAGCAGCTCCACCCGCTGCTGTTGCGATGGAATATACCTGACCATCTGAGCCAACTAAACGATTAACTGCTCCAGTAGCTGGATCTTTTTGAGCTGTTAATTTAGCAGTATAAGAATCGCCATTCTCTAATGACACGGTGTATTCAAATGTTTCGCCCGCTTTGAATGCAACATTATTAGCTGCAAAAGCCGCACTGGCCTGATAAACACCTTTTGCGCCTTCGGATTTGAAACTGGATACATTGCCGCTGACACTTACACTGGAAGCACCTTTAGAAGACAAAGAACCATCTAACAGATTGATTCCATTAAAGTTTGTTCCGTCAGCGATACGGTCGATTTCGTCTTTCAACTGCTCAATCTCACTCTGAAGATTTGCACGGTCTTCATCGTAGTATGTTCCGTTAGCAGCCTGTGTAGCCAGCTCTACCATACGGTTCAGCATGGAGTGAACTTCTGTAAGAGCACCCTCTGCTGTCTGTACTAAAGAAATACCATCATTAGCATTCTTCTGTGCAGTCTTAAGACCTGTGATCTGTGCACGCATCTTCTCGGAAATAGCAAGACCTGCTGCATCATCGCCTGCACGGTTGATTCTGTAACCAGAGGACAGTTTCTCTAAGTTTTTAGCAACTGCGCTGTTGTTATTTGTTAAATTTCTGTACGCGCTTAATGCGGTAATGTTGTGTTGAATTCTCATAATTAAACCTCCTTGAATTGTACCGGAGACCTCCTTGTCTCCGCAGTTTCTTTTTTGATATGTTCTCCTGTATAGCTGGCCTTCGATTATTTGCCAAAGGCGGCTGCCAGGTGTGCGGTTTCTTCCTTATGGGCCCTTCATCCAGGAGAAACAGCGGTGTGTAAGCAAGCTGTTTATTTGCTTATGTTCTTATTATCATACATTTGTGCTAAACTGAGAAAAACGCGCGTGGCGCTAAAGTACAAAGGAGGAGCAAAATGAATATAAGGGAGAAAGGATATTTATACTTGGAGTACTGTGAATTTCGAAAGGAATTGAACATTAAGACAATCAATGCATACAGAATTGATTTGAAACAGTATTTTGATTTTATCGGGGAAGATGCTTTGGATAAGCAGAAAATCGAGGATTATATCACTGTATTGCACAAAAAATATAAGCAAAAGACGGTCAAGCGTAAGATTGCTACGGTCAAAGCATTTTACATATATATGGAAGAGGAAGAGTTTATTCCAGATAATCCATTTCGGAAAATTAAGGTAAAGTTCAAAGAGACATTAAAACTGCCCCGGATTATTCCGCGGATGGAAATAGAGCAGCTTTTGAATTATATGTATTCACATCCGACAAAAAACGATAAGTACTGGCTTCGGGATGTGGCTATTGTCGAGATGCTTTTTGCAGTAGGTGCGCGGGTATATGAGATTTCCAATATTCACAGAGACTGCGTTGATCTAAGCTCCGGGATGATACGTATTATGGGAAAAGGCGGAAAAGAGCGGTATCTGAATATTGCATCACCGTCTGTTTTAAAACTATTGAAAAGATATTATAGCGCCAATGAGGCGGCTATCCGAAAAAGCGGCTATTTTTTCATCAACAGGAACGGGAACCGCTACACGGAACAGTCAATCCGGCTCATGGTCAAAAAGTACAGCAGACTTGCCGGGATAGAGAGGAATATTACGCCGCATATGTTCCGCCATTCTTTTGCCACATATCTAATAGAAGAAGGCGTGGATATAAGCTGTGTGCAGCCGATTCTCGGTCACAGTTCCATCAAGACGACGCAGATCTATATCCATGTGGCAGCGGGAATGCAGACCGAGATACTTCGCAGTATGCATCCGCGGAATAAGATGGATCTGCTGGGGCTGGTGTCTTGATGTAAATAGTACTTCTGTTTCCTGTGAAACAAGATAGTGTATGAAACTGCAGAGAAATACATACAAAATTTAAGTCGGCAAAACTGGCGGCTTTTTTGAAGTGCAATCGGCAAGCGGTGTCTTGAATTTATTTTCCGGAATTATATGATTTTGTTGTTGAAAAGTAAGTCCGGATAGTCTATAATTGCATCAATCAAAAAGTTTTCAAAGAAATTTCTATTACTTTTGTTCAAAGGCTTTACCTGTCGAAAGCCAATTATTCTAACAAGATTTCCTATCATTGACGAATTAAATAATCAGAATTGAGGTGTATGTATATTTTAAAACAGAAGAAAAAGACTGGTGTGGTGGAAACCTCTGATACATTACCTAAAGAGGCAAAGCATACCGCGAAAGACAGCGTATTTACGGATCTTTTTAGAATCCCCAAATATTTACTCCAATTGTACCAGGCAATTCATCCCGAAGACCGGGAGACGACAGCAGAAGATATCAGCAACGTAACAATAAAAAATATCTTTCTTGACCAGCCGTACAATGACGTCGGCTTTCAGGTGGGGGAGCGATTGATCATATTAGTGGAATGTCAGTCGAGCTGGACGAAAAATATCATCGTACGCTCCCTGATGTATCTTTCCCAGACATACCAGGAATATATCGAAACCACAGAGCAGGACGTATACGGGAGTAAAAAGGTTGTATTACCTGAACCAGAATTATACGTGATCTTTATTGGACAACGTAGGAAAAAGCCAGAGTATCTGTGCCTGTCAGAGGAATTCTTTGGCGGGAAGGAATGTGCGGTTGAAATCAAGGTGAAGATAATTTATAATGGGGAAAAGGGAGATATCATCAATCAATATGTAAGGTTCACTCGGATATACAATGAGCAAGTCCGTAAATTCGGGAGGACGAGACAGGCAGTGCTTGAGACGATCCGAATCTGCATAGGGCAGGATGTTTTAAAGGAATATTTAGAAGACAGGGGGAAAGAAGTGGTGGATATTAAGACAATGTTATTCGACGATGAATATATTTACAGAACTCATATAAAAAGCGAGAGACGGCAGGCGGCGGAAAAGGCGGCGAGAAAAGCAGAGAAAAAAGCACAAGAGACCAATAAGAGGTCTGCGCGAAGATTATATGAGCGTGGAACATCAATAGAGGAGATTGCTGAGATTTTAGAAATATCGGCGGATCAGATTCAGCAATGGGTTGAAGCGGTAATGGCATAGTAATATTCCAAAGTTTTATGAACGGTATCTTGGGAGTTCGTGATTATTAAATCTTATATGAACTCCCTTCTAAAACAATCAAAATTGCAGCGTAAGCTGGCTATTCTAACAAAATTCCTTAATACAAATGTAAATATCAGAAACGAGGTGCATACATATTTTAAAGCAGAAGAAAAAGGCTGGCGCGGTGGAAACCTCTGATACATTACCAAAAGAGGCAAAACATACCGCGAAAGACAGCGTATTTACAGATCTTTTTGGGAAGCCTAAGTATTTACTCCAATTGTACCAGGCAATTCATCCCGAAGACCGGGAGACGACAGCAGAAGATATCAGCAACGTGACAATAAAAAATATCTTTCTTGACCAGCCGTACAATGATGTCGGCTTTCAGGTGGGGGAGCGATTGATCATACTAGCGGAATGTCAGTCGAGTTGGACGAAAAATATCATCGTACGCTCCCTGATGTATCTTTCCCAGACTTATCAAGAATATATTGAGTCTACAGAGCAGGATGTATACGGGAGTAGAAAGATTGTGCTGCCGGAGCCGGAACTATACGTAATCTTTATCGGACAACGCAAGAAAAAGCCAGAGTATCTGTGCCTGTCAGAGGAATTCTTCGGCGGGAAAGAATGTGCGGTTGAAATCAAGGTGAAGATAATTTATAATGGGGAAAAGGGAGATATCATCAATCAATATGTAAGGTTCACTCGGATATACAATGAGCAAGTCCGTAAATTCGGGAGGACGAGACAGGCAGTGCTTGAGACGATCCGAATCTGCATAGGGCAGGATGTTTTAAAGGAATATTTAGAAGACAGGGGGAAAGAAGTGGTGGATATTAAGACAATGTTATTCGACGATGAATATATTTACAGAACTCATATAAAAAGCGAGAGACGGCAGGCGGCGGAAAAGGCGGCGAAAAAAGCAGCGGAAAGAGCCACAAAAGAAGCAAATAAAAAATCTGCACGGAGATTGTATGAGCGCGGGACATCGATAGAGGAGATTGCTGAGATTTTAGAAATATCGGCGGATCAAATTCAGCAATGGGTTGACCTTATAACGGTATAATAAGGCGATCTTATGTAATTAGGTTCGTAACAAAACGAACAGGAACAAGGGCAGTATATGACTGATAGTATGCTGCTCTTTTTATGTCGTAGGGAGGGACTGCACTTTGCTCTTCAATAAAAAGAAAAAAATTTGAAATTCACCCTTAATTTTATCTGGAAATGTTCGATAATAAGAACATAAGCAACAAAAACAGTTTGGAATCATCCACAAAATGCTGCT
>CAJUMF010000016.1 GCA_910586965.1 uncultured Dorea sp. | reverse complement strand
AAAAAGCAGCATAATCTTTCGACTTTTTTTGTCCAAAGTATTGACATAGATCCAGCATAATGGTATAAAGGTTCCGGGAAATAACTGACTTTTCCCGCATCCTTCAGTACTTGATAAAAAAACAAAAGATCTTCACAGCAGAAAGCGCGCCTGTTGAAAGGATGTAACTTTACTGTCTCTGTCCGGTAAAGCTTTCCCCAGACATTCCAGAGAAACGGGGTACGGCGGGCCATGCAGCATACCGTTTCTTCCCGGGAATAGGTGCGGGATATTTTTGACTTTTTTATCCAGGCATTCTCGATACCGCAGACGCTGATGTCTGCGTTGTTCTCAATGAGATTGGCATACAGCTTTTCCAAAAGGTCAGGCTCAACATAATCGTCAGAATCGATAAAAGTCACATATTTTCCGTTCGCCCTTATGACCGCCTCATTTCTGGCGGCAGACAACCCCTGGTTCACCGGAAGATGTACGACCTGCATCCGGGCATCCCGGGCAGCATAAACATCACAGAGCCGTCCGCTTTGGTCTGTGGATGCATCATCAACAATGATGACCTCCAGGTTCGGATAAGTCTGGACAGCTATAGAATCCAGACATTTCTCAAGATAGGATTCAACATTGTAGACCGGCACGATAATGCTGATCATCGGATTTTTTTCTTCTGTATTCATCTCGTCCTCCAATGTCTGATTCGTTTCATCTGCTTATAGATAACCGCCATCCCATAGAAGGGTATCTCGCCCGCATATAAGGTGATTGCGGCGGCCGCCACCTTCCTTTCCCGGCACCGCATAAGGGCCTTTCGGCTGATATGCCGTCTGGTGTTCCTGCAAAGTCGTCTTAAGTATCCGAACAGTTGACGTCGGGGAAGGTCTGTCTCCATAGCAAACATAGCCATACGTGTATTCGTATCCAGGGCTATCTGCTGAAAATCAGGCAGAACTTCCGGGAAATGAACGGCAGCATCCCTGCAGACCTGGTTGTGGACGAAGAGTGCCGTACATTTCCGGTCACTGATGCCGCTGTGGACCTGGCTATCCTCCCGGTTGACATAATGGTACAACTGAGCCGGAAAATAGCTGACTCTTTTCGCGCGCTGAAACACTTTATAGAGGAACAGAAGATCCTCACTGTAAAATACACGCTCATCAAAAGGACAGGCTCTTACCAGCCTGACATCATAAAGTTTCCCCCAGGACACAAGATTGAAGGGTGTGCCTCGGGCCAGACAACAGACAGCCTCTTTTCCGGAAAATGTATCCGCCGTTCCGTCTTTTATCCGGATCCCGTCCGCCCCGCAGATGCTGATATCCGCCTCATTTTCCAGAAGTGCGTCATACAGCTTTTCCAAAAGATCCGGCTCTACATGATCGTCCGCATCTACAAAAGAGATAAGCCCTCCTTCAGCCCTGCGGATCCCTTCGTTTCTGGCAGCAGACGGCCCCTGGTTTTTCGGGAAATGGATTACCTTTAGACGACTGTCCCTAGCTGCGTAATCTTCACAGACCTGACCGCTCTGGTCTGTGGACGCGTCGTCGATGAGGAGGATCTCCAGATTCGGGTAGGTCTGGGCAAGCAAGGAATTAAGACATGTTACCAGATACTTTTCCGTATTATATACCGGAACAATTACGCTGATCATCGGTTTTTCCTGACGCATACTGTGTGTTCACCTCTTTCTTTACGGAGCTGCCCCTTCACGGCCTGACACCTGCCGGTAATACTCTGCAAGCTGCTTATGCATCCGCCGGATGCTGTATAAATCTTCCGCTTTTTTCATGTTTGCCCGGGACATGTCTTCAAGCATCTTTGTATCACTGCTGCAGCAAAGCATCGCTTCTGCCAGCGCAGCAACATCCCCGGGAGATACCAGGATTCCGTTTTCCGTTCCGACAACCTCCGGGATTGCGCCAACCGCGGTGCTTATAATTGCCTTACCGGCTGCCATCCCTTCTAGGACAGCTACAGGCAGGCCCTCATGATAAGACGGAAGTATTAAAGTCGAAACTTTTTTTAAGTACTTAAGTTTGGCTGTCTCATCAATCCAGCCAGGCACGAGAATATGTTTCTCCAATCCCTTTTTTGCGACCAGCTCCCTGACCTTTTCGACTTCACCGTCCCCGGCTATGCATACTTTAAGCTTCGGATTCTTCTTAATACCTGTCTCCACTGCCTCGATCAGATCGTAGACTCCCTTTCTTGCTCCAAGCCTCCCGAGCATGAGAAAAGAATTGCTGCATTCTTCTGTGTCCGCAATTGCAGTCTGAAACAAGTCTGTATCGACGCCGTTATTCAGCACCCGGCAATCGGCAATGGGGAGCCTGTCATCAAGTTCCCTTTTCCACTGCTCAGACAATGCCAGCACCAGATCCGCCTGCCGGAAAAAATCATCCACAACTTGCTTCCGGCGTTTATTAAGACCGTCATAAAAAACAAGGTACTCCGCACCATGGATATGTACGACGACCTTTTTCCCTTCTTTCTTTATCTTTCTCAGATAAAGATTCTTGCGGAAAGTGCTGCCCTTCTCGGCGGTGTGGATGTGAAACAGGTCATACTGCTTACAGCACCGCAAAAAGCGAAGATAACCGACACAAGAATACAGCAGCCGGACGGGTAATTTCCCGTCTATGTAAGAAGGAAAACTGTCAATGGTAAACTCCTTATTTAGAATCCGGCTTTCTCGGATTCCCCGGATGACTTCGGCCATTCCTCCGCAGGAACCTGTCTCGCTTGGTCCAATCTCCAATATTTTCATTGCGATTCTCCATTCCGTTGTTTTCCCCAATGTACCGTGCGTTTATCAAGCTCGGCCTCTGCCAGGGCATCAAGATTACAGGACATAGGAACCAATGCACAGGCAATCATCGTATAAGGATAGTAGATGGTATTATCTGTAGCATATAAAACGAAACAGTATATACAGATTGCAAAAAATGTGCATCCTGCCATTTGCCCTGCCCGCAAAAACCAATAACGGATCCGGACAACCAGATAACCGATCAGCCACACCCAGTATCCCACAAAACCGATATTCAGGTACATACGCATAAAGTCATTATGTATCTGCATGATCGTACGCTGGGGATTCTGAAAGATTGTCCCGGAAGCCCAGTCTACATACCGCTCAAAACCTGTGCCGCGTCCCATAAATGTAAAATTGACATCGTAGTAGGGCGCCAGATTCTCAAACATATTGACCCGGCCCATCGTATTGATCCCAAGCTTTGCCTCCAGATATTCAAATAGCCCCATCCGGATTCCCGCTATATAAAGGAAACTCACGAGCATCATCCCCACAGACAGGCAAAGCGCTGTCTGTCTGGCTGCCTTTTGGGGCATCTTCTGCAGGAGAAATGCCACAAAAACCCCCAGCAGGACCGCCGGTATCGCTATCCGCTTAAGTCCTGCCATAAACAGGAATGTGACTACGATCAGCCAAAAGAAAAAATGAGGAGTCTTTTTCCGGTTCAAAAGCAGATAGATCAAAAACGGACCAAATGCAAAGGTCAGGTCATTTACTTCCAGCATCATCATCAGCGGACCGCTTTCGGCAGTAAAGGTGACGAGCAGCGTGCGGAATTCTTCCATAAAAGCCGAAAATCCACCTTCTGCGATCACGCTCGCAATAAGCAGAAAATTAGCGGCGCACATAGAGCCAAGACAATACCAGATTCCTTTTTCACCGAACAGATATAATGTAGCCGCTGCCACGCAGACAGAAAGAAGCTGGGGAACGATCATGCCAAGGCCGTTGGCGATCGTAATGGCATCTGCTGCAGAAGTCAGCCATATAACTGAAGAAAAGAAAAGAGGGATCAGATACGGCAACATCTGTACGACAGCATGACGGGCAAGGACCATAAACCGTCCAAGCCGTACTGTTGCGATGAAATTCAGCAGTGCAAGGAGCAAGATTGCAAGTGCACAAGGATTTTTCAAGCTGAAATCAACGCCCCCTATCTTAAAATATGTATCCTGTAAAAAAAACATTGCTGTTGACAGTACAATGTAGATGAACGAAATCAAGTTCTAAACCTCCCTGGTATCATAGTAGGTGCGCCGGCCTTAAGGAACTCATCGACAGACGCGATAAATGTCTCCATGTTAGAACGGTATGTATCAAACGCATGATTTCCGATGACAGAAAGGGCATACGGCAAGACATCCTCATCCCGGCAGGTATAGACCAGATTCATCTCATGCAGCTTAAGCGGAAGTTCCAGTTGATGGTCATCCACATGTTCCCCGTATTTGGCAAGCCTGGGAACAACGATAGTCTTTTTCCTGCGCTTTACGGCGTCAATGATCGTACCAGCGCCGCCGTGTGTGATGAGAATATCACACGCCTCGATCATCTCCCCGAACTGTTTTCGGTCGTAGAACGCCTGATAATGACAGCAAGCCGGGATATAATCTGCGGTGCCTGCCTGGATAAAGACTTCTTCCGTAATCACCCGCTCCTTGACTAACCGATCCACTTTCTTCAATAAACGGTCAAAAGGAAATTTCTGAGTTCCAACTGTTACAAAAATCATAACTGTCACCTCACCTCAATAGATGCCCCCGAAATACACAGCTTTCGGATAATACGCCATCAATTCCGGCCACTGGACATAAAACTGATCTGCAAACCAGTAAAGAAGTTTCCCGGTTTTCGTCGGACTATACACATTCGCATAGGATTCGATAAATACAAGTTTCTTCCACAGCGCCTTGCCAAAAAGGCACAGGGGAATGATTGCAAGAACGCCGGTCGTTATGATTACGTTCGGCCGCTCTGTAAGTAATATCTTCAGCGAAAGAAAAGCATTCGCAATCAGTCTTAAGATGCAGGTCTTTTCCAGGCGGTTGACCTGCATCAGATAGTAAATCTGGCTTTTTTGCCCGGCGGCCTCATGTTTCGTCCGTTCTGTAACTATAAAACTGTCGTACTGCTCCATCAGGGGGCGCAGCACCATAAGTTCTTCTAAATGGCCGCCGGATGACACTGCAAAGCAGACCTTTAATTTCTTGTTCTCCACGGAATCATCTCCAATTATCTTACCCGCCTCATTGCGGTTGAAAGAAGTTCACGGATAAAGTAACACTGCTCACTGCCTGCGTTAGAAGAACCGCTCTGCAGCTCGATATGGTATCCGCGCTCATGAGCCTTTTCCTCCAGAACGGTACCGACCTGCAAGTTGGCAGCGTGTACTTGTTCCTGATTCAGAGACTCTGCAAAGATCAGATATTGCCCCGCACCGTTATTACCCACAAACATCTGCTCAGACGGAGCGAATACGGAAGTCAGTATCTCCGCAAAATCCTTGATCATCCGGTCTCCGGCCTCGCGTCCGATCCTCGCATTTTCCGCCTGTAAATTAGCAATCTTAAAGACAATACATGCAAAGTTCTCCGGAATCGGCCGATGGCTTCTGGCATTGATAAACTGGTCGCATTTCGCCCGGTTGGGAAGTCCGTCTACTTTATTTGTGAAAGCGTAATACTCGATGAAGTCCTCAACCCTTCCAAAGAGCGCTGCCCCGGCGCATCCCAAGGCACCGAAGATTACGATGATCAGGACCGTAAAGATCATGATCGGGAAACGTTCGGTAACTCTTACGCTTGAAAGCACGGCGATATTCTTTCCGCCCAGGTACTCGTTGTACTCGTCATTCGTCTCATAATAAACAGACTGGAGCGCATTAATCTTCTCCGCCAAACGCTCAATCTTGCCAAGAATATCCTTCTGCACCTTCTGCGCCGCGCTGGACGGTGCATCGGCAAACACTTCCAGGACATAGTTATTGTAATCCTTGTCAATGATATTCTCTTCATACAGCGTGCGGTCCTCAATATACTTCATCATCAACTGGTCGTATTCTGCTGTCCGGTCTACCGGCTCCCAGTTATCATCCTCATTCTTCCGATTCCAGTCGTCGTATACGTTAGGGAGTACATAATTACGCAGAGTACCCTCATCCGCATCTTCGTTATTACCCCTGTTGATGTCAGCGGTAGCACTGAATTCATCCATGGCATTTTCATAGGAAGAGATGATCCCCCGAATCTTGTCAACTTCAAAAGATACCGCATCATTGGATATTCCCAGTTCACTGATTCGGTTTTTATATTTATCTAAAAGCAGGTCACGGTTCTTTGTAACCTTTCCTTCCAATATCTCTGAAAGAAGCTGCCTGACTTCCACATCCCGGATAAACTCGAATTCATTTTTTAAATCCTGAAAACTGCGGCCGGTTCTGCTGGAACGGAAATCGCCATTCCATTCCGCTTTCTTTTCCAGATGTTCAGTTATCTCATCCAAAGTATCATCCATAACTTCAGCCATCTCCAGGTAATCATAGCCTTTTGTGGAAATATCGCTGACCGGGTTAGCCGCCTGTGAGGTATTAACATGGACTTTCCCATAATAAAGCACATATTCCTGCAGGATCTGGTTCAGGATCTTTCTCGGATACTCTTTGCCGTTCCCGACACCGCAGTTAAAAGATACCGTAAAACGGGTCGGTATAAATTCATAATCTTTTTCTCCGTTCTCAAGCTTAGACTGCTGTATCTGCAAATCTTCATCGGTAATAATAGGTTCCGCCTGGATATTCATGCGGATATCATCTATTGTAGATTCTGTATACTCAATTCCGAGTTTCTGCATTGCCTGAGATATTAAGTTTGTTCCGTATATCTCTGAAGGGTCAAGAGGAGTGTTGTCCGGAGACTCTCCTTCGGCTGCATTGGCACCGGTATATTCAATGACTGTGACCGCCGTATACTGCTGAATGTAAAATTGGGCAATCATATAAAAAACAATTCCCGCCAGAACGGATACCGCGACAATCATTCTGCGGTATTTTTTTAAATAACGAAATACATCAAGTTCTTTCATGACGTGCGCCTTCCTCTGTTTTTATATTTTTTTTGTCCCGTTCTCTATAAAACGGATTTAATAGTGCAAGTCCGCCAATGGCAGCAACGAAAAGAATCGTGCGGAGTAAACTGCTGATTGCAATTCCTTCAACCGACGGCGAAGTAAAGCTTACCTGCATGTAGCCGTCACGTTTTTCTTCAATATATGTATCACACAATTCTCTGCTCTGGTTCGCCAGGTTGAGAAGTTCTGTCTTTAAAGATTCAATCTGCTGATCTGCCTGCTCATGATTCTGGCCAGAAGGATTGTTTTTCCCAATCTGGGCGGACGCATAAGTATTACGCTTCATCTTCTCCACTGTCTCTGTAGCGGATTCCAAAAATTCCGTCGCCTCGTCTGCAAAATAATCTACGCCGACTTTCGTCCTGGACATATAAAACTCCTGCTCCTCGTCATAGGTAGGAATCAATACAAAACGGGTCATAAATGCATTGTAGCTGTCAATTGCCTCTATCCGCACATCATGAGCCGCCATATCCTTTTTGCGCGATGTCTCCAGAATATGGTTGACATACTGCATCCGGGACTGATAAGTATCTTTGTTTGAAGAAAGCCCTTTCTCTAAGACAAACGCTCCGTAGCGCTCCAGCTCTACATCAATATAATTCTGAATCTTTTCATACAGAGAGGCAAAAGTCTCCTCGCTCCCCTCTTCCCGGTAGCTGCTGCCCTCATTGCTGTTTCCAGGGAGATAATTCCTGATCCTGGCTGCCTGCATCTCCAGATAATCCTTTATATCCAGATACTCCATTCCTTCCAGATTATCAAAAGACACATCCAGTATACTGTCATTCTCTGCATAATTTTGCGTAAAACTTTCCCGGTACACGTCAACCAGAACATTCAGAACCGTCTTGGGATTAGTGCGGTACAAAGACACACGCGGTGAACAATGAATCCAGTATTCCGTGGAAATCTTCAGATCGGACTCCTTGGAAACATCCAGTTTTTGTGAATCCAGAGGGGTAGATAATGTCAGCAGCTCGGATAATGTCTCTACACTGATCTTTAAATCTCCCCGTTTTATGACCTTTTCAAGAATCTCATCGGAAAGGATATCAGACTCGTTAAATCTGGTGCCATTGGGGTTCTGACCCTTTGCCGCCTCTTCATAATTAAATGCCATCAACATGCTCGGCGTCCATAGCTCTGTAAGCAGACGCCCGGCAAAACAAATCAGAAAGAACGCTAAGCCCGCTATGGCAATCTTTCTCTTTTTAGGCAGTTTTCCGAGCCCGTTTTTCAATTCAGAAATCTGCAGTTTTGATTTCACCTTGAAAATACGCCAGATCAAGACGATGTACAGACAGATTGTACACAGTATAATCCATCAATATATATTTTTTACCTACAGCCAAAAGAGGCAGAGATTTTTATATCTCTGCCTCTTCCTATAAAACCAAATAGTTTCTTATTTTTTCGTTTTTGCACTTTTAACTTTCGACCATGAAGAGTAAATCTTTGTAGATTTTCCATTCACTTTAACTGTCTTGTACGTCCGAATCCTTACATAATATTTTTTATTCTTCTTTAATTTTGTAATCTTCTTTGAAGTCGTCTTATTCTTTTTGATTGTAACTGTCTTTGTTCCGCTGGTGAACTTTTTCTTTGTGGAATACTGAATCTGATATCCTGTTGTCTGCTTCGTCTGTTTCTTCCACTTGACAGTCATGTTCTTCTTGCCGCCCTTTGCCGACTTCACGGAAGTTGCCTTCGGTATGATCTTAAAGCTGCCGGAGAGCGTACCTTTGTATTCACCCTTAAACGTTGCTTTCACCGAATAAACACCGACATTCTTTCTTCCCTTTGCATATGTAACCGTATAGTTGGATGCCGGAATAACCTTTCCTGCCGTATCCTTTACTGTTACAGTCGGTTTTTTCACTTTTCCGTCATACGTGTAACTAGTCTTGGAAAGTGTAAGCGTCTTTGGCTGACTCACTGACGGTGTCTCAGGAGTCGTTGGAGTTGTCGGAGTTGTCTGACCCGGCTGAATCGTAAATACCGTCCAGCACCTTGCCTGCGGAAGATTATACGTATTGCCGTCCAGTTCAACAGGCAGGCTTCTCTTTCCGTCCATATCTAACTCTGCCTTCGCATGATAAGTCCCAGCTTTGGATGGCGCACTGCTTAATTGCTCTCCTGGTTTCCCGCCGTTATCTGCATAGTAGGAAATCACATATTTCACTGCCACTTCTTTCCCCAAGACATACGTATGGAAATGCGGAGCAAGATCTACCGGTTTGCCGTTCTCTACAAACTTCTCATCATATGCACGGGAAAGAATCGGCGCGTAATCCGTTCCGTACCATGTATAGTAAAGAGCCTTCAAGAACTGTGTTCTCTGCGTCTCTTTCTGTTCTTTTGTAACTGCCCGGTATCCTTCTTCATCTCCATTGAAGTAGTTGAGCAGCTCATTTGCAGCGAACTCCATTCCTTTCTCATCCATTCCTGCAAATACAGTGAACCGCTTGTTCGTAAATGTTGCACCCTCTTTTACATTCTCGTCATTTACAATCACAATGGCCGCTTTATAATATGAGGTAATCACATTGTTTCCAATATACATTGCCCCCTGGACTGCCTTTCCGCCGTCTTCCGGAAGGACAACTTTTCCATTGTCATCATAAGTAAGCTCAAAATAAGTCTTCTTTGCCTGCTTTCCGATTCCTGATTCGTCAGATACCGCTTCAACTGTACTGTAGTTGAAATAAATATCCGCCTCTTTATACGGCTCCGTATTCCTAAAATACTTAATATATTCTGCCGCCTTTTGCTCAAATTTATCCTGCTCGTCAGCGGTAAATCCTTCTCCTGTGAACACGATTGACTTATTATTATAATACGTCTGTGCTCCGGGATATTCGTTCGTATTATTGTCCGTCACATGTGTAGACTTGAACGTAATCTCATAATCCTTGGATTTCCTGCTGATCTTTTCCCCTGTTGCTTTATCATATGCTGACGCTTCTACAGTATAGCGCCCCGGTTTGATCGGAGCTTCGTCACTGTCATAAGCATAAGTAATCTCTGCAGCATAGGGAACAGTTCCTGTATAGTGATATTTCACTTCATTTTCTTTATCATAATTAACCTTTACATCAAGTGCTGCCGGTTCTCCGTCATACACCTTGCTCTCCACACCTAATGTGATCAAATCCGGAAGCTCGATCGTATACTCTGCTGTTGCTGTACACGCATCATATGCAGCGTCGCCGGCAAAACTTGCCTCAACCTTATAAGTGCCGGCCTTTGATGGTATACCATCTACCGGATTGCCCTCGGCGTCCTTATAAGTCAGGGTAAGCGCATCTCCCAACGTATCACCTGTCGCTTCCTTGTCTCCCTTCCTCACGATGAAGTATTCCTTCATATCTTTTCCTTCATCTGACTCATAGAAAGTATCTGCGTATGTCTGGAAAAACAGTTTCGTCACTGTAGAGCCTTTACAGAAAGCTCTTCTTAACTCTTCCTTACATATCTCGCAGAACGCATACTGCTTGCCAAGGAAACGCATCTTACAATTCTGATGCGGGCGATACCATCCGTCGCCTCCGTTATCATATTCATAAACTCCTACGCCGTTCTTGCCGATGAATCTTTTCCACTTTACTTTTTCCGGATCCGATTCGGCTGTCATATTGGCATACTCACGCGCATAACTTGCTCCGGCAAAATACTCGTCCGCAAGATTCGCAATCGTATGTCCCAACTCATGAAGCATCATCTCCAGTGATTCATTGTTGAGTGATGCCAGACAATACGTACCGCCGCTGCCGCCGTATGTCTCAGAGTTGACAATAACTACTTCAAAATCTGATTTCGGAAGGAATCTCTCCTTCAATGCCTTTATCTTAGCAACGCCATCATTACCAATTGCAAGAAGTCTCTGCATACCTCCCGTCCAGAAAGACGTCTTAAAATACGTATCACGGGTATCCTTATCCGCTTCTTCCTGGTTCTTCGCATTATCTGCCCTTGCTCCGGACTCATTAGAAATAACGCCCTTTGCATATATCTTTACTACATCTTTGAATTCATCCCAGGGGGATGTCTCCATTACATAATCTGCTATGTTCTTGGATTCCGTATAGAACTTTTCCTGCTCATCAGCGGTAAATCCATCACCAAACATCAGAAGTACAAATGCATCATCATCCGATAACTCCTGATCTCCATAAACCAGCCTTGGTGCATCCGCCGGTACAGCCTCCTCATCTGTCAAGGCTTTCGTCTTATCTTCCGGAACATCTGCAATCGGCTCTGGCTCCGAAGCACCCGTTGTCTCCATCGCCGGCTCTGCATCCGGTTCTGTCGCTTCTGCTTGAGGCTGTGTGGACTCCTCTGTCTGAATCGCCGGATTATTTACACCGTTTTCTTCAGAAGATGGAATACCCCCCCCCTCCTATCTCAAGGGGCTCTGCTGCTGTGTCTTTTGGCTGTTCGACATTCTCTTCGGTGTCAGTAACTTCTTCTGCATGTACTACCGAACTCTGAATTGGCGCCGCACATAAGCAGAAAATGAGAAGCAATGACATAAAAAATGTGCCAAACCGTTTTCTGTTACTTTTCTTCATATGTAACCCTCCTTAATAGATATATTTGCATAATTTTTAACAAAAAATCATGCCTTCTACAATTCGTATTGTAGCATTTTCCCCAAAAATAAACAAGTATCTTTTATAATTAATTCTTATCGGCAGATTGACGGATTCGGCAGATTAAATTATAATCCATATATAACAGGAGGTACGTAATATGGGAAATTATTTGAATCCCGGAAACAGTGGGTTTGCAGCAATCAGAAAAGAAGACGCTCACAATCTGCCATATCTGATTTCAGAGAATTTTCTGTCCTTGACCCGGGCGAATATGCGGCATTTACAGGATTTACAGAGGATGAAGTGAAAGCATTATGCGATACTTATCACATGAACTTTGATAATGCCAAAAGCTGGTACGACGGATATTCCTTTGATAACATACATTCCGTGTATAATCCTTATTCCATTATGAGTGCCATGCAGAGCAGGAAATTCAAATCTTACTGGAAGAAAACCTCTGCTGCGGAAGCCCTCCTAACTTATATAGATATGGACGAAGACGGCCTGCAGGATGATATCGCGAGGCTAATCAGCGGTGAAGAAATGGACGTTGACACAGAAGGGTTTGAAAATGACTTTGAAACTTTTAAAGATAAAGACGATGTATTAACTCTTCTAATCCATCTCGGATACTTGGCATACACAGAAGATGAGCAAGGCACCGGAACAGTCAGAATCCCCAACAAAGAAGTCCGCATCGAATTCAACAAAATACTCCGCAAAGGAAAGCACCATGAACTGCTCCGGCTA
This sequence comes from uncultured Dorea sp., assembly GCA_910586965.1. Lineage (GTDB taxonomy): Bacteria > Bacillota > Clostridia > Lachnospirales > Lachnospiraceae > MD308. The sequence continues at coordinate 79,882 of CAJUMF010000016.1, read as the reverse complement.
ATCCGCGAATCAGACCAACTTCTTGAGAAAACGATGCAGAAAAATGCAGATGCCGTAGCCAAAGCTATCTGTGCCATACATGACGCTAATTATGCACCTTTGTATTACAACAATGAGCAGGCACTACGCGCAACTGTAAAATACGCATACATCACATGTATCGACCAGTATCAAAGAATCGAAGAGCTGCCGTCCGGACATGGTTGTGCGGATATCGTATATCTCCCGAAAAGACGCTCTGCATTGCCGGCACTTATCATCAAACTCAAATGGAATAAAACAGCCGAAGGTGCCATTGCCCAGATTAAAAACAAGAATTACCCTTACGTACTCAGGGACTTTGACGGCGAAATTCTTCTGGTCGGCGTAAATTATGATGAAAAAACAAAGGTACATTCATGTGTAATAGAAGAATATATTTGAGACGAATACAGCGGGGAAGTCAGCCTTCCCCGCTGTATTTTCATGCTATTATTTAATCTTGATCGTTACAGTCTTTTTCTTCCCGCTTCCATCCGTCGCTTTTGCAGTAATCTTAACTTTCTTACCTTTTCCAGCCTTATATGTCTTCACCTTGCCGGATGCCGACACTTTTGCATACTTGGTATTACTGCTTGTCCAGGTTACTTTCTTATTAGCTTTCTTAGAAGCCGTAACCTTTGCCTTTAATTTGAGACTCTTACCGGCTTTTACAGTCTTCTTTCCGGAAATAGTTACTTTCTTTACGACACCTTTCATAGAAGTAATCGTATAAGTTGCTTTCACTCCGCTTCCGTCTGCCGCAATCGCAGTAATCTTAACCTTCTTGCCGCCGGACTTCTTTTTCATGGTAACAACGCCCTTGCTGTTAACCGCAGCAACTCTTTTATTGCTGGATTTCCATGTAACTTTTTTGTTGCTCGCATTGGCGGGATATACTGTTGCTTTCAAAGTCATCTTTTTACCGGCTGCAATTTTCTTCGATATACCGGTCAGCTTAATCTTGTTCACACGAACTTTCTGCTGCACAACCGGCGGTGTAACAACTTTATCCTCCTGGAATACGATTTTGTAGGTGCTTGCTTCCGGCCATTTGAGATGTTCTTTATTCTTTGTATAACATACAACGATATGATCATTGTTCGTCCCGCTGTTATTCTCAAATGCATTCGATGCCAGAGACTTGAGCGAATTCGGGAGATTTACACTCTGTAAATACCCTTCTTTGAACGCCCTCTCGCCAATGGTTTCCACTCCCTCTTCTAAAATGAGTTTTTTAAGAGTTATGGCCTTGAAAGTTCCTTCGAATGCAGATGCGCCGATTTCTTTCACGTTGCCCGGGATTGTAAGTTCCTTTAAATGATGTAAATGGAACGCTTTTCTTCCAATCTTAGTTACAGACTTTGGTATGGTAAGACTGGTAAGACGCGCTCCGGCAAATGCCATAGCCCCTATTTCCGTAAGATTACCTGGAAGGGTAATCTGCTCTAAACGAATATTCATGGAAAATACTCCTGCTTCCAGCTTCGTTAGATTTTTCGGAAATATGATTCGGGTAATATTATTCTCAGAAAATGCACCGCTTCCGATGGAAGTTACACTGTCCGGAATAATTGCTTCCTTGAGCTTATTGCCATGGAAAGCAGATACTCCAATCTCCGTAAGAGTCTTCGGAAAATCAACGTTCTCAAGACTGTTATATTCAAATGCTTTCTCCCCAATCTTAGTCACTGATTCTGGAATCACAACATCCGTCATACCATTCGGTGATTCCACACTGTCCTTTAACTGATTCACTTCATCATCCGGTATCTTAAAAGCACTTTCCGCAATCTCCGTAATTGCCTCTCTGGTTTCAGGATTGCGGTCAGGAATCTTAAGTTTCTTATTCTCAAGCCTCGTCTTATTTCCTTTCTCGGACCATCCGGTAATAACAGCTCCATTATACAGGAAATCATCCTCAGACCATCCGCTTCCAAGTAAATACTTAAATACCACTTCATGGTAATCTGATGTATTGAACTGCGCTACATGCTCCGGATTTGAAGTGTATAATTTAACCTTTCCTCCGCTTACACAATCCTTGAACGCATCATTATCTAATGCTTTGAGGGTTGATGGAAGATTCAGCTCTGTAATTTTTACATACTGGAAAGCACAGCTTCCAATCTTTTGCAGACCTTCCGAAAAAATAATCTCTGTGCCTGTTTCCGTACTCTGTGTCCGGGCAAACGACGCACTGCCAACTGTTATCACAGAAGCTGGAATTTCTATACGTTCAAAACCAATCCCTTTAAACGCCTTATCTCCAATAGCAACAATTCCTTCGGGGATTTCAATTGAAGCCGGTGTTTCATTCATTGCCCCGGTATTTTCTGCAAATGATGCCGGAATTTCCGTCATCCCCTTGGATATCTTCACTCTCTCTAATTTACTATTTAATGAAAATGCTCCTGTTCCGACTTCTGTTATATTATCCGGCAAATTGACCTCAGTCAAAGCATTCTGGCAAAAAGCATAATCTCCGATTACCTTTGTCGTCTTTGGAAAATGAATAGATATAAGTCCACAATTTTTGAATGCATTGTTTCCTATTATTTCTAATTTTTCAGGAAGGACAATACTTGCAGGCTTTTCCTCTGCACTGCCAAACAATCCAAAAGAATCCACTCCTGCATTTCCCAGCTTTATAACAGCCGTGCCGTCCGGACCTTTATCAGATATGACAATATGGGGATTCATCGCCCTTTTTTCCCTTCCCTCATTTGAAAGACCTGTAATAGTCCCACCATCATCAGAATATGAAAAATCATTCATTCCCCACGGCTTCAATTTTTCAGGCATCGTCTCGTTAGTAATCAGCTTTTGTACAAATGATTGATAATCTCCCGTATTGCCTGTATGAGCCACACATGCCTCTAAATCCATAGACGCAGGAGCATACATTGACACCACTCCGCTGCCTTGCCACTCCTGCGGTGCAGATGCATCTACTTTTTCCATACCAACATTTCCTTTAAACACGTCCTTTTCTACTTTTTCCGTCCTGTCAGAAAGCTGCACTGCTTTAATCTGATTATCTGCAAAGGATTCCGCCGCCATATTCATTTTAAAATCAGAGGTTTTCGGAAAATCCACAACAATAATCCGATTCCCCGCAAAAGCTCTTTCATTAATCCACCATGCCGTTTCTGGTATAGAAACATTTGTTAACTGGTTTCCTTCAAAAGCCCTTTGACCAACACAAATTACTCCTTCAGGCAGTTTTAATGTCGTTAACTTGTTCCCGGCAAAAGCGTTGTTACAAATGATAAAATCTCCGCGTTCCGATATTCCTTCTGCAATAATATCTTTCGGACCCGTATATGCCGTCTTAATCTTTTCCGGGAATGTGACAGACGCAATCTCATAATTTTTTCCGTCTTCACTGCTTTTAAAAACTCCCGGCGCAACGCCCGTTACAACCTTTCCATCCGGATCTTTCAACGGTATGACTATATCTTTATTCTTTTCAATCTTCATTTCGCCAAGCTTAGACAATCCGGTAATCAGATAAGAATCCAACACCACTTTCTTTTCCGCATTATTGACAGGATATAACGTAATTTCAGTCTCACTCACTTTGGCATCCTTCCACGTTGCATATGTAAAGTCGAATTCATCCCATTCTGTATCGTCAGGATTCCCTTTTACTTCATATGAATGGTATTCAGATGCTGGGAAATTAGTCTTGTCTTTATACTGCGTCTTACTGATGTATACAATTGTTTTCAGCAATTCACTGCCGTCCTGACTCTCCTTTTTAAAGGTATCCGGATTAAGCCCCTCTACACTGGCAGGAAGTTCAATCTCTTTAATCCCATTATTCTTAAATGCCATACTGCCAATCGTTTTTAATCCTTCCGGCAATGTGACGGTACATTCTTTTTTGAGTTGATTTGATGAGAACGCGGATTTTCCGATTTCTGTAACCGAAGCTGGAATCTCAATCTTTTTAATATTGTTTCCGGCAAACGCACTGTCGCCTATCCGTGTGATCCCTTTCGGAATTACAAGCTGTGTCAAATTGCTCATGCCATTTTCAGTTTCACCACACCCAAACGCACCATCTGCAATCTCTGTCAATCCCCTCGACAATGTAATCGTATTAAGCTTGGGATTCATACCGAAGGCTTTGACACCTAATTTCTCAATACTGTCCGAAAGTGTAACACTTTCAAAACTATTATCCCAAAATGCTTCCGCTCCAATTTCAACTAAAGTAGATGGGAACTTTACATTTCTCGGCAGATGATTCCCGGCAAATGCCCTGTTCCCGATTCGTTCAATACCAATTGGAAGAGCAACACTTGTGAATTTTTCATCGGCTGAAGCAAATAATCCTGTTGGAGATAAGGTATCTGCAAGAGCTGTTATATATTGTCCGCTTGCGTTTTTGTCCGGCAAGACCAGTTCTTTATTAAATTTTCGTTTTTTTATTCCACTTTCAGACAAACCCGTAATTGTCGTGCCATTAATAGTAAAATCACTGACTGTCCATTCCCCTTCCTCCGCCGGCTTGCTTCCAATAACCAGTTTTTGATGCCATGAATGCTGTGACTCTGCACTGCGATCTATATGATGGATTCTTTCCATTTTAGCAAGATTGGCATTGTCCGTATACATATATACGACGCCGCCCAATGCCTTTTCCTTCTCAGGAGCTTCTTCCGGGCAGTCTTCAACACCAGGATTCCACAAAAAAGAATGCATATGAACCACTTCCGTATAATCCGGAAGCCTTACGGATCTTATATTATTATACGCAAACGAATAGGCATGTATCTGTACCTGAAAATCACAAGTTTTAGGAAAGCCGACAGTTGTCAGATTATTTTTTGCAAAACAAGAATTCTCAATCCACCAGATTGTGTGCGGCAATGAAAGTTTTTTAATCTCATTGCTCCGAAACGCCGCCGCCATTACAGCTATCACCCCTTCCGGGAGAGTTACATTGGTGAGATTATTATTTGCAAACGCCTCTGTATCAATAATAAAATTCCCCCTTCTTGTAACAACATGCGTCACCGTATCATCATAATCTACCATCATACCTTCTGGGAATTGAACTGTTTCAAGGCCTTTTTCTTTGAAAGCCCCCTGTGCAATGCCTACCAGCTTCTCCCCTTTGTCATTCACAGATGGAATGACAAGATCTTTATTCCATTTTAGCTTTTCCTCTCCGGATTCCGAAAATCCTTTAATAGCAGGGCCAACTATCTGAAATTGTCTTGTGTAATCGCATCCATTTAATGTCTGTTTAATCTCTGTATAGGTAAAATCCTCCACTGTCCACTCATCATCAAGCCGGACATTTTTGCTCTTTATTGATTTTGCATTGATTTTTTCGTCAGATTCTGTTACATCTTTCTCTTCAGTTTCCAGTTCAGACTCTGTTTCTACTTCAGGCTCTGATGTTATTTCAGATTCTGGCTGTACTCCTTTAATCTCGCTTTCTATTTCTCCATCTTCGCAATCTGCCAATACTTCCTGACTCTCTTCTGAAAGCATTTCTTCTTTTTCTGTTTCAGAGACCTCCTGATTTTCAGAAAATTTCACTGTCTGAGATATATCATTCGCATATATTGGCATTGACAATGATAATGACAACAGGATTGCCAGAAAAATAGAGAACCTTTTTTTCGTCTTCATATTCCGCCTCCTCTTCTGTTGCAAAAGGCCTCCGCAAATACCTACTATAGCAGATATCCTGCAGAAGCCCTTTTTTTCATTAATTATTTGATTTTAATTTTAATCGCTTTCTTTTTGTTGCTTCCATCTGTTGAAGCTGCAGTAATCTTAACAGTTCTACCCTTTCCTGCCTTTTTCGCTTTTACGACGCCCTTGGATGATACTGTCGCATATTTCTCATTAGAGCTTGTCCATTTTAACTTCTTATTGACTTTCTTTCCTGTAGTCTTTACAGTTGCTTTAACTTTTAAGCTCTTTCCTGCCTTTACTGTTTTCTTCGCTTTTAGCTTGATGCTCTTAACAGAATCTTTCATAATACTCAATTTGTAAGATGCTTTTATTCCGCTTCCATCCTTTGCAGTAACCGTAATAGTAACCGTTTTTCCTGCACCCGCTTTCTTTATCGATACAACTCCTGACTGATTAACCGTAGCATATTTCTTGTTACTGGTCTTCCATTCAACAGCTTTATTACTTGCATTTGACGGTGCAACAGATACTTTCATCTTAATTTTCTTTCCCACTGCAACCTTTTTGGAAACAGTACTAAGATTTATCTTACTTACCTTTACTGCTGAAACTGTTGGATCATTCGATCCTGACGGTTTTGACGGATCTGTTGGTTTTGATGGATCTGTTGGGTCTGTTGGCTTTGTTGGATCTGTTGACTCCTCTGGAACTGCTGCTACAGTAATTGTTGCTTCTGTCGCTCCCTCCCAGTTATATCCACTATTATCAGCATTAGCCTCTGGTTCGCTGGCTTTTACTTTGAGAACATATGCTTTCTCTTTCTTCTCTGTGTTTTCCGGTATGGTAAGAGAAAAAGCGGCTCCTGCTTTTTTTAGATCTCCATCTACTGCCGTATAGCTTCCGTCAGCTTCTTTCTTCTGCAATACATACCAAACATTTTCATCCAGATTGCCCTCTACAGTTACCTGGACTTCGCCGCCTTTTTCGGACAGGCTTTGAGGAGATACTGTCACTTTGCTGATTGATTTCTTCTCTAACGCATCTATCGCTACTTCCAAATCGTCAGATGCCTGTCTGACTTCTTCTACCGTTGCATCTTCTTTTGCGTCTGTTGTTTTCGCTGCTTCTAGTTTCATGCGCAGAGCTGCCCAATCCGCTTTTTTATAATCGTTTTCATTCAGACTTTCTGCACGGGAGATTTCTTCTGTTAATGCATAAACTGTTGTATGATTCTCTGACTCTGATATAAATTTCGTTGTACTACCCACCTGGCTTTTATTATAAACATATATTTTAACTTTTTCTCCATCACTTGCACAAAAGTTAAAAGCCGCTTTATTTAATGTTGTAACTGTTGACGGCATTTTTATCTTTTTAACTAAAGTATAACTAAATACACCACTGCCGATTGATGTCAAGCCTTCATGCAATACGACATTTTTTAATGTCCTGTGTTGATCCGTCTGCATAAAAGCAGAACTATTAATTTTAGTTACTGTTTTAGGAATCTCAACTTTTTCAAAGCTATTACCAACAAACGCACTTGAATCAATAGTTGTTATCCCTTCTGGTATTTCAACATCCTTAAAATTAGGAGCTACATCTACTCCAATACACCCTGCAAATGTTTTTGGTACTACTGTCATACCATTAGAAATTTTTATTTTTTCAAGCGCAAAATTAGTTGCAAATGCCGCACTTCCAACAGTCTTTACACTATCTGGTAAAATAATATTTTTCAACTTATTAGTCTGAAAAGCTACTTGCCCTATAGTTGTCAATGTTTCAGGGAAATTAATTTCTTCCAATCCGCAATTTCTGAAAGAAAAACCACCAATAGTCTCAATTTTTTCTGGTAATACAACACTGGTAAGCGGCTCGTTTTCGGCCCCAAACAAACCATATTCATCTGTTCCCGTTCCATCAGCAATTGCAGTAATTATTTTTCCATCACTAGTTTCACTCGGCATAACCATATTAGGATTTACTGCCCTTTTAGTTTTTCCAGAGTCGGAAAGTCCCGTAATCTTAACTCCCGTAACAGTCCCGTCCTCTCCCTGAATATCCTCATAAGTAAAGTCATCTACATTCCACTCTGTATCAGTCTGTCTGGTCGTAATTTCTTTCGGAGCGTCTTCAAGATTTTTCTCTTGAAGTTCTATCTCCTCACTTTCTTCTGAATCTTTCACCTTCACAGCCTGTTTATTAGATGGAGCCTCCCCCTGGGGCATATCTGCTGCAAACGTCGGCATAACCAATGATACAGACAGTGATGTTGCCAAAAGAATTGATAACAATTTTTTTCTCTTCATACTTTCATCCTCCTCGTTAAGTATCGCTTAAAAGTGTATTTAATTATATCCCTATAATACCCCCCCCCACGTATTCGTCCAATCGATAATTTCCATATATACTGTTCATTTATTTGTTTTATCAATAAATAATAAATACAAAAACAGCACTCAAACCATTTATGGCTTAAATGCTGTGATTACTTTCTCTATTTTATTGTTATACCTTTTGCTTTCTGCCTTTTTCCTAAAGCAAGCATAACCCTTTAAGGCTTATAATTCCAGTGAAGCCGGATTTAATAAAAGGTCATATATTCATCGTCAATATCCCCTGCTCACTGTAAAAAGGCTTTGAAGTGTTTGACGTAACTACTATTTTCTTGAATGAGTCGCTTATCTTCAAAAATGGTCTGATTTCCTGCGCCGCTTTTGCTCTGTGCCCAACATATATGCAGACTAGATGTAATACTTCTTAGAACCCTTATTGCATATAAAGTCAACTTCCAACTGTTTCTTGGTAAGTCTGCCATCCTTTCCTTGTTCTGTAACACTGAGTTTTCCTACATCAACACCAAATCCACGCATCCTGAGTTCATTAAATATTACATTTTCCATGGAATGTATCACTTCCATCTGCCTGAAATTAATTCTCGCATTTCGAAGTCCCAGATCCATAAAATAATACTTCAATAATGTACCAATATAGGATTTACCTTTGATATCATAGCGGCACGCCTCCTCAATTAAGAAGCTAATAAAATAAAATTGATTACCATCATCTTTACATCCTCTCTTATCCACTTTATAATAATAGCATAATTCTTATTTCGTTCAGAAAGGAATCCAAAGATCATGCTGGCTGTTACAAGAAAAGCAAACATCAAAGAAATCATTCTTGAAAAGAAAAGCATCACCGTCCTGGAGTTGGCGAAGCTTTTTTCCGTGACGGAAGAGACCATCCGCCGCGACCTTAAGCAGTTAGAGGACGAAGGATTCCTCACCCGCACCTACGGCGGCGCCTTTATACAGGATGGTGTGGGGAATAATGTTGACCTGACGATCCGGGAGACCGCATATACAGAGAACAAGCAGAACATTGCAGAAAAGTGCCGGGATATTATCAAAAACGGGGATTCTATATTTTTAGACTCCTCCACCACTGCTCTCCAGATTGCAAAGGCCGTAAAGAACATGCGGCTGACCGTCGCAAGCAACTCACTGCTTATTATTAATGAGCTTTGCGAAAAAGAAAATATCCACCTTATCACTTTAGGCGGAACATATCTTCCTGATGATAAAGCTTTCAGCGGCAATATAACATTAAAAAACCTTGAACAATATTATTTTGACAAGGTTTTTATGTCCTGCCGTTCTTTATCTATGGAACACGGCATTACCGATTCCCACGAACCAACCGCCTCCATCCGGCAAAACCTGATCAAAAGAGGACAGAAAATATACATTGCTGCAGATTTTTCTAAATTCGGCAAGACCTCCTTCATTACCATTTCAGACTTCGCTCCGATCACCGGGCTTATCACCGATAAATCGTTGAGCCGAAAGTGGCTGGACTTTCTTTTTGAGCAAAACGTGGAGGTATTTATATAAGAGTATTTATATAAGAATCTCTATATTATTCTTTTTATAATAATCTATATATTGCTGCGGCACTCCTTTGTCTGATACGACTGTATCTGACAAAGTCAGTCTTCCCAGACTTAAAAAGGTCTTCTTATCAAACTTTAAGGAATCAAGCACTATAACCAGCTTATCTGCAATTTCTCTGATGGTACGGTATACAATGAGTTCTGTCGAATAGTTCACCGTATAGCCTGCAGACAGGTCCGCACCACCTACTCCCATGAATGCCTGGGAAACGTGAAGGTTATCCAGATTGCGCATAAACATCTCTCCCGCTACGTACAAGTGGCTGTGCACCAGATTGCCCCCGGTAAGAATAACATTCGCCTGCGTATTTTTGGCAAGTGCCTGTGCCGCTAACAAGTTATTGGTCAGCACATTTACTTTATCTAATTTGGCAAGTTCCCTGGCTACATAATAACAGGTTGTCCCCTGTCCGATAAAAAGCCACCCGGTATCTGTTACCAGAGAGGCTGCAAGACGTCCGATTTCTTCTTTTCTGCTGTCATACTCGATATGGATTCCCAGATACTCCTCCTGGACAGAGGAAAGCTCTGTGACTTCTTTCACCGGCAGAGCGGCACCATAGATTCTCTTTAAGCACTTGCGCTCTTCAAGAACATCCAGATCTTTCCGGATCGTAACCTCCGACACTCCGAAGATCTCGCTCAGTTCATTGACCTCTATACGTCCCTGCTGTTCAACCATCTTCTTGATCTCTGCAAGCCTTTTTGTTTTATTCAATACTTTTCCGTCTTTTTCCATCCTACAATGACTCCCGTTATCTTAATAATCTTTCAAAATCTCCTTAACCAGAAGTTCCCCAATATATCCGTTTCCCGCTGCGATCTGCGATGGAGCTGTAATGTCGATCTCTCTGCCCCTGTAATCTGTCACTGTCCCCTTCGCTTCCTTTACAAGCAGGATTCCCGCCGCAAAATCCCACGGCTTTAAATCATGTTCAACAAAAGCCTCTGTCCTTCCACATGCCACGTACGCAAGATCGAGCGCTGCCGACCCTGTCCTGCGTATGTCAGAACAACGTAAAAAAATCTGCTTGAATATTTCAAAATTTTTGTCCGCGAGCTCATGTTTCCACGGACTTGTGCCGACCGTTACCAGACTTTTTTCAAGCTCCTCTGTACTGCTTACAAATATCCGTTCTTCATTTAACCAGGCGCCCTTTCCTTCCTGCGCCCAAAAAAGTTCTTCTGTATAAGGCTGATATACGATCCCCATAACAATTCTTCTATCAACGCAAAGAGCAAGAGAAAGGGTACTGTGGCAATAATCATGGATAAAATTCGTGGTTCCGTCTATCGGATCGAGAATCCACGCCGGCTTTTTGAAGTCTATATCACTGTTATCCTTTTCCTCTCCCATAAACTGGATATCCGGATAAAGCTCCCTAAGCCCCGTCTGTACAGTCTCTTGCACCATGATATCTATCTGTGTCACAAAATCTGCCGTTCCTTTCTCTTTTATATCAATCTTTCCGTGACTGACAAAGAACGGTCTTGTGTCTCTGACCAGCTTTTTGACTTTTTCTATCTCTATCTCTGCCATCGTTACCTCCTGTCCGAAACGGTCCGGACCAAACATGTTCATTATACCATCTATTCCCATAAAATACCAGTGTAACCAAAAGCCCGGGCGCTCTAAAAACAGTATAGTGACCGGGCTTTCCGTCTTTATTTACGTATTCTCATGACCATATTTATTAAGAAAGCGATATCGTTCAGATTCTACAAATTTGGCCGGAATTTCTTTTATCAGCCGGTTATTTGCAGCCAGGTAAATAGAACATGCCTTTTCGATCACCTCAACGCAAAGCGCTGCTTCTTTCAAATCTCTCCCGCAGGCCACCGGACCGTGATTTCTCAATATCACCCCGTTTTTATCACCGATACATTCTGCCGCCATACGCCCCAATTCAAAATGATTTTCCGCACAGACATACTGCCTGGTCAGCGGAATCTTCCCGCCTAAGAGCTGGGACATCTCCTCCACCATACAAGGAACTGCATTCACAGGCAGTGCAGAAACTGCCATTGCCTTCGCCGTATGGGCATGGATGATGGCCTTTACATCTTCTCTTTCCAGATAAATCTGCCGGTGAACTTCCTTCTCAGAAGTGGGGACCCGATTCCCGCAAGCTATGGTCCCGTCCAGGTTCAGAACTACAAAATCCTCCAGCCCCATTGCATCATACTCAACTTTGCTGGGTGTAAGCACAATATGCTCTCCAATCCGTACACTCACGTTTCCCCATGTTCCCAGGAAAAACTTTTCTTCAACCATCTGTCTGCAGATATTCAAAATCTCCTGTCTCGCTTCTGTATACAGCATACTACTTACTCCTTCATGATTTTTGCCCGAGTCTTCCACATTTTCTGCATATTCTCATAGCCTGCGGTATACAGTTTGTAGAACTTCATATACTTCTCATGATTTTTCATATCCGGCTCATAGACCTTCTTTATCTTCACGATTTTTTCAACTGCATCCTGATAGCTCGGGAAAATCCCCTGAACAACCGCATTGTTGATCGCGACACCTCTGGCTCCAAGCTCTTCTCCTTCCACTGTCACAATCCTGCTTCCCAGTGCATCCGCAAACATCTGGCACCAAGCGCTGCTGTTGGCTCCGCCGCCGCATATCGTGATCTGATCTATGGGGAGCGGCATATGCTGATAGCAGTCAAGCATGGCAAACGCCACACCTTCATAGGTTGCCCGTACTACATCCGCCAGCGTATTGCGCACATTCAGCCCTGTATAGCTTGCACGGGCCCTGGAGTCCGTGAACGGTGCTCTCTCTCCTCCGGCCAGAAGATAGGGATGATACATCACTCCGTTGGAGCCGATCGGTACCTCTTTGATCATGTCTTCCATATAAGCATAGACATCCTTTCCCGCTGCGGCTGCATCTTCCTTCACCTTTGATCCAAGGGTCTTTAAGCACCATTCCAGATTCGGCGTTCCTGCAAAGGAGGACATCAGCCGAAGCCATCTTCCCTCCATTACATGGGCAACCGTCATCCCTGACGGAATATCATCCATCAACGGTTCGTCAATCACCATCTCGTGAAGTGCTGCTGTACCCATGATCGAACAGCAGTGTCCCTTCTCTATCACGCCGCTCCCAAGCGCACATGCACCCACATCCATAGGGCCGGATGTAATAAGTACATCATCCGTAAGCCCAACGCTCTCTGCCACCTGAGGAAGAATCTTAAATGCATTCTCCTTTGCACTCTTTATCGGAGGATACTTATCTTTGTATTTATCGATTCCGCACAGGGTAAATGCTTCGTCAAGATAGTCTCTCTTTTTCTGGTCTAAAAGGATCAATGACTGGTCTGTCGCATCTGATGTGATCTCTCCTGTAAATTTAAAGAAAAGATAATCTTTCAAATGGAGAAGCCACCTGCTTTTATCAAGAGACTCCTTCTCGTACTTCTCCATCCATCGCACGATCCCATTCTGATTTCCCGTACAGATCCAGGTTCCGCACGCCTTGAACAGCTTTTCACAGGTTCCATCCTCAACCCATTCATCTACGAACTCCGCTGCTCTTCCATCACAGAAACAACATCCTCTCCGAACCGGTTCACCCTCTTCGTCTACCATCCAGAGACCGTCTCCCTGTGCGGTGATCCCAAGGCCTATGATATACGATGCATCTACCTTTCCGGCCACATCCTTTACACACGTCATTGCACTGTCCCAGATCTCCAGCATATCTTCTTCATACTGGTTCTCCTCCGGGAAATATCCTTGGAGCGCTATTCCCTTTTTGGCAATCTCCTTTCCCTGTGTATCAAACAATACTGCTTTGATTCCCGTCGTACCTGAGTCGATGCCAATAATATATTTTTCCATATTAAAACCTCACATTCTAAAACAAGCCTTTAATAAATGCCAGCGATTCCATGATCAGCTTATCAAGATATGCATCGTCCGCATTCTTCGGAAGCATGTCTCTCCACACATTTCCTCCCTCCAAAGCAACCGAACCTCCCGTTCTTACCAGCGGCTCAAAAGAAATGCAGCGGTCATAGTTGATTTCTTTTAAGGCATTAACAACCTCCTGCCACGGAAGGAATCCCGGTCTCGGCGGACGGCGGTTATTGGTTCCCATATGATAATGTCCCAGCTTATTGCCGGCAGTGCGTACTGCTTCTGCCAAGTCATCTTCCTCGATCATCCCATGGAAAATGTCAAGAAGTATATTAATGTTCGGGTGGTCCACCATATCCGCAAGTCTTCTTGCTTCCTCGGCTGTATTCAGCATATAGCTTTCGAAGCGGTTTACAACCTCCATATTCCAGCTAATGTCATGATCGGCCGCACACTTCCCCACTTCCTTCAATGATCTTGCTGCTTGCTCAAAGCTTTTTTCCTTGTCGATGGGCCTGTCAAATTTGCACCATGCTCCATAATTGATTCCCGAGAAATTATGAGCTCCGAGCTTTCCCCATGCCTCGATCAGACGTTTGGACTTTTCCACCGCTGCAAGCCTTCCGGTCTCATCCGTCTGGGAAAGATCTTCCTCACGCCCAAACCCGCCCGAGATATAAAGCTCCACATCATTGGCCTTGCTTGCTGCTACGATCTCATCAATCTCTTTCTGCGGCATAGTAAGGGTTCTTCCCCAGAAAATCTCCAGTCCGTCGAACCCGCATCTTCTCGCGCGTTCAATCATCTGCGGATAGTCTGTCCCTTCCCAGTTCTTGCTCCAATAACAATAACAGATACCAAATTTCATCGTTCCTTCCTCCTTATGCTTTACTATTTCTTCTTCTGATTGCGTCAATCGAGACAGCAATAAGTACAACAATACCCGTCACGATCTGATCCCAATAAGAAGAGATTCCCAAAAGACTGATACTAAATGATATAACACTCATCAGCAGACCGCCGATGATGGTTCCGCCAATCCCGCCGATCCCGCCGTTCATAGAGGTTCCGCCGAGTACAGCCGCTGTAATGGACGGCATGGCCCAGTTCTCACCGATATTTACCTGCGAGGAAGCAAGCCTTAACACCATAAGCACGCCCGCCAGCGAGGAGATAAATCCTGTGAGGGCATAGACCCCCATCTTTGTCTTGCTGCTCTGGATTCCGACGATCCTTGCCGCACTTTCATTGCCGCCCACCGCATAGATATGGCGTCCGAAAGATGTGAACCTCAGCATATACATAAGAATCACGGCAAGTACCAGCATGATCACTGCCGGATATGGAATCACCCCAAACAGGGAGCCCTGGCCGATGACCGTTACGGATGCCGGGATTCCGGTAAGCGGAATCCCTTTTGTCGCAACGTAGATGATTCCTTTATAAAGTGCGCTTGTAGCAAGGGTGACGATAAATGGAGTAAGATTTAACGTGCAGATAAAGATTCCGTTGATCGCTCCCAATACAGCCCCTGCCGCCAGTGCGATCACAATGGCTAAAAACGGGTCAACCCCTGCCACTGTCGTAAGCATGGCGAATATCATACTGCAAAGTCCCGCGATACTGGCAACCGACAGATCGATACCGCCAAGCAAAAGCACCAATGTCTGCGCAAAACCAATGATGATCGTGAATGACGCAGAACGGATAAATGTAGAGAGATTGTATGCTGTATAAAAATGTCCTGTCAATATCTGAACTACAACCGTCATCAGGATTGTTACTATAAATACGGCACCCGCCGTTGTCTTAATTGAATTAAACAGTTTATTTTTCATGTCGTGTCTACCCCATCCTTTCTAGTTCAGCGCAACCTTCAAAAGATCTTCTCTGACCATATCCTCATCCGGCGTAAGAACTCCTTTCAGTCTTCCCGCGTTCATGATCATGATCCTGTCCGCAATTGTAAGCAGCTCATCCATCTCTGATGATATAACGATAATTGTGATTCCCATATCCGCCATTTCACGGACAAGCTTATAGATCTCGCCTTTTGCACGGACATCGATTCCTCTTGTAGGCTCATCCAGAATAAGAAGCTTTACATTTCTCTCCATCCATCTTCCAAGGATTACCTTCTGCTGATTCCCTCCGCTTAAGTTTTTAATGAGCGTATCCGCTCCCGGCGTCTTAATGCGGAGTGCTTCGATATGATAATCTGCGATTTCCTTTGCCTTGGAAAAATTGATCTTTCCCCGCTTTTTTACCTTGTCATAATTCAGCATCATGATATTTTCACAGATAGAAAGCACCGGAAACATCCCCTGTTTTCTCCGTTCTTCCGGGACGAGCCCAATCCCGTGAGCTATCGCCTCCGCAGGAGAATGGATATCTATCTCTGCCCCGTCTAAGAAAAGCTGTCCCGAATCCTTCTGGGTAAGTCCGTATATACAGGTAAAAAGCTCCGTCCTTCCCGCTCCTACAAGACCCGCCACACCGTAAATTTCTCCTTTTTTCACTTCGAAACTTATATCTTTAAATTCCCGTCCTCTTGAGAAATTCTTCACTTCAAGAAAAATCTCGTCGGAAACTTGTCTTTCTACTCTCTGGTTTTTCTCTACTTTCTGGTTCGCCATGTGATAGATCATTTCATCGATCGAAATATCCTTTGTATCACATGCCTTTACAAATTTCCCATCCCTCATGATCGTCACACGGTCTGATATTTCCTGCACCTCATCCAGATGATGGGTGATTATGATGATGGCTTTGCCTTCTTCCTTAAGCTTTCTTACATTCCGGAACAAATGCTCTGTCTCATTTAACGTAAGAGAAGCCGTCGGCTCATCAAGAATAATAATGTTGGAGCCAAATACAAGTGTTCTCGCAATCGACACAAGCTGCTGATATGCCGCACTCACTTCCGAAACTTTGATTCCCGGATCGATATCTACCTCCAGCTTTTCCATCATTTCCTTAGCTTTCACCACCGTCTGTCCCCAGTCCATCCGTCTTCCCTTTTTCTGATGGCAGCCAAGGAAAATGTTTTCCGCAATAGACAGGTCCGGAACCAGATTCAACTCCTGGGGAACCATACCTATTTTCTTCTGCAGTGCCTCGTAGGGCGACTTGTTTTCTATCTTTTCTCCATTCAGGATGATCTCCCCGGAATCCGGCTGTAAGATTCCCATCAATACATTCATCAGAGTGCTTTTTCCGGCGCCATTCTCACCGATCAGAGCCATCACTTCTCCAGCCTTGAGATTAAAGTCTACATGATCAAGTGCAAGGGTTCCCGGGAACTGCTTGACGATCTGATTCATGCTCAATAGATACTCTGTCATGAACTTCCTCCTTTTTTTGAAATTCCCCGCCAAATGGCGGGGAATTGATCACGGCATTATGTACGTTTTCTTTTTAACAATTTACTTTTTAATATAATTTATCAAGATATTCCTGAGCGTTCTCCGGATATACGATCACTGTCTGCTCTTCTGTCTGCTCGGGATATGTATCATCTCCAACCTCTTTTCCATCAGCGATCATGATCGCAACCTGAATGGTATCAAATCCCATCTTGAAGCAGTCCTGAACGCCGAGTGCCTGGATAACCCCATCTCTTAAATACTCAAGAGCACGTTTGTCATGGTCCATTCCAACTAATACAATGTCACCCTCTTTGCCTGCATCAACAACTGCCTGTGCCGCTCCGATTGGATTGCTCATGTTGTTGCAGAAAATCCCTTTAAGATCTGGATACTTCTGAAGAAAGCCTTCGGTAAAGGTCAGTGAATTTTCTACAGAATCATTGTCATTCTGAATCTCCACTACTTCAATGTCCGGATACTTTTTCATCACATCTTTAAAACCAGCGATACGGTCCTCATGACACGGCGCTCCGATCGTTCCTGCAAGCGCTGCTACCTGCCCTTTGTATTCGATCTTCTCTGCAAGAATCTCTGCGAGGTCTGCTCCGTCCTGATAGTTATGTGTATTGCCTACATATGCAATACGCTTACATCCGTCCTCTTTTGTGGCATCTGAACTTGAAAATGTCATAATCTTATGACCCTTGTCGATCAGGTTATTAATGGTCGGCGTTACAATCTCGATATCGTTGACATCCACACCGATCACATCAAAATCACGTCCTGCTGCTTCCTCAAGCCTGTTTACCTGGTCAATAGCATCGGGTGCCGGCGGAGCAACGTACTCATAATTGATGGTAATCCCCTTGTCCGCGTACTGCTTCTGAGCTTCTTTGAGTCCTAAACCGACTGCGTCCCACCATGCATGAACCAATTTATAGGTAAAATAAAAATTATATTCCTTTTTTTCAGGCGTATAATCTCCTAATACCAGTCCGGAACCTTCCTCCTCCTTCAGCTCAATAGATCCTTCTGCACTCTCCTTTTTCTCTTCCTGCTTGCCTTCGCCAGAGCCTCCGGAGCTTGTGCAGCCTACGGAAAGACCTGCGATCATTGCCGCACATAGTAACACACTAATGAGTTTCTTCTTCATCATTTGATCCTCCTTCTTCTTTCGTTTTCAATCGCTGCCGTTACGTTTGAAATAAAACACTTATGTTTCCGCGTTTTGTGGTTTTATTTTATCTTTTATTGTTTTGTTTGTCAATATATATTTTCATTGTTTCGAAATAACTATTTCGTTTATGTTTCGTTTATGATATTCATAAAAGCTCTTTGATATACTTCTATAACCTGATGTTTTTCCGGCTTGACATAGTTATCTTCCATGCAAGAATCCTTCATGGCCGCATCCGCCATTGCCTCAAAATCCGGTTTCTCTATACTAAGTTCTTTAAGACTTCCCGGGAGGGACAGGCTGCGCGACAGATTTCTTATATACTCTGTACACATATAGACCGCTTCTTCATCCTTCATGCACTCTTCCAGAGGAATCCCCAGCGCATAGGCCACCTTCCGAAACCTTCCGGAAATCCCCGGAAAGCCCCCGTTGAATTCCATAACATACGGCAGAAGCACTGCATTGCATACTCCGTGGGGCAGATTCATCATACCCCCCAACGCATGGGCCATCGCATGGACCATACCAAGACCTGCATTGGAAAATGCCATTCCGGCTGTATATTCTGCATAAGCCATCATTTCTCTCGCCTCTACATCAGAACCGTTTTCGAATGCCCGCAGAAGATGATCCTTAATAACCGTAATCGCCCACAAAGCATCCTTGTCTGTAATAGGAACCGCCTTTTTGGAAAGGACGGCTTCAATGGCGTGAGTCATAGCATCCATCCCTGTAGCCGCTGTAAGCTTTGGCGGCATTGACATCATAAAATCCACATCATTAACCGCAATACTTACCATGCAGTTCGGATCCACCATGCACATCTTCAGGCGGCGTCTTGGGTCTGTAACAATGTAAAAGGACGTAACCTCAGACCCAGTGCCTGCAGTTGTGTTTACCGCAACAATAGGGACACCTTTTCTTTCAGACCGGTTCACGCCCTCATAGTCCTCCACCTTCCCGCCGTTTCCCAGCACGATACTGACTGCTTTCGCTGTATCTATAGCCGAGCCGCCTCCAACTGCCGCAAGGAAATCCACCTGCAGTGTTCTTGCCGCATCCAGACATTCATTTACAATCTCTACTGTCGGGTTGGGCTGCACCAGATAATAGATGGCATATTCGGCACCTGCCTCCAAAAGCCGCTCTCCTACTTTATCCGCCGCACCGCTTTTGTATAAATAACTGTCCGTAATGACCAGGCCTCTTTTCACGCCTCTTTTTCGTAGTTCCGGGGGCAGAAGGGAGATAGAGCCTCTGCCGAAAAAACTGACTTCTACTGCATTACTTCTTTCCATTTCCTTCACCTCGCTTTACCGCGCCCTGCATCTATCTCCCTATCTGGGGAGGAGAATCTACAATTCCTACAACATATGCATCAATCGGCGCTGACCTTTCCAGAGCATGTTGTGTTGTTTCATCCGTCGTAATAAGGACCAGTTCCCCGATTCCGGCACCTATGGAATCCGCCGCTACGATAATATCTTTTTTATTTCCGTAAAATGGCTCCACAAGCAACAGTTTAAAGCCTACCAGATTGCTGCATTTTCTTGTAGAAACTACCGTTCCTTTTACCGTCCCTAAAATCATATGGTTCCTTCCTTTCTCATGCTTACCCACTGACCCTGGACGAGCTGAAATGCATTGGCATCATCGGTATCCACATGGAAATCCAGCCTTGCACTCTCACTTACTCTTATCACCACGTTATCAAGCACCCCGCCCCTTGGACCTTTGATACAGACACTTACCCGCTCTTTTTCTGAAACCCCAAACCATCTGGCATCCTCCGGAGTCATATGGATATGTCTGTCAGCAATGATAACACCGCTCTCAAGCATCACCTCACCCCCGGGACCTCTCATAAGAAGTCCCGGTGTTCCTGCCACATCTCCGGAAGTCCTTACCGGAGGCGAGAGCCCTAAGGCCCTGCTGTCTCCGGACGACAGCTCTATCTGAGTGTCTTTTCTCTCAGGGCCCAGGATCCTTACCTTCTTAAGCTCTCCTCTTGGTCCGATCAGGTCTACTTGCTCCGCACACGCAAACTGATCTTTCTGACTCAGGGCTTTCAGGGGAGTCAGCTCATATCCTCTGCCAAACAAAAGCTCCACATGTTCTCTCGCAAGATGGACGTGTCTGGCCGAAACACCGACCGGAACCTGAAAGGGATCTTCGCTCAGTCTTTTTAAATTTTCTATTATCCGGACCGTTATCTTTTCAATCAATTCCTCTCTGTCCACCATCTTTTCTCCTCATCTGTCTATTATTTGATATACGGAAGTATCTCTCCAACAGAGCTGTGAGGCCTTGGGATCACATGAGCCGCCACAAGCTCACCGATTCTCGAAGCCGCTTCCTGTCCTGCTTCGGTAGCCGCCTTTACCGCGCCTACATCTCCCTGTACCATAACTGTTACCAGGCCGGAGCCAATCTTCTCTGTCCCTACAAGCTCTACATCCGCTGATTTTAACATTGCATCAGCCGCCTCGATAGACGCCGTAAGACCCCTTGTTTCAATCATTCCTAATGCAAGCATACCTCTTTTTGTTCCTGTTGTTTCTGCCATGTTACTGTTCCTCCTTGTATTCTTTTTTTGTTCATATTTAATATTTTTTTTATTTCCGGATGCGGGCTGCATATGACTACTGCAGTTTTTATGTTCTGTTCCCCGATAAGCCGGCCGGCTTCTTTTACCGCCTCCACAGCCGCCTGCACCTCCGATGTCATTCCTGCCAGCACGGTATGGCACATCTTCCCACCGAGTTTTTTATGACAGCTTACAATTTTCACATCTGCCGTTTTTAAGGCATGATCAACTGCTACGATTGTGTTTGAAAAATAGCTGATTTCCAAAACCCCTACAGCAGCCGGAGCCTTCTCATGCTTTATTCTTCTTAACTCTGTTTTTGTTATCCGCGCCAGCTTTTTTGTCCCTTCAAAAGGACGCTCGATGATTTCCGTCAGCACGTCTTCAGGCTTTGCCAGTTCTAATGCCGCCCGTCTCGCGTACTCGCAAGCTGCCTTCACATCATCTGTCCCGCCTTCAAACTTTGCCTGCGCCGTAAGCGGGATGAAAGCTTTCGCATCCTTGGGATTGATCGTGTCTATGCCGATGATCTCTATTGCCGCCGCCTTACACGCTTTATCCATAGCATACAGCACTGTCCCGAATCCGGCACATTCCAGAAAACCCACTGCCACTTAAGCCCCCACCTCCCTTATATGATCCTGAGACCGCCTTCCGAAAGCATACACCTGCGCCTTCTCGTGAAGCTTCTTGCACAGGTAAGCCCTTCACCTGTCGGTCCGGCAATCGTCATCGTCGTGTGGCCCTCGCCGCCAATCCCGATTCCTCTTAAAGTCGCACCGTTCTTGGTATAGATGGTTGTCTCAATCTCTTTTCCAAACACCGTCATGCGATCTACATTCTTTGAAAAGATAGAAGATGTGTGCCTGTTTCCGCCTTCCGCTGAAACCGCAAGGTCCACACACTCTTCAAAAGTACGGCATCTTACGATGGGAAGCACCGGCATGAGCTGCTCCACCTGAACAAACGGGTGTCCGGAATCTGTCTCACAAATCAGAAGCCGTGTGTCCTTATGACCATGAATCCCGATTTCCTCAAGGAAAAGAGAGGCATCCTTTCCGACCCATTTCTTGTTGACCTGAAAGCTTCCGCCCTTATTGACCATGGCAAATGCAGTGACCGCTTCCATCTGCCTTGAATCGAGCAGGAACGCCCCTTCCTTTTGCAGCGCATCAATAAGCTGCTCTGCCTCAGATTCCATAACAAATACTTCCTTTTCCGCCAGGCAAAGCAGGTTATTATCAAAAGAAGCGCCTCTGTAGATTTCCTTTGCCGCATGAGCGATATCTGCTGTATCATCCACAATTACCGGCGGATTTCCCGCACCGGCACCGATGGTCTTCTTGCCGGAACGAAGAAGGGCATCTACCATTCCCATGCCGCCTGTCCCGGCCATCAGGCGGATTCTTGGGCTTGCCGTGATCTTATTTACCGCTTCCATCGAAGGATTCCTCTGCATGGTAATGAGGTTAGCCGGACCGCCGTTTTCCACAATTGTTTTATGTAATAATCTGAGACAATACGCGCAGCACTCTTTTGCTCCGGGATGTACATTAAATACGACAGTATTGCCGCCTGCGATCATGCTGATCGTATTATTGATAATCGTTTCTGTTGGGTTAGTTGAGGGAGTAATCGCGCCAATCACCCCAAAGGGTGCGCATTCCTCGATCATAAGCCCCTCATCTCCTGAAACGGCATCCGTCACAAGGCATTCCACCCCAGGTGTTTTTCTTATAACCGCCAGATGTTTCTGTACTTTATCCTCATAGCGGCCCATACCGGTCTCATCCCGCACCATCTTCGCCAATTCTTTTGCGTGCTCCTCCGACACCGTGCGGATTGCTGCGATTATACGCTTTCTGTCCTCAAGATTATACTCCTTCACCCATCTGCGCTGTGCCTGATACGACGCTTCTATAGCTTCCTCCACACACTCAAATACACCGTCCTCGCCGCCGCAGGGCCTTGGGAACTTTAAGGACTCTGCATTTATATTCTCCAGCACCTGCTGCACGATAAGTTCGATTTCCTTTGCATCTATGTTCATACTGCTCCTCCTGCTTCCAGTTCTTCCACTACTCTGCGCACCACCTCTGCAATGAGCCCTTCCTTCGTCCTGCCGCCTGTCTCGGCGCCGGACTTTTCCCCGGCAGCGGCATCCGTCCGGACAGGGCATGTATCTCCTGGCTTTACAAGAGGCGTTACACCTTTTAGTGTGTGTGATGCCTGCCCGGTCCGTAAGAGCTCTACCGGTTCCAGAGGCCTGATATCATCCGATGTCACTATATCTCTGTCATTGGTCTCACAGGCTGCGCAGGGCGGAACCCCTCCGCTTGTGATGCCGAGCTTTTTCCTGATATCCAAAAGCTTGTTTACCTGACTGCAGGACAAAATGTTCTGTCTGCCGATTATATTACCCGTATACATAAGAATCATAGCGTAATACTCCACAGACTCCAGCCTGTAAAATGCCTGATAGATATCGCCTCCCCATGTCAGGGCCCCGTGATTCGCAAGCAGCACGCCGTTATGAGTGTTTACAAACGGTGCAACGGAATCCGGCACTTCCTGGGTTCCCGGAGTGGCATATCTTGCAATAGGTATAGAGCCAAGCCCCATAACCGCCTCGGTAAGAATCGCACTGTCCAGACTGATCCCCGCAATCGCAAAGCTTGTCGCCACCGGCGGATGTGCATGAACCACTGCTTTAAGTCCAGGATTCTCCTCGTATACCCGAAGATGCATTTTTACCTCTGACGAGGGTTTCATCTTTCCCATTAAGACTTTACCGTCCAGATTCATCTTCACAAGCATATCCTGGGTCATAAACCCCTTGGAGACACCCGTCGGCGTTGTCCAAAGTGTGCGCGGCCCGACCTTACAGCTTATGTTGCCATCATTCGCAGCTACGAAACCTTTGTCATACATCCGTCTGCCCACATCAAGGATTGCCCTTTTTGCCTCAAAATCTGTCATAAATTTCTCTCCTTGAATCGTAACCATATACTTTCACCTCCTTTTATTGTATTTCATTTGTTTATACATAATTTTATTTGTTTTATATTGTTTTGTCAATAATTTATGTTGTATTATTTTTATTTATTTTGTTTTCCATTTCATTGACATTAAAAAAGACCCAAAAGAATGAATTCATTCCTCTGAGTCTTATAAGCAGAATAACCTACTTGATCTTAATTGTCACGGTTTTTTTCTTTCCGCTTCCGTCTGTTGCCTTTGCGGTAATCTTTACTTTCTTGCCTTTACCGGCCTTGTAGGTCTTTACTTTTCCTGACGCGGATACAGACGCATATTTTTTATTGCTGCTGGTCCATGACACTTTTTTATTTGCACCCTTAGATGCTTGAACCTTTGCTTTTAATTTCATACTCTTGCCTGCTTTCACAGACTTGGCCCCCGAGATACTTACCTTCTTTACGGAGTTTTTCATAGAAGTGATTTTATAACTTCCTGTTACCTTGCTTCCATCGGCTGCCGTTGCAGTGATCGTCACTTTCTTTCCGCCGGATTTCTTCTTGAGCGTCACAACACCTTTGGAATTGACAGTCGCAACTTTCGTATTGCTGGATTTCCATGTTACTTTTTTGTTCGTTGCGTTCGATGGAGATACTGTCGCTTTCAAAGCCACTTTTTTGCCTTGAGCAATCTTATTGGATAATCCGGTTATGCTTATCTTTGTAACTTTGACAGGCTTCACCGTCGGTGTCTGCGGCTTCTTTTCTTCGGACTGTCCCGGCTTTTCGGATTGTCCTGGTTTTCCCGGAGTTCGCTTTTGCAGCGCGTCCATCGCATCCTGCAATCTTTTCAATGCTGCTTTTACTTTCGTCTCTTCTGCGCGGTTAATATTATCACATATCTCCTGGGCCTCTGCGATTGCTCCCTGCAGCTCCTCGTACCCGCTTATATAATCTTCTTCTTTCAGTTCCTTTGCAGCTTCTAACATCTCCTGAAGCACGGTTCTGTTCATTTTCAGTGCTTTCTCCGCCGCATTCAGCCTTGAAAGTGCTTCATCTACCTGTTTCTGGGTGGCTTCACTGTCCCTGTACAGTCTTCTTGCAGATTCATACTCAGCCTGATACTTTGCCCATGTGTCTGCCGTATAGTATTCTTTTCCGTACTCGGCATATCTCTCCAATGCCAATTCCAGTTCAACTGTATTGGCTGGTTCTCCCAGCTCTTCGATTGCCTTCTTGAGCTTTGCGGCAGCCGCATTATAATCTTCCTGAGTGGCGCCCGCCTTAGCTACAGCCGTCTCCGCTTCCTGGATTGCCGCCTGCAGATTTTTAAAGGACTTATCCGTAAACTCGCCTGGCTTATATCCTTGCGCTTCTTTCAGACGTTTCTTCAGAACGGTACTGTCGGGCTTTCTCTCCGCATCCTTATCTGCGGCTCCTCCTGGCAGCGCTTTTACTGTAACTTCCTTTTCAAAATCAGCCTTTACATCCTTAGAATCAACAGCCTTATAGTACCTTTGTCCATCACTCCTTACCGCAACCGTCACATTAAAAGTATCTATCGTATACGGCTCCTCGTAACATGCATCTACTGTCCATTCCCCGGCTCCTATATAGCCCGGCTCTAAATATGCGATTCCCATTTCTGCATCTGAATACCCGTTCCACGCATTTTTCTTTGTCCCTGTCTCATAGATCTGGAACTTAAATGCTCTTGTAAATGCATTTCCATTCTGATCTTTTACAATCAGCTTTAATTTTGTCAACTCGTCTGCTACTTTTAAGGAATCGATGGCATTTTTTAAATTTGCCGCAGCAGTATCAACTGCTTCTTTTGATGCTTCCGTGTCTTCATATGCGGATTGCGCTGCCTTCAATGCATTCAGGTACGTCTTATAAGTATCTTTTGTATACTTGTAATCTTCTCCTACCGCCTTCGCGCTCTCCAATGCTTCTTTTAACTGAGTCTTATCAATATACTCATTCTCCAACACAAGCATGATCTTATGCTGTTCATGGCCTGTAACACGTTTGTTATTAACGATATATGTTTTGAAATTTCTTGTCTCATACTCGAACTTTTTGGGGATTGACACATAGCCTTTACTTATCAACTCTTCATCGGCCAAAGTTACGGTCTGGGTATAGTGATCGCTGTCCGGTCTATGCATAATCTCCATAACTCCGTCTTTGTCTGTCACAAATTCTCCTATCGTAACTCTTGCCTGTCTTTCAAACTTGACTCCCGGCATTGGTTTTCCATTTTTGTCAACAACCGTTATTTCCATACGGTCTAACACAGGCCTGGTTTCTCCATCTCCGTCGTATTCTTCATAAAATTCTGGAGGCTGACCATTGCTCACCAGCTCTTTATTAGACCGGACCGCCTGTATCCTGCCTTCATCAAGATACGCTTTCTGCTCCTGGGTCAGTTCATCATAGGCTTTCAGCGCTTTCTCTACGTTCGGAAGATCCGAAGCCTGCATATTATTGATGCTGAATTTATTAAATAGTTTATTTACCCCTATAGCTGCGAAAAGATTCTCTTTTTCGCCTTTTAACTCATCATTAAAAAATGTTTGATCTTTATCAAGAAATATAAGATCCGCTAACGGCTTTAAATCAGTGATTCTAGGATTGCCTTGTAAGTTCAACTCTTTTAATTCCTTTTTCTCGCCAATCTTCTTTACATCTTCATTGGTCAGGTTGTTTGACGCTGCATAAAGAAACTCCAGGTTATTGAGCTTGCTGATGTCAGGCAGCGCAGAAATCTGGTTATTTGATATTTCCAGACTTACGAGCTTTTCTAAACCTGAAATCATGCTGACATCCGTAATATTATTTGTTTTAAGCGTAAGCATTTCAAGCTTTTTCATATTTCCCACAACAGATATGTCACTTATTTCATGATTGCCGCTCAAGTTCAACTCTCTCAGATTCGTCAATTTTCCCAGCGAACCAATATCTCTAATCCCATCCTGCATTAATATCAGTCTGGTTAATTGCGTCAGATCAGAAATAGGTGTCAGATCATCAAGTCTCTCTATTTCTCCATTTTCCTTTTCTACATTCTGCGTATAGCTTATCTCAAGAGAAGTCAATGAAGATGCATACTGTAATCCCTCTAAGCTGTCTATCCAATAGGGCTGATCCCAGTCTTTGAAATCTCCTGGATGTGCACACAGTGAATAGGATATCTCCTTCACCGTCCCTACGATATCGCTGGTAAGCTTGATTCCGGGTCTTGTCTTAATCGCATTAATTGATGACCGAATCGCCCAATGAAGAATCGGGTCTTGAACGACTTCATCATCCCCCGGATCCCACAAATCTTCTTCTATCAATCCGCCACAATTGTTAGCTTCAGACGTTATGACGGCAGACATACTTCCTGTTGCTACCAGCACTGCAGCTAATGCAGTGGCAATAAGTCTTTTTATCTTTCCTGCTTTCATACTACTCCTTTCTGTGTTAAAAACCGCCGCATTTACCTGCGTCGCAGATAGATGCAGCGGTCTTGCATAGCTAGCTATTTAATCTTAATCTTAACAGTGCCCTTCTTTCCGCTTCCGTCTGTCGCAGCGGCTGTAATCTTAACAGTCTTTCCTTTTCCGGCTTTCTTTGTCTTAATCACTCCTTTTGAGGATACTGTCGCATATTTTGTATTTGAGCTTGTCCATTTCAGCTTCTTATTTGCTTTTTTGCCAGTTGTCTTTACCGTAACTTTTGCTTTTACTTTCTTTCCTGCTTTTACAGACTTTGCAGCTTTAACCTTTACACTCTTTACAGCACTCTTCATAATCTTGATCTTATATGAAGCGCTCTTTCCGCTACCGTCTGCTGCTGTTGCTGTAATCGTAACGGTCTTGCCAGCGCCTGCTTTTTTCACTGTAACCTTTCCGGTCCTATCTACAGATGCATACTTCGTATTACTGCTCTTATAGGTGACAGCTTTATTAGTTGCATTCGCCGGAAATACATTCGTCGTCAGTTTAATCTTCTTTCCTGCCGCAATTTCCTTTGAAGTTGCACTGAGCTTGATGCTGCTGACTTTAACTGTCGCCGGAACCTGTGGATCTTTATTATCCTGCGAGTTATTATCTCCCGGGTTCTGGGGCTTGTTGTTGTCATCTGGATTTTCCGGTTTATTATCGCCCTGTGCCTTGCCTGCCTGGGTAACTTTTACACTTACCTGCTTTGTAATCTTTCCATCCTCGTCCTTAGGTCCTACTGAGAATGTAAAATCAATCTTATCTTCTGTTTCATTTGCAGAAATCTTTACTGTTGCACCATTCTTCGTAATCTTTTCTACAACTGCCTGTCCTGCTTTATCTCCCGGTTTCTGCTCTGTTCCGCTTACTACACTCTGAACATCCACGCCCCAATTGGCTATTGTTGTATCTTTACCTGTAATTGAGAGTTGTACTTCGCCTCCATTGGATGGAATCTCATTCGGTGTGGCTGTTACATCTGTAATATCAGCGGTTAAACCTACTGGAGTTACTACCATCTCCTGTGGGGTCCCGTCATAAACAGTTTCTTTTCCATTTACTATCACCTTATCAATTACACCCTTATTTATAGTGAACTCAATTGGATTTGCTTCATATCCCGTTACGTCTTTAGCTAACGAGATAACCACCTTTATTCCTGATTCATATCCAACAGAATATGTATATTCACCATTTTTAAGCGCTGTATCCTCCGTCCACGGATTTTCCTCACCCTCATAAAGATAATCTACTACTTGCAATTTTATTGCAGGATCCGTCACCACTTCTCCATTAGGTTCATCTACAAGTTTAATTGTAATTGATTGTTTCGCAGGATCTATAGGTGCAGATTTTTTCTCAAGCTCAAATTTAAAATTTTCATTACCAGTCCATACTGACAAAGAAGGAGCCATGCTATCTCCTGCACGAGTAATCTGCTTAGATTCAACTTTATAATTATACTCTGTATCTGTCACATCATAATCTTTTGAAGATGTCATATACAAAGTATATGTAGCATCATTCAATTTTGCTATATCATATTTCAGTTTTCCTTCTGCATCAGATATTATCTTTGCTACAATATAACCTTCCTCATCTTCCGGTTTACTATTGTCCCTCAACTCAAATTCCACACCTTCTACTGGCGCATCTTCAAATACAGCCGTGGCTAACACAACTACATTTTCTCCCACATCTGTCGCCTTCACAGTTATCCCCGTACCTGCAAAGCATCCCACTACTAACGCTAGCGTTAATATAAACGAAAGCATCTGTTTTTTACACATTCCCATGTCTTTACCTCCTCAATATTTTGTCCGAATGTATTATAAGTCATCATCATTATACCCCCCCCCACCTATCCGTCCAATTGAAAAATATAATATACTTATTCAATTAATCTATATATAAACAAATCAAAAGTATTACCTTTACAGGCAAACATCAAGATGAGTTTCCAGAAAGAAATACCCCCATCCCGTAGATACTTATACCTTAATTCTAAAAAAATGCAGCCTATACGAATCCGGTTATTCTTGTGGATTCTTTTAAGGAGATGTGATAAGATAAAAACAAAGAGAGTTAGACGGATAAAAGCAGAAAATATACTTGCGAAAAATATTACCGCAGTCGGAGCCTTGACCAATTATGATGTATAAACAGATATTGTTGAAGAAAAATTAGTTGCCAAGTGCGCAAAATTTATGAATAAATGGATAGGGAGAAGCACGCAGATGTTTTTTATCATGGGAATTACCCAAGGAAGAAAGGATTTTGACTATAATCAGATGATGGTCTGTGCACATTGTGGTTCTTATGGAAGATACCGGGTGTACATGACTTACATGTGTCTGTCGCTTTTTTTCATTCCCTGTTTGAAATGGAGCAGACAGTACTATGTACAAAGTACATGCTGTAATACGGTTTATTCTCTTGCGCCGGAGATTGGGAAACAGATTGCAAAGGGAGAAAAGATAGAAATCCTGCCGGAACATCTGACACAGGTACAGGCAGGATACAAAAGCAGCGCCAAAAGATGCGTAAGCTGTGGATATGAGACGCAGGAAGAGTTTGAATACTGCCCAAAATGTGGAAGGAGATTTTGATTATGGGTACATTAGTGATTTATTTTTCCCAGACAGGAACAACCAAAGCGGCCGCTGAGAAGATTGCGGGGCTAAAGAAGGCTGACTTAGTGGAAATTAAGCCGGGAAGACCTTACGAGATGTCCTATGGGAAGACAGTATTGACCTCTATGAAAGAGATCTTTACAAAAGCACGTCCAGAGCTTGCAATGGAGATACCGGATATCCAAAAGTATGACCGGATCCTGATTGGATTTCCGATTTGGTGCGGAGGTGCTCCAAATGTGGTTCTGACTCTGATAGATGCCTTGGGTTTGAATGGCAGGCATGCAGCAGTATTTACCACGAGCGGAGCCACAAAACCGACGAAACTTGCCGTAAAGCTAAAGAAATTGTATCCGGAGGTCAGATGGCATAAGCCGTTAAATGCAAATGGCGTGACAGAAGAGGAAATCCGGAACTGGATGTAAGACATGCAGCCGGTTGTAGAGCCAGTCCTATTTTTACCAAAGGCGGCTATACAAAATGAATATTTACAGCAATCCTAAAAAGGTAAATCCGACACACACAGAAAATCAGGATGATAATTACTAGAAATTATCCCGTTTATTTATTTCCAAATTTTTCATTGACATTTTATTAGTTGATTTCATATAATACATTAGAAGCACGAATTGATTCGTTGCTCGGAAATAAATTCAAGTTATTGACTTGAATCTATTTCATGTTATAATATTTACAGAGGATAGCGACGAGATCAGCTATCGTTGGTTAAGAAGCAATTGACTGTGTCGGCGTGCAGCCGGTTGTGGAGCCAGACCTTGGGTTATACGATAACCTCAAGCCGAATAGGTTCTTCGGAGCTGAAAGAAAACGCTTTTATAGGGCCTTGCTCACGCAAGGTCTTTTATTTTTACCAAAGGCGGCTATACAAAATGGATATTTTACAGCAATCCGCATTTGGTCGGTTTTCAGTACATGAAAGATCTTTCCCTTCCAAACTATACATCTGCTAAAATTGCAGACCGAATTCTGGAAGGGAAAATAACTTTTAAACAGATTCAAAAAGCAGTACAATTCGATGAAATAATCAAACCACGATTAGAAGCATTAATCCATTTAAAAAATTCTTTAGATAATGATTTTAATCTTTATTCTTTCATGCCGCGAATGTATCCTTTTACCACTAACATCAAAGCAGATTATCTGATTTCCAGCCACGTTATGATTGATAGCTACGTTTTCATCATCCATACCACTCCAAAGGGAGATGCAAAATGCGATTTTCTTTGCTGTTCAGCCTTTACAAAAGGCGGCCGCAACTATGAAGCAAATCAACGAAAACGTGCACTGCTCAAAAAAGAGCGTATACATATCGCCACAAACACAACAACTGTCTTACTCGATAAACTGAATACAGAATCATCATAAAAAACGTTTCCAAATTTCCATGGTTTAGCTTATTTATCAACAAATATTATATAATAAAATCGGGATGGTAATCACCAAGAATTATCCATCCCAATTTTTTAGTTTATCATTTCAAAACTCAAATTCCAGAAACAATCACTCAATTATTTAATTTTAATCTTAACAGCGCCCTTCTTATTGCTTCCATCTGTTGCTGTTGCTGTAATTTTTACTGTCTTACCTTTTCCGGCCTTCTTTGTCTTTACGACACCGCTGGCGGATACTGTTGCATACTTTGTATTAGAGCTTGTCCATTTCAGCTTCTTATTAGCCTTCTTGCCGGTCGTCTTAACAGTAGCTTTTACTTTCAGCTTCTTTCCTGCTTTCACAGTCTTTGCCGCTTTAAGCTTAACGCTCTTTACCGCATTCTTCATAATGGAAATCTTATAAGTAGCTTTCTTACCGCTTCCATCTTTTGCCGTTGATGTAATCGTAACTGTCTTACCTGCTCCTGCTTTTTTCAATGTAACCTTACCGGAAGCACTGACTGTTGCATATTTTTTATTGCTTGTCTTATATGTGACAGCCTTATTCGTCGCATTCGCAGGGAACACCTCTGTCTTCATCTGTACTTTCTTACCGGCCGCAATCTTTTTTGATATAGCACTGAGTTTGATACTGCTGACCTTTACCGGACTCGAATCTGTCACCGGCTTCTGTACATTTGTTCCTGCAGATGTGCTTCTGTATACATAACTATAGGTTCTTCCTTCATCTACCCACTCATCAAGCTTTGGCTCTTTGATAAGCTTATAACCTTCAATCTGCTTCGGCGCAATGCCAAATCCCTCTGGCATAGAGATGCAGTATCCTTTATACACATCCGACTTTGCCAGCTCTTTGCCGGCCTCATCCACATATTTAACAGTAACATATTTGAAGTTATTAGAAGTGCAATCTCTGAATTCTGACTCACCGCTTATACCTTCATTCATAACCTTCAATGTTACACATGGTTCCTCGATAAAGTTCTTTCCGTCAAGTGCTACCTGAATCTTGTACGTCTTATTCGTTCCCGCATATCTCGGGGGAAGCAGTTCGATAAGCTGACTGTTGCCGTCACCAAACACACCATTTCTATGAGGCCCTGCAATGGCAATGAATCTCCATGTTCCGTCACACTCTGAAATCTGGTAGACCGGCCATATGATACCATTCTCATCAACTGCACGTACCTTTGTCAGCTCAGACTTAAGATTCGTACCGTATACTCTGAGCTCTGTCTTAAGCTCACCGATATTGTTAGACACATTAACTTCTATATCTGTTGTATTGTTAACTTCTGTTTTGTTATTGCCGGAGATTGTTACTTTGCTCAAAGTAACGTCCTTGTCCGTCTTACCTTCCGGAAGTACGGAGATTGCTGTTCTCTGACCACGGCTGTCTGCGGCACTCTCATATACCGGAGTTCCCTTGTACTTAACATTCAGCCAATAGCTCATGGTACTTGTCGTCTTGTTTTCCGGAACTGTGAAAGTAAGGACTGGTTTTTGGTCTTCGTTTTTCGCCTTGCTGACTGCAATATTAGATGCCTCTGTCTCTCCCGGAATGTATACGGCTGCTGTAAGATCATTTTCAAGGTCAATATCTTCTACTTTGTAACCGTTTAATACTGCTGTTACTGTTCCGCCTTTGCTGTCAAACAAGTCTTTGTCTACGGTGATGCTAGATACTCTTGTAGTGGTCTGAACAAGCCACTTGATGTCAGACACTACCAACGTCTCTTTATTGACAACTGTAGTCATTGCGCCTTCTTTAATATACAAATATGATGTCGTTCCAATATCACTTAATGGCTCTGCATACTCGACAATAACCTTTTTATTGTCAATTGTCACTTTACCCTCGTCTGTCAGATCATAGCGGTTTTCTCCGTTTGTATCTGCAATGTAAACCAAATTTTTCAGGTCTGCTCCTTCTATTGCCGATATATCCTCCGCAAATTCTGCAACTATGGTTTTAGCATCTGCAAGCACTACCACTTCAGGTGTTAAGCTTGTTGTAGAATAAGTCTTCGCCAACTGCTTTACTGTTACTTTTTGGGATTTCTCAATGGTCTCTCCTTTTTTCGGTCCTACAGTGAACACAAAATCTATGTCGTTTTTCATCCCATTTGAAGAAATCTCAATTGTAGCACCATTTTCTGTAATATCCTTTACAGTAGCTACTCCTGCACTATTGCTCGCTGACACAGTTGTTCCACTTATAAAGCGTTCTGTCTCTACTCCCCAATTCGTCTTGGTCAGATTCGTTCCTTCAACTTTAAGCTGTACGACA
Organism: uncultured Dorea sp.; assembly: GCA_910586965.1. Classification (GTDB taxonomy): domain Bacteria; phylum Bacillota; class Clostridia; order Lachnospirales; family Lachnospiraceae; genus MD308. Next base: position 46,433 of record CAJUMF010000016.1, on the reverse strand, counting down.
CCTCCGCTTGTAGGAATTTCAGATGGTGTAGCTGTTACCTTTGTGATTGTAGCTATTTTTGATACAAGCGCATCAAGAGCTGCCTGTAATGCTTCTTGCGCTGCTTTTACTTCTTCGGCTGTTGCTTCTTCTTTATTATTTACATCTTGGGCTGCCTGTAACTTTTTCTGCATTGCCGCCCATCCAGCCGCTTCATAATCCTGCTCTGTTCTTGATTTGGCATCTGCAATTACTTTTTCCAGCTCTGCTTTGTCTACTGGTTCTGCCGAATCATCTGAGGCGGCAACTGTGATGTTTTGTGACTTTGCAAAACTTGTCCCCTTTAGTGTATTAACTTGAACTCTATACGTGACTGCTTCACTTTCTGTATTTGACGGGATCTCTGCGGTAAATGTTGGATCTGTAGAACTACTTACTGTTGCAGTTGTCCATTCTCCCCAATCAAACGTTGGAGGATTTATCCCAGTCACCTTTCCAACCCGGTAATAAAGAGTAGCTGGTAGATTTTTCCCTTTTCCAATTACTTGAACTGTTCCACCTTGACTTCCCAGTGATTCCGGAGACAATGTTATACTTTCCAACTCTACATCATCATCCGTCGCCTTCACAGTTATCCCCGTCCCTGTGAAGCATCCTACTATCAACGCTAACGTCAATATCAACGACAGCGTCCGTTTTTTACACATTCTCATATATCTTACCTCCTCAATGCGTTTATCTGAATGCGTTATTATATATCATCCCTATTATACCCCCCCCCACGTATCCGTCCAATTGATATACTATATATGTACCTATCATATATTTGTATTTTCAATAAGTGAACACAACACGCTCTTTGCTATTTACATCAAAAAACTGGCAGACGTTTCTGAAAAAGACGTTGCCAGCATTATGGGCATAAAAAAAAGAGGATATTGCTCAATCATCTATTTAGATGACTTTGCAACACCCTCTCAGAAATTCATTCCATTTTATATTTTTATTGTCGAAAACTATGAAATTAAGAACCCAACCTTTCCCATCATGTAATAGTAACTACCCACCAATCAACACCTCTTTCCCACAAAATGCAAACCCGTACTTCCGTATCCGTTCTTTTTCTATACCCTTTCCTATGAGCACAGCATCATAATTTTTCTCTTCAATCTGCTGCAAAGCGGCTTTTGCCGTATCAGAAAGCTCCTTCTCGCGTCTTTTATTCTGTACTTTAAATTCCAGGATAATAGCATCATCACTTTGCCGCTTAGGCTCCAGCATTACATCATACCTTCCGAAGCCGCTCTCTCGGTTAGAAGTAATCGTATAACGGCTATTAAGCTCTACCATTAGACCCAACACAAAACCATGATAAAATCTTTCCTCCCCTTCCCCTAATGGATTTTTCCCGGTATCAAAATAGCTGAATATCGTAGATGTAATTCTATTCATATAAGCATTCATAGACTCTATATCATCTGAAAGCAGTGCCTTTATAAAACCGTTGTAGGCAGACGCACTTTTACGAAACCACCCCCGTACCATATTTCCAAACATATGTCTCGTCTCAAAATTTGTAATTGCAAGCTCATACTTCGGCGCATCAATCCCATATTCACTTTCTTCATAATCTCCAGGTTTAACTACTTTAAGATATCCGCTGGCAAGCAAAAGACTCCATATTGCCGCCTCATTATCACCTAATTCATTATAAACAATCTGTTCATCAATTGGCATCCTCAGATGTTCCCCTGAAAGAAGTTTCGCAAATGATTGCTTTATCTCTTTATCTCCCACGCGGATCAATTGCCCCACCAGACTATTAGAACTTGTGTTTGCCCAATAAGCGTCTATTTTTTTTATATTCAAATAATTAATGATAGACCAAGGATTGTAGATATCTGCCTTTTTCCCAAATGTAAAGCCGTCGTACCAGTCTTTTACCTTTTCCTTCTTTTCTGACATTCCAAATTCGTCTAATGCGGCAAACGTCTCTTCTTCTGTAAATCCAAAAGCATCTTCATACTGCATAGAAGTTGTAGTGATCACTTTCAAATTATTCAAATCCGAAAATATAGATTCTTTACTCACTCTCGTTATGCCTGTCATAACAGCCCGTTCCAGATAAGGATTTGTCTTGAATGTGGCATTAAACAGGCTTCTGATGAACTCCACCATTTCATCCCAGTACCCGCTTATATATGCCTCCTGCATCGGCGTGTCATATTCATCCAGAAGAATGATTACTTTTTTCCCGTAATACCGCATCAGATAATCTGAAAGCGCCCGCAAAGAACCTCCCGCAATATAATTTTCCATCTCGGCTGATACTCTGTGATACATCTCCTTCTCATCTTCATTCAGGCAACCACTCTCAAGCAAAAAATCATTTTTATTATATAACTCCTTGATAAGCTGGCAGATTTCCTTTCTGGCATCCGAAAATGATGTCGTTTTCACTGTTGCAAAGCTTAACGCTATCACAGGATAAGTTCCCTGTATCTTACGATACTTTTCATCCTCCCATATAGAAAGCCCTTCGAACAATTCTCCCCGTCCGGCGCACTTTACAGAAAAGAACTTTTCTAACATACTCATGTTCAAGGTCTTCCCGAATCTCCGGGGACGGGATATCAGTGTCACTACATCATCTGCTTCCCACCACTCTTTGATAAAATTCGTTTTATCCACATAAAAATTATCCTTCAGCCGCAAATCTTCAAAATCCTGATGACCGATTCCAACTGTCCTTGCCATAAGCCCACTTCCTTTCAATTATCGCCGATTGCCCTGCCAAGTCTGTCTTCCAAAATCAGAGTTAATACATTATATCATGCCAAAACTTTCTCAGCTACATAAATATACCTTCCTCTAAAAAATTTTCATAATCTCCCTGTACTCCCCATACTCCCCCTTGTCATAAAAATACTCTTTCTTCCGCCCCGCAATCCCAAGCTCCCGAAACCACCTTTTTTTTAGCATCCTGCGTAACTCTTCCTTTTTCTCTCCCTGTATCGTCTTATAGTTCCACAGGGAAAAATGCAGCGCATAATTGATAAAATCCTTCTCCAGTTCATAGTACAGCCCGTACTTTATCAGATTTTCCTTAAGCGCCGTCAGTGCATGATAAAAACACTGCCACGACTTTTCCCTTGTGTTGGATAAAGACTCGGGATTATCCCTTCGCTGATGCGCCAGCACCCTCTCTTCCACCTCAATCTGCTCTGCCAGCACAAGTGCCGAAAAGACGAAGAGAAGGTCGTTGGACGTCCGCTGCTCCTGAAATTCAAGCCCATGTTTCAGGACGAATTCTCTTTCAAACAGCTTATCCCATGTCCAGCCCACGAACACTTTGAATACATTTTCCGTGAACGTTCGGTAATTCATAGGGCGGTACGGCGGCAGGGCATGTCTCCGGATTGTCCATCCCACCTGATGATATCTTTCTAAATCGCTCCGGTACTGGTCGGAACCGAATACAAGAATCTGTGCTTTCTGCTCCTTCGCTTTCCGGTAAGCTGTCTCCAGCATATCCGGCTCAAAGAAATCATCTGCATCCAAAAACGACAGGTATTCTCCCCCTGCCTCTTTAAACCCTCTGTTCCTTGCCGCACCCGCGCCCGCATTTTCCTGACTTATAAGGCGCACCCTTTTGTCCTGCCGCCTGAACCGCTCCAGGATTTCCGGTGAGCCGTCCGTAGAACCATCGTCCACACAGATAATCTCTATCTCTCTCAGCGTCTGCCCGACGATGCTGTCCATACATTCTTCAATATACTTTTCCCCATTGTAAACCGGCACGATGACCGACACCTTCAAATCTTTGCTATCCATCCTGGTCTCCACCACTTTCCCGGTTTTTCATCTCTTCCCGCCAACCAGCTTTCTCAATTTCCCGGGTACGCATAAAATCATCCTCCCAAGCCGGAAAGACTTTGAGCCGCGTACTCTTGCAATCTCATTTTTCAGTTTCTGATTCTTAAGCTCCAGCTCATTTATGCGCTCAAATAACCGCTCATCCACACTTTTCGCATAAACCCGGCAGATATAATACTGCTCTGCATCTTCTGTCATGCCCTCGATGTGGCTCCATGCCGAATCGGAAAATACGTCTCTCTTAATCTCTCCCAGCGCCATTCCACGCTTTAGCTCTTCGCTGAACCTTAAGACATATTCCCTTCGGTACTCCTCACCGATTCTCCAGAGTGTTCCCATATAATTGTGGTATTTCTTGAACCAGTACATATATTTAAACCGTTCCCACACCACGGGATTCTTTATCAGGAGCCCCCGGATATAATCATATTCTATATTGATGCAGTAGACCTTTTCCCGGCTGTTGACGGAAGAATCCGGATTGTCCCGGCGGTTTCTGTAATAGGGCTTATCGATAAGCATCGCCCGCTCTCCATAGACAAATGTCTGAATCCAGAATCCATTGTCCTGAAAGGATGCTCCCGGCGTCTCATGGTGCCGGATGCCGTATTTTTCCAGAAAATCCCGGCGGTAGATGCCACTCCATGTATTCATGATAAAGCGGAGCGCCTCCGGCTGTCTGCCCGGGTTGAATACTTTATGATAGTCCGCCGGGTTTGGCGAGAGATGGTTATAGGCAAACTCCCTCTCTCCGCCCTCATTTGCCGTAAAACGGTAAAAATCCGCCTTTACAAAGTCCAGAGCATATTCTTTTGCCGCCCTATAAAGTTCCTCATACATGTCAGGTGCAATGTAATCGTCCGGCTCCACAATTCCTACATACTCTCCGGACGCACACGCCATCCCGCAGTTCACGGCGCTTCCGTATCCCCGATTCTCCTGACTGATCAGAACGATTCTATGATCCTGTCTTTCATATTCCTTAAGTACCTTTAAGGAACCATCCAAAGAGCCGTCATTGACACAGATGATCTCTATATCTGCAAGTGTTTGCCCAACGACACTCTCCATACATTCTGCAAGATATTTTTCCACATTATATACCGGTATGATAATTGATACTTTTGCCATATGAATCTCCTGCTTTCATGTACTGTTACGTACTCTTTTTCACCTTTTTGATAAATTTCCGGATTACCCGTACAGGGAATCCGATCATACGTGCCAGTCGATATGTCTCTGACTCTTTGATCGCCTCAAGTTCCCGCTCTAACTGCTTGATCTTAACCCCGCGGTCGTATTTTTCTTTATACGTGATCTGAAGCTTCCGATTTATCTCTGATTTTTCTGCATATGTCTTCTGCAGTATCCGGTTTATCTCAGACTTTTCTCTGTAAGCCCGCTTCATGCCTGCATGTGCGATTGCCTCTTCCTCCACGAAAAGCCTGAACAATGTCTGCTCCATCCCTTCAAGCCCAAGATATGCATATCTTTCTTCCTCCGGCAGTTCATTGTACCGGCTTTTTGCATTATCAAGTACTCCTCTCAGGGTATCGTAGAGCACACTTGTCATTTCTTCCGGGAAGTCCTGCCGTGTGACAAATGACAGCATATTTAAAAATCCTCTGAAATATCCGTAACTATGGGCAAAGCTTGTCCCTGCCGTCATAATGGAGTCGTTCCGGATTCTCCTTCTAAAATAAACACCTTCTGTGTATCCGACTCTTTTTGCTGTAAGCAAAGTAATAAAAGTGAAATCATTATCCTCATGGAGTATCCCCGGGCAAAAACAACACCCCCACATCTTTAGAAACCCGCGTCTAAAGAACTGCAGCCCTGTATTTGTCCGATATTCTCCGGTGCGGCGCATCCGCACAAACATCTCCTGTCCCGGGCACTGCTCCGGATAACTTCCCTTCCTTATATAGTAATCTCTGAATTCAGGATGACCGCTTTCTAACGCATGGCTTTCATAGAAAGCTTCCCCATTAAAATACAGAATATCCAATTCCTTTTCCGCACTCTTCTGATACAACACCTCCAACCCTTCCGGCACCAGCATGTCATCACTGTCCAGAAAATAGATATATTCACCTGCCGCCAGGGACACTCCCCTATTCCTTGCTGCTGACAAACCGGCATTTTGCTGATGGTATACCTTAACTCTTGCATCCTTTCTGGCATAGAAATGTAAAAGCTCCAAAGACTGGTCTGTAGATCCGTCATCAATACAAAGTACTTCCAATTCCTCTAACGTCTGTGCAAGGATACTGTCAATACATTCCGCAAGGTACCGCTGCATATTGTAAACCGCAACAACGACAGATACTTTTATCTTCCCCGGAAGAATATTGTTCTCTGTACCGCACTTGTCTTCTCCTGCGCTATATTGTACAGTTCTTTCCTGCGCTCTTAACCTGTCCTGCTCTTCCCTTACCTCCACCGCAAAAGGTATCCCGGCAATCCGATAGAAATATTCCGGCATGTCATAATACTTTGCCGGATGATTTAAAATCCCCATATCTGTGAATCTATCGCTGCATAAAGCACGCATGATACTCCAACGTGCTTTTTCACTGTAAATTGTATTCAGATTATATACACATCCTGAAAGCACCATATCACAGAAGCCTCTTTCCACCTCGGCGTAAAGCCTTCTGCGGTTCAGCTCATCATAGGCCGCTCTGTAAGCTTCAAGAAAGCACAGCGGAGCTTCATCTTTTTTATTCTGAAGACTCCCTTCTCTGAACACACGGTAGTACACAAGATCTTCCCGTATGACTGCAATCCGCTCCGCCGCTGCAAGAGCAGTCAGTACAAAACGTACATCATTACTGTTGGGAAGCTCCTGAAAAAGAATTTTCTGCTCCAGGATAAAATCCCGTCGAAATGCCTTGGTCCATGGCGGAGGGGTCGTAAGGCCAAACAGTTTTCCGTCCATATCCCTCCTTGAAAAGACCTCCTGTTCAGGAATCAGTCTTCTCCACAGATATCTGGGGGCATTCGTCGTTTCTCCGGTTCTGTCATCATATCTTTTCGCTCCGAAAAGTAACGCATCTGCCTGTACGTTTCTTCCTTTCACTACAATCTTTTCCAGCAGGGTCCTGTCAAAAAAGTCATCAGAATCAAGAAATACCACATACTCCCCTGAAGCCATAGAAAGTCCTGTATTCCTTGCTCCTCCGGCCCCTGCATGGTTCTGGTCAAATACTTTTATCCTGTTATCTTTATCAGAAAATTTATTAAGGATCTCGGCCGAACTATCCGTTGAGCCATCGTTGATACAGATAATCTCTATATCCTCTAACGTCTGTCCTGTAAGCGAAGACAGTGTCTTCTCTAAATAGTTCTCGCTGTTATATACCGGCATGATCACGGAGATATCTGCCATACTACTGTTCTCCTTTGTATCTATTCTTCACTGCCTTTAAAATCTTCCGGAAACAACGTACCGGAAATCCTATAAGCCGCGCAAGCTTATAGCTTCTGGATCTTTTTATAGATGCAAGCTCTTTCTCAAGACTTTTTATTCTTACTCCTCTGTCATACTTCTCTCCATAGGTGACTTGAAGTTTCCGGTTGATCTCTGACTTTTCTTTGTACGTCCGCTGCAGCTTTGCGTTGATCTCTGACTTCTCTTTGTATGTCTGCTGCAGCTTATCGTTAAGCTTTATCTTCTCCTGACTGAGCTTTAGTATCCTTTGTTTCACATCGATATCTTCCTTTTCCGGCGTTGTATAAAGCGCAGTCTCTTCCCGCTCCACATACATCCAGAACAAAAAGCTTTCCGCCCCCAAAAGCTTATCAAAAGCCTTCCGCTCCTGCCAGGTCAGCTTTTGGAATTCCTTCTTCAGACTGCATCGCATCCCTTTTAAGATATCATAAATCATTTCCTGCGTATCTGTATCATAATCCCTTGTTTCTGCAAAGAAAGTCATATTCTGTAAGGCCCGGAAATATCCATACGTATGCAAGATTCCATTTGTCTCGGATATGATCGAGCCTTCATGCACTCTGCGCCTGTAGTAATCCGCCGGAAGATATCCCGTACGTTCTGCCTTAAGCATCGCCCGAAAAGAAAAATCATTGTCTTCATGCAGGATACCCGGATAGAACGCAAGACCGGCATCCTCAAGAAATCCTCTCCGGTAGAACTGCATCACGACGCTCGCCCGGTATTCTTTGTTTTTCCGCATCTTGGTCAACATCTGCGTCCCTTTTAAACACTCCGGATACGCCGCTTTCCGAAGATAATAATTCTCAAGTTCAGGGCGTCTTTCCCTGTCACCTGGGGTTTCAAATACTGTCCTTCCGTTAAAATACAAGATATCAAGATTCTGCTCACTGCTTTTCTGATACAGATTCTCAAGGGCCTTTTCCTCTAAAGTGTCATCGCTGTCAATAAAATAGACATATTCTCCCAAAGCTTTCCTGCATCCTCTGTTCCGCACTGTCGGAAGACCGCAGTTTTCCTGAGTAAATACAGATATCCTGCGGTCTTTTCCTGCGTATTTTTTAAGTATTTCTAACGAATCATCTTCTGAACCGTCATCGATACAGATGATTTCAATCTCCTGCAAAGTCTGCCCTATGATACTGTCCATACAGGCCGGTAAATACTCTGAGACGTTATATACAGCCACAATAACAGATACTTTAATATCCGTCAACTCTTCTCTCTGGCAAACGATTTGCTCTGGTTTTTCTTTCATAAGATCCGGTGACAAAAGCCTGTCCATACATCGGATACATTCCCTGCCATATTCCCTGATCTTCCTGCTGTACTGAACGAGCTGCTCTGCACGGACACTGAAAGAATACTGATCACGGATCAGCGGCCATAATGCCCGTACTTTCTCCTTGACGTTATCATAGTCCTCAACGATTCTTTCTTTCTGTCTGACAAACTCTTCTTCATCGCGATAACACAGAATTGCATCCCCGAACATATCAGAAAGCACTTCCGAGTAATCCGATATCACAGGCAGCCCGCAGGCAAATGCTTCTATGATCCTTGTGTTGATAAATCCGCTTTCTATCATATCCTCATAGTGATCGTCTACCGTAACCTTTGCATTTCTATAGAGTTCTGGCAGTTTGTCATTGGGGATATTATCAGCCACCACATATTTTTCACTGTCAGGGATGAAATTCTTCCAGTTTGCCCCCCATATTTTTAAGGGAATCCCATGCTCAATTGACCAGGAGACACTTTTTCGTCTGACATATCTTGAATTGCCGACAAATATCCAGTCATATCCCTTCCCGATGTGCTCAGATTCTTCCGGATAAAACAGTTCTGTATCCGCGCACATGGGAAGGTATTTTATCGGCACAGTCACTTTCTGCGCGACTTTTTCTGCATGTTTCCTTGAACCAATGCACAGGAGGTCATACGACTGATATTCCTCGTCTGTAATTGTGGCCGGATGGCTTAGATTCCACATAATATACAGGCAGTCTTTATTGCTCCTGTCCGGGAAATACTCCTTATGCCCCCGCAACACGATTACAACATCCGCCTCTCCACTGTCATACCACTCATCATAGGATTCGATTATAACGTAACATCCCAGTCTTTCCAGATATTTTTTAAGGGAATTGGAAAAAACATATTCTGACCACCACTTTTTAATGGGTGCATCAGGAAATCCTGCTTTTATTACCCATATCTCTTTTCCGTCTGCAAGTTTTCTTCTGTCTTCCATACATTTCTCCGCCTGTGCATTTTATCAATTTCTATTGCTGAACCCAGTAGTCTCCTGTGCCTGCATCCGCAGTATTCGACCATCTGTAGACTGATTCCGCATAATTATAGCTGTTCTCATAACCGAGCATCTTAAGCACGAGCTGCATGTATCCGGAACGGATTCCTCCCGTACAACATGTGGCTATCTTATCTGTCTTTTTAATTCCTGCCGCATCAAACAACCGCACTAATTCACTGTTGCTCTTGAGTGTTCCGTCCGGCCGGAACATATCTGTAAAGCGAACCTGCAAAGCATCCTTCATATGCCCTCCGGTTGTCCCTTCTTCAACTTTAATCCCCTTAAACTCATCATCCGTGCGGACATCAACAACTTTATAGGATGCATAATCTTTCAGAAGTTCCTCTGTCGTCACCTCATTTGTTGTATCTACATTTGCGATATTCACTGTCTTTGTCGCTGGTTTTGACGGTCCTTTCTGTGTTGGGATCCCTGCATCTTTCATAAGCGGGAAGCCGCCGTTAACCACCCGGACATTCGTATATCCACACTGGATAAGCTGCCATGCGATCCTGCCGTCTTCACCCCAGCCCGACGTCTGATACCTGTCGCTGAACAAGAAGATCTGATCATTTAATCCAAGTCCAAGCGCACTGAGCTTTTTACTCACTTCCGCTGGGGGCAGTGTCCTTGCAAAGCCTGCCTTGCCGCGGTTACTTAAGGAAGAATCGGATATATCCTGCCACGACATTGTGATTGCATTTTTCGCCGTATCTGCCGTGGCCTTAATATTTCTGGCATCTACAAGTATCATGGATTCCTTCCTGTCAATCTTTGCCTTAAGCTCAGAAGCACTGATCACCAGTTCTCCTTTAAATTCCTCTCCATATACAACTTGCTTTTTTGAAACTGTAACCTTACAGGTTTTTGATAAGTACTTTCCTTTACTGTTTTTCTCTTTTGCCTTTGCTGTGATAACTGCCGTTCCCGGAGCTTTCGCTGTTACTTTACCGTTTTTATCTACAGAAGCCACCGATAAATTGCTGGATTTGTAAGAAACAGGGCAATATACGCCTGCCGGTTTTACTGTTGCTTTCGTCTCCGCCTTCTCACCGACGGTCATTGAAAGATTTGATGCACTGAGACTTAGACTGGTGGGTTTCATATTTTTTACTGTTATCTTAACCGTCTTTTTTACTTTTTTGTTCTTTTTAGATGTAACTGTGATCGTAGCCTTTCCCGCTTTCTTGCCTGTAACAACACCTTTAGATGACACGGCAGCTACCTTTTTATTGCTTGACTTATATTTTACCGCTTTGCTGGCATCCGACGGCTTTACAGATTTCACGGAAATCGTCGCTTTTCCTTTGATGTCAATCTTTTTTGCCGTTACTTTAAGCGACATCTTCTTTGGTGCTTTAGCCGCTGCTTCCGCCGTAAGGCTGCCTCCCGCCGACATAAATGTCAGTACTGTTACAAGCATTGCCGCAGCGATTCTTTTTATCATTTTCTTCATATTTATTCCTTTCCTTTTAACAACTTAAGGAGAGCAAAATAACGCTCCCCTTAAGTTCGCATCCCTGTGATTTATTTTACAGGAACCGCTTTATTCTGCTTCCTATCATAATGCACGGTATTTCCGTCTTTGTCAATATACGGATGTCCTTCATTGCTCCAGCCGATCCAGCCGTCGCTGTAGAGAGACACATCCTCATAGCCCAGCACCATAGCATCCCATACTTCTTCCGCTGCTCTCCAGCCGCTTCCGCAGAAGAATGACATGTGCTTACCTGTGTCAATTCCCTGGTCTTTCCACATCGCCTCTAAGATTTCTTTACTTCTCATAGACTTGTCAGGGTTTCTGTAATTATACATAGAGCTGGAGTATCCGATTCCGGATTCTGAAAGAATCGTACCGTCAATCCTTCCTGCCAGGTCATGATAGCCGTATCCTGTGTCCTTGCCGTCCCACTCTTCAATGGTACGCGTGTCAATCAACTGGAAATTGGAATCGTTCTTAAGCTTGTCCTCCGCCTCTTCAATCGTGTCAATCATGTCAGGATTCTGGGGCTTGTCCGCGCCAAAGCTTACCTTTTCCGGCTTATTGATGCCAGTCTCCATCTCATATCCCTTTGCGTTCCAGCCCACTAAGCCCTCGCTCATGACATGGACATTCTCACAGCCCAGATATCTCAGGATAACAGCCATGCGTGTAGTCGCCATCGGCTCATAGCCAACGATAACGACACAACTGTCTTTCGTAACACCTTTCGCCTCCGCCAGCGCAATCAGCTCCTTATCAGGAATCAGACGCCACTCACTTCTAAAATCCTCGTCCTTCTCTTCAACATAAACCTTCGGAGTCTCATACTCATCCGTATTCACATGGACAGTTCCCGGAACATGCCCGTCTTCATAGCCGGAACCAGTCTCTTCATTGTTCGTCTCATCTCCCCACGACACGTCAAGCAGCGCAACCGGAGCATCCTTAACGATATCTGCTGCCTGGGTCTCAAGCTCTGTGCCGTTTACTACATGGTCGGAAATATTCTTCACAATGTCCGCCGGCATATACAGGTTATAATTCTCATAGCTTACAAGATTTTCCGAGCCGGAGTTAATAAGCTCTGCCGCGTTAAACGTAGAAACGTTCTTGTATCCAAGCCCTTCCAGATAGCCTTTCACTGCCGCCGCGTCCTTCCCGTTGGTATCATAGACGATATAGGACTTTTCAGCCGTCATCTTGTTGGCATCCAGCTCTTTCTGGATAGACTCTTCCCTGGTCTTATTCTCTTTCTCGTTGGACTCATATTCACAGTCAATCCACTGTGCAGAAATGTTGACCGCATTTTCAAAATGCCCGCCTTTCTCCGCGCCGTCAAGCGCCCATCCCTGGTAAGCGCCCGAGACTCTGGCATCCACAAGGACAGTATTCTCATCGGTGTCCTTGATATACGCCAGCACATCTTCCTTGGTTGCCTCTCCTGACGCGTTTTCTTCTTTTGCGGATTCTTCTGTCTTTGTCTCCTCCTCCGGCGCTTTCTCCTCGCTCTTTCCGCAGCCGCCTAAAGTTAAAACAGCCGCAAGCATAAGTATGATTACTGCATTCCTTTTCATACTCTTTCCTCCTTGGATTTTATATAGTATACGATTATCGAATGCCTGCATTTCGATAGTAGTATATTATCACTATTATATTTATAATATACATCTTCGTCTAATCAATTTATTTCATGACAGAATCACTTTTATAGACTGTTTCTATAAATATCCTGCATCCCATTTCCTTACTTCTCCACTTCGCCCACAACTGCCCATCTCCAGAAGGACTGGTCATAGTTCCATGTATTTTCATATCCTGCCATCTCCAGCACAAGCTGCATATACGCAGAGCGGATTCCTCCGGTACAGTAGGCCACAATCTTATCATCCTTTGAAATCCCCGCGTCCGTCATCATCTTCTCGATATCCGCCTGGGACCGGAGTGTGCCGCCCTTCCGGAACAGCTCCGTGTAAGGCATAAAGATTGCTCCCGGAAGATGGCCGCCTTTTGCCTCATGATATTTTACAGCCCCTTTGTACTCTTCCTCCGTCCGCACATCCAGAATCTTGTACTCATCATAATGTGCCTGAAGTTCTTCTGTTCCCATCACATGAGTATTGTCAATGGCATCAATTGATACATCCGCAGGCTCCGGCTCGGAGGCTCCCTTCTGGGTCGGCACTCCCGCCGCCTTCGCCGCACTGTACCCGCCGTCTACCATCTTTACATTGTCGTACCCCGCTGCGGCAAGCTCCCACAGCACCGTGGCATCATCGCCCCAGCCGTCAAGAGTCTCCCCCAAAAGGATAATCTCTTTGTCCTTGCTCATGCCAAGCCCGCCAAGCTTTTTCGAAAGCTCCGAAGGCTCCGGAATCTTCCCCCAGCCTTCGTCGCCCTCCTTGCCGTAGCTCTCCTCACAGGTCCGGATTTCCTGCCATGTAGTGGCAACCGCTCCCTCAAGGGTCTCCTTTTTTGCCTTGTCCGCGCCCCGGCAGTCTACCAGAAGTACGTTCTCATCCGCCGCATGTTCCTTCACATAATCAGCTGTCACAAGATACGCTCCCTCAAACGCCGCATCAGACACAAGCTCCTCTTCCGGCACTCCCTTACTCCCGCATCCCGCAAGACATCCCGCCAGCAGGACAGCCGTCAAAAAGAGCGCCCTCATTTTTTTCATTCTATTCTCCATCTGTCTACTCTTCTTTACTTAACACTTCTTCTGTCATCTGTATTACTTTGTCCACAAGCCCCGGGCAATATTCAAGAAGTTTCCCGCTTTCAAGCGCGCCCTTAAGCCCTTCCGGCGTAGACACGTCATAGCCGATCAGGCACTTGCAGTCCACGGACTCGAACTCCTTTAAAAATTTCTCCTTGAACTGCGCCGTCTTTGCCAGCAGGATGTCCTTTTGCTGCATCAGTCCTTCCGGATTGCTGTGTCCGTACTTTAAACCAATGGCCATAAGCGCCCCCGTATATGCCCCGCACACAGAGCCGAGCTGCATCCCGCCTCCAAAACACGCCGACACACGGTTCGCCTCATCCTCGCTGATGCCAAGTTCCTCTGCAAAATGCCGTAAGACCACCTGGGAGCAGTCATACCCTTGCATAAACTGTTCTGCAATCTGTTTTGTATCCATATCTCTCTCCTTACACTATGTACTAAATATAGGCAATTGCGAAACTCTAATTTGCCAGTGTCGAATTGTGCAGCTTGTATGTTCCATAAGCAGACCTTAGTTTATCGTCGGTACTTAGCCGCCGTATTTTGGCGGCTTATGTACCGCTACGGTAAACTTGGAGCGCAAGCGTGTCTGTGTTGGAATATACAAGCTGCACAATGACCCCCGGCAGACCTTAAGTTTCGCAAGCGCTTATGTATTAAGCCGTACAGCCGCCGCAGCTTGAACCCTGCCCTGCCGTACAGGCGTAGCAGTGCTTGTCAAGGCGGATTCTTCTCTTCTCATAAGGCTTTCCGACCAGGTCTTTAATATTGTCTATGCCCTCTATCGGCATATCTACCGCCTGGTTAAAGTCGCAGTCATACACTCTTCCATCCCATCCTACCGACAACTGGCTCCTGCACATCATGCCTGCCACCGCCCCCGGGTTAAATGCATCGTAAAGCTTTGTGAGATACCCTTCCATATTGCCCGTGCGGGTAAGGAACGCCCCGAATCTTCCGATGGGATTGTTGGTAATCGTGAAAAGATTGTTAAACACAATCCCATACTCACTTCCCAGATGTTCCTTATACTCCTTCTCCATCGCGGACTGCTCCGGCGGGAAGAACGCGCCGCCCGGATTGAACACCATGTTCAGGGTAAGAGACGGGTCTTTGCCGTATCCAAGGGCATTGAGCTTTTTCAGCACCTCAATGGATTTCTCAAAAGTGCCTTCTCCCCGCTGCTTATTGGCATTTCTTGCTTTGTAGTGAGGCAGCGAGCAGATGACCGTCACCTTATTTGCCGCATAAAACTCCGGAAGGTCCTCATAGCCTTCTTCCAGCATGATGGTAAGATTGCTCCGCACCATCACATCGCTGCACACCTTTACCGCCTCTTCTACAAACCAGCGGAAATGCGGGTTCATCTCCGGCGCGCCTCCCGTGATGTCGATGGTCTGAAATCCCCACTCTTTATAGAGCTTAAGACATGCCTCCAGGACGTCTTTTTCCATTACTTCCGTGCGGTTCGGCCCCGCCTCCATATGACAGTGCTTGCAGGCAAGATTGCAGAGCCTTCCCACATTAATCTGCAGCACCGACATCTTATCCGTCATTAACAGTTCCTTGTCCTCAACGGAATCCGCAAACTTCGGAATCTGCGTTAATTTCTTAAATTCTTCTCTTGCATCCATAATTAAAGCTCCAGTTTCTTCACAATATTTTTCATCTGCACCCCATGAACGAGCGTTGCCCCGCCCCGGATGGCCGCCGCCACATGGATTGCCTCTGTCATCTGCTCCTCGTCAATGCCCTTTGTCAGGCAGTCCTGTGTATAAGAATCGATACAGTACGGACACTGGACCGCCGTTGCCACCGCCAGCGCAATCAGAGATTTCTCCCTCGCCGTCAGCGCGCCCTCCGCGAATACACCGCCGTAATACTGCATGAAACTCTCCCAAAGCTTAGGCGCCTCCTCGCCCATGGTCCCAAATTTCGCCAAGTCCTCCGGATTGTAATAAGTGTTCATTTACCTGTCCTCCTTTTTTCGTCTTTCATTATATAATTGCTTTAATAAAACAATCAAAGCTGATATGGCAAACAGAAGAAGAAGTCCTGTCACAAACAGTTTTGCCCCTCCTGTCAGCATACTTCCCACATAGGAATAGATGATGGTCGCCGGGAGCTGCCCGATTCCCGTAGCGACAAAGAAACTCCCGAACGACATGGAAGTAAGCCCCGCCGCATAGCTCACGATATCAAAAGACATAAACGGCAAAAGCCTGGCAATCAGAATGCTCATCCTCCCGTGCCTCTCAAAAAATTCATCAATCTGCTTAAGCCCTGCCCGGCTCGTAAGCTTTTCCGCCGCGTCACGCCCCAGGATTCTCGCGATATAAAAGCAGACCGCCGCACCCGCCATCGCGCTTGACCAGGAAAGGAGCGCCCCCTTCCACCAGCCGAACAGATTTGCATTCGCAAATGTCAAAAGAAACGCCGGCAAAGGCGCCGCAATCGACTGCAGTATCATCAATAAAAATGATACCGCCGCCGCATACGCTCCGTAAGACTCCACAAAATCCCTCACCACCGTAAAATCCCCGCTGGCAAATGCCGCCAGCACCGTATTCATCGTCCGTTTCACCGACGGAACAAAATAATATATAAGAACCGCCGCCAGGGCAATGAGCACCACCGCCGCTTTCCCTGCCTGGTTCCTTTTTTTCTTATCCATGGCCCTATACCTCATCTCTAAAAATAATCCCGCGACAGCATCTCAAGAAAATCATGGGAAAGATACGCCTCAAGCTTTTTATATGTAGATTCATTAAATATCAGTTTATCCGGCTGCTGGTACTGCACCCACGCCATAGCGCACCACGTCACTCCCCTCAGGCAGGTGATGGGAATAAACGTACCGACCCTCTCCTTAAGCCCCTCCACCGGAAATCTCCCGTCTACAGCCCTAATATAATCATCCAGAAACTTTTCCGTTTCCTCCGGGGCAAGGATTACATCCGTCTTCCAGAACGTAGTCGTAGGAGCAAGAAAATGCCCAAGGTCCTGCGCCGGGTCTCCGTACAAAGGCTTTTCCCAGTCAATCAGGTAATTTTCTTTTCCCTCCCCGTTGATAAGAAAATTCGTAGAATTAAGCTCTGTATTGATGCAGCACCGATAACCCTTAAGGTTCTCCGTCCTCCGAAACCTCTCCCAGCCCCTGTCCAGGAGATTTCGGATGACACTTTTCGTCTCCTTATCTCCCAGAGGAGAATCCATATAGACCTTCACCATCTCCTCACACTCGTTAAGAATCGCCTCCAACGGATTCTCCGGGCTTAAAAGCCCATCCTCCGCCGACACCGGAACACTGTGGATATCCGCAAGACACTGCGCCGCCAGCCCCATATCTTTCCGATAGTCAAGACTCACGCCCGGAAGATATTCCATCACCAGCACCCCATGCTCCAGCTCCTTACAGCTCCCGTCCACGAAAAACACCTTCGGCGTCCTCCCAGACTCCCGCAAAAGCTCAAGCGCATGGTACTCATACCCAATCTGGTCCTCAAGATGCATCTGGCTCCCGCAGTTCACCCGCAAAAGGAATTCCTTCCCACTGACCGGATGGGCAAAAATATAATTAATATTGTACTCCCCCTGCGCCAGAATCCTGTACTCCTCACAAACCTCCCCCGGCAGCCCCATCGCCTCCCGGTAACAAGGCTTTCTCACATATTCCGCTAATCCCTTAATCCTCTCCATCTCCAAACCCTTTCCGCATTATCTCACACACTTACCTTACATCCCCATACATCCCCGCAATCGTCTCGATATCCACCCCATCCCGATACTTCTTCCTGAGCCGGTTCATCTTCCACATCTCTTTAAGTTTCGGCAGCGTTCCCGCCGGAAACCTCCTGTCAGACGTATAAATCCTCTTCTTCGTAATCCCAATCTTCTCCCCCCGCTCCCTAAGTCCAAGAGAAAACTGGTAATCCTCCATCACCGGCAGCTCCGGGAACATCCCCATCTCAAAAAACAACTTCCGCTCGATAAAGATTCCCTGGTCGCCGAATACCACTTTCCTGTCCTTAATTCTATGATTGGAGATGACACGGCATGTATACATAAAAAAATTCCGCGAATGAAACGCAATCCCAAAGCATCCCACCCGATAGTCCTTCATCACGCTGCGTATCTGTTCAAGAGGCTTTTCCGGCAGCTCGCTGTCGCAGTGGAGGAAAAACAGGATATCTCCCATGCTCTCCCTCGCCCCCAGATTCATCTGCGCCGCTCTTCCCTTTTCCGAGTGGAGCAGCTTAAAATCAGGGCTTATCTCCTCAAGCGTACCGTCCGTGCTGCCCCCATCCACAAGGATAATCTCGCACCGCTCCTTTATCTTCCTCAGGTCTTCAAGGAGCCCCCCTATCGTCTTTTTCTCATTATAGACAGGCACGATAATGGAAATCCTGCTTGTCCTCATCAGGTACTTCCCCGTCTCCGTCCTCTGGAGCGCCTTTTGCCTCCTCATTCTTTCCCGGTACGCCGCCACATCCTCCCGCGTATCGATATCGCAAAGTGTTTTCCCCAGTCCGGCCGACAGATTCTCAGATTCGATTCCGTACACTGTATTATTAAGAACACTCCCATGCCCGTAAGTCTGCTTTTCAAAAACCTCTTTCCTCGCCGCCTTCATGCCCACAAGATAATATCCCCCATCAGCGGTAGGCCCGAGTACCACGTCCTTCCCTTCAAGAATCTGAAACGCCAGGCGGATATCCGCCCACCGCACCTCCGGCACATCCGTACCAATCAATACGCAGGACTTATAGCCCATCTTAAGCACCTTCTCAATCCCGCGGTACATCCGCTGCCCTAAGTCCTCTCCCTCCTGGGGAAAATAACCCGCGCACTCGCCGAATATCTCCCTGAGACACCCTGCGCCGTTCCGACTTTCTCCCATCCCGTCGGCATGAGATGCGCTGTAGCATACATATATATCCGCCTCGTCCTCCCCTTCCCTGCACATCGCGGCAATATCCTTCAAAAAGCAGCAATGGAGCCTGGCGCACTGTTTCGGCGTAAAATAAGGCATCAGCCTCGTCTTCGTCTCGCCCGGGACCGGAACTCGGGTAAATATTATCAACGCTTTTGTCTTCATGCATCCTCCCAATCACAAGTTTTTCGTCCGCATCCGGTTAATGAGTGATTTCACCGTATCAGGCCTTTCGCCCGTTCCGAGTATCTCCGGCAAGACGTGCCGCACCTTTTTGCATCCGTTTCTCGTAAGATTTCCCGAACAGGAACCACAGTAGGTGTAGACGGTATCCGGATATCCCTTCACTTTCACCGCAAATCCTTTCGCAAGCTCCGGCTCTGACACCCCGCCGTTGCCGCCAAGGCCGCAGCACTGGACATCCTTGATCGGTTCACATTTCTCCTCCAGGAAAAACTCAATATCCTTAAGCCATCTGCCCCTCTCCCTGTCCGGGCAGGGGCGAAACATCAGACACCCTCCGGGAATCTTCTTCCCAATCCCCAGTTCCCTCAATTTTTCATAAATATTCACAACCTTCACCGGAACGCGCCCGCTTAAGTAGTCCTCACAGTTCGGGCAGACCGTAATAACCTCTGTCACTCCTGCCGCAGACAAACGCTCCCCGATTCCCTGCACGATTCTTTCCTCTTGCTCTTCCATGCCGATATCCGCAATGGGTTTCCCGCAACACTCATACACCGTCCCGATACCCGCCTGCTCCTCAAAAAGTTTCGAAAGCATTTTCATCGTCTTCGGGTACACCGACGGGAAATTACAACCCGGAAACAGGACGCTCTTTTCCGTGACATGCCGGTAATTCCGATACAGATATTCCCGCTTTTCCGAAATCATCCTCTTATACTTTTTATTTACATACGCTCCCCCGTCACCGCTCACCTGCCTGCGGCGCATATCCCGTACCACCTGCCGCCCGTCAATCCCCACAGGGCAGACCTCACTGCAGCGTCCGCACAGGAAACAGTGGTACGCCAGCTCATTAAGCCTCAAGACGTCCCCGATATCAATCCCGTATTTCTTCAAAAACGCACAGTTTTCCCGGCAAATATGGCAGTGTACGCATTTCGACGCATCTGCAGTCCTACCTTTCCGCTCTTCCATCATCCTTCTCCTCTTTCATGTAACGTTTCTTTAAAAATGCTCCAAGACCCATCACTACTGCCGCCAAAGCCAGCGCAACCCCGATGTACAGTATCCGGTTTTCCTTGTCCGCGAGCCCCGCCGTTCCCACCGTATACATAGCGGTTCCGGGCAGCATGAATATCAGGGAGCAAACAGAGTAAGTGCTGAAACGGATATCCGTCACCCCATAGGCAAAATTCTGGAGATTATACGGAAAGACCGGAACCAGCCTCGTAATCATAAGGACAAATATCTCATTGCCGCCGCCCTCATCAAACAGCCATTTTCTAATATATTTATTCTTCATTACCATCGGTTTTATACTGTCCTTCAGGAAAAACCGCCCCACGGCAAATGCTAACATCGCTCCGATTGTCGTCGCCGCCGAGCAGCAAAGCGTTCCCAGCACCGGCCCGAATAAAAGCCCCGCCGCGATAGCAAAAGTCACGCCCGGCAGCGCCAGCACCACGCACCCGACCACTGTCAGCCCAATATAGAGCAGCACCGCCAGCAGCAGATTCTCATTCACCATATCCTTCAAAAACTTGAGATTATCAAAATCTCCAATATAAGAAGACCACTCGAAAATGTGGTCTAAACATAAAATTACAATAATTATGCAAATAAATATCCATAGCTTTTTGTTTTTCATTATACGCTCTCTGTTATAGGGTTGTCTAAATGTACTGTTCTTATCATTATAACATTGACACATATATCTGTATAATTGATATTAAAAATATATCGTTGTATTTATTGATTTTATCTATATATTCATTGATTTTCCATTTAAAGCCGCAGATACCAATCTGTCATGCCCGTCATATACAAGCTTCAATGAAAAGAATTCTTCGGAATTCCTCAGTAATCGAAGGAAAATCTTATCTCCTTCCCATATATTAAGACCCTCTACTTTATCAATATCCACCCACTCAAGCTGCCCTTCATCACACTCCGTCTGCTCCCCGCAGAATCCGTCCGCAGTAAATAAAGACATATATTCTGTCACGCCGTTTCCGGAAATAAATGTCACAATTCCCCGGTAGCGATACGAAGTCAGTGTATACCCTGTCTCTTCTTTTACTTCTCGTAAGAGACATTCCTCCGGACTTTCATCCTCCTCAAAATGTCCGCCTACTCCAATCCATTTATCCTTATTTACATCCTTTTCTTTCACGGTTCGATGAAGCATAAGATACTTTCCATCTTTTTCTATATAACACAATGTACTCAATCCATACATGTTTTTTCTCCTTTTTTCATGAAACTGCTATTGTTCGATACCAAACAAAACAGCACACCATCTCTGATGTGCTGTCACGTTTACTTCGTCACTATTAATACTGCTACAGAACGAGGCCCCATTGTGAACCGGTTTCCATCCGGCACTGCAACCTTTCCTTCCTCTGATACATTACAAGGCAAATATCTGCCTGACGTATCCGCCTCGAACTTCCACTTCAATTGTAACGGCAATTCGGGCAGGAAACATACCTGTTCCTCCCAATATGTATTGATTGCGAGACACACAATATCATCCCCTGTGTCATCCTGATTACGTCCTGCATAGATGACACGGAGAACCTTCGTACTCCCATTAGGCTCTGATACTTGTATCTCCGGGAATCCAAGGGAACAGCCTCCGGTAAACTTACGAACCACATCATGCTCCTTGCGCAGTTTGATCATATGTTTTGTAAACGTAAAATGTCCTTTATTCTTTTCAAGGAAATCCCAGTTCAGCCATGACACTTCATTGTCCTGACAGTAAGCATTATTGTTGCCGTACTGGGTATTTAAAAACTCATCCCCTGCAAGGAACATCGGTGTCCCACGGCTCATCAGCAATACAGCAACGGCATTTTTCGCCAGTCTCCTCCGAAGGGAAAGAACCTCTGCGTCGTCCGTCTCTCCCTCTGTTCCGCAATTCCAGCTCCGATTATCATCGCTGCCGTCCACATTGAACCATCCATTCGCCTCGTTATGCTTCCTGCTATAAGAATACATATCCCACAATGTAAACCCATCATGGCAGTTCAAAAAATTAACGGATGCGTTATTGCCTCTGATATTCGGATCATACAGATCATGAGATCCTGTAATCCTCTGTGCTGCGACTGATGCTATGCCAAAATCTCCTTTAAGAAAATCACGCATGTCATCTCTGTATTTTCCGTTCCACTCTGTCCAGCGGTTCCATGCCGGAAAACTTCCTACTTGATAAAGCCCGCCTGCATCCCACGCTTCTGCGATCAGCTTCACATTTCCAAGTATCGGGTCAAAAGCAAGACTTTGAAGAAGCGGCGGATTACTCATAGGAGTACCGTCCTGATTGCGTCCAAGGATACTGGCCAAATCAAAGCGGAAACCGTCTACATGATAAAAAGTTGTCCAGTATCGCAAGCATTCCAGAATCATCTGACGGACTACGGGATGATTACAGTTCAATGTATTCCCGCAACCGCTGAAATTATAATAATATCCGTCCGGTGTCAGCATGTAATAAACATTATTGTCAAAACCTTTGAAAGAAAAACTGGGACCGCGGTCATCTCCCTCTGCCGTGTGATTAAATACTACATCCAGGAAACATTCGATACCGTTCTCATGCAGCGTCTTGATCAATGTCTTCAGCTCATTCCCCTCACGGTTATACTCTACGCTTCCCGCATAGCTGGTATTCGGGGCAAAAAAGCTTACTGTATTATATCCCCAGTAATCCAAAAGCTGTCTGCCGTTTACTTCTCGGCAGTCTTTCATCTCATCAAACTCAAACACCGGCATCAGCTCTACTGCATTGATACCCAATTCCTTCAAGTAAGGTATCTTCTCCATAATACCGGAAAAGGTTCCGGGATAAGTAACTCCGGAAGAATCATGTCTCGTAAATCCTCTTACATGCATCTCATAGATGACCAGATCTTCCATAGGGATCAACGGATTCAGCTCCGCCCCCCAGTCAAAGTTATCCTGAACAACTCTCGCTTTATAAAAGCTGCCGCTCTTGTTCTTCGTCCCCCATACGCTCTGCCCTGTAACGGCTTTGGCATAGATATCCAATAAAATATTCTTCTTATCAAACAACAGACCTTTGGGCGGATCATAAGGACCGTCCAGACGATATGCATATTCAAACTCTGTGATATGAAGTCCGAATACAATCATAGAATAGACATTACCGATGCGGTAGTGCTCCGGAAACTTGAGCACTGCATAAGGTTCATCCTCCATCAGACGGAACAGCAGCAGTTCACAGGAAGTCGCCCCCAAAGAATGTATCGTGAAATTCACTCCCACAGGGATCGCCACCGCGCCATTCAACTCATAGAGCCCGGGTCTTACCTCAAAACCTGCTATTTTATCCATAGGCTCCATATGGACAGCGTTCATTGATGGGTTAAAGTTTTGTTTCTGCATAATCATACGCCTCTTTTCCGTCAGTCTATTTTGTTTAATCTAAAACCATACTCAGAGTATCAAATAATTTGTCAATATCGATGGGCTTTGCAATATGTCCATCCATTCCGCTTTTTAATGCCTCCTGCTTATCTTCCTCAAAAGCGTTAGCAGTCATGGCAAAAATAGGGATTGATGAAAGTTGCTTATCTTTCAGCGCCCGGATTCTTTTCGATGCTTCATATCCATCCATTATCGGCATCTGGACATCCATAAGAATCAACTGGTAATATCCCGGCTCCGATTTCTCAAGCATGTCTATGGCAACTTTTCCGTTTCCGGCTATATCAATACTGAAGCCTGCATCTTCCAGAATCGCAGTGGCAATCTCCTGATTCAATTCATTGTCCTCTGCCAGCAGAATACGCCCCGCGTGGAAACTCTTTTTCTCTTCCTCATCCCGTCCCTGTTCACCTTTGTCATTCACAATGGAGTGCAGGCAGCTTCTGAGTTCGGACAAGAACAATGGTTTACTGCAAAATGCCGTAACACCTGCTTCCTTTGCTTCCTCCTCGATATCTGCCCAGTCATACGCAGTCAGGACAATGACCGGCACATCCTCCCCCATTTCCTTGCGGATTCTTCTTGTGACCTCAATGCCGTTCATATCCGGAAGCAGCCAATCGATAATATACACACTGTAAATATCCCCTCTGGTAACTGCCTGGTGGGTACGCAGCACTGCTTCCTTACCGGACAATGTCCACTCCGCACGCATACCAATCTGCTGAAGCATGTATGAGACACTATCGCACGTATTGTAATCATCATCAACCACAAGTGCCCTGAGATTCTTAAGCTGCGGGATATCTCTCGGCCCCTTCACCTCCGCATTGAGACGGAAAGTAAAAGCTACAATAAATTCTGTTCCTACCCCCTGCTCACTCTTCACTTCGATAGTACCGTTCATCATATCCACAATATTCTTTGTGATGGCCATCCCAAGCCCAGTTCCTTGAATCCCGCTGATCGTACTGTTCTTTTCCCGTTCAAAAGGTTCAAAAATATGGGCTACGAATTCCTCACTCATACCGATTCCCGTATCTTTAATGTGGAATTCATAATTAGCATAACCAATCGGTGCTCCTGGTTTTTCTATGATCCGTATGCTGACAATGCCGCCTGCACCTGTATACTTGACACAGTTACTTAAAAGATTTAAAAGGACCTGGTTCAGGCGCAGCTTATCACAGAAAATCTCTTCATCAAAAATATCCACGGCATCAATATATAATTCAAGCTGCTTTGCATGGATATCCGCCTGTACGATGTTGCGAAGCCCATGCAGTATATCCGGCAAACGGCACGGCTTTTCCTCCAAATGCATCTTCCCGCTCTCGATCCGGCTCATGTCTAACACGTCATTGATCAAGCTTAACAGATGCTCTCCCGAGGTCATAATCTTACCCAGATACTCCTTCACCTGCTCTGTGCTGTCAATATGCGTAATCGCGAGGGATGTAAAACCTACAATAGCGTTCATCGGTGTACGGATATCATGTGACATATTGGAAAGGAATACACTTTTTGCCTTATTCGCTTTGTTTGCCTGCATAAGTGCATTCTCCAACAGCTCTTTTTTCTTCATCTCGCTGCGGATTTCCTCATCTACACTGCGGAAGCCAAGGACCATACCGTGTCCTTCTTCCCATTTTCCGGAACGCACCGCTCTCATCTGGAAATATTTTACTTCACCGTCTTTAACCATCCGGTAATTGACATAATACTGCTTATCTTCTGTCAACTCCTTTTTCAATCTCTCTCTGCCGGAAACTTCTTCCATCATCTCTTTATCTTCATTATGGACGTATCTCTCTATGTATCGTCCCATGCTTTCTTCCAGCGAGATTCCCTTGCCGAAAACGGAATCAAACATATGATGCTCTTTGTCAGACAACCGGAGAGGCATCCCCATCCCTGTATCAAGATCAAAAAAGCAAACGAGATTGTACTCTATACTCAAGGCATGGATCAATTCCATATGATGTCTTTCATTCTTCTTTTCCTGGAGCTTTTGAGCCGTACAGTCTAATAGAAATCTCTGATAAACCAGCTCCCCGTTTTGCTTCAAAAGCTTAACGTTTCCCATAATATGAAGAGTGTCTCCATTTTTATGACGTACGCGGTACTCAACACTGATACTGTCTCCCTCTGTCTTTAACTCCTTAATCCTCTCTCTGAGACCGGCACGGTCTTCCTCCGCGACAGACTTGGCGACCATATTAAATCCATCTTCCAAAAGCTCTTTCTGGGAGTCGTACCCCAGAATCTTAAGAGCAGCCCTGTTGATGCTGATAATCCGGCTCCCATCCAGCGTATGGCACATAACACCACAATCCATTGTAGTGAAAATTGTCTCTAAGGTATGGTTCTTTTTTATGATCTCCTGTTCATATGCCCGCTCCTGTGTTACGTCAATGGCCACGCCCACCGTGCCCATAACGCTCCCATCGAAATCATAAAGAGGAGATTTGTATGTAGTAAGAAGCCTTGTTCCGTCCCCTGATTGGACCGTCTCCTCAGACACACATGTCTCTCTCTTTTCCATCACTTCACGTTCCGACTCTATACAGGCCGGATCATCCTGCTCCACATCCCATATATAGGCATGCCCGCGCCCTTCGACCTGCTTCTTTGTCTTATTGACCGTCTTACAGAAACTGTCGTTTACCTTTTCATGGATTCCATCCTTATCCTTATACCAGACAAGATTGGGAATATTATTGATCGTCGCCTCCAAATACTGGCTGGTCTGCCAAAAGTCCCTGCTCATCTTCAGGTTCTCCTGCCACCGCAGGAAGCGAAAACAAATCTCATCATCTGACATAGGCAGCTTCCATACATCCGTAACTTCTTTAAGCTCCTCTGCCGTCAAACTCATCTGTTTCCCGCCTACAAGCAATATTAAATCTGTATCCTTGCCTTTTCCTGTGATCAACGTGCGCAATGCTTCTTTTTCATCTATATCTTCTATATTGGCAAAAATCACGTCTGACGCGGCTGCTGGTTCCTCTGAAAGCCTCGCATCCTCAATAAACTCATGCGTAAAATGCTCAAGCGGGGACATTTCCTTTATAATCTCAAATATTTTGCAATGATGACCTGCCAAATAGAAATGAACATGACAATGATACATCTATCTTTCCTCCCTGCTTTTTACTCTCTTACTATTTTACCAAGTGCCGGAACATGTGTCAATGTCCAGAACGTACTCTCTTGCACCCTTTTATTCCTCTAAAAACAATATATGTTCCTCTGTAAACTTAAGATAAGGAGGCAGCCCCCTTTTTTCTATCTCACGCTGTCTGTCCCTCTGCACGAACCAGCAGATCTGCTCCTGATCCTCTTTTTGGGAAACCGCTCCCTCCGGCCGAAGAAAATACTGCTTTTCAAAGGGCAATTGTGCCGCACTTTCCACCTGCACCTTCATGCAATTCTTCTCCCGCATCCCCCATACAGGTTCGAACTCATGTGCCCGAAAGCCAATATATGCCGTATTCTCAGGGATCTTCCTTTCCGTGCATAACACAATCCCAAAATCTGCCGCCTCCAGGCGGT
Organism: uncultured Dorea sp.; assembly: GCA_910586965.1. Classification (GTDB taxonomy): domain Bacteria; phylum Bacillota; class Clostridia; order Lachnospirales; family Lachnospiraceae; genus MD308. Next base: position 19,476 of record CAJUMF010000016.1, on the reverse strand, counting down.
GGTCATCTATACGCCGCACTTTTGAAAAATTCTTACAACCCGTCAATCCTGCTGCCACTTTCTTTTTCGGATTAGAAAAAATATCCTTGCTTTTTCCAAAACATGCTGCCTGCCCCTTTTCCATAATAAGAAGATCATCGCTGAACCGATAGATCTCATCCCGGTTATGAGAGACAAGAATCACTGTCCCCTCATAATCTCTGAGCATGTCTAATAGTTCCTGCTGTAACCGATCCCTCAAAAACATGTCAAGAGCTGCATAAGGCTCATCAAGAAGAATAATCTCCGGCTCATAAGCCATAATCCTTGCAAGTGCTGTCCTCTGCTGCTGCCCGCCGGAAAGTTCTCCGGGAAGCCTCCCTTCGAGTCCCGACAGCCCGAATTTCCCAATCATCTCCTGTACCCGCTCCTTCTTTTCCTTCCATCTTCCTCTAAGCCCTACTCCAATATTCTGTTCCACCGTCATAGTTGGAAATAATGCATAATTCTGAAAGAGATAGCCGGCATTTCTTTTCTGAGGTTTTATATTGATTTTCTCACCAGAATCAAACAATATCCTGTCACCGATCTGTATCTGCCCTTTCTCCGGAGTTTCGATTCCCGCTATACTTTTAAGGGTCATACTCTTTCCGCAGCCGGACGCTCCCAGTATCCCAATTCTCTTTGAATTGCTCTGAAACTGAAGATTTAATGAGAATCCGTCCATGTTTTTCCTTATCTCTACATACACCGCCATCTGTTTACCTCTGCCACCGCTTGGTCTGCCGTCTGCCACTTCCTGCCAGCAGATCAATAAAATAAAGAGACGCAAAAGCAATCAAAAGAACTACCGCCGCCCAAACTCCTGCGGTTATATAATCACCGTCCTGAATCACCATTGCAATCTTTTGGGATATCGTTCCTGTCTTTCCCGGGATATTCCCTGCCAGCATAGAAGTCGCCCCATACTCCCCCAGCGCTCTTGCAAATGTCAGTACTGTCCCTGATGCGATGCCAGGTCTGGCCTCGGGCATCACTATTTTCCAGAATATTTTATATTCCGGCATTCCAAGCGTCCTTCCCGCATGGATCAAATTCATGTCCACTTGTTCAAATGCTGCCCGTGCATTACGGTACATCAACGGAAACGCTATAACTGTGGCGGCAATCACACATCCCAACCATGTCTGCACCACTTTTATATGAAATTCATCAAACAAAAAAATTCCAAGAGGTCTTCTCCTGCTAAAAATAAGTAACAGAAAAAAACCTGCCGCCGTCGGCGGCAGCACCATAGGCAACGTAAGAAGCCCATCTACAAACTCCCGTTTCTTCTTTGACATCCGCATCACTCTGCCAGCAGTATAAATCCCTGCAAAAAAACAGATTCCTGTAGCCGCGATCCCTGTCTTCAGCGAAATAAAAAGGGGGCTCCAGTCAAGATTTATTAATATTTCATTTAACATCTACTCCACATCCGTATCAAAATAATAAGATTCAAATACCTCTTTAGCTTCTTTCGAGAGAATAAATTCCAGAAAATCATCGGCAGCATCATTTTGCGCTTTATCGGCCTCTTCATTTCTTACTCTTGCCACAGGATAGGTCACATCGCCTGTCAGATCATAACTTACGGTCTCCAAAATATTCAGCTCATCCTCATACCCATAAATATCCGAATAATAAGTAGTGCCAACCTCGCAAGAGCCTTCTAAAACTGCAGTCAAAACCTTGCTGACATTATCTTGTTCACTGATCTGTGCATTGCCAAGTGCCTCAGAGATCTCCCGTGTTGTAATATCAGCCGCCTCCCCTGTCTTTGCAAGGATGCCGGAAGATATAAGTGCCTGCCGCGTATATCTGCCAACCGGAACACTCCTTCCGGCAAGTGCGATACTCTCTGCATATTTTAGCGTTTCAAGCCCCTTCACAGAAGTTGTACTGTCTTTTCTTGTAACTAGGACCACTTGATTATTGACAACATCGGCACGAGTTCCCGTTTTCAAAAAACCGTCTTTTTCCAGCTTGTCCATCTGCCTTTGTGCTGCCGAAAAAAAGATATCACACGCATACCCCTCCTCAATCTGAGCCAGAAGGGTTCCCGAACTATCTGCATTGAAAGTAATCTTTACTTCCGGGTGCTCCTTTTTATACATCTCTGAAAGTTCGGTCATAGATGTGTGAAGGCTGGCAGCGATAAACACTTGTATCTCTGTCTCTTCCGTTTTTTTACTGTTCCCCCCGGCACAGCCTGCCTGTGAAAACAAAAATGCCGCTGCCAGTATCCATACCCATTTCCTACCGCCTTTCACCTTTTGTACCTGCATCTGCACACTCACTTTCTGTCCCTCTCAAGATTCCAAGACCATGTCCCAGAGACGGCAAAATATACTCCAGCCCCTCCCTCACCGCCTTGGGACTTCCCGGAAGGTTCACGATCAATGTCCTTTTACGGATTCCTGACACCGCCCGGCTTAGCATAGCACGGTCTGTGATCGTCAGTGAGTGCGTACGGATGGCATCAGCAATCCCCATAGCCATCCGGTCACAGACTGCCTCTGTCGCCTCCGGCGTCACATCCCTCTCCGAAAATCCCGTACCGCCTGTAGTAAGTATCACATTGACCTGCCGCATATCTGCAAGCCTGATCAGTTCTTTTTTAAGCATCTCCTTCCCGTCAGGCAGTAAAAGTGTCTCTATGATCTCATATCCTGCTTCTGTAAGCATCCTGCAGATTTCAGGGCCGCTCTTATCCTCCCGCTCCCCCGCATAGCCCTTATCACTCAATGTTATAACAGCAGCAGTAAAGGGGCGTTCCTTATCAGGCAAAAGACTCTTAATCCTGTCTCCGGGCTGAATCTGACCTCCCCTTATGACTTTTGTAAATACGCCCTCCCTGGGCATAATGCAATCACCCATAACCTGATAGATTGCGCAGTGACTGTGACATTCCTTTCCGATCTGGGTCAGTTCAAGCACCGCCCCGCCAATCTCAAACCTGGTCCCTACAGGAAACTCTCTCAAGTCAAAACCTTCCGTAACAATATTTTCTCCAAAAGCTCCAAAGTCAACCTTTGCCCCTGCACTTTTAAAATCTTCTATCTGTTCGGCGGCAAGAAGGCTCACCTGCCTGTGCCAGTTTCCCCCATGAGCATCCCCCTCGATTCCCCAATTTTCTCTTAACACCGCATGAGTAACCTTTGTCTTCGGAGTTCCTTTTTTTTCGCTGGTGCATATTGCAACCACCTTTCCCCATCCTTCCCGGGAAATTCTTTTTCGTTCCATCTGTCTACCCTCCTATCTGAACCATCTGCCTGTCTTCTGATATCTGTTCCTTACTTTCAAAACAGTGCATTGCCGGTTTATGCCTGACCGCTTTATAAAGCGCTTTGCGGACTTTCTCCCTCCGGATATCTTCCGGATCATCACCTCTTAATATCTCCCGCATATCTACACTGTCACTGTAACAAAGGCAGGGCTTTAGTTTCCCCTCTGACGTCATACGGATACGGTTGCAGGAGGCGCAAAATTTCCCATGTACTGCATTGATAAATCCAATGCTGCCGGAAAATCCCGGAATTCGGTAATAGACTGCCGGTCCATTTCCATGTGCAAAAAGTTCCTTTTCTGCCAGCGGATACTTCTTCTTAAGTGCCCAGAGCACCTCTTCTCCCCTTATCGCCTCATATTTCTTACCGCAGCCTATAGGCATCATCTCAATAAACCGTACATCCATCCGCCTGTTTTCTGCCAGATTTACAAGACTCTCCCATTCTCTGTCGTTGATTCCTTTCTGAAGGATGCTGTTTATCTTTACTCTGACACCTGATTTTACTGCTTTCTCTAAATTTTCTATTACAACAGAAACATCTGCGCATCCCGTCATCTTCCGGTATATATCTGCATCTAATGTATCAAGACTTATGTTTACCGCATCCAATCCGTTTGCAAGAAGTTCCTCCAGATATTCTCCTAAGAGGATGCCGTTAGTCGTAAGAGTCACTTGTTCTATCCCTGCAATCCTTTTGATTCTGCCGATGAGCAAAGGACATCCCCGCCGCACAAGCGGTTCCCCGCCTGTAATCTTAATCTTTTGAATCCCAAGGTCTGCCGCTGCCTGACATACCGTAATAATCTCCTCAAAAGTAAGAATCTTTTCTGCCGGCACCAACCGGACTTTCTTTGGCATACAATAAGTACATCTGAGATTGCACCGATCTGTAATAGAAATCCGCATATAATCTATCGTTCTTCCAAAGTTATCCTGTAAAGGCTTCGCCGCCGCCATTTTCCTACGCTCCTTTTCCAAAACTGCAATTGGGGAAAGTGCACACCGGACAGGACAGACATAACCCGCCTTCCCCCAGTACACGAAAGTCTTCTTCACTTAGCCTCTCACCTGCCAGAATACGAGGCAGCACCAGATCAAAGATGGTCCTTCCCGCATACATCACGCATCCCGGAAGTCCCATCACCGGGATATCTTTCTCATAATATGCCAGCAAAAACATCGCTCCCGGAAGCACCGGCGCCCCGTAAGTAACCACCTCCGCACCTGTATTTTTAATTGCAAGAGGTGTGCGGTCATCTGGATCCACACTCATACCACCTGTACAGAGAATCATGTCCGCACCTGCTGACAGCAATTTTTTTATACATTCTGTAATACGCTCATGGTTATCATCACTAATTTCATGACCGATGATCTCTACATCATATTCTGCTAATTTTTCCTCAATAACAGGGGTAAATGTATCCGGAATCCGTCCGTGATATACTTCATTGCCTGTTGTCACAATCCCTGCTTTTTTATGTAAAAACGGCAGAAGCTCAAAAAGAGGTTTCCTGCCGCAGGCTTCTTTTACATCCTCCAATTTCTTCTTCTCGATCACAAGCGGGATAATTCTCATCCCTGCCAGTTTATCTCCTGCCTTCACCGGGAAATCCCCGTGCCTTGACGCGATCATCATCTCCCCCGCGCCGTTGATCATATTAAGCCGTTTCCGGTCTACTTTAAAAAGTCCGTCACGCTCTGCGGTTATCTCAATCTTTCCTTCCTTAACCTCTGAAGAGCACATATGTTTATTCGCACACAGCGAACAGAGAATCTGCGCCGCTTCATTCTCATGCAGCATGTGCTCATCTTTCTCCCAGATATACACCGAATCTTTTCCCATACTGAGAAGTACCGGGATATCCTCTTCGCTGATCACATGTCCTTTTCGAAAAGCTGCATCTTTTGTCACGCCTCTGATAATCTGTGTCACATCATGACATAACACTTGTCCGACAGCTTCCGTCGTTTTTATCTCTCGCATTTATTATCGTTCCTTTCCTTTGTCTCTTCTTTCATACGCTCTATGATCGAGTCCACAATCATCCCAATATCATCAAATCCCACTGTCTTTTCTGCAAAATCAGATGGATTCTTGTCTGTCACAATGAGAAATCTTCCTTGAGGATTGGATACCGGTGCTTTCGATATCCCCTCACGGATAACCTCTATCTTCGGATAGCAGCTTTTCTTCATTCCCTCAAAAAAGACGAGCTGCGCCTCCGGGAACAACTGAATCAAATCCCCTTCCCTTTCCTTAGTTCCTGTCTTGTGGACAAATATCCGGGAGTCTGAAAATACTGCCGTCCCATATGCTCCTGCCTGTTTCAGCCTGTAGCTGTCAGTCCCCGGGATATCACAGGTAAAATCATGTCCGTCATGCTTGATCACCGCAGTCTTTATCCCCCGTCTTGAAAATTCTCTTACCAATTTTACAAGAAGTGACGTCTTTCCGGAATTTTTTTCGCCGCAGACGGCAATCACCACCGGTTTCTTTTCTATAGAAGGACAACCCATACCTTATCCCCCTCTCGCAGCGCTAGCGTCCCGGCCGGAATCTCAATCAGACAATTGCAGCCGCACATAGACCCTAAAACCCCTGATGCGTCAGACCCCTCGGGAATCCGAACCATGCCGCCTATATAATACCCGCGTACATACCTGGTCACTATACTTCTTTTGGAAAAATCACTCTCTGACACCGCCTGTATCCTCTGAAGCCTCATATCTTCTCTTCCGGAAAGCTTTGCAAGAACCGGCTTCACCAAAAGTTCCAGATTCACAGCCGCCCCATAAGGATTCCCCGATAAGCCTACAAGAAGCTTTCCCTTATATTCGGCACAAAGAACAGGCATTCCCGGCTTCATTGCAATTTTCCAGAAAATCCGTTTTACGCCAAGGATTCTTAACACTTCATGCATTTCATCCTTTTTTCCTACAGAGACACCTCCTGTTGTAATGACAATATCTGCTCCTTTCACAACTGCCTTTATCTTCTCTGCTATCTCTCCGGCATTGTCACTCACATGCTCTCTGCCTGCAATCTGCACTCCCCACATGGATAATCTTGCTGTAACCATATAGAGGTTCGAGTCATAGATCTTCCCGTCCGAAAGCTTTTCACCTGGAAGTATCGTTTCATCCCCTGTGGTCAGCACCGCCGCTTTCACTCTCCGGTATACAGTTACCTTCTCTCTGCCAAGACTTGCCAGAACGCCGATTTCCACAGCTCCAAGAAATGTATCTTTTTTTAACAGTCTTGTACCGGCCTTATAATCCTCCCCTGCAAAGCAATAATTTTCATATGCCCGGATTCTCTCATAGACTTCTACAATATCTTCCCCATAATCCGTATCCTCTTGTCCCACAACACAGTCAGCTCCATCCGGTATAGGCGCCCCTGTCATAATCCGAACTGCCTTTCCTCTCTCTACACGTTTCTCACTGACATAGCCGGCATCCACTTCATCAATGACCGTCAGCTTCACCGGACATAGCCTTGATGCTTCCTGAAGGTCCTCACTTTGAACTGCGTAACCGTCCAAAGGCGAACGGGGAAAGGGCGGCTGGTCATGACCCGCAATAACATCCTCTGCAAGCACTCTTTCCACTGCATCACATAAAAAAATCTCTTCTTTCTCCTCAATTCTTTGCACTCGTTCAAGCAGGAGTTCCCTTGCCTGCTCCAAGCTCAATTCACCCATTCTGTAATCCTTTCCCAATTTATCATTCATCTCTGAGCATCTCATACTCCTGCGTCGTATTGATATTTTGAAGCATCCGAACAAAACGTCTTTCCCCTGTCACATCCAGATACAATATGTGAAGCCGCCTTAAAGCATCCCGCAGACAATAATTTTTATCCCTTATCTGTTCGTCCAGCACCTTCCCCGCACTTTTTCTGTAAATCGAGGCAAGAGGATGTATTCTTCCATCCGCCATAGGCACACATCCGTCATACCGAAAAGGCCGCTCTGTAGAACAGCCTGATATCTCTTTTCGGCTCAGTTCTTCGTACAAATAATAAAACAAATCTATCCTTAGAAAAGGCATGTCACAGGCGGTCACAAATAAAATATCACTCCCACATATCGCAAGACCCGCATGAATCCCGCCGATCGGTCCACTGTTATCATAAATGTCCCGGACAATGCGGCACCCATTTATACACGTTCTTATCTCCCGCCCATAAGACAGCCATACCGTCTGCACTTCTTTTTTTAGTTCCCTTACTAATATCTCTGTAAATGTCTCATCTCTATATGTAAGACTTCCTTTGTGATGACCGCCCATCCTACTGCTTTTCCCACCGGCCAGTATAAGCCCGTCCGCCTGTATCATGACATTTCCTTCCATAATATAAAAACAGCAGAAAGACACAAAGCCCTCCTACTGCTTTTAAGCGCAATACGACCACTTCATGTTCTTTTTTTCAAAAAGGAAGGCCCATCTGTTTCCATCCAAACCCCGGGGACAAGACTTGACATAAAACTGCTTATCCCGGCTCAGCACCTTATCCTTGTGACTTAGATGCTTTCGCTCAAAGAACAATTTGTGTATATTATATAAATTTTTTCCTGATTTTTCAACTCATTTGTAGTTTTTAGCAATTAATCTATTGATTTCCGCAGATATTCCCTAGCATTCGAAAAATATGCGTCTCCGATTTTCCTCTTTTTTCCACATCGCCAGTCAATCCAAACCGGCGGTTGCTTTTTACTTCCGGCATCCCCTTACCTTTTCTGCCACTCTTTGATTTCCCCGCAGGCCATCTTCTCCCCCGAATCTCCCGACGGCTGGGTGCGGAAATCATCCGGTTTTGAGTGAATCACCGCTGTCTTCCCAATCACATCCTCCGGGTAAAACCGGTCCGTATAGACTGCCATCCAAGCCGTTCCTTTATTGGCAAGCAACGGCGGCAAATCCCCCGCATGTTCCGGGTGGGGCTGCTCCTGGGGGTTGTAATGCATCCCCGTATCGGCAAACGCATCCTCCTCATTTCCCGTGCATGACCCTCCCTGATGGATATGGAATCCGAGGAAACCGCTCCCCGCCTCTTCAGGAATCCCCTGTACTTCTACCACAACAATCGTTCCTCCGTATGTATCGTAAAAGTCTGCCCTGCCGTTAATCGTGCTATACTTTTCGCTCCCCCTTATCTGCGCTGTCGCCGCCGGGGTTTTCCTGTTATCTGCAAACATTCTGCCACACTCCTTCATACATATACTTTGACGGACAAAGTCCGCCCGTTCCGCTGGAACATTCATTGCGGGATGCCCTAATGACATACTTACAGGCGCAAGCTGCCCGTTAATGTAATGTATGAAAAAATGCAGAGAACGTGAAAAAATGGCAGAAAAGCGATATGCTCCTGCCATCTTATGATAAATCTACATTTTCCTGATTTCACTCCTTACTTCCATCAATGCATATCCCAAGAGATTCTGTCCTTGCCATTCACTCATATCAAATCTGCGCCCGTCCTTCATAGACAGCCCGATTCCCCAGATTCGGTCTTTCACCGCGCACTCCGCAAGAACTGCCTCCCCTGTGGCAACTAATCTGTTTCTCAAGTCCGGATTCTGCCTGAACTTCTCCGTAAGACCCCGGTAAACGATAATCTGTCTCCTTCCCGCCCACACAGAATCTACATACTGCGCCACAGCTCTTCCAAGAGCCTTAATCTCAGCTACGTCGCTTGTTTCCAGAATCTTCCCCGCGATTTTCATATCGTTAAAAAGGACAGCTTTCTGGTACATCATGTACTGTTCCATGGACGAAAATGTGATACCGCCGAGACAGAATTCTGACAGATACCAGTTGCTTAAGAAACCATATTCTTCCTCTGGATTATGAAATCCGATTACCTTTATTGCATCCACACTGCTCACCCACTTTCCTTACCGCCAGCTCCAAGTCGAGGTCATGCAGCCCCCGGTATGCCGCAATGAGAAAATCGACCGGCAAAAGCTTTACAAGCTCCCTGCTGGCTATACCATAATACCATTGGAAATACGCATAAAACTGCCCAATCCAGTTTGGGATAAAGCCGCCTATCGGATTCCCTTTTTTCGGATGAAAGCTTTCCTCTCTTTTAAAATACCCCCACAGGCTCTCTGCATCCATTGTGCATACATATGCTTTTGCCCCGTCAACATACTCTCTGGTCTTTCCTGACATATAAGTTTCTATAAAATCCTTTACATCAATATCCGGGACATACTCCTTCACATTCTCAAACAGCTCTCCCTGTGTCTCAACAATTTCCTGAAGATAAGCCTCACTATACGCGCCCATAATACCCTCCTACAACAACGTGCTGAAAACATCCGTAACTTTATTCTTCTCTGAATCAATCAGCTCTTTCATAGCAATCCGCGCATTTCTGTCACGGACATTATACTTTTCATTAAAAACATTGTAATCAACCATTTCTAAAGATGCATTATCTTCTTCCAATACATGGAAAGCTTTCGGGGATTTCAGGCAGTATTGTATCCCCAAATCCCCCATATGAAACAGCTCTTCCAAAATACAAAGATCAATCTCATCTCTCACAAATGCCTTTGCAATATAAAAATACGACGCATCTGCCCGCCATCCCCGAATCACATCATAACCGTCCAGGCTGACTCCGTATCGGGAAATAAATTTTTCAGAAAGCAGCCTGTATCTCCGGGATGAGTCTGCTGCGCGGTGTTTCATAAGTTCTGCCAGCCACGGCAGAATGCCGGCAGATTCAAAATCAAATATTTTTAAATCTTCGCAGTCCAGGCAGTACTTATGAACCCAGCCATTCCCTCCGCCGGGATTGCAGACAGCCCACTCCCTCGCCAGAATTATATCTTCCGTCAGATAAAATCCCCTGCCGTAATCATGCTTGTCTTCGCCTTTTCCATATTCCGGAACAAACTCCCTGTTCGGACTCCCGTGATACAATATCATGCACTTCACCTTCCCGCATATTCTCATAAACTACATCTATTGTATAGTATCTGAAAAACAAATGCAAATCTTTTCATTTCCATTAGCATTTGAGTTGACATAATCAACTCTTTGTGCTATCATATGAGTTGACAAAATCAACTTATTAATCATGAAAATCTTCAACCACCGCATAAGGAGGCTGACACATTGAACAACACCTCACTCAAAAAAATCCGACAATTCAACCGCTACTACACTGCATGGCTGGACGTGATGAACAAAAGCTATCTGGGTACCGGCCTGGCATGGCCGGAATCACGAGTCCTATTTGAAATCTATCTTAGCAACGGCATCTCCGCCACGGAAATCTGCGGGAATCTTAACATGGACAAAAGCTATGTCAGCAGGATTCTCAGCAAATTTGAAAAGCAGGGTCTTATCACCCGCGAACTTGTTCCGGGCAGCAAGGGCTTAAAAAGGCTGCACCTTACAAATGCCGGAACAAAAGCCGCCCAAAAAATAGATTCAAACGGTGACCGCCAGATTACGGACAAGCTAAAATATATGGACGAAGAAACCTGTGAAAAGCTCTGCGCGGCGATGGATTTTATCGAAAAAACTCTGCGCGGCAGCGACATTTGCAAATGACAACATTAAAGGAGGAATCACACAATGGACAACAGAATCACAATCCGCACATACCGGCCCGGAGACCCGAGCCTTGTCTGCTACTTTCAGTATAAGCTCTATGAAGAGCAGTTCCATTTTAACGGATATTATGAAAAGGAAATGCTGGGCGGCATGGCCGAGCTTTATGACGATTTAGAAGGCAGCCAGATGTGGATTGCCGAGCTTGACGGAAAAATCGCCGGAGATGTTGCCGTTGTAAAAATCAGCGCAGACAGCGCAAAGCTCAGGTGGTTCGGCGTGGCTCTTAATTTACAGGGGCAGGGCATAGGAAACCTGCTGCTTAAAACAGCCCTGGATTTTTGCCGGGAAAAAGGTTACACACATCTCACCCTCTCTACCCTTGACATCCTGAAGTCGGCAAGGCACCTCTACGGAAAATTCGGTTTCCGCAAGACGAAAAGCGAATTTTTTAATGAATGGGATGAAACCAGACAGATGTATCAGGAAATCTGGGAGCGCGAACTCAAATGAGTCCGCGCCTTCAACTTAAATGCCCTGATAAACGCTTAATATAATCCTTTCACCGCCGGATATATCTTTTTAAACTTCTGATACTTCTCCTCATACTTCGCAACCAGTTCTTCTTCCGGCTCTACCGTATCCACCACTTTTACCAGTTCCTCCGCGATGGTTTCCACATCCGGATACTCGCCGCATCCTACCGCCGCCAGCATAGCGCCGCCAAGAGCCGGGCCTTCCTCGCTCTCGATGACATCCACCTTAAGGTTCATGATATTGGCAATCATCTTCTTCCACAGCGGGCTCTTCGCCCCGCCGCCGCAGATTTTTGTCCGCTCGATGTGAATCCCAAGGCTCCTTGCCACCTCAAGGGAATCTCTTAGCCCGAAAGCCACGCCCTCCAGCACCGCCTGGGTCATATCCTCCCTGGCGGTATCCATGGACATGCCGATGAACATTGCCCTGGCATCCGGGTTGTTATGGGGCGAACGCTCGCCCATGAGATAGGGCAGATAAAATACATGGTTCTCACCAAGTTTCGTAATCTGCGCCTGCTCCGCGGCAAAGTCTTTCGTCTTTAAGATTTCCTCGCTCCACCATTTATTGCAGGACGCCGCGCTGAGCATACAGCCCATCAGGTGATAATTTCCGTCCGCGTGGGCAAAGGAATGGAGCGCATTATGCTCATCCACCCCGAAAGACTTGCTGGAAATGAAAATCGTTCCCGATGTTCCGAGGGAAATATTGCACATGCCATCCCCCACCGTTCCGGTTCCCACTGCCGCCGCCGCATTGTCTCCGGCTCCGGCAATTACCTTCACCTGCTCGCTAAGCCCCAGCTCTCCCGCAATCTCCGGTTTTAATGTTCCCACCGCCTGAAAGCTCTCATAAAGCGTGGGGAGCTGCTCCATCGCAATGCCGCAGATATCCAGCATTTCTTTTGACCAGCAGCGGTTCTTCACATCCATCAAAAGCATCCCTGACGCGTCCGACACGTCCGTACAGAACACTCCGGAAAGCTTATACGCCAGGAAATCCTTGGGCAGCATGATTTTACGGATTTTCGCAAAATTTTCCGGCTCATGCTTTTTCATCCACAGAATCTTCGGCGCGGTAAACCCGGCAAAAGCAATATTCGCCGTGTACGCCGAAAGCCTGTCTTTCCCTATTACTTCATTCAGATAATCCGTCTCTTCCCCGGTTCTCCCGTCGTTCCAGAGGATTGCCGGGCGGATTACTTTATCTCCCTCATCAAGCGCCACCAGCCCGTGCATCTGCCCGCCAAAACTGATTCCCGCAACCTGGCTCTTATCGCACTCTGCCGTAAGCTCCTTAATTCCCTCCATGGACTGGCTAAACCAGTCCTCCGGGTCCTGCTCCGACCATCCCGGATGGGGGAAATACAGCGGATACTCCTTCGATACGATTTTTCGTATCTCTCCTTTTTCATCCATCAGGAGAAGTTTCACCGCAGAAGTTCCCAAATCTACTCCTATATATAACATCTGTTCTCTCCCATTTCATAATTGTATGTATTTTTGCAGCATGCCGAAAACATATTTTTCTATTCTGCCTTAATACCGGCATACTGCATGAACTTTTCTAGCTCTGCCCGAATCAGCCCCACGGATTTTCCGTCGGATATCTCACGCCCGCCGGCTGGTTGTACCCAATCTCCTCCACCGGAACGCCGATATACTTAAACACCTCAAACAATGCCTTTCCAAAATGCCCGAAAGCAACCGCGCCGTGATGAGGATAGCCGCCCTCAATCAGCACATGGCGGTAAAATCTTCCCATCTCCGGAATCGCAAACACTCCAACCGAGCCAAAGGACTTCGTCGCCACCGGTAGCACCTCGCCGTGGGCGATATACGCCCGGAGGATATTGTCCGCCGTACTCTGCAGGCGGTAGAAAGTAATATCACCGGGCACGATGTCTCCCTCAAGTGTTCCTTGGGTCACTTCCTCCGGCAGGGTGCGCGCCATGATCATCTGATACTTCATCTCACAGAAAGAGAGCTTTTTCGACGCCGTATTCCCGCAGTGGAATCCCATAAAGGTATCCTTGTGGGTGTAATCGAATTTATCCTTAATCTCACTCTCATACATATCCTTCGGCACCGTGTTATTGATGTCAAGGAGCGTCACCGCATCCTCGCTCACTACCGTTCCGATAAACTCACTGAGCGCCCCGTAGATGTCCACCTCGCAGGAAACCGGGATTCCCTGGGCAGTCAGGCGGCTGTTCACATAGCAGGGCACGAACCCGAACTGAGTCTGAAACGCCGGCCAGCATTTTCCGGCGATTGCCACATATTTGCGGTAGCCTTTGTGCTCCTCGATCCAGTCTTTAAGCGTCAGCTCATACTGTGCAAGTTTCGCGAGGATTTCCGGTTTCTTATTGCCCGCGCCAAGCTCCTCCTCCATCTCTTTCACGATGGCAGGAATCCTCTCATCTCCCTCGTGCTTATGGAATGCCTCGAACAAGTCAAGCTCTGAATTCTCCTCAATCTCCACGCCGATATTATAAAGCTGCTTAATCGGCGCGTTGCATGCGAGGAAATTAAGCGGCCTCGGCCCAAAGCTGATGATTTTTAAATTGTTAAGCCCCTCGATGGTTCTTGCAATAGGCACAAACTCATGAATCATGTCCGCGCAGTCCTCTGCATCGCCCACCGGGTATTCCGGGATATATGCCCTGATATTCCTGAGCTTAAGATTGTAGCTTGCATTCAGCATCCCGCAGTAAGCGTCGCCCCTGCCCTGCACCAGATTATCCCCGGACTCTTCCGCCGCCGCAATGAACATCTTCGGTCCGTTAAAATGCTTTGCAAGCAGTGTCTCCGAAATCTCCGGCCCAAAATTTCCAAGATACACGACCAGCGCGTTGCAGCCCGCTTTCTTAATGTCCTCTAACGCCTGTACCATGTGAATCTCGCTCTCCACGATACAGACCGGACACTCGTAAATCCCTTCTGCGCCGTATTTGTCCGTGTAAGCCTTCATTAAATTACTCCTGCGGTTCACGGACAGGCTCTCCGGGAAACAATCACGGCTCACTGCCACTACTCCAATTTTTACTTCCGGCATGTTACTCATACGAAAATCCTCCTTATTCTGTGTCACTGACGTTATTTTACCTTTGCAGAACACCGCCGGGAGCTCTCCCGGAAAGTATGTCTGCCCTGAAAACTGATAGGTATATCATATCAATTTTCGGGGCAGGATGCGTTCAAAAATTTATGAAGTTTATGGTAATATTTTGACATTTTGACTCGTTATAATTCCCTCTGCCAAAAGCATGTATCCTTACATACACCTGACCATCACCTTAAGCAGATTGCATGTACAGAACTGAAGGTCTCCGAGTCCGATAACCTCCCCACTCTTCACCCCGTTCACGATATCCTCCGCATTTTCCGCACACCCCGGCATCTGCAGGTCATTCCCCGCCTTGATGCACCATTCGCTGGAAGACCAGGGGTATTTGTCGGAAGTAAGCCCCATATAGCTTGTGTCCTGGGTCGTGCACCAGTCGGTCATGATGACGCCGTCAAAGCCCCATTCATCTCTTGCGACCGCCTGCAGAAGGTCATAGTGGTTCGCCGCATGGATTCCGTTGATCAGATTGTAGGAAGTCATAATGGAATACGGATGTGATTCCTTTACTGCAATCTCAAATCCTTTCAGGTAGATTTCCCGGAGAGCCCGCTCGCTGATATGGGCGTTGGTGAACATCCGGTTATCCTCCTGATTGTTGGCTGCAAAATGCTTGATGGTCGTTCCCTGTCCGCCGAAACTCTGCACGCCCTTTGTTGCCGCCGCGGCACATTTCCCGGAAATCAGCGGGTCTTCGGAGTAATATTCAAAATTTCTTCCGCACAAAGGATTCCGGTGGATATTCATACCCGGGGCAAGCCACAGATGGATGCGGTACTTTTTCATCTCCCTGCCGACAATCTCCCCCATCCGCTCAAGGAGCGCCGTATCCCAGGACTGCGCCAGCGTTGTCGCAATGGGGATTGCCGTACAGAACTGGTAATAATCCACTGCATCCGCCGGGGTATCTTCCGGAAACGGCATACGGTTCATGCCGAAAATCTCGCCGCCGGGCAGCACCTCCCCCTCTTTCGTCGCCTTGAAATGGGGCTGGAGCCTCAATCCTGCCGGCCCGTCCGCTAAAATTAACGGAAAGATTCCCCGTTCCTCAAGAAGAGCCGAACTTGTCTGCCCCGCCGCTCCCGGCACTAAGGTTGCAGCATTTCCCACCACCTGGGTTCCATTGTCTGTCCGCCTCTCGATACCGACACAGAGATTCGCCATCTCTTCTACTGTAAGCTGCGCCGCCAGCTCCTCCGCAGCAGCGCGCCCTTCCTTCACATCCGCAAGGGTCAGGCATTTCCCCGGATTGGTATCTTTAAGAACCGGCCGTTCTTTACCATTTCCATCCGGCGCTTTCATCATGCGGTTGGCAAGCTGGCTTGTGATAACCTTCTCTTCCATCCATACCGTTCCCGCCACATCCGTACAGGCAGAATCCGCCCCTATGCGGATGACATACTCTCCCGGCTCTAAAACCCACGCCGCATCCTCCGTGCTATAGGATGCCATGCCGGAAAGCGGAAATGTCACCGCTAATTTTTCCGTTTCACCCGGTTTCAGCAGCTTTGTCTTTGCAAATGCCGCCAGCTCCTGATACGGCTTTTTCAGCTCGCCCTCCGGTGCGGAATAATAGACCTGGACAACCTCTCTGCCTGCGAACTCTTTCCCCGTATTGGTCACTGCTATCTCCAGAGAAATCTCTTCTTCTTTTTCGTTTCCCTTTTCGGGAATTCCTTCCGTTCCTCCTTCTGCCCTGTTGCCTGCCCGGAATTTCTCCATCTTTATCTCAAACTCCGTATAGCTCTTCCCATACCCGAAACAATACGACGGCTCTATATGATGCGTATCAAAATACCGGTATCCCACGAAGATATCCTCCGTATAATACTCGTCGTCCACATTTCCGTTATTGTGGCTGAAATCCTTGGAGGACGGATAATCATAGTAATCTTTCGCCCATGTATCCGCGAGCTTTCCGGAAGGGTACGTCTTTCCCGTCAGCACATCCCCAACCACAAGCCCTCCGATATTGCCAAGCTGCCCCATCAGGACAACCGCGTTGAGCCCGGATATTTTCTTTAACGCATCAGTATCAATCACCCCTCCGACATTCAGCAAAAGGACAGTTTTTTCATAATTCTCCACCAGAAACTTAATATTCTCAAGTTCCCGGTCTGTCAGGAGATAATCGCCCTTCCGGCACTCTCTGTCCTTCCCCTCTCCGGAATTGCGCGAAAGCACATAGACAGCCGTCTGCGCGTCTTCCTTTTTTACGATCAAAGGAATCTCCGGATTTTCAAAAGGACGCTCAAAAAGAACCATGTGTACCGGCACGCCGCGCTCCTTCGTCTCACGCTCCACACTGTCCATATATTCTTTTTCCGCCCGGGAAAGCTCCGCGTCAAAACCGTCCAGCCACTCTCCGCCAAGTATCTCAAACCCGGCGTCTA
This sequence comes from uncultured Dorea sp., assembly GCA_910586965.1. Taxonomy (GTDB): domain Bacteria; phylum Bacillota; class Clostridia; order Lachnospirales; family Lachnospiraceae; genus MD308. Next base: position 2,532 of record CAJUMF010000016.1, on the reverse strand, counting down.
AAAGACCCTGCTCAACATTGATATTCTCCCTTGTGTTCACGTCTCCGGAACCGGTGCCTCCCTTTACCGTATGCCTCGCCCCGTTTCCGTAAAGAGCAACTTTGCGCTCACTCTCTTTAAGGGGCAGCGCCCCGTCGTTTTCCAAAAGCACCATGCACTCTCCGGCAAGCCTTCTTACCTCCTGCTGGTTCTCCCGCTCGAGAAGCGTAATCTCATCCGACTTTAATGCAAAAAATTGACCCATGGCAATCCATTCCTTTCACATCTTCTCTTTCCGGAATCCGCTGGGAAGGATTCCGTATTTTTCCTTAAACAGCTTTGAAAATGACCTGCTGTTGGCAAATCCGTTGTTCGCAGCGATATCTCCAATCGCCAGATCTGTATTTGCCAGATCCCTGTACGCATACATAAGCCGCAGGCTGTCCAGATAATTCTTAAAATTAATCCCCGTATATCTGCAGAACATCCGCGAAAAATACGCCGGCGAATAGCCGAAAGCCGCCGCAACGCTGGAAAGCGACAGCTCCGCCGCATAATTTTCTTTTATATAGGCAGTCACAGCGGAGAGCCGGTCAAGCTTTTTATATTGCCGGACAACCCTCTCCTCTACATCTGCCATGCGGTACCGAGTGACAAGAAGATAAAGCAACAGATAAAATTCACCCATAACCTTGAACTCATACCCGCACTCTTTTTTCGTGTAAATGTCATAAATTTCCCTGACAAGCCCCATGACCTCCCCATCTTTGAGAAGGCTGCTGTTGGAAAAATAAATGAATTTATCATCCGTATAATATCTCTCAAAAGTTGACAGCGGAATCTGCAGCACCACCGTCCGGTTCTTCTCCGGCGCATGGATAGCGTGAACCTCATTGGAATTCACCAACATACATTCACCCGGCTTTAAAGCGCAGCATGTATCGTTAATGTAAAAATCCAGCCCGCCCTCAAATAACGCAAACAGCTCCACCGAGCGGTGCCAGTGCTTTTCCCGGACATAATGGCCGTCCTTCCCCTCAAACAGAAACAGCTTGAACGGAATATCATCGTTTGGCATGATAAGCTCGTGGGAATACTCCATAATCCTGCATCCTCCTGTTCCTATCCATATTGCTCCGCACCCTACAATTTGCTTTCAAGCTCCGCAATCCGCTCCAGGACTTTCTCATATGCCTGCTTTATCTCTTCTATCTCACGGTCTTTCTGCTGCAATTCCTGCTGCATTTCCCGCCGTAACTCCTTCTCTACCTTACGCCTTTCCTGTTCCGCCCTAAGCCTTTCCTGCTCCAGCTCCTGGTCTTTCTTTTCCAGTTCTTGTTTTTTCTGTTCCAGCTCCTCCTGCATCTCATCAATCATCAATTGTACCGTATTTCGGTCCAGCTCCCTAAGCTCTTTTGAAAACATACCCATCACCTCTTCAATATTCCGGCAGATGTCATAAACCTGCTCATACATGGCTTTGAAGTCCGAATACTTTTCTGTGACGGAAATGACCGCCTCCGGCTCATCCATGCACAAAAACGCAAGCCATGCCTCTAACCGATTCTCTATCCTCATATTTTTATTGTGCTGGATTTCCCGGAAGATGTCAAGAGGAACGAACAGATATTTCTGCAGGAGATCCATCTTAAGTCCGGTATTTGACTGCTGTTCAAAATAATGAAGATATGTGTCAGGAAACTGACGAAACGCCGACGGGCTATGCTCGAATAATACGATAGTGTATACTTGCTTGATATCTCTGTAAGCGAATTTCTCTTTTCGTTTGCTGCGGACTCTCTTATACTGCCGCAGCAGTAAGTCGGCGGAATAGCATGCGCTCCGCTCCCCCGGGAATTTATACCCGATTTTTTGGATCTCAAGGTTGGCGATGCTGCCATATTTCAATTTATTTTTTTGATAAAGCATATATGAGCATCACAAAACAATCGTTTCGGAAACAATATAGTTATATTTGTAGACAATAAAGCAATATATCTAATCCGATTTCCAAAAATCTAATCCGTTCTTCAGGTCATACAATCCTTTTCATGCAATCAAATTGTCAGTTATATTTACAAAGATAGAATGAATATTCTTGGTTTATTTTTATATCATCCCTTTTCTCTAATCCAATTCCTACATCATTATTTGTTTTTTCCAAACGTTCAATCGATTTTCCATTAATTTGTAAAGTCTTTATTTCAAGCACTTTTATTTTCTTATTCTTGACCGCAATAAGATAATCACCTATGCCGAATATATTGTCTCCATTATTAATACAAACAATATGACTGTCAATAACTTTAATGGCTTTCCCTAATTTACACAGTTTCTCCCTTTCCATCAAAAAAGACATAAAAGACTGTAGCATAATTTCATTTATAGCATATGCTAATATTTTAAGAAAACCCAAGTAATTTTCACTAATAGCATTAAGCTCCATTCTTTCCTCAACCCAACCATGCGCCACATCATTTCTCGCAGAAACAAACCATTCTAGTGCACTGTATCATTGATTTTTAGCATATCTGTCACCTCTATTATGAGGTG
>CAJUMF010000015.1 GCA_910586965.1 uncultured Dorea sp. | reverse complement strand
GTTTTTCCGTCAGGAGCAGGCTGGTATACAGCCCTTTCCGGTGTTCTTTCAGATAACGGAGCCTCATGCGCCCATACCTGCCGATTGGCGTGTCCGGCTGCTCCTTCAATACCAAATTCGGGATATAGTAATCGCCAACTTTTGTATAAGTCAGTCCATTCATGTGTATGCCTCCTTGTCCTTTCTGTGATATGCCAGCCGCCTACATAGCGGCTCTGTCCGGTACTGGTGCTTTTTGGGGTTCTTTTTTTGGCAGGTTGCTGGCCGGGATAAACACGCCTTTTTCCATATCCTCGGCACGGATAGCGGCTTTCTTTGCCTCGATTTCAGCCTTTTTCTTTGCCCTGATTTTATTTTCGTACCGTTTTTGTGTCCCGTTGGCTTTGCGCCGGAGATACGCCTGGTGTAGCTTGTCCTTGCGTTCCTCCTTTTTCCGCAGGGCTTCCAGTTCCTCCGGCGTGAGGTTCACTTCCCCGAAGTGGGGCGGTATATACCTCCCGACAAAATTGAAGTAAATCTCAACCTCCTGCGTGGTTTCAGCACTGCCTTTTCGGTCACGCTCATGGACAAGGATTTTCTCCACAAACTCATTCAGCATGGTGGTAGTCAGGTTGTCAAAATTCTCATACTTGTCAACAAGGGCGATAAATTTCTCCGCTGATTTCCGGCTCTGCTCATATCCGGCGATTGCCTTTTCCAGTTCGACAATCTCGCCGGAAAGGGATTCCTGCTCCTTTGCGTACTGTGCGTCCAGGGCGGCGTATCTTGCGTCCGGCAGCTTGCCCAGCACATTGTCCTCATAAATCTTGCATATCAGTTTTTCCAGTTCCCCGACCCGTTTCTGTGCCGCCGCCAGCCGTTTCCGCTTTCTGGTGATGTCGCTGGCCTGCTGCTCGGCCTGGGTTTCCTGAACCGCTTTGATAAACTCTGCCCGGTCGTTTCTGGAATACTCCGCAATCGCCCGGAGCATATCGGAAACCAGTGTCAGGACGGCGCTTTCGTTGATTCGGTGCTGCGTGGAGCAGAGAACGCCGACCGGAACCTTGCTATATTGGGAACAGGTATACTGTGAGATACGCTTGCCGTTGTTGGTGCGGTGGACGTACATCTTGCCGCCGCAGTCGGCACAGTAGAGCAGGCCGGTGAGCGGGGCGGCTTCTCCCCAGCCGTCCGGGTAACGCTTCACATTGGAGCGGATTCTCTGCACATTCTCAAAGGTTTCCGGGTCGATAATGGCGGCGTGGGTGTTCTCGAAGATTACCCATTCATCTTCGTCAACGTAGTGGCTTTTCTTGTCCTTGAAATGTTTGCGGGTCTTAAAGTTGATGGTGTGGCCTAAATACTCACGCTTTTTCAGGATATTGACGATAGTGGAAGAACCCCAGCCATAAGGGTCTTTAAACGTCTTGGATTGATTCACGCCCTCCCCGTAATGGGAAAGGTGCAGGGAAGGTATCTCAATCTTTTCCTGTGACAGCCGGTTCGCAATCTGGTAGGGGCCGTGTCCGTCCAAAGTCATAGCGAATATCCGGCGCACCACGTCAGCGGCTTCTTCGTCCACAATCCAGTGTTCCCGCTTTTCGTCCCACAAGTAGCCGTAAATGACAGTACCTGTCAGGTGTTTGCCGCTCATGCCTTTTGCCTTGAATACAGATTTAATCTTGCGGCTGGTATCTCTGGCGTAAAATTCATACATGATGTTCAAGAACGGGGTAAAATCATTCTCTCCGTTGGCGCTGTCCACCCCGTCATTGATGGCGATCAGCCGGACGCCTCTCTGCCGCAGGATTTCCATGACCTGGCCGACTTTGAGATAATCACGCCCCAGGCGGCTCATGTCTTTGATGATGATTGCCTCCACGTTCCCGGCCTCCACTTCCTCCATCATGGCGGTGAATCCGGGTCGGTCGAACCGGGTTCCGGAGATTCCATCGTCCGTGAAATGGGTCGGGTTGGGAAAACCGTTGCGGCGGGCGTAATCTTCCAGCATGGATTTCTGGTTGCTGATGGAGTTGGATTCCCCATTCAATTCATCGTCACGGCTCAATCTCTCGTATAATGGAGTGATTTTGGTTTTCGTCATAGCGTCTGCCTCCTTTCATGAAATATGCTCTAAATGGGTTCTTCACTAACCATGAGAAAATCTCGTGATTAAGAAGTCATTTAGAGCATATATCACCCGCTGCAGCAATATACGTATTATTTTTATCATCTGTTTCAAAAGTTACTTTAACAGGCTCTTTACATACATATCTGCTCCCTTCAACGGTTTGCAGTTCATAAGCATTTCCTTTTGCTTCCGAATTATCACATTGGTATTCTGCTTTACCATCGGTTCCTGTAGCAGTTTTAAATAACTTTTCTTCTCCTTGTGATGGCGTCAGACAAAGCTGTACCCCTGATACCGGATTTCCTTTTGCATCCTGCAATTTCGCCTTTAACGTTGTTGGGTTTGTGGGCACATTACTCTTTACTACAAAAACTATCTCTTCCCCAGTATATGGGTCCATATCACCAGCCGTGGCAACATATGTATTCCAATCATCATCCATTGCAAAGGTAACTTTTACAGGTGCATCACATGTGTAATCACTTTCTTTAACAGGTTGAAGTTCATATATATCTTCATCTTCTCCCAACTCATAATTATCACACTGGTACTCTGCTTTCCCATCCATTTCTGTAGCAGATTTAAACATCTTACTACCATTTGCTTCATATTCTGTTGATTGCAAATATAATTGTACCCCTGATACCGGATTTCCCTCTTCATCCACTACTTTCACTTTCAGCGTCGTCGGATATCCTTCTACCCCTGAAGCCTTAACCTCAAGTCCCATCCCCGCAAAGCTGCCTAATATCATTGCCAACGATACCAGCCCTGCAATAATCTTTTGTGTGATTTTCTTCATGTTTTTTGTCTTCCTTTCTTTTTCTGTCTGTCCACTATCTTATCTTAATGGCAACCGTCTTTTTCTTTCCGGTTCCGTCCGTCGCTTTAGCGGTAATCTTAACCGTCTTCCCTTTCCCTGCTTTTTTCGCTGTTACCACACCTTTTTCGTTCACTGCTGCATATGCTGTATTCGAAGATTTCCATTCTAATTTCTTGTTTGCCTTTTTTCCGGTTGTCTTTACTGTCGCTTTTATCCTTATCTTCTTCCCGGCTTTCACTGTCTTTTGGGCTTTCAGGCTGATCTTCTTAACCACATGCTTCATGATCTTGATCTTACACTCACTCTTTTTTCCGCTTCCATCCTTCGCGGCAGCGATAATCTTAACCGTCTTTCCGGCTCCCGCCTTTTTTGTCGTAACTTTCCCTGCCGAATTTACAACCGCATATCTGGTATTCGAAGACTTCCATTCAACAGTTTTATCTGACGCATTAGCCGGAGAAACCTCTGCGGTGAGTTTTACTTTCCTGCCTGCGGCTATCTCATAGGAAGCAGATGTATTTATAGTGATTCCTGCTACCTTTACCGCCTTCGGCGTCTCGTCAGCAGGCGCGGTTCCTGCTTCGTACTCCATCACAATGGGATATAAGGACAGACTGTTCATCGTGAAGCGGACCGTACGATCATCTAACCTGTCAAAGTCCAGCTTTTTCAGCTTGTCTTCATTATCCACATAATAAACATTTTTAACTTTCTTATTTCCCTCAGTCTTTTTGGTAATTCTGTACTCACCGTCAGCAAGCTTTGACACTTCCCATCTATGAGGATTGATCACTTTAATATCGAAGATATCGTAATCATTTCCCCCAAGCTCCCCTACAGTGATTCCGTCAAGCTTATGCTCCAACGCAATGAAATCTTTAAAATTAAGTCCCTCTATCACTGTGCTGCCAGACGAGATGACAATCGTTGTATCATCCTTATGTATCTCCGCTTTATTTACAAGATAATGCTTCCCTACATCCATCCGCTTACAGTCCGAATGGTCATAGAAATACTTTCCTTCCATGTATTCTGCTTTATCCTTTGCAACGAGCGGGAACGGTGCCGCGCCGTATCTTTCGTCTTCCACTATGACCATATAGGTCACATCCTCCCAAAGCGCCGGATATCTTGTCTCACCGGTATTTTCATCTTCTATGGCCAATTTTCCGTCAATACACACGGTCTCGATCGTCTCTATATCGCTGACCAGCTTTACCTTAACTTTCGGCAGCGGCGCATTCCCATAAAGAATCTGGGTATCTGCCGTCACACGTCTGTCTGACTCCGGATTCTGATTCTCCCTTTTATATAAGCGCAGATTGCTAACCTTTTTGTAATCATAAACCCCGTCAGAGAAATCACTTTTAATATTATACAGAGAACCGTCTTTGACCCAGACATATACATGCGGCATCCTGTATTGTGTGTCTTCTGCAAAGATGATATAGTTGTGATTGTTTACCAGACTTAGCTCCGGAAGCTTCCCGTCCTGTGCCGTTACCGTCTGTTCGACCTCCTGTCTCGTACTATTGAAGATTTTAAATACGACCGGCTGCGTCACTGGTCTGGTCACCACCGGACTGACCGTTGCATTAATCACTTCATCAATGGTTATTCCTGTAATCGTTACCCTCTCCGTCTCGTAGATATCCTTTTGCTGGTAGGCTGGAATATTATGAGCCATCACTTCCTTGGACAGCAGTAAAGCAGCAAACAACGCAATCGACATACCTGTCACAAGCTTTCTCCAATTTTTATCTCTCCATCTCATGTACTCTTCCTGTCACCTCTCCTCTATTGCTATTTATATATATTTCCAATTATACCCCCCCTCAGACCGTCCAAAAACCCTTATTTCCTGCGGTCTGTATCTGTTTTTAGCATAAAAAATGCCAGATACATTTCTCTCGAAATAAATATCTGACCTTGACAACTAAATAAAATGTATAGTTTGTTATATCAACAGATTCCTACTGCCATATATTTCATTACTTTTTCAAATCCCAACAAATTTTTCGCCCGTTTTATATTATAACCCAGGCACATGAGCGCAAACTCCCCGGTCACTTTCCTCAGCCCTCTCAGAAGAAAGTAACTAAATCCCATCGCCCTTTTTATTGTCCCAAACGGATGCTCTGACAAACACATTCGCTCTGCCGTTTTCTTTCTGTCAGGTTTTAGGAAGAACCTCACCACTTTCTGTTTCTCAAAGTGATACCCTCCTTTTTTAACGCCTTGGTTATCTGGCTTCTTTCCCCCAGCTTTTAGCCAGTCTTTGCACGGCTTCTCCAAACAGTCTTTCGTGAAATCTATTTCTTTCCAATTATTTCTCCCCTTGTAGCATTTATTCCTATTTGGACAATGCCGGCATGCGTTCTTATTTGCGTATCTGATGTTCCCGTTTTTCTTTATACATTTCTGGCGGAGGATTTCTCCATTCGGGCAATACACCAGATTCCTCTCCGGATCCCTGACAAAGTATCCTTCCTTTGCCCTCTTCATCATTTCTTCGGGTGTCCCGTAAATTGACTCTGAAACTCCCTCTGTCTCTGGCTCGTCACTGACTTTCCTTCTTACTTCAATGACTTCTATATCTGTTATGACATCCTTGTAAGCTTTAGGGATTACGCCGGCATGCAGTGCCTTTTTTATCCTTTCCGGGTCTGTGCTTTCTGTATCTGCATCATCTGCTTCTTCATATGGTATCTCAAGTTGATACCCGTCTTTCCCATCTTCCGTTATGACATGCGGGATGATCCCATCTTCCAGGCACTTTATCATGTCCTCTTCACTTTCGTATCCCCTGTCGGCAACAACCTCGATAACACCTTCCGATTCTTCCCTTACTTCTTTAAGCGTAGAATCCAAAAGTCCGTGGTCTGTCACCTGATTTGTCATTTGGTAATCACGGATTAAATGTGTTTCAGAATCTACTGCTGTCTGTGGGTTATAAGCTACTGCAAAGCCATTCTTACTCTTCATCAGTTTTGCATCTGCATCCGTAAGTGACATCTGCGACTGGCCGCTTTCTTCCATAAGCTTTTGATAACCCTCATATTTTGCAAGGCGCTCTCGGGCTTCTTTCAGCTTTTCTTCTACCATCTCTTTTGTAAGTTTATCAGGCTCTTCTTCAAACCCTTCCTGCTTATCCGCATCATCAAGGATACGGAGGTACTCTTCAATGTGCCCATTGAGCCATTTGATCCTGTCATCCAGCTTGTTTTTTGTAAAGTTATTATCCTTGGAATTGCAGGCATTAAATTTACTCCCGTCGATGGAAGTAAATCCCCACTCTATTGCACCGGAAAGCCGCTTGTTAAACTCGTGAAAAATCTTTTTGAGACTGTCTATGTTATCCTTCCGGAAGTCTGATATGGTTCGGAAATCAGGTTCAACCCCGCCAAGCATCCATCTGACCTCTACATTTACTTTACAGCTCTTCGCCAGTTTTCTGGAGGATTTGATTCCATTATCACTTCCATAAATGTAAAGCTTGAAAAGGCTCCTCGGATCATACGGCGGCCTGCCTTCCCGGGACATCTCCTTCACACCAAAATCCGAAAGATTAAGACTATTCACAAATGCATCTATAAGCCTCGCCGTACTATCCGGATCAACCATAGAATCCCATGTAGTCATCATCATTTGGTCTCTGTCAAATCCCCGTACATAATCCATCAATATCACCTCAAAATGTAGTATTCCCAACACTTATATTATACTACGTCTGTTGGTATGCAGCCAGGATTTTATACACTTTATTCAGTTGTCAAGGTACGCATTCTTCTATATAAGTTATCTGTCTTTATGACAGATGTCTCTACCATGATAGTTATATCAGGTCAGACCGGGTTTTCGGACGGTCTGCCCTGTCTGATTGTCCAATCGATATAATGCATGTACGTATCTTATTTATTTATAATATCTATAAATGGAGTTGTTTTTCTTCTGATATTCTCAACAAAAAAACACAAAAAAGAGCCTGCCACACTGGCAAGCCCATATTTTATATTCGGCCCAATAATTGTATTATTCTTTTTTATTTATTGACATAAAATAGCCTTATACATATAGTAATACAAGGAGAAAAATTTCTCCGCAAAATAATGTTCCCTCCTCGATATGCTGCTTATAAATGTTCGGAATTATTTTCTTTTGGATCAGTATTATTAAGATTTTTCCAGATGGCAAACTCATGAATAACAAAGACATCATTAATGGGGTGCCGCATAACCGCCCCTGTTTCTTTGCGTTTAAAAACTCTAAAATATCTGATATATATTGGATTATCCTAATTTCATCAAGATATGAAAAGTTTAAACGAATAGAGAAAAATAAAATCAAAAAGTATGGTTACTGTAATACAATTCGTTTCGGTATTGTTCTTGGTAGAAATACAGCATTTCTAATCCAGAACATGTGCCCAGCGACAAGCAAATATTTAACTCCATACATAGACAAAAATGAATGTCCCATTAGAATTGACAGAAGACTTGAACTGTCTGCTGGAAACTGATAGTCAAAAGGCTCACAAAGCCATATATTAGCTTTTGTGAGCCTTTGTACTTTTAAAAGTACGAAGTTAGATTCTTGTCATCCGGAAATCATTTGGCTTCTTTTACGACATCAATCACTGCAGAATCCCAGCCCTGCGCGCCGCCGTCCAGAGATACCCTGACTATCCATTTAACAGCCTTTGGATATTGTATATAAGAAGGAATATCTATATCAAACTTCTTCTGTGTACCATCTCCCGACATTGAAACCTTCTCATCACTTACCTGTACTTGCGCTCCGATTGCTGATTCATACCATAACTGACAGTATACTTCTTCCGGAAGGTTTTTACCGTTTACCGTAATCGCTGCAACTCCGCCATCCTCGTTTACTTTATCAATTGAAGAAGATATAGAAGATATCTCAGAAACTACCGGCTTTTCACCTCTGTTATCCTGTACAAAAAGGTCGATATCCTCCCCTGTATAGTTTTGACCATTTACCGTCTTAATAAAATTACCATAATAATTTCTTCCGCCTACAACTTCAATGGTTTCCTCACTTGTACATTCACTATCTTCTGTAGGTTTAAGTAAATATGTGACTCCGCTTTTCAAAGTAAGTGGCTCATAGAGAACATATCCATCTTCATCCGTTGGCTCATCAAAAATTATGTCTTCTGCACTTTCACTCTTACTCTCAAGCATCAAATAAATATCTGCAACAGGTTCTCCTGTCTCTTCATCCGTAACATAAACCGGCATCTCTCTCGAATCTGCTTTAACTACTGTCATCCCGGTTCCTGCAAAGTTTCCTAAAAGTAATGCCAGTGCTGCTGCGCTTGCTAAGATCTTTTTAATATTTTTCTTCATCATGTCTTTCATCCTTTCTGTTATTCACTGCTTAGCCTCGATAGTTACTGCGTTTACTACTTTCGCACCCTCATACCCTTTCCCTCCTAATCTAATGCTGTCTGACTTATCTGGTAACTTTTTATTATTATATCTCTTTTCCGACTACTTGTCCAATTGTTATAATACATATATAAGTTCATTTATTTGAGTTTTCTATAAAGCACAGCTTTCAACCCAAAACAATCCCCCCACATAAAGTGGAGGGATGAATTCAGATTTACTTAATTTTAATTGTAACTGTCTTTTTCTTTCCGCTTCCGTCCGTTGCGCTGGCTGTTATCTTAACCTTACGGCCTTTTCCTGCCTTTTTTGCTTTTACTACTCCTTTTGAAGATACAGTCGCGTACTTCGTATTAGAGCTTGTCCACTTGAGCGCCTTATTCGCCTTCTTGCCCGTTGTCTTAACAGTCGCTTTTACTTTCAATGACTTTCCGGCTTTCACAGTTTTCTTTGCCTTTAATTTTATACTTTTTACAGCGTGCTTCTGAATCCGGATCTTATATGTAGCTTTAACACCGCTGCCGTCTGCTGCTGTGGCTGTGATCGTAACTGTTCTGCCCGCGCCCGCTTTCTTAACGGACACCTTTCCTTTGGAATCTACAGTTGCATATTTTTTATTGGAGGTCGTCCATTTAACAGCTTTATTGGATGCATTTGACGGTAATACCGACGCAGTAAGCCGAATCTTTTTACCAACCGCAACTTTCTTGGAGATACCGGTGATTTTAATCTTTGTAACCTTGTATACCTTCGTTCCGCTGGATTTAACTACAAGTGCCGCTTTTGCATCATTAAGCGCTTTAAGCGCTTTCTTATAGTCTGTTTCTGAAGCTTTTTCTTTTTTAGTAACAGCTTTCGCCGCCTCAAGCGCCTCCTTATATACTTTCCAACTGGCCGGTGTATAATCTGCTTCCTTAAGCTTTGCAGCATCCTTAATCGCAGCATTAAGCTTTGCCATTGTTTCTTTTGTCAGGATTTTCTTCACAGTAATAACTGCTTCCTGCCCTGCTTCAACTTTTTTTCCGTCAACTATGAATTTCCTGATATAATAATTACTGTCAGAATTAACAACAAAATCTACCGACATCGGAATATCACACTCATATTTTCCATTTTCCATCAATGATATCTTGTTACCCTGACCAGTCCTCTCAGACATGCCATTCATTGAATATGAAGCTGTCCCATTTTCTTTTGTTTCCGAAAAATAAAGAGAACTGAAATTCGTTTTTATTTCAAACAATATCTTAGCTGCCGGTTCGCCTTCTTCATCTACAGCTTTAATTTTTAAAGTATGATTGTTTGCCGCTGTTTTGAGGAAGAGTTCTTCTTCTGCTTCTCTGATGTCTGCAAGCGCTACACCATACTGGAAATTAGTGGCACTGTCCGTGGCAAGAACCTTCTTTCCCTCTTCAATTGCCGAATTATATACTTCCCAGGACTCCGGTGTATAATCCGATGATTTCTTCGCTCCAAAAGCATCAATTGCAGCTTGGAGCTCTCCTCTCGCTGCCTCTTCTACGATACGAATCGTTCCGGTCGGGTATGCCGTATCCATGTCGGAAACCGCCACATTAATCTTCCATGCATATGCATTTTGTGGCTTTTCAGGCAACGTTACCGTGATCGTCTTCTCTTTATCACCGGCACCGGCTGCGGGAACAGATACTCTATTGCTGTTATTGTAAGGACGGCTTCTGTCGGACTCTGCCGATTCTGTATAAGAAAGATAATAATACAGCTCACTCGGAAGATATCTGCCATTAACTTTGACAGTTACCTGTCCTTTGTTCGTAACATCTGTTATCTCTGTACTCACACCGATAATCCGGGGATTCTCACTGGCTTTTCTAATATTGACAGTTGGCTCATACTCTTTATCATTCTTATGATCGTTGAGCATACTGCCACTCCCGTCCCGCACATCGGCAATATACATCTTTTTTGATACATCGCCTTCAGCAATCTGGACGGTTATTGTCTGAACACATTCCAACCCGCTGTCTTCCGTTAATTCAAGCCAATAAAACCCGCTCTTTTTGATTGTATCATCATTTATAAGGACTCCGTCATCCTCCAGAGAAAGAGCATGTACATCATTTCTATCATCCGTCTTGACAAGCTGAAACTTCACATTATTCCCAGCACTTACCGCTCCGCCTTTTTCATCTAATACCTTGATTTTAAAAGTATGCACCTTTTCACTCGAAGGTATCAAGTTGTTTTGCAAATCTGTAAGCGCCTTCTCAATCCTGTCAATAGCTGCTGCATATTCGGATAACAGCGCCGAATCCTTCGTCAAGAGTGCTTCACCAGCACCAATTGCGTCACTGTATTCTTTCCAGCTATCCGGTCCATAATCTTCCGAATTTTTATTTTTTGCTCCATCGACTAATCCTTGCAATTCCTCCTTTGTGGCACCGCTGATTTTAATAAATCCTGTCGTTGTTTTATCAGACGCGGCAGAAATGGCTGCTTCTGTAAGACCTACTCCAACCTTCCATGCAACCGCATCAGGGTATCCTAACGAAGCCGGTATGTTCACTGAAAAAGTTTTTGAGGTGTCACTTCCTGTTAAACTAATTGATTCAGCTTCCAGTCTCGTATAAACTCCCGCATTATGATTCAATTCTTTAAACCAAATACGCTGACAATATAACGAATCTGGAAGATTCTCCCCCGCAACTGTTACCTCAACCTGTCCACCGTTTTCATCGATAAATTCTTGGGTGGTTACGCTTGTTATTGTTGGTTTCTTCTCGATTTCTACAGCTTTTACAATCAGTTTAACTTTGCTATTCCTTTTATATTCTTCACCATTTACCATATTAACTTTTAAAGGCGTATTATCACCAATTTCTACCTTTGTAGCATTACTACTACATGCATACCCACTGTCAGACGCGGGTTGAAGTAAATATGTAGTCTTTTTCCTTAAGCCCGAAACATCCGCAACTTCACATGTAAAAACTCCATTTTCATCAGTTTCTGGCACCCCTTCAGTAACTCCTGGTATCAAAGGAGTACTTCCAGAAAATTGCATCTTTAATCCCTTTACCGGCTGCTCGTTTTCATCCACAACCGTAACTTTCAATGGAGAATAAACCGCCTTAACCTCCAACGTTTCCAACCCGCCAAAGCATCCGAGCACTATCACCAACGACAGTATGCCCGTTAATATCTTCTGCGTTATTTTTTTCATATATTTTTCCTTTAGCCTTTCTTTCTACCTATTTGATCTTAATCGTTACTGTCTTTTTCTTTCCGCTTCCGTCCGTTGCCTGTGCGGTGATCTTGACCTTACGTCCTTTTCCGGCTTTCTTGGCAGATATCGTTCCTTTGGCGTTGACGGTTGCATATTTTGTATTGGAGCTTGTCCACATAAGCTTCTTATTTGCTTTCTTTCCTGTTGTCTTAACGGTCGCCTTGATGGACAGCTTCTTTCCTGCCTTCACAGACTTTTTCGCCTTCAACTGGATGCTTTTCACCGCATGTTTCATGATCTTGATCTGATAGACTGCCTGTTTTCCGCTTCCGTCTTTTGCTGTTGCAGTGATTTTAACCGTCTTTCCTGCACCCGCTTTCTTTGCCGTCACTTTCCCCTTGGCGTCCACGGCCGCATACTTGCTGTTGGAGCTTGTCCATGTGACTGCTTTGTTCTCTGCATTGGCCGGAGTTACATTCGCTTTAAGAGTAAGCTTCTTCCCGGCTGCGATGGTTTTGGACATTCCGCTGATCTTTATCCCGCTCACCTTGATGCTCTGTTTATCATCAACCGGGAGCTGACGCCGGACAGGATTGTATTCAAACACTACCGGATGTACCCCCATGCTGTTCATCGTAAAACTTACGGAGCCGATTTCCTGTTGGAACTCAATCGGATTCAGCTCTCCGTCCTCACCGATGTAATAGACACCGTCCACCTTCTTCGTGGCGTCAATCTTTTCTGTGATATGAAAGTTCCCCGCTGCAAGCTTCGAGACTTCCCATCTGTGAGGATTGACGGTAGAAATCTTCATCACATCATAGTCCTTACCTTCCAAGCCTTTTACCAGACTTTTACTCAGCTTCTGCTCCGTCACAAGAAAGTCCTTAAAGTTGAATCCGCTGACCGTCGTATTCTCTGACATACTGATGACCGTCTTATCATTCTTATGGGCATCTTTTTTGTCTACCAGATAGATCTTCTCCACCTGATGGCAGTCCGCATGGTCATAAAAATATCTTGCGCCGCGGCGTCCCTTATCCGTACGGTACTCTGATTTATCCTTTGATGTAAGCGGAAAAGCTTCGATATCATACCTGTCATCCTCTACTACGATGATGTAGTTCACATCTTCTAAGACCTCTGTCCTTATCCGCGCATTATTACCCGTGGTCAATGGAATCGTCTCCACGTCACTGACCAGCTTTATCTTAACGTTGAATAACTGCCCGCCTTCCGCGTTCTTATAGAGCGTCTCCATATTGAGAAGGACTCTCTCATCCTCCTGCAGGTCGGCGCTGTCTCTCGCGGCTATCTGTATCTTTTCGAATACCGGGTAATTATATGGGTAATCAGCATTTTCCTTAATGTCATATATCTTTCCGTTTCTTACCCAGATATAGGCATTCTTTGCCAATTTCCCCTCTGTATTGCCATCATCTCTCACCACTTTGTACGTTGGATCCATAGAGTAGATCGTATAAGTATGATTATCTGCCAAAGTAAGATCCGGCAACATGCCGTTTTTCGCTTCCACGATCGTCTCTATTTCCTGCTTCGTAGTGTCGTATATCTTGAACTTGATCGTATCTGTATACGGTTCTGTCTTACCCTTCGGCACACCGTCTACATTTTTCTCAATCGGTAGCCCTTTTATCTTCACAGACGGTGCCTTATACACATTTTTGTACTGATAAGGTGGAATTGTGTGATAGGTCGGTATCTTCGCCTGAGGCTGTATCGTCTGCACTTCTTCCGGCGCTGCTTCCCCTGCAGCGGCCTCCTTCATCTCTGCCGATGCCTGGCTGTCTGCTGCTGTCTGCTCCTCCTCGGCTGTGGTCGTGTCTATCTCTCCTTTCTCTTCTGCAGACCCAGCCGTGTCCGCCGCAACGGTGACTTCTGCATCCTTGCCGTCCCATGTATATGTATCAGTTTCCGGATCATAGGGGTCTGCTTTTGCAACCCTGATCCGATATGTGCTTTCTGTCTCCTCCGTATTTTCCGGAATGTTTACAGAAAACTCTGATTCCTTATGGCCGGCATCCACTTCTGCAGTGTTCACCTCTCCGCCTACGATTTCATAAGCTTCTTCTCCTTCCTGTGCGTTGGACTGCTTCTCGAGCACCCACCACACAGTGTCCCCAAGTTCCTCTCCGGCGACAGTCACTGCCACCTCTCCTCCCTTGCTTTCCAGCTCTTCCGCTGATACGCCAATCTCAAACGTGCCTGCTGCTTTTGCAGTAATTCCTGTTCCTGCAAAGCATCCAAATACCAATGCGAACGACAATATTACCGAAAGTGCACGTCTTTTTAACATTCTCATATTTTACCTCCTCAATGAATGTTATACCATGCTACTAATTACTTACTTTGATTATACCTTTCCCCTGTTTGATTGTCCAATTGATATAATTCATATACATTGTGGATTTATCGGAGATGCCTATAGGTACAAAAATCCCGGAGAATAATATGAACACATATCATTCTCCGGGATTTTTAATGCCGTTTTATAGTTCACCTTTATACAAGCGCAACTGTCTCCCTCGCAATCGCAAGCTCTTCATTCGTCGGGATTACCATAACCTTAACTTTGGAATCAGGTGTGGAGATCAAGATTTCCTCGCCGCGCTTTCCGTTAGCCTCAGCGTCAAGCTCAATGCCAAGGTACTTCAAGTATTCCATCACATTTGCGCGCACTGTGCCGGAGTTCTCCCCGATTCCTGCCGTAAATGCGATCATGTCCACGCCGTTCATGGCCGCAACATAGCTGCCCACATATTTTGCCACACGGTAGCAGAATACGGAAAGGGCGATTGCCGCGCACTTATTTCCATTGTTCGCGCCCTCCTCAAGGTCACGGAAGTCGCTGGAAAGTCCGTCGGAAAGACCCTGTACGCCGGACTTTTTATTCAGCATGTTCATAAGCCCCGCGATGTCAAGATTCTCCTTCTTTGCGATGAACTCTAAGATTGCCGGGTCGATATCGCCGGAGCGGGTTCCCATCACAAGGCCCTCCAGAGGCGTAAGGCCCATGGAAGTATCCACGGATTTTCCATTCTCAACCGCACAGATGCTTGCGCCGTTTCCAAGGTGGCACACGATGGTCTTCATCGAATCATAAGGCTTTCCTGCAAGCTCTGCAGCCCGCTTTGACACAAAGCTGTGGCTTGTGCCGTGGAAACCGTAACGCCTTACTTTATATTTGTCATAATACTCATAGGGAAGTCCGTACATATATGCTTTCTCCGGCATAGTCTGATGGAAAGCCGTGTCAAATACAGCTACCATCGGCGTTCCCGGCATCAGTTTCTCACACGCGTTGATACCGATTAAGTTCGCCGGATTGTGGAGAGGCGCAAGGTCGTTGCACTCCTCGATAGCTTTCTTTACTTCGTCTGTAATCACTACGGAGCTTGCAAATTTCTCCCCGCCATGTACCACGCGGTGTCCTACCGCGCCAATCTCGTCAAGGCTCTTAACTACGCCAGTCTCAGCGTCTGTCAGCGCGTCGATGACAAACTGGATCGCCTCGGTATGTGTCGGCATCGCCTTGTCCGATACAGCCTTGTCCCCACCTTCCGGCTGATAAGTAAGACGTCCGTCGATTCCGATTCTCTCGCAGAGACCCTTTGCCAGGACCTTCTCGGACTCTGAGTTGATAAGCTGGAATTTCAGGGATGAACTTCCGCAGTTGATAACTAATACATTCATGTTCTTTTACCTCTCTTTTTTCATTGTTTAGTTGCCAGATGCCATACACTGTACGGCTGTGATTGCTACTACGCCTTCGATGTCTGCCGCGCTGCATCCACGGGACAGGTCGTTGACCGGAGCTGCGATGCCCTGGGTGAGCGGACCGTAAGCCTCTGCCTTCGCAAGTCTCTGCACCAGCTTGTAGCCGATGTTTCCTGCGTCAAGATCCGGGAATACAAGCACGTTTGCCTTGCCTGCAACTGGGCTGCCCGGCGCCTTGGACTGACCAATCTCCGGCACGATTGCCGCGTCAAGCTGGAACTCTCCGTCGAGCATCAGGCCTTCCGGCGCATTCTCCTTCGCGATGCGGGTAGCCTCAACAACCTTGTCCACATCCGCATGTTTTGCGCTGCCCTTTGTGGAGTGTGAAAGCATCGCCACTACCGGCTCTTTTCCGGTGAGCGCCCTGAAGGAATCTGCGGAGGAAAGAGCGATTGCCGCCAGCTTTTCCGGATCCGGATTCTGCTCGAGGCCGGAGTCCGCGAAGATAAAGGTTCCGTCCGCGCCCATGTCGCAGTCCGGCACTACCATAACGAAAAACGCGGATACAAGCTTTGTGCCAGGCTTTGTCTTAAGGATCTGCAGGCACGGTCTTAAGGTGTCTGCCGTAGAGTGGCACGCACCGCTTACCATGCCGTCAGCGTCTTTCATCTTCACCATCATAACGCCGTAGTACAGGTAATTGTTAAGGAGAAGTTCCCTTGCCTGCTCCTCGGTCATGCCCTTCTTCTGGCGCAGCTCCACAAGCTTTGCGATGTACTCTTCCGTCTTCGGGTTCTTTGCCGGGTCAACGATAGTTGCGCCGCTGATGTCGAAACTGCCCTTGTTCTTTGCAATCTCTTCCTCGCTGCCCACTAAGACCAGGTTGGCAGTGCCCTCTTTTAACACAGCCTCTGCCGCCTCATAAGTTCGGATGTCCTCAGTCTCCGGAAGAACGATTGTCTGTTTGCATGTCTTTGCTTTTGCTTTGATCTCATCTATAAATCCCATGATATATAGACTCCTTTCCATTTATTCTCAGTTACATCTATTATAATACAAAGAGACCTTGCGGACAAGGTCTCTTTATGTCTATTTTTCAGTACATAATTACTTAAACCAAAACTTTGAAATCCCATAGACGGGAATCGTATAAATCTGCCCCGAAATCCCGCCATGTGTATTCCCCTTTGCCATCAGAAGATACTCCGCTTTCCCCTTCTCCAGTATTTCCATTGCCGTCCGCGCACTGTTTTTCCCTGCTTTCACCTCGATTGCATAGGTTTTTCCCGAATTCAGGGACTTGGTATAAAAGTCAATCTCTCCCTTTCCCCAGGTGGCAAATGCCGGCATCTCAAAAGCAAGCTCGCCCAAAGGCCCGCTCCTTCTCTTCAAATCCAGATAGACAAAATTCTCAGCCGCGATTCCCTCTATATCCGACTCCGCACATCCAATCTGTCTCAGAAAGAATGACGCAAGCCCGACATCCATAAAATAGCATCTGGCTTTCGCCCGGAAGTCTAAAATATTACAGTTTGTTATCTTTCCGGCAAAACCAATGATTCCGGAGCTGTACAGCCAGTCCATTGCACGGTTTACGGCGGCCTTGCCGAGATTGCTGGAATAATCTTTTGCCACGATCCGCTGCAGCTCTTCGCTGAAACTGTCCGTATCAAAGCCCTTTTTCTCTTTTACGAGAGTCCGCGCGATACTGCAGAACAGATTGCCGTAAGCCTCATAGTCTAAGATATCGTCAAAATAACGGCGGCTTTCGTTGGTAAACAGACGGATGATCTCCTGCAGTTCTTCATGGCAGGTCTTCACGGATGCCCCCGACAGGTATTTAAGGACCACCGACGGATATCCGCCGATCTGTCTATATACTTCGTACTCGGAAGAAATCTCCTGATATACCCTTTCCTCCCCTGCTCCAAAAATATCCAGCTTGGAAAACTGGTCCAATTTACCAGATGCATCCAGGAATTCTTCAAAATCAAGCGTCTGTATCTCAAGCGGCGTCATGTCGCCCGCCGAGTAACGAAACTCTTTATTCAATATCCTCCCCAGGTAACTTCCCGTCACAATAAAATCACTGTCAAGCCCCCGGGTAAACTCTCGGATCCGATTGTAAATCTCTGCAGATTCCTGTATCTCGTCAATAATCACCACGGTATCTTTGGAATCTACAAATTCCGGCTCATACCTTATAAGCAGTTCCCTTACAGGATTCCGGAACCTCTTCCCTTCTTTCATTTCTTTTCGGATATCCTGGTAAATCTCCTGAAAAATCTCTCCGGAAAGTTCCAGCAGATTTACATAAATTTTTCGTGTATACCGCTCGTCTGCAAATTTATTTACAAGATACGTCTTCCCCACCTGTCTCGCGCCGGACACCTCCAGCGTCTTGTGTTCCGGACGCTGTTTCCATGCAAGAAGTTTCTGGTATGCCGCCCGTCTCAAATCTTTCATCCAATCACCCCCTCTTTCTTCCGCCCTGTTACCCTGTCACAGGCCTCTTCCCGCAAAAGTCTGCTTTCCCCTCCGAATGCCCCTACACCCGCAGATGGAACACCCCGCTGACAATCGCGAAGTACACGCTGATGGTACTGATATCCACCAGTGTAGAAATCAGCGGCGTCGCCATGATGGCAGGGTCAAGCCCTATCTTTTTCGCCAGCAGCGGCAGGCTGCACCCCACCACTTTCGCGATGATGACCGTACACGCCATCGTAACGCCGATGGTGAGCGCCATCAGCACGTCGCCCTGCCCCATCAGCATGATCCGAAGGCCGTTGATAACCGCCAGGATAAGGCTTACGCACACCGCCACCCGGATTTCCTTCCAGATGACCTTAAAGAGGTCCCGGAACTCAATCTCCCCCACCGCAAGCCCGCGGATGACAAGGGACGAGCTCTGGGAGCCGCAGTTTCCGCCGGTCCCGGTGAGCATGGGGACAAAGCCCGTAAGCTGCGGCATCACCGCGATTGCCGCCTCGTAGCTGTTCATGATCATCTGGGTAATGGTAGCGGAGAGCATCAGGAACAAAAGCCAGGGGATGCGCCCTTTCACATGCTCGAACACCGTCGTCCCGAAGTACGACTCGTCATTGGGGTTGACACCGGCCATGATGCTGATATCCTCGGTCTCCTCCTCCTGCAGGACGATCATCGCGTCGTCAACGGTGACGATTCCCACCATGCAGTGCTCATGGTCCACGATAGGCAGAGCGATAAGACCGTATTTCATGATCGTCCTCGCCACTTCCTCCTGGTCGTCCGTCGTCTGGGCGTAAAGCATGTTCGTATCCATAATCTCCTCAATCAGCCGGGATTCCCCTGTCGTCAAAAGGTCTTTGATATCCACCGCACCGATGAGCTGTTTTTTCTCCGTCACATAGCAAGTGTAAATCGTCTCCCGGTTTAAGCCCACCTGGCGGATTTTTAAGATTGCTTCCTCCACCGTCATCTCCTTGTTGAGGGCGATGTAGTCCACGTTCATGACGCTGCCGGCGCTGTCCTCCGGGTACTGCAAAAGCTGGTTGATCCGCACCCGCTTTTCCTCGTTGGTCACCATGAGGAGACGGTCTACCACATTTGCAGGCATCTCCTCCAGCACGTCAACCGTATCGTCAAGGTACATCTCCTCCATGACCTCCTCAAGCTCCGAGTCCGTCAGCGCGCCGATAAGCACTTCCCTTAAGTCGCTGTTCATATAGGAAAATGTCTCCGCCGCCTCTTCCTTCACCAGCAGCCGGAAAACAAGCACTAACTGCTTTTCATCCACTTCTTCCAGAATATCCGCAAGGTCCACGGGGTACATGTTGTTCTCCAGCTCGTCTTTCAGCTCCTTAAACTGCCGCTTGTCAAGCATTTCCTGGATGCGCTCGATGGTCAGCTCCTCGCGCTCTTCATAATCATGGTCAAACTCGCTCCGGGCGACTGCGTCACCCCATTCTTCGGCATTGACATCCTGAAACTCATGATTCAAACTCAATCTTACCCCTCCTTCCCTGCATTCTTTCTTTTCCGATTACAACCGGGTCCGCCGTAATTTTATCTTTCCAAGTGCATATCTAAAATTTACCGCCGCATCTTATAATGCTGCCCGCAGCAATATAAAAACCCCGCGCAGACAACTGCCGCGCGGAGAATGGTTTGCGAACCCTGTCAAGATATAGTATAATCAATTTCAGACGAATATACAAGTTATTAAGGAGATTCCCATGAAAATTGTCGGACTGATTGCAGAATACAACCCCTTTCACAACGGGCATTTGTACCATATAAAAAGAGCAAAAGAAATCACCGGGGCGGATGCGGTGGTGGTAGTCATGAGCGGAGACTTCGTCCAGCGGGGCGCTCCCGCCATCATGCCAAAGCACATCCGGGCGGAGGTAGCCTTAGAGGCAGGGGTTCCCCTTGTGTTAGAGCTGCCCGTCTGCTTTTCCACCGGCAGCGCGGAGTATTTCGCTGAGGGAGCGGTATCCCTCTTTGAGCGTCTCGGCTGCATCGACTCCATCTGCTTTGGGAGCGAGTGCGGAGACTATGGCGCCCTGGAAAAAATCGCCTGTGTCATCACGGAGGAGCCTGAAGAATATAAGGAGCTGTTAAAACGCTACCTCTCCCAGGGAGCCTCCTTCCCCCTCGCCCGCCAGTGGGCGCTCAGGGAATATTTCCGCGACGAGGCATTAAGCAAAGTATTAGAACAGCCCAACAATATCCTCGGCGTCGAGTACATCAAGGCGCTGAAACGGCGGAAAAGCAGCATGAAAGCTTATACCATCAAGCGCATCGTCTCCGGCTACCACGACGAGGCATTAAGCTCCGGCTACAGTTCCGCCTCCGCCATCCGAAAGCTCCTCGCCCACTCCCTCCGCCTTGAGGGCAGCGAGCGGGAAGAGGCGGGGCTTTTTGACGAGCCGAGCCTTTCGGAGGCGCTGATGCGTCTGGAACGGGAAGTCCCGAAAAGCTGCATCCGCTTTCTGGAGGAGACCCACCACATCCGCTATCCCGTCTATGCCAACGATTTTTCCGTCCTTCTGGGCTACAAGCTGCTGACGGAGACAGCCGAATCCCTGACGGAGTACCTGGATGTAAATGAAGAGCTGGCGAGCCGCATCTTACGCCACGCAGGGCATCTCATCTCCATCGAGCAGTTCTGCCAGTTCTTAAAGACAAAAGATATTACCTACTCCCGCATCAGCCGGTGCCTGTTCCATATCCTTCTGGATATCAGAAAAGAGCACATGGAAAACTACCGGAAAGCCGGATACTGCCAGTATGCGCGGGTGCTCGGTTTCCGAAAGGACGGCCAAAAGCTCCTTACGCGCATCAAAAAATACAGCGACACGCCGCTTATTACAAAGCTCTCCCACGCTGATACCCTGTCCGAGACCGCACAGCGCATGATGGCGGGGGATGTGTTCGCGGCGAACCTTTATGAGAGGATTGTGACGGAGAAATTTAAAGAGCCATTTATCCATGAATATACACAGCAGGTAGTGGTGGTGAAGTAGGCGGGCGGCGATGCCCGCGGCGGTACGCACCGTCTTTTTCGCGTGGAACCGGATGTAGCTGGTGACCAGTTTTAAAATGCCTTTCATCTTGACCGCCCCTTTCTTTTTTTGAAAAAAGTATATCCGGGAAATCTTAAGGGGGATGCCGGGAAAAACGAAAGAAAATCTAAAGATGGTCTGATTATATATATAAATTATTGTCTTAATTTTAAATATCCAGTATAATATAAACATGCTTTAAACAATTAACTACTTTGAAAGCGAGGTGATTCTGTGAAAAAGAAACTCAGCAATCAGCAGTTAGAAATCATGAAGATACTCTGGAACAGCGACAAGCCGCTCGTGGCATCCGATATCCTCAAACAGAATGACGGATTGAATATCAATACTGTACAGGCCTCTCTTCGGGTGCTGGTCAAGAAAGAGGCTGTCGAAGTGGCGGGTATCGTATACAGCGGAACTGTCCTGAGCAGATGTTACCGCCCTCTGATATCAAAAAATGAGTACTTCGCCGAAACCTGCCAAAATATAGCCGGAGACGATTCCCGCTCCTCCCTCATTGCCTCAGTCATCAGCAAGGAGACAGACCTTTCGGAGCTGAAAGAGTTGCGAAAATTGATAGATAAAAGAATCGCAGAAATCGAGGGAAGACAAAAATATTGATTTGTATTGCATTTTTTTACCTTATGCCGTATATTATAACTAATGAAAGAGGTGTATGTTTTAGGACTGCACTGGGGGAGTCACTCTGTGGCTCTCTTTTATGTTATCCACTTCTAATATGGATTGAAATTCTAAATCCGTCTGTGTTATTTAGAAAGCGAGGAGTAATCATGAACAGGTTCGTTCTAAGTCCTGATTTTACCATTGAAGATCCACTCTTTCAATCCCTGTTAACAGAACAGTTTCAGGGAAGTTTGCCTATGCCATCTGCATAATTTCAATTTTAAGTTGCTTTAATTCGTCGAATGATAATGCGGGAACATAGTCCGCAATTTCTTCAAGTGATATTTTCCCCTTCTTTATCATTCTTGCCGCTGTTTCTCTCGCATTACCCAAGGCTACCTTTTTTGCCGCCTCTTTACTCATATCTTCCATAATTTTGCACATAATCGCAACTCCTTTCTCGTCCCGCTTGTAATACCTTGCCCTCTCAGCAAGCGCTTTAAAATTCATATCATCGGGGTCAGTGCATGAAAAATCGTGCATTAGCTTTCCGAATACAATGCCTTTTGGGAACCGGATTTTCCGCAAATTATGCCCGGCTGTTAAAATCCATTTTTATCTTCTGGACAAGTGTGGATAAGGGCAATGCCAAACTTGCATCCGAAAGGATTTTCAGCTATAATAATCTTGAAAATACTGGAAAAGGAGCAACTTACCCATGACAGAATCCACCGTTCTGCACTCCAACCTTAAAAAAGCGCGTACAGATAAAGGCCTTACGCAAAATGATGTCTCTGTAAAGCTCGGCGTCTCCCGGCAGGCTGTCTCCCGCTGGGAAAACGGGAACGCCTACCCGGATATCGACAATCTGACCCTTCTCAGCGAGATTTACGGTGTATCCGTAGATGAGCTGCTGGGAACAATGTCTGCGGACAGCGGGGCCGGACAGAAAAGAACGCCCCGGAAGGCAAAAGAGCCTTTCTCTTTCAAAGACCTTTTATCCAACCGGGAACATTGGATATTAATACTGATATTAGTCCTTACCAGCCATCAGGCTATTATTGGGTTTATTGTGTCATGCTATATTCTGGTCTGGACATTCCGGAAGAGGAAGGATTATAAATTTGTGATTATCTTGTCTGCGGTTTGTGTACTGCATCATTTTCGTGATGTATTATTCATTATCTCTCTTTATATTCCCGATTCATATGGCAGCATAGAGAGAGTTTTTTAAAACAGCCATGCATAATGCATGGCTTAAAATGTTGAGGATATGAGTTTTTTATTTAAGATTTTCACCTTGACACCGTACATTTTTTTGGTTCCACTAAAATCATACCGAAAAACCAGCCGCCCCTCTGAGTCACTTTCTTTGGACAATTTTACATTGGTGATATTTCCTCTTATCGCTTTATAAAATCTATTATATACTTTCGTGATTCTGTTTGAACTCACTTTTATATAAAACCCCGCTGTCCATGTCTTAGGTTTTGTCCGCGTTATTTTATATGTTCCACTCGCAACTCTCGCCCCTCCCGGCATTTCCTCAATGACCAGCTCCGATTCTTCGCCGTCTTCCTCTTCTATCGTAAAGACCTGCTTTCCGCCCTGTTCCATATCGTAATCTACTTCACCGATACTTGTCACTTCTGTCTCTTCCGTTATTTCATCCGGTATATTTTCTCCAATTTCCGCCGCGCTCACATTCATCCACTGAGTTCCTGCCAAAACGCCGCACAATACAAAAGCTGCCACTGATTTTCTCAATTTTCTCATATGTCTTCTCCTCTTCTTTCATAGATTTTTCCAAACTGTACGTCTGCCATCCGAAATCTCAGTTTAAAGCAGTTTACTGCGGTAAAATCAAGATTTCAGATGAGCATCCTTTTCATCCTTTAAATGTAACGCATAATCAGCCATACTCCAAATATACAATAGAGCACCAACATATATACGAGTACAGAGGCTGCCGCAAACTGGCTGATTATCGTCAAAAGACCGATTCCAAGCAGTATCGCCACTTCAAAAAGTATATATGACCAGATAAATCTTCTTCGTCGCCCGTCCGTAATCCAGTTCTTTGAATCCATTGCCCACCATATGTTGATTATCATATATACGATAAATTCCAGGACAATCGATTTCAGCGTCGGCGCCGTAAAGATAAACCCCTGGGCCTGCTCTATGCTGACCGCCAGTATGACCAGGTCAAAGAGTATCAGGAGAACCCCGTCGCGCTTTAAAGATTTTACATTTTTATGAGTACCCATTACATTCACCTCCTTTCGGGGATATCTTTACAATGGTTCCATTTTTCTGCGATGGATAACCACCCTTCTGATTACATCGGCTATAAATGCAAAATATCCAAGACAAATCCAAAGGATACACCATTCATGATACTGTGGATATATTTTAAAGCAGAGCATATTTGCGGCAATAAACGAAGATATTAAAAATATCAACTCTTGAATTAATGACTTCATTTTTATTTCTCCTTCTTTCTACTGATTTTTCTCAACAAGCAATCACTAACCCATTCACCGCCGCTGTTTCTTAACTTATATTCTATAATAGAACCGTCAAGAAACAGCAGCGGATTGCATCCATATTTTCTTATTTTTGAATATCCTTACGATGATTCCTTTTCTCTGCGATATCTGATCATTTTTTTAATCACATCGACCCAACTCGCAATACATCCAAAAAAGAGCCAACTAATACAAAATTCATGATACTGCGGATATATATTCCAATATACCATACTTGCAGCAATAGACAAAGATATATAAAATATCAACTCTAAAGTTAACGCTTTCATTTTTTCCTCCTTATATGCTACATCATAGTTCCATATAAATATCCCATCTTAGATGTCCCCTTATAATTTACTCTTGAATACATGACCGTTTTCGCCTTACAATACCTGTTATTTTGGGGTGAAACTGCTTTCGCTATATATACTTTATAACTTACTCCTTTTGAATACGGATCGCTCTTTTTGAGCGCGTCAATGGATGAAATAAGACCGCTCGCCGCCTTGCCATAATCATAATTTTTGAACAATGCCGAAAGCAAGGTTGTCGCTGCAAGATTTAACATTTAATTCACCGCCGCCTTTCAATGCAAACCACACACCGCCGCTGTTTCTTAGCTCTTATCCTATAATAAAACTGTTAAGAAACAGCAACGGATTACATTCATATTTTCTTATTTCTGGATATCTTTGCAATGATTCCTTTTTCTGCGATGGACGACCATCCTTCTAATCACATCGGTTATGCCTGCAACACTTCCCAACAAAAGCCAATAAATACAAGATTCATGATACTGTGGGTATATATTCCAATGTACCATACCTGCTGCAATAAACGAGCATATAAAAAACAGCAAATCTAAAATTAGCCCTCTCATTTTTTCCTCCTTATACGCTACATCAAAGTTCCATATAAATAGCTCGTCTTGGACTTCCCGGCAACACCGGGAACTGCCCCTTATGCACGGCGGGGCAGATTTCCGATGTTGACGGATTCTTCCTATTTATAAGTATAGGTTTTATACAAATTTACGCCATATGCTTTTTTGCTTTTTGATGTTCCCTTTGTCACCCATTTTGTAGTTCCATAACTTCTGCTTTGAACCGAATATTGTTTCACGCTATATTCTGGTCTCATATGCAAATATCCGTATTTTACCTTCTTTCCATTGTGTTTTTCCGGCACTTTCCAGGTACCGCTATAAGTCAGTGTCACACCCTTGGTCGTTCCCCATGTAGCATTTAAAATCATTTTTTTTGAAACCTTATATGTCGCACCAACCGTTAAAGGATAACTTTTAGATTTAGCATGCGATAACCCTATTACCACATCTGGCTCTCCGGAAATATTAATATAATTTCCGCCAAACGTATTCTTAAGTTTTTTTACATTTGCCACCCTGTATGAAACAGCGTCCGCGGCTCCACTCCTCATTACCGGATAATCTGGATTTTCATCCGTGGAATCATCCTCAGAAGTTTCGTCGCAAATAATTGTGACTTGCTCATATTTTTGTATTGCATCATTGACATCCTTATTCAGTTCATCGGTATTGTCATAATCCCTGCTGTCTATTTCAATATGAGCAGTATCCCCCATACTGCCTTCTGAATCCTCTTCAGCCGACACACACATTGGCAGCATTAGACTTAATACACATAAGATTGTTACAGCACTTATCCATTTTTTCTTCTTTGTCATTATTTTATCCTCCTTGTACCATTAAGTTTCACAAATTAAATACATCTTTTAGCGAAATAACGCTACTATAACACCCAGATCAAATACTGCATATATCGTTTTCACGATTATAAGAATTAATTCATATTCCGGAACTCCCCTCTCAATCGGATCCACAAATATGCTGTACAGGCAAATTGAAATCAAGATTACAAATGCAGACAGAATAATTGGTTTTATATATGCTTTCACAGTTCCATGCCCTCCTTCCTTATATATTCCTTTCACTGCCCTTTCCTGTGGGTCCTTTTTTGCGCTCTTTTAAAATCATCAATCCCACACAATACAGAAACGGCGCAAAGACCAAAAACAATATTGAGTTTATACTCTCGAACATATGATAAAGCCACTCCATGACAACATATGTACCAAAAGACGGAGTCATATCCACTGTTACATGAATAAATGAAATATCGTAATGCATATCCCCCAGTCCGATACTTTTCAGGACGAATAGCAGCACGGCCAGATAAACGGCAAATCCTGTCCAATATCTTTGGATTACTTTTTTGCTGCTTTCAAAAAGCAGTTTCCACTCTTTTCTCAAAGTGCAGTTTACGAGCAATATCATAAAAGGCAGCCACATTACTGCTGTCTGCATGATGTCAAATAATAAAGGAAACTGATATCCCCTGCCATAAACCATGATATTTTTCACTTCATATATTGACTGCAGATATCTTATGCTGATCAAATAGAGAACGCAAAACGCCATTCCTGCAAAAGGGTTATACAATACTTTTTTTAACATTTAATTCACCGTCACCTTTCAATCAAGGATAGTTGGGGATACTTTAATACAGAATTGACACTTCATGTTGCTTTTAGGTGCCTTTATTACTGCAATTGAATCCGCCCTCAGTTTTCCTGCAACAGAATCTTCTGATTTATAATTAATTTTAACATTAAAATCAGATTTTACACTTTTACTATGGGGAGCAAGTGTCGGTGTAATATATTTACTTCCCCAGAAAATCCTTCCTGAAACAAAAGTTCCTGAGGCAACAGTCCAGTAGCCCTTCAATCCGGTAATTTTATTGTTTGCTTTTTTCCCGTCACTCCATTTCATAGTTAAAACTCCGTTTGCCTTGATTTTATATTTCTTATAACTGTCTGATTTTGTTTTAACCTTTGCAGTGGCTGCATAAGTGCTTACTCCAAGCCCTCTCTCGTAATTGGAATTTAATTTTTGTACTTCGACATCCGTTACTTCTAATTCCAACCCTGTTTTTTTACCGTCTTCATCAACAATTTCTGTCTCCAGGTTTTCTTCTATACTTTGGACATATTTTTCTATTTTTTCACTTTCTGCTTTGTCAATTGCAGCATTTGATTCAACCCCCAAATTCTCAGTTGTACCAATTGTATCTTTATCCGCAGCAAGCACAACATTACAATTAATCATTGATACACACAGCAAACTTATAATTATTTTTTTAATCATTCTTTCCCTTCCTCACTTTTTCTTATATTGTATTTAATCATTTTCTTTCACTGCCTTTTACCCTGTGGGTACATGTACCTTTTGGATAATAATATTTCTCACCTCATCTCTCCCGGCTTTTTGTGAAACCTGTGACCTGCTTTTATCTTATGCAAAAACCTCTGTCCGCACAAGCAATGAATCGTTGCCCCCTGTCAATCATTCCGTGCATTTCAAAAAGCAACGATTGGTTTACATCTGTTTTCGGCTTATAATGACGCTTATAAGGATGCCGCCCTTTGTATGCCCGGCTTATTTGCGCGCAAAAAAGGCGGGCACAGGCTTGCCCGCCATACAGCAACGATTCATTGCCCCCAAAAGCAATGCTCCATTGCCCCCTTCACTGTCTCTTCTGCTCATATATCTCTCTCAGGTCATCAACAGCCATTTCCACATCAAACGTATGGAAACCCAGCCAGCACTCATCCATCGTCCTGGCATCCGCAATTTCGTATATCTCCCGGCTGGATTCTCCCGTGTAGTAATGCCAGTAACGGTAAGTATATCCCGCCCAGTACATCACCTCCATAGAATAAGTCTCTCCCGCCTTTTTAAGACCGCCCGTCTCATCGTCCAGTTCCTCAAGGATATACTCCTCTCCCGCCCATTGCAGCCGGTCATAGACATTATCAAGCGCCGCGACGGTCCTGCTGTTCATAAAAGATTCTATAAAAGCCGGACAGTCCAGCCCGGCTTTTAACGCAAACTCAAAGAGCCTCCTTTGTATATCGCAAAGCTGGCGCTTTTCAAGAGTAAAATTTTCCATTTTGTTCACCTACCTTTAGTATTTCATCAAAGAACCTGCCTTCCCGGCGGTATTTCCGGAAAATCCGTTCCATTGTTAAAATCGCGCTTTGAGCAGCGAAACACTCGCTTGTAACTGTCTCGCTCAGGGCTGAGATACAATCTCTGCTTTACTATATACCGGCATCCATCATCATCCCATTCTTCACTGTCTGCAAATCATCCGGAACAACCAGTTTCCATGTATCGTCATAGCAGCCGCCATCCTGGTCACGTGTTAGATAACGCTTACTCTTGCCAATTTCTTTCTTACACTTTTCAAAGAACGAATCAGACAGCCCCATTTGCTCCTTGTGCTGCCATAACAGATACCCCATCTTCTGATACAGGAATTGATTCTGGTAAAGCTCCAGATATTTAAGCAGTCTTTTCTCCTGCGCCCGATGTACGCTTTCCACATTTTGCACCACTTCTTCAATGCCGGAAATCTTATCCATATCCTTGATGCTGTCGACAATCGTACGCTCCAAATCGGTCACTGCCACCCCTCCGCTATAAGGCGGTTTCTCAATTCCCTCTGAACTTTTCGACACCACATAACAATACGTATAACCATCAAATGTAAAATTACGGAAACTGGTCTCGGAAGATACATACACATCGTAATAAACCTGATCTGTAATCCCATAATACTCCATAGCTGTATGATGAGACACGTATGAGGTCGGCGTAATGCGGCTGGCTATCTGAAAACGATTCGCAACCGGCGCCCCGGTTTCTCCGCTGATACAGGTATACATATTGTTTCGTATCCTGACTGCCATGGCCTCTTTCATCAATCGTTTAACCGCAGAACGCGCGCTGTCCATATTATTATAAAATACATTTACATCTTCCATATTGAAGACCGGCTTTTTCAGCAGTTCAAAATACAGGTTCATGTTCCGCCTCCGTTCATTTTATCGTTATTTTAGTTTTCTGGAAAACCATTCCGAGTGAAACTCAAACTTTTTATTGTCATAAACATAGTATTCTCATTCAAAATCAATTTCATACCAGACGCAATCATCCCGCCTTACGAGACAGCATTTCCGCCCATTTCAAAAAGCAGCATTGATTTCCGCCTGTTTTCGAATTATAATGGCATCAGTCATTGAACTGGCATTATACGAAAGGAACCGTTAAAGTTCCCATAAAACTTTCGAGGTGATATCATGCAGAAAATTTTAGTCATAGAGGATGACCTTGCCTTAAGCGCGGGGCTTTGCTTTGAGCTGGACACAGAGGGGTATCTTACGTCCGAGTCCTACAACTGCCAGAAAGCCCGGCAGCTATTAAAGACCGGGCATTACGACCTGGTGATTTTGGATGTGAACCTGCCGGACGGCAGCGGTTTTGAGCTTATCCGGGAGATAAAAACGGACTTTCCCAGCCTTCCGGTCATCTTCCTGACTGCCAACGACCTAGAGCAGGACGAATTAAACGGCTTTGACCTCGGCGCGGAGGACTACATCACAAAGCCGTTTAACATCCGAATCTTAAAACGCCGGGTGGAAGTCGCCCTGCGCCGGAGCGGCTGTACACCGGAGGCGGCAAAAGACTGTTACGATGATGGTTATCTCAAGCTTGACTTCGGCGCCCTGACGGCTGTCCGGGACGGCGAAAAGCTGACCATCACTCCCAACGAGTACAAGCTTTTGCGGCTCCTTACTGCCAACGCCGGAAATATCCTGACGCGGCGGACATTGCTTGAACGGCTGTGGGACTATGGCGGAAATTTTATCGACGACCATACGCTGACCGTCACCATGAACCGGCTGCGGGCAAAGATTGAGACTGAAGACCACTCCTATATCCGGACGGTCCGGGGGATGGGCTATATATGGACAGGTGAACGATTATGAAAAAGACAAAGACAGAATACCTCTCATCGAATCTTACGTTATCCGTAATATCATCCGCGATATTATCCGCGACATTATCCGCGGCGCTATTCGCGGCGGCGGCATTTCTCCTTCTTGGGGGAGCATTGTGGGAATACTTATCTCCTTTTGCCCTGCGGCTCTGCCTCTGCGTATCCGGCGTCCTGCTCTTTTTCCTGGCATTTTTCATGGACGGACAAAAAAGGCGGCAGCAGACGGACTTCGCCAATGAAATCTGCCGGACCTTAGATGCCCTTATGGACGGGATGCCCTGCGGGTGCGCCCTCTATGAGGATTCGCAAATCTCCAAAGTACAGGGAAGGCTCCTCCAATACCATGAGCGTATGCAGGAAGGTATCCGGGCAAGCGCCGCGGACAAGCAGACCATCCAGGAACTGGTCAGCGATATCTCCCATCAGGTAAAGACGCCCATCGCCAACCTTATGATGTTTACGGATATTTTAGAGCGCAGGAAACTTTCCGAAGAAAAAAGAGCGGAATTTCTCGCCGCCATGGGGACACAGGTCAGCAAGCTTGACTTCCTAATGCAGTCTCTGATAAAGATGTCGCGCCTGGAGACGGGAACTTTCGCCCTCCACATGGAAAACGGGCGCCTCCATGAGACCATTGCCCGGGCGGTGAGCACGGTCTGGGCAAAAGCAGAGCAGAAAAACATCGCCATCGACGTAGACTGCAGCGAGCGGACGTGCGTCCGCCACGATGCAAAGTGGACAGCGGAGGCCATTGGAAACCTCCTTGACAACGCCGTAAAATACACCCCCGAGGGCGGAGCTGTCCGCGTCAGCGTCCGGCCCTGGCAGTTCTTCACCCGGATTGACGTATCGGACACTGGGATGGGAATCGCCGCAGAGCATTACCATGACGTGTTCAAGCGGTTCTACCGGGGCCAGGAGGCAGCCAGTGCGGAGGGCGTGGGGCTCGGGCTGTATCTCGCCCGGGGCATCATCACCCGGCAGAAGGGGTATGTCAGTATCAAATCAGAAGTCGGGAAAGGAACGGTTGTTTCTGTGTTTTTGCTGAATTAAGCTTATCGGGGAAGTATTTTATGAAACCTATGATAATCACTCATTTGCAATTGTTAAGAATTTTGAGTAAATCATCTGGAATAATTGCGGGTGTATCTGATGCAGAAAAGTCATTTGTGTTTCGGGTTACGATATAGTCGGCATGAATCTGTTTTGCACATTCATCCTGCAGGCAATCCTCAAAATCGGAAAAGTCTTCTCTCTGTAAGGCATTTCGGACACTCTCATGACCTGCACCTGGTACTTGCAGCAAATCCAGTATATCAAGCAAAAGTTTCCTTCTGTCTGATGCCCGATATCGTTTTCTCAAAATATAATAAATGTTTGAAATGGAATGCAGGGCAATATAACCCGTGACATTGCCGGAAACGCAGCTTTCCAACGCAGACTTTGATGAGTCGTAAAATGGGAGGCGCTTTTCCAGTACATCCAATATGATATTAGTGTCAAATAAAACGAGCATATTTTTCATTCCTTGCCTCCTCTAGTTCCTTTTTATAATCAAAATTCTCCGGCAATGTTCCGGCAAAAGACATAAGACCTTGAAAACCACGCTGTCTTTCTTCAACAGTGCTTTTTTCTGCTAATGAGGGGTTTGCGCGCTCGCGGGCTATCCCCATAAGGGAATCTGCACTTTTATTTGCGGCGGAAATATTCTCATCGCCGTCTGATTGAGAGTTGACAAAACGTATATACATATATACCGCCTCCAGTTTGTTTTCCGGCATTTCCTGTAATAATCCTATCGCTTTTTCCAAAGTTGACATGGACATTCCTCCTTTATGAATTTATTTTTTGTTTCCTAAAGCATACCATGAACAAATGCAAAAATCAACGGAACGCTTTTTTTATAGCGTTTCATTACAAATCAATACAAATTGCAAAGGCGATTTGACAAAATTCTTTTAAAAAGTTATGCTGTCCTCATCGGACAAAGAAACGCCGGGGAGGATGATAACATGGACATCATAACAATACACAACCTGAAAAAATATTTCGGAAAAGGCGCCGGACAGGTAAAAGCCCTGGACGGCATCACGCTCTCCATCGAGAAGGGCAAATTTACCGCCATTATCGGAGCCTCCGGCTCCGGGAAGACGACACTTTTAAGCAGTATCGGCGGACTGTACGAGCCGACGGAAGGGGAAATCATCGTTGACGGAATCAATCTCTCGGAGCTTTCCGAAGAGCAGCTAACAGTATTCCGGCGGCGAAAGGTAGGATTTGTGTTCCAGGACTACAACCTGGTTCCGGAACTGACCGTAAAAGAGAACATCCTGTTCCCCCTTGCCCTCGACGATTCCCTGCCGGATACGGCGTTCTTCCAGAAGATTACAAAGTTTCTCGGTCTGGATGACAAATTAGAGCGCCTCCCACACATGCTCTCCGGCGGCGGCCAGCAATGCACCGCCATCGCCCGCGCCCTCATCACCAAGCCGTCCATCATCCTGGCGGACGAGCCTACCGGCAGCTTTGACGCAAAGACAAGCCAGAATGTAGCCGGACTCTTAAAAACCATGACCCAGACCTTCCGCCAGACCCTCATCCTCATCACCCACAACCTGGAGCTCGCCCAACTGGCCGACCAAGTAATCCGCCTCCAGGACGGACACATCATAAACTGATTCCCGCCCGCACAGGCGGAAAAATTTAGGATTTTATAATTATAGAATGGGGATTCTTGACAGAGACAGAGCCAAATGTTATTATACTAAAAGAAGAGTGCTACCGATAGACGGTTAGCCCAGATATTGTTTAGTTAAAAAATAACCGCCAAGTTGTCCAGGCTCGAGGCGGTTATTTTTTATGTGAATCGCTATTTCGACCAATGGTGTAACCAAGGCCAAAACAGCTAATGCATAAGCTAATAACTGCAATGAGACTTTCAACGGTTAACATTGGTAAAATCCTCCTATAATAAATCTCCATTAAAAATGGGCAATTTATGTAAACAGAGGTCACAGTCCTCCGAAAGAAGACTAACCGCCTACCGAGTAGGGTAGCACTGTTCACATCATAGCAAACATTTGTTCTTCCTGCAAGAGGAATCTGAATTTTAATGAACAAAAAACAACGAAACATTATTGTTCATACAGTTTTGTGCATTTACTTCACAAACCGTAAAAAATACAAGAGTGCAAAACCCCCATCGCCAAAGACAATTTACCCCCAGCCTCCCACGTCACATACTTACACACAACCTCCGCCCCTGTCCCCACAACACAAACGCGCTCAACACTCCCCCGCCCCCACACCTCCACGCACCTCAGTACACCCCGCCCCCACACCTCCCGCACACTCTCCCGCAAGGACGTTTGCCCGCCTTTTCCAGAACACAGGCGTATGGGAGCTGCCCTTCCTCT
Organism: uncultured Dorea sp.; assembly: GCA_910586965.1. Classification (GTDB taxonomy): domain Bacteria; phylum Bacillota; class Clostridia; order Lachnospirales; family Lachnospiraceae; genus MD308. The sequence continues at coordinate 59,260 of CAJUMF010000015.1, read as the reverse complement.
CGGCAGACATTAAAAGGGCGTATTTAGCGAAGGTGAAATCCACCTCTTACGGAGACTTAGGAGCGAAGGCATTCCTGAGCTCCTTAGCCGCAGTCAGAGGTTAGTTCACCGTAGCGCTGCCCCAGTCTGCTGAGAGGAAGGGCAGCTCCCATACGCCGTCCTGCAAAAGTCACAAAACCGTACCTTTCCCGTACCCTTTCTGTACCTTTCCCATGCTATCCTGTCACTAACTACAAGGAGGTAACCAACCATGAAACTTTTCCCTGACACTCTGGCATTCCGCAGCTTTGCCGCCAACCGAATCCGCAATCTGTCAGCCATCCTGGCAATCATGCTGACCGCCGTCTTGTTTACCACGGTGACCACCATCGGCAAAGGCGCGAAAGACTCCCTGACGCTGACACAGCAGATGATGAAGATGAGCAAATCCGACGGCGATTTCCGCTACCTGACGTCCGGACAGTTTAAAAAGCTTGAGGACGCAGAGTTTATCCGGGACTACGGACTTCGTATGCCGGTTGCGTATCTTGCCGATACCGACAGGCATAACATAGAGTTCAGCGTGCTGGACGACACCCAGGCGGAGCTTAATTTCTGCAGTCCGAGCCACGGCGCCTCCCCCAAAAAGGCAGACGAAATCGCAGCCTCAGACCTTGCTCTCCGGGAGCTTGGCATGAAACCTAAAGTGGGCGCAAAAGTGCCTGTAAGATTTTCCCTTCGGGGAAAGACCTACAATTTCGAGATGACCGTCTCCGGCTGGTACGAGGCCTCAAACGACCAAGTCAGCGTCCTGTGGGCGGGAACCGCCTTCCGGGATGCACATCCGGACATTTTCAAGTATACCTATGACAAAGACCGGGAGATGGCAGGCACTTACTGGTCCGACTTTACAGCGGTAAGCTCCCGCCGCCTTAAAGAAAAGATGGATGAATGGGTCATAAGCGCGGGCGGCAACCCGGAGGATTCCAATGCGGATAACTATGTGTGCGCCGCCGTAAACACCGTGACCAACGCATCCGTCTCCCCACGCATGATGGGGATGGGCGCTGTCATAGGGGCGCTCTTTATCCTGTGCGGATATCTTCTCATCTACAATGTATTCGACATCGCCGTGATGCAGGAAATCCGGCGGTACGGGCTGTACCGCACCATCGGCATGAGCCGGAAACAGGTAAAAAGGCTCCTTAATCTCCAGGCGCTCTGGCTTACCGGCATCGGAATCCCTCTGGGGCTTTTCATCGGATTCTTTGTGGGAAAAGCCACCCTCCCCATGGTGATGGATGCCGTCTCCTCAGAGTATGAGAATCTGACGGTAAATGTAACGCCCTCCCCGGTCATTTTCCTGGGTGCGGCAGCACTTACCGCCCTTACCGTATTCCTCTCCACAAGAAAACCGGTACGCATCGCCGCCAACACGCCGCCCATGGAGGCCTACCGCTTTGTGGAAGTAAGCGGCAGTAAAAAAAGAACCAGGCGCCGCTCCCTGGATGCCCGCCTTACCCGGATGGCACGGGCAAACCTTGGGAGAAACAAACGGCGGACCGCCTTTATCATGCTGTCGCTAACGCTTAGCATCGCCCTGCTAAACAGCGTGGGAATCGCCGCCGCAAGCTATGATATCGAGAAACAGGTGGACTACATGATACGCACCGACTTTGGGGTGGTAAACAAAGCCAGCACAAACATCCTGGAAGGATTTACCCGGCGGGAGCAGGGCTTAAAAACACAGACCATCGAGGATATCTCCCGCCAGCCGGGCGTGTACGGAGGCTGTACAATCTACAAAAACACGCTGGACGACACCGACGTCACCTACGACTTCGGAGCTGAAATCAATGAGTTCTGGACAGAGAAAGACCCGGACGGAGAAGAAATTTTATACGGGGTCTCAGAGGAGCTTGACGGGCTGAGCGCGCCTGTGGGAACGGACAAACGGTTCCTCTGCAATGTATACGGCATGAGCGAGGCCGCCCTCTCCCGCATGGATATCAAGGAAGGCATAACGGACGCCAAAAAGCTTTACCGGAAGATGCAAAAGGGCGAAGGCGTCCTGGTTGGCGTCATGATGGACCGCTCTTCCATGGGCATCAACAAAGATTTTGATGTCACAGAAATCGGCGGCACCGTCACCGTCTACAAAAACGGGAAAGCTTTCCTGGAACTTCCCATACTGGCAAAAGCAGCGCAGAACGGGGATGACGAGGAAATCGGCTCCACGTTGAGCGGGGCCGCCGCGGTAGGGGGCGACGCGGCGCGCCTCTATCTCCCCTGTGAGATTTATAAAAAAATATATGATAATCCCACGGTGTACAAATATTCTTTTGACGTAAAAGAGGAAAACCAGGCGGACATGACCGCGTTTCTCGAAGGCTATATCCGCACAAAAGACACTTCCCTCAACTATCTGTCGGCGGAAAATACAAGGAAAAGTGCGGAAAAGAACCGCTGGATGATTGCATTTGTAGGAGGCATGATCGGTGTCATCTTCGGCATCATCGGCGTCTTAAACCTGGCCAACACCCTCATCACCGCCATCATCACCCGGCGGCACGAATTTGCCACCATGCAGAGCATCGGCATGACGGACAGGCAGCTCACCCGGATGATGACCTTTGAGGGGCTTTACTACGCCGCCGGGGCATGTGCGCTTGGGATTTTTTCATCGGTGCTGCTGGGATTTACGGCAGTGCGGGAGCTTACGGGCGCCGTCTGGCTTTTTAACTTTCGGTTCACACTGGTTCCGGCTCTTGTCACCTGCGCCGTATTGATGGTCTCGGCGGCTTTGATACCGGCAGCCGCGCTGCGCGCCTTTCACAGAGGCAGTATCGTAGAAAAACTTCGTGTGGCAGAATAGGAGGACAAAACATTATGGAAAGCATCTTAAAGGCATCAGGCCTTAAAAAATATTACGGCAAGGGAGATACCATGGTCCGGGCGCTGGACGGCGTGGACTTAGAGATTGAGCGCGGGAAATTCACCGCCGTCATCGGCACTTCCGGCAGCGGGAAATCCACCCTTCTCAACATGCTCGGGGGACTTGATACGCCCACGGAGGGCAGCATAAAGATTGGAGATACAGAACTTGATAAGCTAAGCGGCGAACAGGCAACCATCTTTCGCCGCAGGCAGATTGGATTTATCTTCCAGAACTATAATCTGGTGCCCGTCCTGACCGTGTGGGAAAATATCGTGTTCCCCATATGCTTAGACGCCCGGAAACCGGATAAAAAATTCATCCTCCAAGCGGTGGAAATGCTGGGGCTTGAGACAAAGTTAGACAGCCTCCCGGGGAATCTCTCCGGCGGCCAGCAGCAGCGCGTGGCAATCGCCCGGGCCATAGCCGGAAAGCCGAGCATCATCCTGGCGGATGAGCCCACCGGGAATCTGGACAGCAAGACAAGCAGCGACGTCATCGGGCTCCTTAAGATGACAGGCAGGGAATTTTCCCAGACCATTGTCATGATTACCCACAATCCGGAAATCGCACAGATGGCAGACCGGATTGTGCGGATTGAGGATGGGAGGATTGTGGCGGGGTAAAAAGTTACTTTTTTTGATTACACCGCGATTCTCCCGCATACGGAAACCGCGGCTCACAGAGGATAAACGAAAAGTCTTCCCTGTCCACCAGCCCCACCGTCTTTTCACTGTCATACAGCTCAAGCAGGAGCGCCGCGGCCTGTGCGGCTGTATGATACTTTCCAAACATCCTGTCGTAATCATACTCCCGGACGTCATTCGCCGCCTTCCCGAACTCTGTCCGGGTGGCAGCGGGCGCGAACACCTTTGCCCGCATCTTCGCTCCCTCTTTTTTAAGCTCCAAGTCCAGCCCTTCCGTAAATGCACTGACAAAGAATTTCGTTCCGCAGTAAGCCACGGCATCCGGCACCACCGTATAACCGCCGCAGGAAGATACATTGATAAGCTGCGCCCCGCACACATTTTTAAAATCACGGACAAATAAAGATGACAGGATTGCCAGCGCTTCCACGTTAAGGCGCAGCATCCTGCCAAGTTTCCCCGGCTTTTCACTCCCCACACTGCCGTAGTTTCCAAACCCGGCGCTGTTCACCCAGGTCCCCAGAGGATACCCTTTCACATCTTCGTAAAAGTGAACGACATTTTCCGGAACGGACAAGTCTACCACCTTCACCGCCACATCAAGAGCCGGATGCTCTTCCAGAATCTCCCGCCTTAAATCTTCCATCCTGTCCTTCCTCCGGGCGGCAAGGATGAGATTGCTCCCCCGCCCCGCAAATGCTTTCGCTGCCTCGTACCCAAGCCCTGAACTTGCCCCCGTGATGACCGTATAGCTCCCTTTGTTTCCCATCATTTGCAAAACCTCCTGTTTCCTGATATAATCAGCTTATTCTCAAGGGAAATGCCCTTGTCACCTCAGGATACTATGTAGAGTAAACTCTATGTCAAGAGACAGGAAGTGATTTTTTGAACAAATATGCTGAAACAGAATACTCCATCGGGGAATTTTCAAAACTGACAGGCCTAAGCATCCACACTCTGCGCTACTACGAAAAAGAACAGCTTATCACGCCGGCGCGGGATTCCGGCAACCGCCGCCGTTATTCGGAGCAGGACCTTGCCTGGGTAGAATTTATACAGCGGCTGAAAGACACGGGGATGCCCATTAAAGAAATCAAACGGTACGCCAGGCTGCGCCGGGCCGGCGACGCCACCTTAACAGAGCGGATGGAGATGCTGAAAGCGCACCATGAGGCGCTTGAAGAGCAAATTCTTGAGATGCTGGAGCACCGCAGGAAACTGGAACAGAAGATTTCGTATTACCGGGAAGAGATTGCGCGCGCGGGGAAATAGCTACCGAAAACTGTTTTCCGCAACCCCCGGCAGCAGCTCATACACCATGCATCCAATCTTCTTCTCAAACGCCTCTTTAATCTCAATCGTCTTTTTCCACCGGTCAATGGTTGCGGGATGCACCCCATACCGAAGCGTCACATCCACAAACCGTTTTTCCAATATGCAGAATCCCGTGGGCAATGCCAGCGAATCACAGAGCTGCACCAGACGGTCATAATCGTCATAGACCGCATCCGCAACAAATTTTTCCATAAAAAGGTAATCCTCACGGCTCACGTCGAAAGTTCCGATGGACGTCTTTATATCCTGTATCATAAATGCGTGGGAGATGCAAATCTGCGCCGCCTTCTCCCATCCCCGCTCCATGCAGTAGCGGTAGCCGTCAATCAAATGCCTCTCCGAAGTGACCCCGGCGTAGCGCCCGATATCATGCAAAAGCCCCAATATATAAGCTCTCTCGGAAGACATCCCCTCACAGCGCGCCGCAATCTTCTCACACGCCGCCGCCACATAGCGCGAATGGTCTTCCCACGCCCCCGGGTTCGAGGCGGCCGCCCTTTTAAGCGCAAGTTCCGCGTCCTGTCTGTTTGGCTCCATATGCTTTCTCCTTTTCAGAATCACATTTCTTCTATGTGACTGTTTCTATATCATTTACGCCATTTGCATAATTTCTGATTCAATTTCTTTCAATTCATTCATCGATAATGCAGGCACGTAACGGGCAATTTTTTCAAGAGGCATCTCTCCATCTTTAATCATCCGTGCCGCGGTTTCTCTCGCCATATCATGCCGCTCACTTTTAATATAAGACCTCATAATCTGTTCTTCATCAAATAAACTCATCATAATCGTTACAACCTCCTTTTCCCTGCTTTCTAAGTACTCTTTTAATACATTTCTATTCTTGCAGATACGAATTGTTTCTGTAACCGTCTGTTTTGTCATTCCATACATTTTCATTTGCTCATTATACACCTGGCAAAAGCAAATAACTTTTATCTTGAAAAAGATCCAAAAACACACTGTTTTTTACCGTACGCTTTATCATGACATCCTGATTTTCTGTAATTTGTTTCGTTTTATCCTGCACTTTAATACCTCAGTTTCTTAAAATCAATCTCTCAGCCTTCTTTAGTTTAATTATACAAAAATATCCCCCCTCTGACAATCCATTTTTAGTATTGCTTTTTCCCCATTTTCCTTTATCTCTAAACACAGATATCAATATCTGCACAGTGGTTAGATTGTCCAGTCAAAACACCTCCACATGTCTAAATTAATATCTATTCTTTAAAACTTCACCTATAAATCGAAAACCTCTTGATTTTCACCCTCCCCAAGATTATGATGATACTACCTGATTTGCCACGCCTGTCTTTCACCGCACATATTTTCCAATCAATACTACACTTAAGGAGGAACCCCCATGAAACTTTACGCATTCTACTATAGCCCCACCGGCGGCACGAAACACGTCTTAGACATCCTGTGCTCCGTCTGGGACTGTGAAAAAACATTCATACCCTTAGACGAACTGGACGCCCCCGTCACCCTGGACAATGCAGATGCCTGCATCATCGCCGTTCCTAGCTTTGGCGGCCGCGTTCCCCAAGTCCTCATCCCAAAGTTTGAACACATCCGCGGAAATAATGCAAAAGCATTCCTTGTCACAGTCTACGGAAACCGCGCCTTCGAAGACACCCTCGCAGAGCTTGAGGATGCCGCAAAGTCCGCAGGCCTTTTCTGCTGCGGCGGGGCGGCGGCTGTCGCAAGGCACTCCATCCTTCCCAAATACGGCGCAGGACGTCCGGACGAAAAAGACACCGAAGAGCTGAAACAATTCTCCCTGAAATGCCGGGACATCTTGCATAGAGACTTCCCGAAACCCTTATCCGTAACCCTTCCCGGGAACCGCCCCTACCGCCCCTACGCCACCCTGCCCATCACCCCGTCGGCGGGCAGAGGATGCACCGGATGCGGGCTGTGCGCCGAAAAATGCCCCGTAAAAGCCATTCCGCCAAGCCGCCCGCAGGTCTGCGACAAAAGCACCTGCATCTCCTGTATGCGGTGCGTGAAAGTCTGCCCCGCAAAAGCGCGCCGGGTAAATGCAGCCGTCTTAAAAGCCGCAGATTTAAAATTAAGAAAAGCATGCAGCGAAAGAAAACCCAACGAATTCTTTCTTCCCGCATAAAAAATCCCCTGTCAGCCGCCGCACATCCGCGGCAGCCGGACAGGGGATTTTTATCCTCCAAATTCTCTTTCAGCTTATATTTTCTTACACTTCAATCTCCTTGCAGCAAGCAATCGCCATAGAACCAGGCCCGATATGGCAGGAAACGCTCAGAGAAAGCGGGTCCATATAGATGTCATATCCCGGGAACCTTGCCATAATCTCTTTCCTCCACTCCTCAGCCTCCTCTGCCGGGCAAGTGTATGCCGCCTGGAGGTGCAACTTCTTTCCCGCAAAACGGACATTGATATCCTTCTCCATAGCATCAAGCATCTTCTTTTTCGCCGCCTTAAAGCCTCTCACCTTGGCGAAAGCATCCAGCTTATCCCCCTGGATCTGCAGCACCGGCTTGATGTTGAGCACCGTTCCGAGCGCCGCGCCCGCTGCCGTCACACGTCCGCCCTTCTTTAAATATTTCAGCGTATCCACCGTGATGTAGATGCTGGCCTCCAGCTTTTCCGCCATCAGGACATCCACAATCTCCTTCGCGCCCATCCCCTTCTTCGCCATCTCAAGGGCGTCAAGGACAGACTGCCGCTGTGTAATGGAAATCCGCTGGTTGTCCACCACATGCACCCTTCCCTCATAGTCCTGCGCCAGGGCAAGGGCTGTCTCGCAGGAACTGCTGAGCCCGCTGGACATGGGGATATGGATAATCTCATCATATTCCTTGAGCACATCGTCCCACAGCTCCGTCACATCCGCCGGCGACGGCTGGGAAGTAGAGATATCCGCATCCTCCGCAAGTTTCTGGTAAAACTCCTCCTGCGTCAGCGTAATATCCTCAAAATACATATCCCCGTTGATAAAAAACGGCATCGGCAGCACATATATCCCCATCACCTTCGCCTGGCGCTGGGTAATCCCGCTGTTACTGTCCGTCATGATCGCTATTTTTCCCATTCATTTTACCTCACTTATTTTCTTTCACATTATAATGCCGCAGAGCGCTTTTCAATCTATGCTCCTTCGGCCTTGAAAACGCCCGGGCCCGGCCGCCGTCACAGCTCAATGACTCCCGAAACCTCATCCCTCTTCGCCACCGTGATAGGGATGTCCTCCCCCCGGTACGGATTGTCTCCGAGGCTTATCTCCAGCTTGACCGTCTCATAGGCAAGCTCGGCATAATTATTCTCCTTGCTCAGGTGTCCGAGCATCACGCTTTTCAACCCGTCATGAAGTATATCACAAAGGAGCCGTCCTGACAACTCATTTGACAGATGGCCTTTCTCTCCCATGACCCTGCGTTTCAAAGGATAAGGGTAAGGCCCCACCTCCAGCATATGGATATCATGGTTCGCCTCTAACACCACCGCATCCAAAGCCTTAAGATTCTCCACCGTATACGCGTCATAAGTTCCAAGGTCCGTCGCCACCGCCACCGCTTTCCCGCCGCTCTGCGCCCGGTATCCACAAGGCTCATTGGCATCATGGGAAATGGCAAAAGGATGCACTGTAATGCTCCCAAGCTCCACCGCATGGTCAACCTCGATTTCATGCAGGATTCCCTCCGGCAGCTTTCCGATAGAGCTGCATTTTTTAATCCCTTCAATAGTTCCTCTCGTAGCGTAGACCGGAGTCTTATACTTCCGGCAGAACACCCCAAGCCCCTGTATATGGTCGATATGTTCATGGGTCACGAAAATCCCGTCAAGCTCTTCCCCCTTGACGTCCAGTTTCCTAAGCCCCTCTTCCACCCTCTTTTTACTGATGCCAGTGTCTATCAGGAGATGGCTCTTCCCATCCCCGATATAGATACAGTTCCCGCTGCTCCCGCTGGCTATGCTGCATAATCTCATCTATGTAACCTGCCCATCCCAAACTTTTCCGGCCCAGACCTTCCTGTCCGTACCTTACCGGCTTACAGATCCTTGATGGCGCAGTCAAGCTGCTCCATCGTCTCCGCAAACACGCCGTTATTATCAATCACCCTGTCGCAGTGCTTAAAATAAATGTCCTTCGACGGCTGCGAGGCGATAATATCGTCAACCTTCTTTGCGTCATACCCTCTGGAAAAGACAAGCCGTTTCTTCCTTGTCTCATCCTTCACATAGATATACCACAACTCATCGCAGAACTCATCGTAATTATCCTCTATGAGAAGAGCCGACTCCACGATGAACACATTCGTATGCTTGCGCTCCTCATGGGCAATCTTCCTTCGTATCTCATCCTTCACCGCCGGGTGGACGATGGCATTGATCGCCTCACGCTCCTCAGGGTCATTGAAGATAATCCCGGCAAGGCGGTCCCTGTCAAGCTCGCCCTTTTCATTGAGGATTGTCTCCCCGAAATGCTCCACAATGGCGTCAAAGCACTCCCCGCCTTTCTTCTGCATCTTTTTCGCGACCTTGTCCGTCTGGCAGATGGATGCCCCGTACTTATTGTTCAGATACTCCAGGACCTGCGTCTTCCCCGCGCCTACTCCTCCGGTAATTCCAATCACTTTCATGCTTTATCTCCTCCTGACATCTTCCGGTTCCCTGTTAACGTGTTCCCTCTCCCGTCACTTTGCCTCATACCAGTCCGCGCCCGTATGCATATCAACCACAAGCGGCACCTTCAGGTTTGCCGCCTGCTCCATCTCCTCCTTGAGCAGCTCTTTTACCGCCTCAAGCTCCGGCTCCCACGCCTCTATAAGAAGTTCGTCATGCACCTGCAGGACAAGCCTCGAGCGCATTCCCTTATCTTTAAGCCGCCGCTCCACGCCAATCATGGCAATCTTCATAATATCCGCCGCCGCTCCCTGTATCGGGGAATTCATGGCAACCCTCTCCCCGAAGGAGCGCTGCATGAAGTTGCTGGAAGAAAGCTCCGGCACAGGCCGCCGCCGCCCGAAAAGCGTCGCCGCATACCCCTTCTCCTTCGCATCCTTCACCGCCCCGTCAAGGAATGCCTTGATGCCCGGGTAAGTATGGAAATAATCTTCAATATACTGCGCCGCCTCTTTCTTGGAAATGCTCAGGTCCCGGCTCAGCCCGAAAGAGCTGATGCCGTACACGATGCCGAAATTCACCGCCTTGGCATTTCGCCGCTGCTCAGCCGTCACTTTCTCAAAAGGCACATGGAACACCTGAGATGCCGTAATCCTGTGGATATCCGCCTCTTCCCTGTAGGCTGCAATGAGCTTTTCATCCCCGGAGCAATGCGCCAGCACCCGAAGTTCAATCTGGGAATAGTCCGCATCCACGAACACATACCCCTCCTCCGGCACAAATACCTTCCGGATGAGCCGCCCAAGCTCCATGCGTATGGGGATATTCTGAAGGTTCGGCTCCGTGCTGCTGATTCTGCCCGTTGCAGTCACCGTCTGGTTAAACTTCCCGTGGATCCTCCCATCCTCCCCGATAAAGTTCGAAAGACCGTCCGCATAGGTGGACTTCAACTTCGTAAGCTGCCGGTACTCCAGTATCTTATCAATGATCGGGTAATCCGGCGCAAGCTTTTCCAGCACGTCCGCCGCCGTCGAATACCCCGTCTTCGTCTTCTTTCCGCCCTTGATTCCCATTTTGTCAAAAAGGATGACCCCGAGCTGCTTGGGGGAATTGATATTAAAGGGCTCCCCCGCGTCCTCGCAGATTTCCCTCTCAAGCTCCGATATCCTCCCAGCAAGCTGGTCCCCGTAAGCCTTAAGAGCCTCCGCCTTCACCTTGACCCCGTTTGCCTCCATCTCATAGAGGGTAAACACAAGGGGCATCTCAATCTCCGAGAACAGCTTATCCATGCCTGCCGCCGCAAGCCCTTCCGAGAGCCGCTCTGCCGCCGCAAACACCGTATATGCCTCATAGCAGGCTTTCACCTCCTGCCCGGACTTTTCTTCTATCATAAGGCCAAGCTGCTCCCTCGCCACATCCCCGAACGTATACCCGCTGCTCAACGGGTTCAAAAGATACGCCGCCACAAGGACGTCAAAACAGCGCTCCCGCCTCCTAATCTCAACATACGGAAGACATGCCTTAAGGTCAAACACCGAGAACCGCTCCGCCTGTGCCGCCGCCTCCGAAAGCTCCCTCAAAAGCCACTCCTTCCCGATGTCTCCCCCGCACCGGATGCAGAAAATATCCTCCTTCGAAAAGCAGATGCCGATTCCGCCGATATCAGCGCTCCCGGCAAACAACGGCAGCACATTTTCCGTATCCTTAAAAATACACGCCCCGACGCAGCCCGCTCCCTTAGCCCTTAAGAAAACCTCCGCCGCCGCAGCTTTATCCTCAATCACCCGAAAGAAATCTTCCACGGAATTCGCCGGAGCCGACACCTCAAAGCGGCTCAGAAGATTTTTAAACTGCAGCCTCTGGAAATACCCGTAAGCCTCCTCCGTATAGATATTCCCAAGCCGTGCCTCCGAAAAATCAAAGGCAAAATCCGCGCCGCAGGCAATGGTCGCCAGCTCTTTGCTCATCACCGCCAGATTCCAGTGCTCCTTAAGAGCCTTGGACGCCCTGGGCGGTTTCACCTCGTCCGCATGTTCATAAGCATTCTCAATAGAATGATACTCCGCGATAATCTTCGTCGCCGTCTTCTCACCGATGCTCGGAACCCCCGGAATATTGTCTGAGGCATCCCCCATAAGCGCCTTCAAATCAATAAACTCCAAAGGCGTCACCTGGTACCGCTCCTTCACGTCCGCGGCATAGTAATCCTCTACCTCCGTGCGCCCCTGTTTCGTCTTCGGAATCCGAATCTTCACATGCTCCGTCGCAAGCTGCAGAAGATCCCTGTCGCCGGAGATGACCGACACCTCCATGCCGGCAGCCTCGCCGCGGGCCGACAGCGTCCCTAAAAGGTCGTCCGCCTCAAGCCCTGCCTGCTCGATGGTCTTAATCCCCATCGCCTTAAGCACTTCCTTAATCACCGGAACCTGCTCCCTTAGCTCCTCCGCCATAGGCTTTCTCGTACCCTTGTACTCCTTGTACATCTCATGGCGGAACGTAGGCGCATGGACATCAAAAGCAACCGCCAGGTACTCCGGCCGCTCCTCCTCTAATATCTTAAACATAATATTCAAAAACCCATAAACGGCATTCGTGTGCAGCCCCTCCGAATTCGTCAAGTCCGGCAGCCCGTAAAATGCCCGGTTGAGTATGCTGTGTCCGTCAATCAAAACAATCTTTTCGCCCATATCGTCACTCCAAAAATAAAATCACCTATTACTATACACTAAAATAGAATATTTTAAAAGGTATTCTGTACACTTTTTTTCCATATGTAACTTATAATCTGTAGACTTATAATCATCATTCAGTATACCATTAGAAATAATTGCTATCCAAAGGGGTGGGTATATGAATACAACAATTTCTTTACGTAAAATTTTTGCACATAATATAAAATGCACCCGGTCTAAACTCGGCATTTCTCAAGAAGAACTTGCCGGTCTATGCGGTTTGCACCGAACTTATATTTCCGATATCGAACGATGCAACCGCAATATTTCTATTGATAATATTGAAAAAATAGCACTTGCCCTCAAAACACCTGCATTCGAATTAATCAAGGAGGTCCGCGAATGAAAACGTATTTCAAAAAATTTCTCTGTATTCTCTTGGCCCTGTCCCTTGCTTTTTCCATACCGGCGGAAATCGCCGCTGCCCCAGCTAAAAGCGCGAAACGTCAAACGCCTTTATCAAAAAACGGCCGGCTGAAAGTCAAAAAAGCTTCTCTCGTGAACAGCAAAGGAAAACCTGTTATTCTTAAAGGTGTCAGTACTCATGGAATCAATTGGTTCCCCGAATATGTCAATCCGGATACTTTTAAAACACTCAGGGATAAATGGAATGTCAACTGTATCCGTCTCGCCATGTATACAGAAGACTACAATGGCTATTGCTCCGGCGGGAGCAAAAAAGAATTAAAAAGTCTGATTGATAAAGGTGTGAAATATGCTGCCGAGCTGGGCATGTACGTAATCATCGATTGGCACATCTTAAATGACAGCAACCCGAACAAACACAAAAAGCAAGCTGTATCCTTTTTTAAAGAGATGGCCAAAAAATACCGCAAAAACAAAAATGTCATGTACGAAATATGCAACGAACCAAACGGCAACACACGCTGGAAAGATATCAAATCTTACGCAAAATCTGTCATTAAAGCCATACGTACTTACGATAAAAAGAATGTTATCCTCGTAGGTACACCTACCTGGTCACAAGATGTAGATACCGCTGCCGACAGTCCCATAAAAGGATACTCAAATCTGATGTACTCTTTCCATTTTTATGCGGCAACCCATAAAGACAGCTATCGTTCAAAAGTTGATAAAGCCGTCAAAAAGGGACTTCCTGTATTTGTCAGCGAATTTGGCATCTCCGAAAGCTCCGGCAATGGGAAGATCAATAAAAGCGAAGCCAACAAATGGATAAAATTTCTCAAAAAAAGAAAAATAAGCTTTGTCTGTTGGAATTTGTCTAACAAAAACGAAAGCTGCGCCCTTTTAAAAAGCTCTTGCAAAAAAACAAAAGGATTCAAATCATCTGATTTATCTGCTGCTGGAAAATGGTTTAAAAAAGTATTGTAATTTATAAAACATTATGTTACAATGTATATCGGCTTGGGGAAAGTCAAGCTGAGCGGATGTGGCGGAATGGCAGACGCACAAGACTCAAAATCTTGCGGGGGCAACCTCGTGTGGGTTCAAGTCCCACCATCCGCATAAAGAAAACAGCTAGAACCTTAAAAATCACAGGTTCTAGCTGTTTTCTTTATTCCAATATTTCCTGCAGTAATTCCAAAAGCTTCGGTATATCTATAGGCTTTGCGATATGCCCGTTCATTCCCGCCTCCACGGCCGCTCTCCGGTCCTCATCGAAGGCGTTAGCCGTCATGGCGATAATGGGAAGATGGGAAAGCACCGGATCGTCTGCTTTCCTGATCCGGCGTGTGGCCTCGTATCCGTCCATCACCGGCATCTGGATATCCATCAGAACCAGGTCATACCGGTCCGGCGCTTCTGCCGTAAGCTTCTTTACCGCATCGGCACCGTCGCCGGCCACATCGACTTCAAAGCCGGTTTCTGTCAGGATCTCCACTGCAATTTCCTGGTTCAGCTCATTGTCCTCCACCAGAAGGATCCGTTTTCCCTCAAAAGAGAATTCCGGTTCCGTATCTGTATCCTTCCCGCCCTGCACCAGATAAGGCGACTCCAACACCTTTCTAAGCTCAGATAAGAATACCGGCTTTGAGCAGAACGCAGTGACTCCCGCCTCCTTCGCCTCTTCCTCAATATCCGCCCAGTCGTAGGCGGTCAGCAGGATGATCGGCACATCTTCACCGGTCACTGCCCGGATACGCCTTACTACCTCAATCCCGTTCATGTCCGGCATCAGCCAGTCCACGATATACGCCGCATATACATCATCCTGCTCCTTCGCAAGCCCGGCGCGAAGCGCCGCTTCTTTTCCAGCGGTCGTCCAGTCTGGCCTCATGCCCATGGAAGAGAGCATCTTTGTGACACTGGAGCAGGTATTGAAATCATCATCCACCACCAATGCCCGCAGCCCTTCAAGCTCCGGAACTGTCTCCTGCTTCACAGAACCGGAACAGATGTTGAACCTTAAGGATACCGTAAAGCTGGTCCCTTTGCCTTCCTCACTCTCAACAGAGATTGTCCCGCCCATCATATCCACAATATTTTTCGTGATAGCCATCCCAAGCCCTGTCCCCTGAGTTCCGCTCACCGTACTCGTCCGTTCGCGCTCGAAAGGCTCAAACACACGCTCCAGAAATTCCCGGCTCATGCCGATCCCTGTATCTGTCACCTGAAAATCAAAAGCTGCGCGCCCTTCCCTGGCCCTGCCTTTCTGGATAATCCGCACGCCTACTGCCCCGCCGGGCTTTGTAAATTTCATGGCATTGCTCAAAAGATTAAGGAGCACCTGATTAAGCCGGAGCCGGTCGCAGAGTACATGCTCATTTACCACATCCACCGTATCAATGGAAAATTCAAGCTGCTTCGACGTGATATCTGCCTGTACGATGGTCTTCAGCTCATGCATGATCTCCGGAAGGGATACTTCCTCTTCCTCGATCTTCATCTTCCCGCTCTCAATCCGGCTCATATCCAGCACGTCATTGATAAGGCTCAGAAGATGCCTGCTGGAAGTAGAAATCTTCGCCAGATAATCCTGCACCTGTTCAGTATGATCGATGTGCGCTGTGGCAAGGGAAGTAAAGCCTATGATCGCATTCATGGGTGTACGGATATCATGGGACATATTATTTAAAAATGTCGTCTTGGCCTTGTTGGCATGTTGCGCCGCAGCCAGTGCTTCTTCAAGCTCCGTCTTCTGCCGCTCAAGCTGCACTTCCATTCTTTTTTCATCGTCAATATCCATAAACAGACCGACAAAAGTGATCGGGGAGCCATCCTCTCTCCTCGACAGCCTGCCCGCTGCGTGGAACCACCGCCATCCGGCATACCGCGTGCGGAGACGATACTCCACGTTATAAGTCTTTTCGCCGGTATAATCTTTTACAGTATCCCAATATTCCTTAAGGATACTCTCTTTATCCTCCTCATGCAGAAGGTCTGACCAGGACTCCAGCCTGTCAGGGAAATCTTCCTCACTTTTATACCCTAACATCTCCCGAAAGACTTTCGACCATGTACAGGAAACCATCTGCGCATGTTCATTGAACTCCATGCTCCAAAGGCCGGAGCCCATGGCCGCCTGGATATTCTCCATCGCCGCCTGCTCCCGCTCAATCTGGGTATAGGCGGCTCTAATCCTGTTTCCGTCTTCCCTCTCCTGCTCAAGTAAAAGTCCGGCACTTTTCTTCGACTGGTAGATCAGTACGGAACATACCGCCAGCATCGCCAATATTGTGATGATGATCTGGATAATACTGCGCCGCATCATCTCAGAACTGATAGAGCTTATCTGGGAGCTGATGACATTATCCTGGATCAGGATAGACAACATCCAGTTTGTTCCCTCTACCGGCGTATAACAAAGATCCTCCTTTGCTCCCCGATAGTAAAAAGAGACATGCCCGGACCTGCCGTTTTTAAAATCATCTTCCATCTCACGGATCGTGTGATCTCCGGCTATATCCGCATCCTTAAGGTTCAAAAGAAGATTGCTCCCCGCCTTAAGATGTCCAAGGTCTGTGTTCGTCAGACTCTCGCCGTTGCGGTAATACAGATTGCAGTAGGTCTCATTATCATTTGCCTGCAAAGTCAGGGAACTTAACATATTGTCAATATTGATCTGGATAAAGCACACCTTGATCTTAGCGCCTTGGAATACTACTCCTTCCACAGGCACCGCAAATACTACCTGCTTCTTCGCCCCATACAGATTAGCCGTGCTGATGACAGGGCCTGTCAGCTCCTCGGACAGAAAGCTGTACCGGCTCAGGCCGGAAACAGTGCTGTGCCTCGTATATACAATCCCGTTTTCATCTACAAATGCGAACTTCTCCACATCGTAGAGCTTTCTCATCTCTCCGAGGAAGCTTCGAAGGGCGTCCTGGGATTCAAGATCCGAAGGCTTCAGTATATCGAGCGCATTCTCAATAAATGAAAAATTATTCTTAAGTTCTTCCTGGACTACTTGTACTCTCCGCCCGGCAAGCTCCTCAAGATAGAATTCACTGACTCTGTCTACCGCCTGATCAGTTCCGGCTCTTGCCCTGTCTGACACCCAGATGGCGGTGACAAGAAGAATTACCGCTGTCACAATACCTCCCCACAGGGCAAAAAGAGCCGTCTGCCTGTTCTGTTTTTTCCCGATAATTTTATCCTGTAACCGACTCATCGTTATACTCCCGCCGTTTTCTGTCCATTTTCCTAATCAATCTCACCGTACAGCGTCCGAAGCATCGCTGCTGCATCATTTTGATAAATGATCGTAGTCTTTTCCTCCGTTTTTTCCGGATAAGCATCCCCCGGAAGTAGTCCGTCTGCAATCTTGACAGCCACCTGAACCGTATTAAAGCCGATGGAATAGCAGTCCTGAACGCCAAGGGCATAGATCTTCCCTTCTCTGAGATACTTAAGCGCCTCCTGGTCATGGTCCATTCCTACGATCACAATATCCTTATCCCGTCTTTCCTCGATGACAGCCCTCGCTGCCCCCACCGGATTACTCATATTGCAGCAGATGATTCCCGCAAGGTCATGATGCTTTGCCAGGAATTCTTTCGTAAATGCATACGCCTTCTCTGTGCTGTCTTCATCATATGCAGTCTCTGCAATCTCCATCTCAGGATACTTTGCCACCACATCCCGTACCCCGAGCGCACGCTCCTCATGGCAGGGAGCTCCTTTTGTCCCCACTAACAGAGCAATCTTTCCCCGGCAGCCAAGCTTCTCGCAGAGCGCTTCGGTGAGCCTGGCTCCGTCCTCATAGTTGTGCGTATTTCCCACATAGGCGATACGCCGGCATCCGTCTTCTTTCGCGGCATCAGAGCTTGAAAATGTCATGATCTTATGTCCGGCGTCGATCAGTTTATTGATCTTAGGCGTAACTGCCTGCACATCTGCCACATCCACGCCGATAACATCAAAGTCCCGTCCTGCCGCATCCTCAAGGCGCCTGATCTGATCTTCGGAGGAAACGGCACTGGGCGCAAGATACTCATAGTTTATATCAATTCCCATATCTTCATACTGATCTGTTGCATCTTCGATTCCAAAAGCAACCGCATCCCACCAGGGATGCACAACTTTATAGGTAAAATAAAAATTATACTTTTCTTTCAAAGGTCGGTATCCGTCCAGTTCATGGTCAAACTTGACTGCGTCTTCCGTATCTGTACTCTTCCTGCCGTCTCCCGGCGCATCAAAAGCCTGCTCCTCCTCTGACGCAGAAATTACATCCTCCTTCGCCGTCCGGCCGCACCCGGCCAGACAGAGACTAAAGCCAATGACTATTGCTGTCAGCAGGATGCTCCTTCTTCCCCGTATCCCCGGAAACTTCCTTTTCCAAATACACACGGCCGCAGTACCTCCCTCCTGATTATCTCTTCTTTCCCGATGCTACCGGAACACGATTTCTCCTGTCTTTTCATCCATGCGGTCAACGATCGCCAGTGATTCCAGATGTATCCCCTTTCCTCGGATCAGATCCCCGCCTGCCTGGAATCCTTTTTCGATGACAACTCCTGCTCCCACAAGCTCTGCCCCGGATAGTTTCACCAACTCGGAGAGCCCTTCCAGGGCCTTTCCGTTAGCAAGAAAATCATCGATGACCAGCACCCGGTCTCCCTCGCCTAAGAACTCCTTCGCCACAATAATGTCGTAGATCCTCCCGTGGGTAAATGACTCCACCTTTGTCGTGTACACATCCCCGGCGATGTTCTTTGTCTGAGTCTTCTTGGCAAATACCACCGGCACGCCGAACACCTCCGCCGCCACACATGCGATCCCGATGCCGGACGCCTCGATCGTCAGGATCTTATTGATACATTCCCCTGCAAACCGGCGCTCAAACTCCTTCCCGATCTCATGAAACAAGCTGACGTCCATCTGATGGTTCAGAAAACTGTCCACCTTCAACACATTGCCCTCTTTGATCTTTCCGTCTTTCCGTATCCTCTCCTTTAAAAGCTCCATCCTCCGTACCTCCGTAATTACATTCCTTTATCCATTGTAACAAAAAATGTGCAAAAATCCTATCTATAATTTTTCGGTTCATCAATATCTGTAAGCTCCCGCCCGTCTTCTACTGCAAAATAGCTGACTTTTTCGGGATATTTTTTCAGGATCTTCCTGCCGCCTGTATCGCCGGAAAGAGAAAGAAGCTCCAGATAATAGTCTCTTGCAAACCACGTGGGGTTCCCCGCTGTCCCTTCATGGCACACACTGCCAAGCGCCGCGTTCCTTCTCTCCAGCTCCAAGAAAAATCCTTTTGCACTTCTTCCGGTGAGATAGGGCTGGTCTGCCACAAAAAAAGCACAGGCATCACTCCATCCTTCCACCGCCCGGATTCCCGCCCGGACAGAATACGCAATCACAACAATCACAGCAAATCACCCAGGTCCGGGTGGATGAACTTGACCCGGCATTTGAACATCCGTCAAAGCGGCTGCCACATTATTCTTTATTATACTTTTCGATCACACATTGATGCTGCTTGCTCTTTTTATCATAATTAATCCCTACTAACAACAAGTCTCTGGTATAATTTTCAAGTGCCTGAACATATTTTTTCTCTTTTATCTGCGAAATCGCTCCCTCTGCAGATTTATTCCACTTGAGCTCTACGACGAGAGCCGGCTTATCTGCATATCTTTTTTCAGGTACAAACACCAGATTTGCAAAACCGCGCCCGGAAGGCAGTTCTCTGATTCTTGTATAATAGCGTCTTGCACTGTAATAAGCAAGGGCAATAACGCAGCTCAAAGAATTCTCATTATTATTATATGACAGTGCAGAACTCTCTTCTAAGTGGATAGTCTTTCTGCCACTGCTGCCGCATCCCCGCGAATTGTTGCTTCAAGCAAAGCCTCTGAATCGGAAAGTGCATACAGCACTTCTCCTTCCTCTGAATCATAAGTCAGATAACCCAGATGAATAAGCAGAGTCAACACATCATCCCTACCGTTAAATGTTGTCATATCATTTTGAAATGTCCGCGGGTTTATCCTGCACCGGTTCCCGCCAAGCATCTCGATCACAGAATCTCTAAGGCCGTCAAAATTCATATCAATATACATTTTCAATGCTTCGTAAGTCTCCGTCTGTGTCCAGTATCCCCCAAACTTTCTTCTTCGTACAGCATCCACGACGGATTTCGGACTGAATATATGCATCCCATCTTCTAAAAGATATCCGTCATACCAAAGTTTCCTTTCTTCATAGTCCACATCGTATTTTTCACAGAGAGTCCTTGTCTCACTTTCCGTAAACCCTGTGTATTCCGCCATAATATCTGCATCTGTCATGGAAAACTCGTCAAACATATTAAGCGCTGAGTGTATTCCATATTTTTTATCGGAAGAATCTCTGTCATATATGCCATTTTCACATATGCATTATCTTTAAGCAGCGTACGCAGGAAAGCAAGATAATCTGTCTGTGTACCTGCATCCCACCTTTTTTCCCTGAAAATACAGTCCCATTCATCAAGTATCACTACAAATCCTTTTCCGGTCTTCGCATATATCTCTTCCAGAACGGCTGAGAAAATCCTGGAGACTAAGAAAGGTCACGTGGTATCGGTTCAAATGTTCTTTAAAGGATCTCTCCCCCGCGATATGAAGCCCTCCCAAAAAGTCTCTCCGAATCACAGCCGCAGCTATAATATGTACATAGCATTCTTGCTGTCACAGACTTTCCAAACCTTCTCGGCCGGCTGACACAGACATATTTCTGCGCTGTTCCAAGCACTTCGTTTGTATAAACGATCAGCCCTGTTTTGTCAACATAAATTTTTGAATGCAATGACTCATTGAACAGATCATTGCCCGGATCCACATATATTCCCATACCAAACCTCTTCTATTGCTTTCCATACTTACTGCCACTTTCATTATATCGGACATAAAAAAGAGTGTAAAGCTTTATCCGCCAAACACTCCTATAATTTTAAGTTTTTCTAACCAATGCTTTCTTTGCTCATATTCACTCCCAAAAACACCGCCGCCCCAATCACCATCACCGCATAAAAGCTCACTCCTCTCGTAATGCACATAGATGCCGCCAGGTAATGCCCGCGAAAGATACTCCCGAACACACAGGCATACATCGCCTCCGTAATCCCCTGCGCCCCGGGAACCGGCAGCATATCCACCGCGATATAGACCGACGCCTGCACACAGACGATGTCTAAAAGCGACGTGCCTGAAAGCCCAAGCCCCCGGTACACCACATAGGTCAGCACGAACACCGTGAACCGCTGTAAGAATGTTCCCGCAAGGACGACCCCGATCATCCGCTTATTCTCCTTAAGGAACTGAACTGTTCCCTGATACCCGGTCAGAAACCTTTCTATCTTCTTCCGCCGTTCCTTCCGCTCCTTCCAGAGCCGCAGCCGCACCATAAGCCCTTCCGCCCGGTAAAAGATTCCCCGTATCACCCCCGGCGAGAACATCACCAGCAAAAGAAGCACCACCAGCGCCGTATTTAAAAACAGACCAAGAAAATAAAGCCCGTAATACTTCTGCAGATAGTCTCTTAAAGGTGCGTTCCAGAACAGGACAATGCCGGCCCCGATCAGCACGAGCACCAGCTTATAGACGACGGCAACGCTCATCAGCACCACCGACGACGCCGACAGGGAGTTGCCGTCCCTCTTCATATAATAGAGCTGCATCGGCTGCCCGCCTGTAGCCGACGGCGTAAGCCCGGAAAAGAAAAATCCGATAAAGGAGTAGCCGATACACTTAGAAAGGCGCGTCTGCTCCCCGATGCCCTTTAATAAATACCAGATCATGCACCCCTCCGCCGACACGAACAGCACCGCCAGCAAAAAAGCCCCCGCCAGATATCCGGACGACATCCCCCGGACAGCCTCCGCCGTCTGAGCAATGTCCTGGCTCCGGAAGACGAACCAGAATGTCAGCAGCATGACCGCCGTAAAAAGACCGACCTGGAAGAAAAACTTACGCATCCCCTTCTCATTCATAGACCGAGACTCCTTCCAGCCAATGCCCCAGAGGATTTGCCCTGTACGCCGCCTCATCCGCCGCCACAAGCTCTGATAACTCCCCTTCGAACACCGGCTCCATCTCCTCATACGCATAAAAATCCTTCGGCGTCACCAGGGAAAAATGTTTCTCTGCGATGCGGATTCCCTGTTCCTCAAGAACCCTTGCAAGGTAGGAAGAGCAGGTATACTGGTCCCGCACATAAAAGGGAATGCCAAGCACAAGAAACGGCAGTGCCAGCACCGCATAGTGGATTCTGTACCGCCGCTCATAATCCCCGCGCAGCCTTTCCATAATCCTTCTCTTCTGCTCCCTGGTACAGGAAAGCCTGCACACCCGGTAGTACGCCCCCGGAAATGTATGTAAGATCCTGTATCTTTCTTCTTTCTCAAACCCGGCAAATACAGGAACTGCCGGGTTTCGCCTCCCCACGCTGTAACACTCCGAAAGCTCCCGGTCAGCCGACAGCGCCACATGGACGTAACGCTGCCGTAAAAATGTCCGAATCAGCCTGGCGAAAAACCCCGGCGTGTCAACAAACGCGATATAAATATACGTCATATCTCTATCCTCTCGTATTTTACTGAAATTTGTATATCCTTTTCGCCAGCCGGTACCCGTCTATGGTCGCCCTCTTCCCCCATTTCCCCGGGAGATTCGTCAGGCCGCACAGTTTCGTGAACCTGAGCCTCCAGTAAAGACCAGGGTTTTGCTCCTTAATCTCTTCCCACAGTAAGGTATGGCGCATCGCACCGTCCTCGTCCCCCTTAAGCAGCAGATGGATGGAGGAAATCGCCATCATGATAGAAATATTGCGGCACATGTAGCCGGCAAGCTTTGGATGCACCTTCCGCACCTCGTTTAAGTCCACGCACTCCGCCACAATCTTTGTCACCTTAATCTGCTGCTCAATCCGGCTGATCAGCACCCGCTCATTCACCGACTGGTCTTCCCTGCCGAGATAATACTGGTAGAGGTCAAGATTCAGGTAACAGACCGACTCCACATAAGGCAGAGGCTGGTAGGCAAAGATATTGTCCACATAGAAGGTATGCTCCGGCAGGATGACCCCGGAACTCCTTAAGACCTCCGTGCGGTAGATGAGCGCGTGCATGATCAGATATTGAGACGGCCGGAAACTCCCCATATCATCCCAGGTAATCCGCTGGTTTTCCGGGAACACATTCCCGTATCTCATGGTCTTTTTCGTCCCCTCGTCCAGATGGTTGTAGGTGTAATTGCAGACAAGAAGGTCCGGGCATACGCCCTCTTCCCCCTTGCTTTCCCTCACGCACCAGTCCTCCAGCGTCTCGATAAGCTCCCGGTAAGCGCTCTCGTCAAACCAGTCGTCCGAATCCAGCACCTTAAAATACCTTCCCGTGGCAAGGGCCAGCCCCGCATTCACCCCGGAGCCATGCCCGCCGTTTTCTTTATGTACCACACGCACCGTGTCGGGGAAACGCCTGACATAGTCATCGGCAATCTCCCCCGTCCGGTCCGTAGAACCGTCATTCACCACGATAATCTCTATATGCTCCATCCACCCCCGCGGCAGAATCAGAGAATCAAGACAGCGCTCAAGATATTGCTCCGAATTATAGCTTGGTATGGTAATCGTTAAGTATTTCATCCCTTTTCTCCTCCTGTATCCGTTATAGTCTGTCTCCGGACATTTCACTCCTGTCCTCATGTTAGTATCAAGTATAATCGATAAATCTTAAGAGATTAGCTCCATAATTCGAAAGAAAAACGAAAGATTTTTCCGAAAATTTTCCAAAAAACGCCGCACACCGTCTCATCATGCCATATCATCCCGCAGCGCATCAATGATATTTTCCTTCTTAATCTTGCTGACGGAATAGAGCATCGTCACAAATACGATGAGGAACACGCCCAGCATACTTAAGGAGACGGCAAGCCACGGGATGTTAAAATCAATGTTGCCCGCCCCGAACTCCATCATCCGGTACAGCGCGTAAGAGATAAGGAGCGACAGCGGAATCCCCCACAAAAGCGCCCGCAGTCCGTAAAGGATGCACTCGAAATTCATCATATCCTGGAACGAGCGCCCGGACATCCCCACGGAGCGCAGCATGGCAAGCTCCCGGCGCCTGAGCTTAATGTTGGTGGATATGGTGTTAAATACATTGGCGACAGCAATCAGCGTAATCATAGCGATAAAGGTATAGCAGAACACATTGGCGATAAAGATGATATTGTTATTCTGCTCCGCCATCCGGTTCATGTTGAGCAAAAGATAGCGTCCGGAAATGCCCGACCCGGAAATCATCTTTCTCATGTCGCTTTCTGTCCGGGAAGGAATGTCCGAGCTGACAGAAAGCCCCCTGGCAGCGATATGGGTATCCGGCGTAAGAAACTTCTCTTTCATGGAATACGGGGCAATAATCTGGAAGATATAAGGTACCTGCTCCGACGCCTTTTCACTGTCAAGCATCGGGAGGATATCCGGCAGGACCATCTTCACAAAGTTAAGTTTTACCGGAACCGGCTGCCCTGCCTCTTTGCCGCCGCTCTCTTCCGGCAGGGTAAGGCTGAGTTCTTCCGAAAGGTTCTGAAACATATCCCCGAAATCCGCAGGCTCCTTCATACGGCCCGTCTCCCCGTTATCCACCGCCGCCAGGGCAAGGACGCCTTCTTCCCTCTCAATCCCTGCCTCCTTTACAAGCCTTTCGTACTCATCGTCATCTACAATCTGCACGGTCGCCGAAAGCTTGATTTCCTTTTCCCCCTCCGGAATCTCTAATGCCTCCTTTAATTCATCGGTAAGACTCCCTGTCTCTGCCGCCGCATAGCCGTTCAGATTCATCTGATAAAAGATTTCTGTAATATCCTCCGATTTCCGGAACTCATCCTGGAGCTTAAAAATCTGCTCATCCGACAACTCCTCGTCCGGTATGGAAAACGCCACGTTATAGGTGGTAAATACAATCGCCGCCTCCGCCGCCTGCTTAAGCTCGGCGACAAAGCTGTTGGTAACGACAAATATAATGATGCTCAGCGCCAAGGAGAGGATGATACTTCGGTAGCGCCGCTTGTTCCGCTTAAAATTCTTGACGGCAAGGATACCCGGCAGCCCGAACAAATACCCGCAAAGACGCCCTGTCTTTACCTTCCTGCCCTCCAGTTTCACCTCATTTGTCTGGCGGATGCACTCCATCACCGGCAATTTAACCGCCTTCCTCGCCGGAAGATAGGCGGAGACCAGTATGGTCAGAAAGCTTATGAGCACTGCCGCTAAGATTGCCGGAGCCGACAGCACCAGCTTTAAGGGAACATCGCTGTAGAGGATACCCCGGAAATTCTCCGCCACAAAGAGGAGCACCGCTTTCATGCCCGCAAGCCCAAGGAGCACTCCTGCCGGGATTCCCGCTGTTCCGATGCAAATCCCCTCAAACAGCACGGAGTTTCTTAGCTGCTTTTTCGTCGCCCCCACCGACATCAGGATGCCGAACTGGCGGGTTCGCTCATTTAAGGAAATGCTGAAGGCATTGCGGATTAAAAATACCGAGCCAAGCATGATGATGCCGACTGCAATTCCTCCCACCGTATAAAGGAGCAGCGTAAAAACGTCGTTTCCGGAGGCGCCCATGAACCGCAGCACGTCCTCATTGAGCACGGCGGCGTTCCCTTCTCCTTTCTCCTTTGCGTAAGCCTTAGCGCGCCGGGGATTTTTAAGCTCTACAAATACATTATTGTCTGAATATTCCTCCCCAGGCTCCTTTTTCGTCACCAGGGTAAACCCGGGCTCACCGGACTGCGTATAGGAAAGCCTCGCACAGATTCCCACCACGGTATAGGCTCTCTCTTCCCTTACCTCCAGCTTTTCCCCGCCTTTCTCATAACTTTCCGACTGCCTTAGTTTCTTCCCCTTCTTTACGCGCTCGCCCAAAGAAAGCTTTAGCGTATCTCCCTCCTTGACGTTCACGCCCCCGGAAGTAATCACGCCCCCGGATACTACAACCTCGCTGCCATTCTCCGGCAGACGCCCGGATATCAGCTCTATGGGCAGCGCGTCAAAAGCTGCCGCATCGTATGCGGTGACGAACACATAAGGGCTCTTTTTATCTTTACTTCCCGCAAGCTCTGCATAGCCTAAGTTCTCCGTTATGACAGCCTTCTTTGCATCCTCATCCTCTGCCCGCATCTTTGCAAAGCCAACGTCCGCTCCCTGAAACGCCACATGCCAGCTCCCGGTCTTTTCCCCCGCCCCGCGCACCATATAGTCTAAAAGAGATACGCCGAAAGTGGCTCCCGCAGTCACAAGGGCAGCCGAGAGTACGACGCCCACGATGGTTACAAGCGTCCGGGATTTATTTTTCTTTAATCCTTGAAGTGCTACTTTGTAAAAAATGTTCATGAGCGCACCACCCTTTCATCCCGCACGACTCTCCCGTCGGAGATTCCGATGATACGGTCTGCCTGCAGGGCAATGCTTTCATCATGGGTAACAAGGAGCAACGTCTGCCCATACATCCGGTTACTCTGCTTTAACAGCTTGATGATCTCATGGCCGTTCTTGCTGTCAAGGCTCCCGGTAGGCTCGTCGGCAAGCATCACCTGGGGCGCGTTCATCAGCGCCCGCCCGATGGCGACACGCTGCTGCTGCCCGCCGGAGAGCTGGTTCGGCAAGTGTCCTTTCCGCTCCTCAAGTCCCAAAAGATGCAATAGCTCATACAGCCGCTTTGCATTCACCTTCCGTCTGTCCATGAGAATCGGCAGCGTGATATTTTCCGCCACCGTAAGAGTGGGAATCAGATTGTGGAACTGGTAGATAAGCCCCACCTGCCGCCTCCGGAATATGGCAAGCCGGTCGCTGTCCTGGGCATAGATATCCTGCCCGTTGAGATAAATCTTCCCGCTGGTCGGCACATCTACGCAGCCGATGGCGTGGAGCAGCGTCGATTTCCCGGAACCCGACGCGCCGATGATAGCCGTGAACTCTCCTTTTTTAATGTCAAGGGAAACATGGTCAAGAGCGACCACCCGGTTGTCTCCCTCACCGTACACCTTGCACAGATCCTGAATCTTTAAAAATTCCATAATATAAGCCTTCCTTTCTTTTGAACTGACTTTATCATAGACCTTCCCGCTTACATTTCCGTGACATTAAAGTGAGAGTTCTGTCACTTTGGAAAACGGATGACGAACACCGCCCCGCCTTCCGGGCGGTTTTTCGCGGCAATGGTGCCGCCCTGCCTTGTGACGATTGTCCTGCAGAGAGCCAGCCCGATGCCAAACCCCGCCGTGCGGGTATCCTTCCCCCGGTAGTACCGGTCAAACACCCGGGAAAGCTCCCCTTCTTTAAATCCTTTCCCGCTGTCGCGCACCGCAATCTCCGTATAGAGCGCCGTATCCCGGCAGGAGATAAAGATTTTCCCGTGGTCCTTCACATTTTCCATGCAATTTTTGAGCACGTTCATAAGCCCTTCCGCCAGCCATTCAAAATCTCCGGCAATGAAAATCCCCTCCGGCACATCCTGCTTAACAGCCACCTCATGAATCTCCATGGAAATCTGCAAAGGGTGGAGAGCCGCCTTTACAAGACTCCTTACCTCAATCTGTTCTTTCTTAAAAACGATGATGCCAGCGTCCATCCGCGACAGTTTTAGGAGAGAGGTCAGCAGCATGTCCATCCGGGCAAATAGCTCTTCGGTCTCCCGGAGAAGTTCCTTCTCCTCCTCCCTCCCCGGGTGATTCTCAAGGAGTGAAAGTATCAGGTTTGCCGAGGTCAGCGGCGTCCTAAGCTGGTGGGCGATGTCCGCTAAAGACTCTGCCAGGCGTTCCTTCTCTTTTTTCAGGGCATTGTTCTGCTCCCGGATACGCTGGGTCATCTTCCCCACCTCGCTCTTAAGTATGGACAGCTCCCCCTCCTCACAGTCCGCGATATACACCTTGTCGGCGTCATGGAGCACCTGGTCAATCTCCTCGGAAAGCTCCGCAATCCTTTTGTACCTTTCCCGGGTAAAAAGAAATGTAAGCAGTCCAAGCAGAAAAGAAGAAAAAGCGGCAAGGAGCCCTGCCGCCGGATAGAGCCGATATGACGCGACGGCTGTTCCTCCCGCAATCACAAAGAACAGCGCCGCAAACCATCTGATTTCCCGATTCCGAAACATCACTTCTCCCCTCCCCTGCCGGCAGCCCCTTTTCCGTCCGGCAATCCGTTCCCCAGCCGGTATCCCGTTCCCCGGACAGTCAATATAATCCGGGGCGCGGCAGGGTCATCTTCTATCTTTTCCCGCAACCGCTTGATGTATACCGTCAGCGCATTGTCCGTGACAAATTCCCCCGCCGCGTCCCAAAGCTCATTTAACAGCCTGTCTCTCGTGATGATGCTCTTGGGACTGCTCACAAACACAAGCAAAAGGCGGTACTCCAGGGCGGAGAGGTATACTTCGCTGCCGTTTTTCTTCACAATCCCGCTTGCCGTGTCTACAGAAAGCCCTCCGACCGCAAAAGAAGACGAGTCCTTCCCTCTCTTCCTGAGAGCCGCCCTAATGCGAGCAACAAGCTCCCGGGGGCGGAACGGCTTGGTGATATAATCGTCCGCGCCCATATTAAGCCCCGTGACCACGCTTGCCTCATCCCCCGACGCGGTGAGAAAGATTACCGGAATCCCCTGCCTCTCCTTAATCTCTGTGCAGACCGCAAAGCCGTTGCCGTCCGGCAGCGAGATGTCCACCAGCGCCAAATCAAATCTGTGCTCCGAAAGGCACCTCGCCGCCTCGCTGCGGCTCGGCGCATGGGCAACCGCAAAGCCCTCCCCCCGCAGCAGGAGGGAAAGGTTTTTCGCAATCGCACTGTCATCTTCCACCAAAAAAATCCGTTTCATATGGCCTCCTTTAAATTTTCAGACGAACTGCCCATTCATGACAATCATCAAATTACGCAAAAAAGCAGGACATTCCCCAGGATTTGAACCTCTCTTGAACGTCCTGCTATTTTTATCATATAATTGCACAAAATATTTGTTCTGCTTCCATCATAATAAACTCAATTCTCGTTTCCGCTTATTTTCACATCCCCGAGATACGTTATAACTCTGTCTGCCTTTCCCAAATCCTGTTCTCCCGATGTCTCGTTGCGGTAACCGTAGCAGTAAATTCCTGCGCTCTTCGCAGCCTCTACACCCGCTGTGGAATCTTCTACTGCAACTGCCTGACCAGGTCTTATCCCTGCAATCTCAAGGACACGCTCATACACGTCAGGGAACGGCTTTTTATTGGCAACCTCATCTCCCGTCACGATCACATCAAAATATTGGATAATTCCCAATGCCCATAATACGCGCTCCACCATGACTCTGTCAGAAGATGTGGCAAGCCCTGTCTTAATGCCTTCTTCCTTTGCCCGCTTAAGTACTTCCAAAAGTCCGTCCGTCACCGGCACATGCCCTGTTTCCACCTGTTCGGCCACAAGGGCGAACTGCTCGTCTTCCATCCGTTTCGAATCCCACGTCATGCCGCAGATATCCGCAACAGTTTTCCAAAACAGGCAGGAAGACTTTCCTATCGGATCCGGGAAACAATCCAGCGACTTAACCCCGTATTTCTCATACATCAATTCTCTCGCCCTCTGATGCAGCGGTTCACTGTCCAGCACGACGCCATCCATATCAAAAATCAGGATCTTATCCTCTCCGCTCATAATAGTGGTTACTCCCTTATATTTATTGCACAACTGCTCTCTTCTACATTATAATATTCCCGTCCGCAAAATACAACACTTATCTGAACAGTTACTCCTCCAATGAACGTTTCTTAGATATGGTCACCTTCTCTTCATAGCACATAAAGATTTCATCCATCTTCTCTCTCTCAAGTTTCGGCGTCACCGCACTCACTGCCGGGACTACGATAAGCCCCGCAATCATCGCCGCCGCCCCCGCATTGATCGGAGAGGCAATATAGTGGAAATACATATTGGATACCGTAATCCCCACGCCTGCCGCAAAGCTCGCCCACACAGCCGCCCTCGTTACGCCTTTCCAGTACAGCCCGTACATGAACGGCGCTAAAAATGCTCCCGCAAGAGCGCCCCATGAGATTCCCATAAGCTGCGCGATAAAGGTCGGCGGGTCAAGGGCGATCACTACAGACAGCACGATAAAGAACACCACCAGCACCTGCATTGTCCGCACCTGTTTCTTCTCGTCCATATCCTTCATCACATTGTCCTTCAGAAGGTCAAGGGTCAGCGTAGAGCTCGATGTCAGCACAAGCGACGCCAACGTGGACATAGACGCCGACAGCACAAGCACCACTACCACGCCGATCAGGATATCCGGCAGCGTGGAGAGCATGAACGGCACAATCCCGTCAAAGATCACTGCCCCCGTCTCGTCATAGAGCGTCTCATTGTCAAACAGCCGCCCGAACCCGCCGAGGAAATAACACCCGCCGGAGATGATCACCGCAAAAATGGTAGAGATGACCGTTCCCGTATTGATGGATTTTTCATCTTTGATCGCATAGAATTTTCCAACCATCTGCGGAAGACCCCATGTCCCAAGGGAAGTCAATATCACAACCCCGAGAAGGTTCAAAGGATCCGGCCCTAAAAATGAAGTAAACGCCCCTGGCTGCCCCATGGTCACCGGAACATCGCTCGGCATCTCTGCCATTTTACGAATCGCCTCGATAAGCCCTCCCTGCCCGGAAAGCACCGCCCCGATGACCGCGCAGATACCCGCCAGCATGATGATTCCCTGGATAAAGTCATTGATCGCCGTCGCCATATAGCCGCCCAGGATTACATAAACCCCGGTAAACACCGCCATGCCGATTACGCAATATGTATACGGAATGTTAAACGCCATCCCGAAAAGCCGGGACAATCCATTATAAACCGATGCCGTGTACGGAATCAGAAATATGAATACGATAACCGACGCCGCAATCTTCAGTGCCTTGCTCTCATACCGCTCCCCGAAGAAATCCGGCATCGTCTTGGAATTCAATTTCTGAGTCATGACCTTCGTGCGCCGCCCTAAGACTACCCACGCGAGAAGGCTCCCGATTACCGCATTGCCAAGACCGATCCAGGTGGACGCCATCCCGTACTTCCAGCCGAACTGCCCCGCGTAACCCACGAACACCACCGCCGAAAAGTAGGACGTACCATAAGCAAACGCCGTAAGCCACGGCCCCACCGAACGCCCACCCAGCACGAACCCGTCAACGCTTGTGGCATGTCTCCTGCTGTAAAGCCCTACCGACACCATCACCGCAAAGAAAATCACAAGTAAAAATAATTTGACTGCCATAAAAGTTCCCTCATCTTTCCTAACTCAATTCCGCTTTAAAGCGTTGCGCTTTAAAGCATTAAAGTACCTTGAAATCATACCACAGTTAAAAAAGGATGTCAACTTTTTTACTTCCATTTGCATCAGCTTTCACCAATTATTTCAGCTTATATTTTTTCCCGGCACCTCTGCCGGTTATATCAATCAGCCCGATTTCATTCATCTGGCGGGCAATCAGATATGCTCTCGTCTTTTTCACATTAAGCAGCTCCTGTAGCTCTTCATCTGTCATTTCGCCATACTCCGCCAGATAATCCAGCACTGTCTTTATCTGAGGCGTAATAGTCACAGGAGCTGCCTTTGTTGCTGCCAGCACCGTTTCCGCAGTTTCTCCATTGGCATTCATATTAGGAAGTACCAGTTTAAACGTATTCGGCGTCACTTCAATGCGCGGCTGCACGGCGCAGTCCTTATAGAATGCATAGATTTTGCGGATATCGGTGCCATAGGATTCAATCAACTTCAATCTGTGGAAGATTTCCGCCAGTTTACGGTTACGGGGCTGAGAAATGCCGCTGCGTATATCATCCGGCATAAGCCTAGGCAGCAGTCCGCCGATAGAGATAAACTCCATGCACGAATCATTGACATTGATAATAATACTTCCGCTGTAGCTGTAGTCCCGATGGACAAGAGCATTAAGCAGCGCCTCGCGCAATGCTCCTTCGGGATAATCCGCCCTTTCGACTCGCTCCAGGCCTTTGAACGCGGCAGCTGTGCGGTTGCACAAAGACAGATAGGCATAGCTGTCATCAAGCTGTCTGAAAATAGAGCCGCCAAACTCCTTTGCATCTTTGAACACCGTGTTAAGTTCATCGCCAAACACAGCAATCTTCGTGGTATGCCGGCATTGGTCAGACAAAATCAATGCTAAATTCGTATACTGATCGTCATGGATGTTCCGCAGACCAAGAGCAATATATTTTTCTTCTGTAAACTCTGTCTTGTACCATCTGAAATTTTCCCTATATTATACTCAATTTTCACTTTTTTCAATCACAAACAATGAAAATTCACTTTTTATTCACCCTGTTCATATGAAAATTTCTCACACCCACAGGGCATCCCCTAATTCTTGCCCCTTTCGGGGCGGGCGGACTTCGTCCGTTAAGGTATATAATAAGGACCTCTCACAGGCAGCGAAACTCCACATCCGCCGCCCGCAAAGGCCCGCTCTCTTTCTCTCTTATGATTTCATCTGGTCCACCCGGTCCTGGACGGTCTTATTAAAGTTCTCAATCTTCCGCTCATAAGTGCCGTCCATATACTCCGAACGGAGCATAAAGTCCGCCGTCGCAAGATTGTTCGCGACCGGGATATCGTAGACCACCGCGATACGAAGGAGCGCCTTCACATCCGGGTCATGGGGCTGTGCCTCCAAAGGATCCCACAAAAATACCATGAAATCAATCTGCCCCTCCACAATCTTCGCCCCAATCTGCTGGTCGCCTCCCAATGGACCGCTGTTGTATCCCTTCACCGGAAGGCCCGTCTTCTCCGCGATGAGCCGCGCCGTCGTACCCGTGCCGCACAGGAAATGCCCCTTCAGGATTTCTTTATTCTTATCACACCACTCTACCAGCGCTTTCTTCTTCCCGTCGTGGGCAACCAGCGCGATATGTTTCGTCTTGCCAATCTCCAGCGTCACAAAGTTATCATTCATCATCTTCAGCACATCCTTCCTCGTAATATTTCATGAGCGCCTGGGTTCCAAGCTCCCCGTATCCCGCCGCCTGAAGTTCCTCGTAGTTGGCTAACACCTGGCTTAGCACCTCCAGGCAAAGCCCGCTGCGGTTCGCCTCCGTAAGAGCCAGCGTCATATCTTTGATAAAATGTTTCATGAAAAATCCCGGCGCGAAATCCTCCGCCATAATCTTCGGCGCGAACAGCTCGAGCTGCCTGCTCCCCGCCGCTCCCGTCGCCACAGACTTCACCACCGTCTCAAGGTCAAGCCCCTTGGCTTTCGCATAGGTGAGCGCCTCGCACACGCCGGAAAGAGTTCCCGCAATCATAATCTGATTGGCAAGCTTGGCATGCTGCCCGCACCCGGCTTTCCCCTGATAGTTGATATTCGTTCCCATAGCCTCAAATAACGGCATACAGACCTCAAAGTCCTCCTTCTCGCCGCCCGCCAAAATAGACAGCGTTCCGGTCTTCGCCCCCGTATCTCCGCCCGTCACCGGAGCGTCCAGCACATGGAATCCCCTCTTCGTGCCTTCTTTAAAAATCTCCTCCGCAAGTCTCGGGCTCGTGGTTGTCATGTCGATGAGGTAAGCCCCCTCCTTCGCGCTGTCCAGTATATTTCCCGCATCAAAATATACCTCCTCCACATCCTTCGGAAATCCCACAATCGTAATCACCGCGTCGCGCTCCTTCACGCAGTCCCCAATGGTATCATGGAACACTGCGCCCTCCTCTATCACATCCTCCGCCTTCGCCTTCGTGCGGGCAAAGATATGGAGCTCATATCCTGCCTTCATCAGATTTCTCACCATGGATTTCCCCATGATGCCAACACCGATAAAACCTACACTCTTCATCCTGCATTCCTCCTTTTTATCTCCTGCTCACGGCATTTACTCGTATTTTTCCACGACCTCGCCCTGCTTTTTGTAAATGCTCCCCGCCGGCACAAATCCTCTCACCGAAGACAGCGGATAGATATTCGTATGGCTCCCCACAACGCTGCCCGGATTCAGCACCGTTCCGCAGCCAACCTCTACCTCATCGCCAAGCATGGCGCCGAATTTTTTCATCCCTGTCTCGATATTGCCCTCCGGCGTCTTCACCACCACCAGTTTCTTATCCGACTTCACATTGGATGTAATCGAGCCCGCGCCCATATGCGCCTTGTACCCGAGAACTGAATCCCCCACATAATTATAGTGAGGAACCTGCACCTTGTTAAACAGGATTACATTCTTAAGCTCCGTGGAATTGCCCACCACAGCGCCCTCGCCCACGATGGCATTTCCCCGGATGAACGCGCACTGCCTCACTTCCGCATCTTTCCCGATGATTGCCGGCCCGTGGATGTAGGCAGACTCAAACACCTTCGCGGACTTGGCAATCCACACATCCTCGCCCACCTTGTCATATTCCTCCAAAGAAAGAGTCTTCCCCAGTTCCAGGATAAACGCGCTGATCTTCGGCAGCACCTCCCATGGATAAGTAACTCCCTCAAAAATGTCTTTCGCAATCGTCTCGTCCAACGTATACAACTCTTCTACTGTTAATTCCTTCATCAAAAAACTCCTTCCAAATTCAATTTTAAACAGAATACCACTTTTCCATCCCAAAGTCAAAACCTGCCGGGGATTTTCCCGCATTAAAGCAGTATGTTACCGTCAGGCAGCCCGGGGAGCGGATGCCTGACAACAACTTGATAGGCGGGAGATATCACTTCCTTTTCGGATAAAATTCCGCCGCCTTATCGTAACACGCCCTAAGCGCCCCTTCGTTTCTAAGCTCTTTCACCCCCTGGGTGCGGCTTACGATGAAACGGTCAAGCTTTGCCATATATTCTTCCGGCGTTATCTCCCCGTCCGCCACATAAGTAAGCCCCTTTTCCCAGCTCGCGGTCAGCTCCGGGTTTAAGAGGGATTTGATGGAATGCTCTACCACGTCAAAAATCATCTCCCCAAGAAGAGAGGGGGTGACAATCTGCGTCTTTTTGTTCAGGGAGAGGTACTTATTGTTAAAAAGTTTCTTAAGAATCTCCCCCCTGGTGGCGCTTGTGCCGATGCCGCTCCCCTTTATCTGCGCCCTGAGCTCCTCGTCCTCGATAAGCTGCCCGGCATTCTCCATGGCCAAGATAAGGGAGCCGGAATTGTAGCGTTTCGGCGGAGATGTCTTTCCTTCTTTTATCTCTAACGACTGTACCGGGAGTGTCATCCCTTTTTTAAGCGCCTGTATCTTTTCAAAAAATGCCTGGTCCGTCTCTTTGTTGACATCCTCTCCTTTGCTGTCTTCCGTATTTCCCTCTGCTCTGTCTGTGTCATTCTTCTTTCCCGGGATCCCGGCCACCTTAAGATACCCCTCTTCCGCAAGCACCTTAAAGCTTGAAAAGAAAGACTCTTCCTTAATTTTTGTGACAATAGATATCCTCTGGTAGACTGCCGGCGGATAAAAGATACTAAGAAAACGCCTCACGATCACATCATAAACCTTCTGCGATGTCACAGACAAAGAATGGAGGGTATTTAATCCCTGTCCCGTGGGAATGATCGCGTAATGATCTGTTATCTGCTTATCATTGACATAGCGGGTCTTTGCAAGGCTCTTGTGACTCTTAAATTCCACAATCTCCTGAAGGTAAGGAACCGCCGGTTCATACTTCATCAGACCGTTTAAATTCTTATGTATCTCCTTGGCCACCGCTGTAGACAGTACTCTGGCATCTGTACGGGGATAAGTCACAAGCTTTCGCTCATACATCTCCTGCACAAGCCTGAGAGTCTCATCCGGGCTAATCTTAAACCGCTTCGAACACTCATTTTGTAGCTCCGCAAGATTGAAAAGAAGGGGGGGATTCTTCTTCTCCTTCTTTTTCTCTATCCCGGCAATCTGGCAGGTGACCGGCGATGGCTCCTTTAAGGAATCAATAAGCTCCTGTGCCTTTTTCTCTTCTTTAAACCCGTTTTCTTTATATAGATCAAAAGATTCAAACCACCTTGAGCCTTTCACCGCCCGCCATTCGCCCTCAAAGCACTGCCCCTCTTCTCCCTGCCGGGCAATGACACGGTAGAACGGGGTCTCCACAAATTCCCGGATTTCCCGCTCCCGCCGGACCACCATCCCCAGGACACAGGTCATGACCCGCCCCACTGACACTACGGAATATTTTGTCTTCAGATAATTGGAAATACTATTGCCGAACTTAAGGGTAAGGAGCCTTGAAAAATTAATCCCCATCAGATAATCTTCCTTTGCCCGAAGATATGCCGATGCAGACAGGTTGTCATACTCTTTTAAATCTTTTGCTTCCTTAATCCCCCGAAGGATCTCCTCCTCCGTCTGGGAGTCGATCCAGACCCGGCGCCTTTTCTTGCCGTGCACACCTGCCTGTTGTTCCACCAGCCGGTAGATATATTCCCCCTCCCGCCCGGAGTCCGTACAGACATAGATAGTCTCCACATCACTGCGGTTTAAGAGTCCCGACACGATCCGAAACTGCTTAGCCACATTCGGAATCACTTCATACTTAAACTCCTTAGGTATAAAAGGCAGAGTCGTTAAACTCCACCTTTTTAGTGACGGGTCATACTCCTCCGGATAGCTCATCGTCACCAGGTGTCCTACGCACCAGGTAACGATAGCCTCCTCAGATTCCAGATACCCGTCCTTTCGTTTTGTTGTCAGTTTCAGTGCTTTGGCAAATTCCTGCGCAACACTGGGTTTCTCAGCAATATATAATGCTTTCCCCATAGATTTTCCCTAACTCCTTTTGTTCACTCTGCTTCCAAATATGCTCTTCACCTTATCAAGGAATGTCTTTTCTCTCTGCACCGGCTTCTGGCGATGGGCATTTAGCGCCTCCTCCATAAATGTTGCCTGAGAGTCCACATAAGGTTCCGTAAGCTCCCTTTTACAATAAGTACCGTCACTCTTTAAGACTCTTCCCTTTATGTTATCACTGAGCATAACTTTCAGATAATGATTGATCTGCTTTTTAATGTCCCCATCTAAGATCGGACATGCCACTTCCACCCGCTTCTCCGTATTGCGGGTCATCATGTCCGCAGACCCGATGTAGATCTTCTGGCTCTCCCCGGTTCCGAAGCTAAAGATTCTCGGATGCTCCAAGTAACGCCCGACCACGCTCATCACCCGCAGATTATCCGTATACCCCTGCACTCCCGGGAGCACGCAGCAGATCCCCCGCACGATAAGGTCAATCTTCACCCCGGCCCTTGAAGCCTCCGACACCTTTTCGATATAATCCGTGTCCGTCACCGAATTCATCTTCATGATAATACGGCCGTTGCTTCCCTTTAAAATCTCCTCATCCATCAGTTTAAGTACTGCCTGCTTTAAACTGGTAGGTGAGACGATCAGATGGTTATATACCCCGTCCAGGTTGCTGATAGCCATATTTTTGAAAAATTCCGACGCGTCCTGCCCAATCTCCTGATTGGCCGTCATCAGTGAAAGGTCCGTATACATTCCCGCTGTCTTTTCGTTGTAATTACCCGTTCCAATCTGGGTAATATACTGGATCTCCCCTCTGTTGCGGTATGTGATCAGACAGATCTTCGAGTGTACCTTGTAATCCTCAAACCCGTAGATGACCCGGCATCCTGCCTCCTCCATGCGCTCCGACCAGTCGATATTATTCTGCTCATCGAACCTCGCCCTGAGTTCAATGAGTGCCGTCACTTCCTTGCCGTTTTCGGCAGCGGCACACAGATACTCTACAAGCCTTGCCTTCTTCGCCAGACGGTAGATAGTGATCTTGATCGTCATCACATTAGGATCATAGGCCGCCTCCTTGATCAGCTTAAGGAACGGATCCATGCTCTCATAAGGGAAGAACAGCAAAAGATCCTTCTTCTTGATCTGGCGCATGATACTGCCATCCTGGATCCGTGCACAGCTCT
This sequence comes from uncultured Dorea sp., assembly GCA_910586965.1. GTDB lineage: Bacteria > Bacillota > Clostridia > Lachnospirales > Lachnospiraceae > MD308. The sequence continues at coordinate 21,678 of CAJUMF010000015.1, read as the reverse complement.
GCGGTGAGAACGCCGGATAAGTCAGTGACTTCTTCATCGGCTCCGGCAGATTCCCGCTGATCGCAAAGATATAGTCAAGCTTCATCGGCATCTTTGTACGGAAGATCTGCACCGGTTTAATCTTAAACTTGTCACAAAAATACTTTTCCGTCTCCGCACTCAGCTTCTCCGCCACCTCAAGCCTTACCACCGACATCCTGCGGCGCTTGTGAAGGGTCTTCTTCATCAGGTGCCGGAAATCATCATTGACCTCTAACGCCTCGTCCTCCGGATTAATGTCCGCACTGCGGGTCACGCAGATATAATTAGGGTCTGTGACCGTATATTTCGGGAACACAAGATTCAAGTGTTCTACAATGATCTTCTCCATGCGGATATATCGGATATCGTGTCCCGGCAGATACAGGATATTAGAAATAAACTGGGGAACCGGCACGATTCCCTGCATCGTCTTATCCTTATCCTTCAGATTGGCCGTCACATAGATTTCCTTATTCAGAAGATGCGGAAATGGATGGTTCGCATCCACAATCTGCGGAGAAAGAATAGGAAGTATCTGATCTTTAAAATACTTTTTCACATATTTCTTCTCCTGCTGCTCAAGCTCCTTATAACTAAGCCCGCACACACCATAGGGATGAAGGAGCTTCTGGATATCCGAATAAGTCTTATCCCGCTCCTTGCAAAGAGGCGCCACTGCTTCAAAGATCTTCTCAAGCTGCCCGTCCGGCGTAAGTCCCGAACGGCTGTCCTTCGCCTTCGCATCTGCATGTGCCATGTCAAACAAGCTCCCTACACGAATCATAAAAAACTCATCCAGGTTGCTTGAAAATATCGCTACGAATTTCATCCGCTCCAGAAGAGGAACCGTAATATCCTGCGCCTCCTGCAGTACCCTCTGGTTAAACTTAAGCCACGACAATTCCCGGTTCTGCGAATAATTTAAAATGTCATTTTCCATAGGTCGTCCCTCTCTTTAACCTTTTGCCTGAATGTAACCCTTCTTTGTCAGCGCCTCCGCACAGAGCACCGCACCGCCTGCTGCCCCGCGAAGGGTATTGTGGGAAAGTCCCACGAATTTATAATCAAACATCGAATCCTCTCTCAAACGCCCGATGGACACACCCATGCCCTTCTCATAGTCAACGTCAAGAGCAACCTGAGGACGGTTATCCTCCTCAAGATACCGGATAAACTGCTTTGGTGCGCTGGGAAGCTCTGCCTCCTGGGGGAATCCTCTAAAGTTCACCAGCTTCTCAATAAGCTGCTCCTTCGTCGGCTTCTTCTCAAAATTGATAAATACCGCCGCCGTATGCCCGTCAAGTACCGGAACACGAAGACACTGGCAGGTAATCTTAGGAAGAGCCGCCTTCACGATCTGCCCATCCTTCACCTCACCGAGCACGCGCAACGGCTCCTGCTCGCTCTTTTCTTCCTCTCCGCCGATATAAGGAATAATATTCTCCACCATCTCCGGCCAGTCCTTAAAAGTCTTCCCTGCCCCGGATATGGCCTGATAAGTGGTCACTACAACCTCCTTAGGACCAAATTCCCTCCACGCAGCAAGGCAGGGCACATAGCTCTGGATGGAACAGTTCGGCTTCACGGCAATAAAGCCGCGCGTTGTCCCGAGACGCTCCTTTTGCGCCGCGATCACTTCAAAATGCTCTGCATTGATCTCCGGCACCGCCATCGGTACATCCGGCGTCCAGCGGTGCGCGCTGTTATTGGATACCACCGGGGTCTCCGTCTTCGCATACTCCTCCTCGATGGCCTTGATCTCATCCTTTGTCATGTCAACGGCGCTGAATACAAAATCAACTCCCGCTGCAACCTTTTCCACCTCATTCACATTAGCAACGATAAGCTTCTTAACCGCCTCCGGCATCGGAGTCTTCATCTTCCAGCGTCCGCCTACTGCCTCCTCGTAGGTCTTTCCTGCAGAACGCGGGCTTGCCGCAACCGTCACCACCTCAAACCAGGGATGGTCTTCCAACAGGGAAATGAACCTCTGCCCTACCATACCTGTCGCTCCTAAAATCCCCACTCTCAATTTCTGATCCATATCTCTTCTTCTCCTATCTTTCTAATGTCTATTCATCAAATTTTACCACATTTTATCGGAAAATCAATCTTTAAAATCATCTCTCCCCGGAAAACTCTTTCGAAAACACACATCCGCAATAATCCTGCCGATAAAGGCCATACTCTCTGGATAACTCAATAGAGCGCTTATATCCGTTTTTCTTTTTAAAATCAGACAAAAGGTATGGCACCCCATACTCATCCCCAAGCCTGCGCCCGATCTCATTGAGCTTGTCTGCTTTCTTTAAAGGGCTGATACTAAGCGTAGTGGTGAAATAATCAAACTCTGCATTTTTTGCCATCCTCGCCGTCTCTCTAAGTCTCAATTCATAGCACTTATGACATCTTACGCCCCCTTCTTTCACATGCTCCAACCCCTTTGCCATCTGAAAAAAGCGCTCACTATCATACGGCCCGGCCACGAACATCACCGGATACTTTACCGTCAACCGATCGATCAGCATTTGCTGCTCACAGATCCGTTTCGTATATTCGCTTTCCGGAAAAATATTCGGATTATAATAAAATACGGTAATCGAAAAATAATTGCTCAGATATTCCAGCACATAACTGCTGCAAGGCGCGCAGCAGCTATGGAGAAGGAGCCTCGGAACTCTCCCCTCCGCCTCAAGGCGTTTCGTCAGCTTGTCTAATTCTTTCTGATAATTCATCCGCATCTCTCCCGTTACACTCTTATTGCTCTTAATCGGCTGTTTCTATTATATCTGCCGGGCGGCTTAAATACAACCGCCATTTCTCATATATGACAGTTGGGAAACAATATTTTCCGCACTTCTTCGCAGTTTTCTGAATAAACTAATATATATTCACGGGGAACGCATCCCATTCCCCCATCCGGGAGGTATCTATGGACCAAGTACTGGAACTTAAGAACATCCACTATACTTATCATACGTTAGACGGCGAGACGCCGGCGCTCACAGACATCTCATTTTCCCTGAACAAAGGGGAATTCGTGGCAATCGTCGGCCCGTCCGGGTGCGGCAAGTCAACCTTGCTGTCGCTGATTGCCGGCCTTATCGTGCCGGAAAAAGGACTGATAAAGATCAACGGGAAATACTTGCGGGAAAGCACCACGAACATCGGATACATGCTCCAGCACGACGAGCTTTTCGAGTGGAGGACCATCTACCACAACGTACTGCTGGGACTCGAAGTCCAGCACATGCTCTCCGCAAAGACAAAAGCAAGAGCCCATGAACTTTTAGACATCTACGGGCTTAAAAGCTTTGAGAACTCCCACCCCTCCGAACTGTCCGGCGGAATGCGCCAGCGGGCGGCACTAATCCGCACTCTCGTCTTAGAGCCGGATATCCTGCTCCTTGATGAGCCTTTCTCCGCCCTGGATTACCAGACCCGGTTAAATGTGGGCGACGACATCGGCCAGATCATCCGCCGGGAAAAAAAATCCGCCCTCCTGGTGACCCATGACCTCTCCGAGGCAGTCTCCCTGGCAGACCGCGTCATCATCCTGTCCGGTAGGCCGGCGACGATACGGCAGACAATCCCCCTCATCTTTGACCTTACGCAGGACACCCCTTTAAACCGGCGGAATTCCCCGGAATTTAAAAATTATTTTAATCTGATATGGAAGGAGTTAAACAGCGATGAGTGAGTTTTCAAAAGAACAGCTTTTGTTCCTGAAAGAACAAAAAAAACAGCAGCGGATTGTCAGAGTTTCCCGGGTCCTCATCCTCTTAAGTTTCTTATTCCTCTGGGAATTTTCCGCAAATGTAGGATGGATCGACTCCTTTATCTTCAGCAGCCCGTCAAAGATTGCCCTCTGTTTTTGGGGCATGGTGCTGGACAAAAGCATCTTTCTCCACATAGGAGTGACTCTCTATGAGACGATTATAAGCTTTGTCCTTGTAATCCTCATCAGTATTTTTATAGCCGTATGCCTCTGGTTCAGCAAAAAGCTCTCCGAAATACTGGACCCATACTTAGTCGTATTAAACAGCCTGCCGAAGTCGGCGCTTGCGCCCCTCCTTATTGTCTGGCTGGGCGCCAACAGAGTGACCATTATCACTGCCGGGATGTCCGTCGCCATCTTCGGCAGCATCTTAAGCCTGTACAGCAGTTTCGTCACCGTAGACCCGGGCAAAGTCAAGCTCATCTACACCCTGCAGGGCAACCGCCTGCAGGCTCTCATCAAAGTGGTGCTCCCCCACTCGCTGCCGTCCATCATCAGCAACATGAAAGTCAATATCGGGCTGTGCCTTGTGGGAGTTATCATCGGGGAATTTCTGGCGGCAAGGAACGGGCTTGGGTATCTTATTATCTACTCCAGCCAGGTATTCAAGATGGATTGGCTCCTCATGTCCATCGTCATCCTGTGCATTATGGCAATGGCGCTCTACGCCCTCATCAACCTTCTCGAAAAATACTGCCTGCGCCATTACCGATAAAAATCCGCAAAAATTAGGAGATGCATAGAACACTCTACACATCTCCTGCATACATATTCATTGAACCTTTTCCTAACAAGAACTGGTCATTTTGTCCTTCCAGTAATGACGTTCTATCATCTCACAAAGCGCATGATATACCGGCACATGATATTCCTGCACACGGTAAGTTTCTCTGGCGGGTACTTTTATGGCGATATCACTGATCTCGCCCAATTTCCCTCCGTTTTCTCCTGTCAGGACGATCACTTTCATTTTCTTTTGTTTTGCGACGATTGCCGCATTTATCACATTCTCAGAATTTCCCGACGTACTGATCCCGATGAATACATCCTTTTCCTTTCCCAGTGCGTATACTTGCTGGGCATAGACAAACCACGGATTTACATCATTTAAAAATGCCGTTGAAAAAGCCGTCTGACTGACCAGGGAAACAGCCGCAAGCGCGCCCTGCAGATTATCGGCGAAGGTCTCGTCTGCCCCATACTTCACGAATTCATCCCTCAATTCCCCGGGTAATTTCCTCTTCTGCATAAATCCTTTTAACAGTTCCCCCGCTATATGGTCACAGTCAGAAGCACTTCCCCCGTTTCCGCACAGCAAAAGCTTTCCTTTTCTGTCATAACAATCAACGATCGTTTCATATGCCTTTATAATTTCCGGAACATTGCCTGCAAGATCCGGATAGCTTTCCAGTAATCTCTCAAGTACACCTTCCATATTTCTTCTACCCCTTTACAGCTCCATCTGTCAATCCCGCAACCAACTGCTTCTGTACTGCGGCAAAGATCACAAATACCGGCAGTGCCAATAAGATGGAACTTGCCATCATGCTTCCCCAGCTTGTCTCATATTGTCCTACATAATCCATGATTCCCGTCGGAAGCGTCCGTTTGCTTTTATCTGTCATAATGATCAGCGAGAAAAGGAATTCCTGCCACGAGAGGAAGAATACATAAGCGCCCGCGGCTCCTATTCCCGGTCTCAGCAGCGGAAGTACCACCTTGTAAAATGCCTGGAATTTTGATGCTCCGTCGACTCTCGCCGACTCCTCCAGCTCAACCGGTATTCCCTGTATGAATCCTCTCAATAGCCAGATCCCTACAGGGACCGTATAAGCAAGATAGCTGATGATAAGGCCCGTATACGTATCTGTCAGATTAAGCTTCGATATAATTCGATATACCGGAACCGATATCGCAGCAAGACAGATTATCTGGCTGAATAAAACCATCATCAAAAACACTTTTCTGCCCGGAAAATGCGTTCTTGTAAACCCGTATGCGCCCAAAAGCGATATTACGATCGTCAGAGATGTAGTGACAACAGCAACAATCAGACTGTTTTTAAAATATGTGCGGAATGCCTCATATGCAATTGCCTGCCTGAAATTTTCCAGCGTCCAGTGCCGCGGCAGAAATGTCACCGGCAGAGCAAACTGTTCTGTTGTATCCTTAAAAGCCACCGAAAACATCTGAACCAACGGAAAACACACAAAAAACAACAAGAGCAAAAGCGACAGCAGCCAGCCTATTTTCCATATTCGTTTTTTATTCATCTTACCGCCCCTATTCTTTTTTATCCGTTAGTTTCAAATATACGACTGCCACTATGCCGACCAATATCATGCTTATAACGGCAAGCCTTGAGGAGGCCCCCATGTTCGCATTTTTAAATGCCATCTCATAGATATATGTAACCGGGATATGTGTTTTATTGAGAGGTCCCCCTCCTGTAAGTACATAGATTATTTCAAAATAATTAAATGTCCATATTCCGGTAAGCAACAATGTGGTTTTGATTATATTTGACATCCCTGGAAGCGTAATGTAAAAAAACTTCTGCAGCGCATTCACTCCGTCCACCGCTCCTGCTTCATATAGCTCCTGAGGGATACTCTGTAACCCCGCCATATACATCAATGCCGAAAAACCAAAGCCCTTCCAGACAGCAACCAGTACAGCCGATCCCATGGCAAGCTGCGGCTCTCCCAGCCAGTCAACATACCTGTCTAAGATTTCAATCCTCTGCAATGCCGTATTTAAAAAACCAAGCTGGGCATTATAGAAAAGCCGCCAGATCATAGCCGCCACAGTTCCAGGGATGATCCATGGCACAACGATCAATGCTTTAAAAAAAGAATGTGCAAAAAATTTCCGATTCACCGTTAAAGCCGCCCAAAGTCCCACAAGAAACTGCAGACAGGTAACACATACTGTCCAGACAACTGCATTTTTAAAGATCTGTATGGTTCCGGGAGTCCTGAATAGATCTATATACCCGCTTACTCCTGTAAACTCCTTTCCTGCCCCCATCAGATTATAATCATACAACGACATGATCCCCTGATAGACCATGGGGCCAAACAGCAGAGTTATCATCAATATGATCGTGGGAGCTGTAAAGATGATACCCAGCAGCGGTGAGTCGTATCCCTTCTTCTTTTTACCCATTTTTCTCCTTTAATCATTACTTTTTAAGCAATCCTTTTACTCCTTCTGCCGCTTTATCAAGAGCCGTTTTACTGTCACATTCGCCCAAGATAACGCTCTGTGTCGCAGTTCTCTGAATCTCAGCCATCTCCGGATAATTCGGCAGTGTAGGTCTGAACAGGGCCTTCTCAAGCTGCTCGGTGATCGCATCCGGATATTTCCTGTTTTCATTCAAAAACTTTGCTGCAGCATTTTTGTTCGCCGGTGTCAGATCTACGATTTTTTCATTCACATCCTCGCGTGTTGTATATTTGATGAAGTCCCACGCCAACTCTTTATTCTCCGAATTCGCATTGATTCCAAGATTAAATCCGCCCAGAGTTCCTATGGATGTCCCTCCTTCCGGCACGGGAAGCAGCGCAACACCGTAATCCATATCCGGCGCCATACTTGCCAGCGTATCCTGTCCCCATTCACCGTAATATGCCATCGCACACTGTCCGGAAGCAAAAAGCTTGAATGAATCATCTTCTCCGCGCCCGGCTACTCCCGGAGAACTGATCTTAGAACACTCATTCCAGAAATCCAAGGCCGCAATTCCTTCTTCACTGTTTAACAGCACCTCCGTATGATCGTCGCTTACAAGCGCTCCTCCCCCGGAAAATGTAAATGCGTCAACCATACACTGCACGGCGTCTCCTGTACCGATCCATGTGGCGATTCCATACTGGGTGTCTGTCGTCATCTTCTTTCCGTAATCTAGCAGTTCCTCCCATGTCTCAGGAGCTTTTTCCGGATCAAGCCCGGCCTTTTTAAACATATCCTTATTATAGTAAAGCATACCCCATACACCTACATCAAAGGGAAGACCATATGTCTTTCCCAGATAACTGCAGGAATCCCACGCTCCCGGGAAGTAATCCTCTTTCAGAATACCGTCTTCTTTCTCGATAAACTCTCCCAGATCATACACAAATCCGGAAGAAGCGTACTGTCCGGTCCAGATCTGATCCATCATGACAATATCCGGTCCTTTCCCTCCTGACAGAGCTGTGATCAGTTTGTCCCTCAGCTCCGTATATGGAAAAGCAGTGATCTCCACTTCACAGCCATACTCTTTTTCGAATTCTTCTACGGCTTCATTCTGGGCCGTTTCGATATCCTTACTGGACTGCTGTAAGGTCCAGAAGACAAGCTTATTACCGGACTGTTCCCCGCCGCCGGTTTCGCCGCTTCCTGCCGATTCGCCGCCATTACTTTTTCCCGAACTGCATCCGCTTATCATGCTTACAGCCAAAGTCATACACATCAACGCCGCAAATATCCTTTTCTTCATATCGTTTCTCCTTATCTTTTTTGAAAATTTACTTTTTAGAAATGCACCTCTATCATTTTCATTCATTATAGAATACCCGGTACTCTTTCCACAACGTATCACATCTGACATATTTTCCACTTTTTTGACTTCATCTGGTTTCATGCATGATTGCATTTTTCCCGATACTCTTTTGGTGTGATGCCTACCATCTCTTTAAAAACTTTGTTAAAATATTTCGTGTTCTCATATCCTACAAATTCCCCAATCTCATATATTTTATAGTTTTCTTCCCTCAGCAGTTCCTTTGCTTTTTCTATTCTTTTTTCCATAACATATTTCGTGAAAGATTTGCCCACATTTTCTTTAAAAAGCCTGCTTAGATAAGAAGGATTCAGATACAATTGAAGCGCAATTTTTTCCAGTGATACCTCTTTATCCAGATTCCCTGCAATGATGTCCTCAATATCCCTGATGATCTTTCTTTTAGAACCTTTCCCCTCGTCTTTCAGACTGTCTATGCAATGCCTGAGACATGCAGACATCCAGCCGTGCATCCTTTCTATACTCCCAAACTGCAAACGCTCATAATGCGGTCTGAGTGCAAATTCTCCGGAGAATATCTGTTCCGGATTCTGGTTTGACCGGTCGATCAACTGATAAAAAGTATCCAGCAGATGGATCTGTATCGTATGAACTGCCGCAAGAGAAACCATCGCTTCCTTCATTCCGGAAAATATCTTCTCTAACACTTCTTCTGCTTCTTTATATTTCCCGGCTTTTATAATATTTGAAAAAAGATTTACATCCTGAAGCAGCAAAAAGACTTTATCATTCCGGCTTTCTGAGACAAAAAAGACTTTTTTCTCTTTGTCGTAGAATCTCTGGTCAAGGGCTTTTCCTGCCTCCTCGTACATGATCTTTACATTCTGTATATCTGTAAATCTGCCGCTGATCCCCATATAAGTATTCCCCGCAGTCATCTTAAGCTCAATATTCTCCGGTTTAGCCGCACAGGTTTCATGTATGACTACTAACTCCTCTTCCAGAATCCCAATTGCCATATGGCCTCTGATTCCGGGCATCTTTCGTATCTCCTCTCTGACCGCATAGATATTTCCTTTTATAATATATACTCTTTTGGACCGGTCTTCTCCCATCCACCTAGGAAGCATCGTGATGTCATCGCATCTTTCCCTGATAAGCCCCGCTACTGCATGTTCCTCTCTCTCTTTTTCTATGCTTTCTATGGTGGTTCCAATCAGCTTCTTAAGCGCATCGGTATCTACCGGCTTAAATAAAAAATCAACCGCTCCGGTCCGAAAAGCCTCCCTAACATTCTTTGCCGAATCAATTCCGCTGAGCAGTATAACTTTTATCATGGGATCCATCTCCCTGATTTCCTTCAATAGCAAAAGACCGTCTTTCTCCCCCATCTTCACATCCGAAATGACAATATTTATTCTATGCTCCTGTAATATCTCTGACGCGGCCTCCCCGCTCTTTGCCTCAAAAACTTCTGTAATATCCAGACTTTTCCATGAGATACATTTTGAAAGATATTCAACCATCCATGGATCGTCATCTACGATCAGTATCCTGTACATTCTGTTTTCCTCCATCCTGCATTGGAATCGTGATTTCTATTCTGGTTCCATTACCCGCCTCACTGTAAATGATCAGACTGCTGTCTTTCCCATAATACAGCTTCAACCTGTCGTGAATATTTTTTAAAGCAAATGCCTCCAAAGCTTCCCCGGTGTTATCCTTAAATATTTTTTGTATTTCATATTGCTTTGAACTGCTGATCCCCGAGCCGTTGTCTGACACAGATATTTTTAATTGACCATTGTCATCCTGAATATCAAGCCGTATAACAGGAGGATATTTCACATCCTTTAGACCGTGCTCAATACAATTTTCAACTAACGGCTGTACGATCAATTCAGGGATCTTCACATCCATCAGATCTTCTTTAACGTTTATGAACAGCTCATAGCGCCCCCGGTAGCGCACATTCTGGATTTTCAGATAATATTTGATATGCTGCAGTGTATCGCGGATTGTGATCATTTCTTTGCCTTTATTCAAACTCAATCTGTAAAAATTCGTCAAAGCCTCGGACAGGTCCGCAATCTCCCGGACATGGTAAATATTGGACAGACAGTAGATGGAATTCAGTGTATTGTACAAAAAATGGGGATTGATCTGTTCCTGAAATAATCTCAACTGGATAATCCTCTGCTTTTCCTGTTCATCTGCCAGTTTTTTCATCAGATTCCCATTTTCAAGCACCATCTGGTTAAAGCTTTCATACAAAACCCCGAATTCGTCCTCCCGTTTTTCCTCGATCAGCGTTTTCTCTCCGTCAACGATCACAACTTTCTTCATATGTTCCGTCAATGTGAAGATCGGACGGTATATCTTTTTGCTGAAGATATAGGAAAGGAAAAACGCCATAGCGATAACAGGTAACATAAAAATAAGCGCCAGTTTCCATATTCTGTATATGGATGAATAAATATTCTGATACGGGATCAGCATACCATATTTCAAGCCTGTATTGGGAGACTCGGCAGTGTACAGATAATTTGAATGTTCATCTGCCTCTTCGGACACTTCCAGAGCGGAGCCTAACAACTGGTTTTCCTCTGAGATAAGAAACACACTCTGGGAATTGATGATCTCGAAATCCTCAATATATTCAAAAATCTCTTTAATGTCAACACTGACAAATATATATCCAAGAACCTCTTTTTTTACATTCTCTCTCATGGGCAGCGCGCACGTTAAGTACCCTTTGTCACTTTCCCACGGCATCCCCGGCACATTTTTAATGTCTTTCCATTCGTAATAATTTTCATGCGCGATAAATTTCTTATACAGCTCCGTCGTTTCAAACTGCGGCTCATGGATGAATTTGTTCTCCGAGTGGTAAAAACACTGATTTCTTACGTCATAAATATAGATTGCGCTTACATACGGATATGACTTTTTTAGCAGCCATAGTCTCTTGGAGACATTTTGCGCCCGGATAAAGCCCGAACTCATATCGATATCATACTTTTCTTTTAAAGAATCCTCGATATTATCATCTAATATGATTGAGCTGAAACATTCCGCAGCCTGCAAAAGCCTTCCATCCACACTTTTTTCTATCTGTTTCAAGCCATTGGATATCTCTTCTTTTGTATAATCTAAAACAACCTGAGATGTATTGATACTCAGCATCACCGCCAAAACGGCAACCGATAAAAAAATAAGAACACAAAAATAAAATAACAAATTTGCCTGTATACTTTTCCTTCTTTTTCCCATAAACCACTCTTCTGTTTTAAATTGTATCGATGATACGGTCCACTACAAGTTTCCGAAATTCCGGGGACAATGTTATAAAATAAGAGGTAAAGCCTGTCACCCTGACTACCAGTTCCGGATAAAGTTCCGGATTCTGGTGCGCAGCCAGTATCTTTTCCTTATCCACGATATTCACATTGATCAAAGTGCCGCCCTTTTCAAAATGCCCTCTGATCAGATCCATCACTCGTTCCACTCCACCGTCCTGCACCCCTATCCCCGGATCCAGCTCCAGTTGAAAGGGTGCCGGGTTTCCGAAGCCCGGCTGTACCATGGCAATTCCGTTGGACATAGCCGTTGCCGCACCGTCCTTTCTGAATCCTGCATTTGGATTCGCGCCATGATTGATGGGCGCACCGCTCTTACGGCCATTTGGCGTTGCTCCTACCGACTTTCCAAGTCCGATCGTATTCGCCCAGCTAAACCAGCCCGGAATCAGGTTTCTCTTCCCCGGCATTTGATAAGACTTTATCTGTCTTGCAAATTCTTTGTTGATTTTATCTGCCCATTTGTCTCCCTGGCTCCTTCCCTGACAATATTTCTCAGAACAATCCAGGATTTTTTGTATCCTCTCATTCTCCCCTTCAAAATCCGCACAAACTGCACAATATATTTCTTCCCAGCTAAGACACTGTTCATTCACCGCCCGCTGTTCCAGCGCAGCAAAAGAATCGGCAACAACTGCAATTCCTGCGCCGTCAATACCGATATTGATAAACTCTGCCGAAAGAGTCATATCCTCTCCTTGTTCGATGGCATTGTGCATCAGCAGATTGCCGAACAGTTCCGGCATATGTCTATGCATATGGTCCAGATGAAAATTAACCCCTCTTGCCGTCACATCAACAGCCCTCTCAAGGTGAAAGACGAATTTTTTCCATAGAATATCCAGTGAATATTCGTTTTTCTCCATCATCTCGTGATACGCAACGTCGAATACTTTTGCAACATTGATTTTTACACAGTCATTTAAAGGATATTCTCTTCCCGGGAGCGCCATCCAGTTACATCCGACCGCAATCCTCTCCGCCGCCATCTTTTTCGTCATATTTTCATTGCGGGCATAATTCATAAGCCCCTTATTCCCGGAAAATCTCGGCCATCCGTTGCCATCTTTGAATAAATACTCCACTCCCTTTTTGAATAATTCTTCATCGATCTTATCATGGATCCGGATGGTAATATTTGCCGAACTGTTCAGCCAATGAGCCGCCTCAAGCACCAGAAAAGAAAGCTCATTCGTCATGTCATTGCCATCCTCATCCGGTCCGGACAACTGATAATAGTTAGGATTTAAAAGCAGCAGGTTGGCAAGGATAAACGTCGCTTTCTCATCGTCCAATATCCCTTCTTCCTTATCCTTTTTATAAAAAGGATATAAGAACTGATCGATCTGCATACCGGCCCCTTCTCTGTTGTACATCCAGGACACTTGATAGAACCAGCCAAGCCACTGACATACTTCCAAAAATGTCCGGGGCGGGTTAAAAAGAATATTTTCATTGCACGCAAGCATCTCTTCCAGATTTTCTCTGATCTCTTCATCTTCTTCTACACTTATTTTAAGGGATATGTCATCGATATGCCTTTCAATCAATCGAAGCAATGCTCTCAGCACTCTCTCATGGGCATCATAAAACTCCTGTTTCTCTTCGCCGTTCTTCTCCCTGTAATAACGGATCTTCTCAATAAGTCCCCGATATCCCAGTGAGATGCCTATATGATAATCACATGCATAATGCTGATTGCTTCCGATTCCGGAAATGATATCATACTTTCTTAGCTCTTCTTTCAGTTCATCATAAGGCATCAGATGTTCCGGCCACTTTCCGGGCCACCCGCCCTGATAATCCAAGAGCATGACCATCCGTCGTCCTGCCAGTATTTCCAGGGGATCTACATAGACCGGATGGGCATCCGTAAGTCTTGCCATGTTGACAGAGAACCCTGTCGCTCCGTAAAACCCGCCGTCACTGCTGTTCGATACCGGTGTAAAAGAAAAATCTTTCGGAACCCCTACCCCTCCGTTATCATCCAGATCCATATATCCTTTCTGTTTCCTTTTTTCCAAAGTATCCTTAAGCTTCTTTTCCCGCAGCAAATGCATTCTTTCTCTGTAATTCATGCTCCACTTCCTCCTTGTATGTATTTACACTGTCACATTTGATATTTTTACCATTATCCCATAAGTCTTTCCAAGCTCCCTAAGCGTCTCTTTCAGTTTCTCCTTATCCGGAGCCTCAAATCTTTTCATAACCATACCGCCCTCAATCTGTTTGCTTAATCCCAGCGGATGATAAGGGAGAAGCTCATAATACCAAAGGTTTTTTAATCCTCCCACAAAACCGGCAATGCTATCAAGCTCTTTCCTGTCACTGTTGATTCCTTCTATTACAGGAGTTCTGATGATCAGATTATGGTTCAGATAATCATCCAAATCTCTGATATTACTTAATATTCTTTTATTGGAAGCTCCTGTATACCTTTGATGTTTATCCTCATCATACATCTTGATATCCGCCATCCAGCAGTCAATATACGGCAAAAGTCCTTTATAGATGTTAAAATCCATAGAAAGATTCGTCTCTATTCCCACATGAATGTCTCTTCTTTTTGCTTCCTTTACAATTTCCATAAGAAACTCCGGCTGCACAGACGGTTCACCCCCGGAAATTGTCATTCCTCCGGATTGTCCGTAATATACCTTGTCCTCTTCCGCAATGTCCAAAATCTCTTCTGCTCCATATTCCTTTCCGCATACTACTCTTGCCCCGGTCCGGCACCCTTCTGCGCATTTTCCGCAGCGGACACATTTTTCAGCATAGTACATGATTTCCGGCTCTCTCTTGAGCGTCTCAGGATTGTGGCACCACATACACCGCATATTGCACCCTTTAAGGAACACCGTAGTCCGAAGTCCGGGCCCGTCATGTACGGATGTCCGCTGTATATCTGTTACAATGCCTTTCATCTGTTTCATCTCCTCCCCGTTCCATTCCGATATCCGTCTGCCGCCACGCACAGCGCGGCGATGTCTCCGATATGCTCTCCTAATTTTGAAGGTCTGATTCTGACATCTTTATAGTTTCTATCCAGTGCTTCCTCCTTAAGTTTCTGAAGCACAGAATCTTTCACTAATTTTTCAGCCCTTGTATAAATACTTCCAATGACTATGACTTCCGGATTCAGCAGATCCGCCAGGATTGCCAGACTTTTCCCCAGATTTTCTCCAAATTCCCTGTAGATTTCCAATGCTTCATCTTCGCCGGCATACGCCCTTTCCGCCAGTTCTCTTGCCGTACCTTTTCCGTACCTGGCAATCCCTCCTCCGCTGCAGTACCCTTCAATGGATCCCTCTTTTCCGTAACCGATATGCCCCTTTTCATACAATCTGATATGACCGATCTCCCCGGCCCTGCCGCTTGTACCCGTATACAGCTTTCCGTCCAGGATCAGCCCGGCCCCAAATCCTGTGCCGCACGTTAAAAACACAACATTTCTGTAACCTCTTGCATTTCCGAAATACCATTCCGCCAGCGCTCCCGCATCCGCGTCATTTTGCAGATAGACCGGTACAAAAAACCGGTCATGTATCAATTTTACGATCTCAACCTTATCCCACCCCGGCAGATTGGGCGGCGACAATATGATTCCCTTTCTACTGTCCAATGGTCCGCCGCAGCTTATGCCGATAGCTTTTACCTTGTCATTCATCAGCTTTTTAACAGAATCTAAAATCTGCCGGAGCGTTTCATCCTTTTCTTTTGTGTCAAAACTAATTCTGTCAAGTACCTGACCGCTCTTCGTTCCAAGAACGACCGCTGTCTTTGTTCCGCCTATGTCAATTCCTATATACATGATACACCTCCCCTGATTTTATTATATCTGAGGGAATCATTTTAACAATCTAAACCATATTACATTTCTTCCACTTTTTTATGTATTTTCCGGAACATAGTGAGCAAATGCCGCAAGACATATTTCATAATAACAGGAAAACCGGAGCATTTCTGCCCCGGTCCGTAAAATATCATTCATATATCTTATTCTTTGTTTCTCTTATCATAGCTTTTCTGCATTATCGCCAATCAATACTCGCTTTCCGCAAAAAGCAAATCCCAGCTTGCGTATATGATTTTTCTCAATCCCTTTAGAGAGCAGAACCGCTTCGTAATTCTTATTCTCTATCTGCCTCAATGATGCTTTTACCGTATCAGATAAATCCTTTTCTCCATCATTTGCATCCTGCACTTTAAATTCGATAATTATCGCATCATCGCTTTTATTTTTGGGCTCAAGAACAACATCATATCTGCCAAAGCCGCTCTCCCTGTTTGAAGAAACCACATACTTGTCATTAAGCTCTACCATCAGCCCCAAAACAAATCCATGGTAAAACCTTTCAGGTTCACTTTCCGATGGTTTCTTCCCCGTATCAAAATAACTGAATGTTCCCAGTGCTACCTTGTTCATATAGGCATTCATAGCTTTTAGATCGTTCTCTAACAAGGCTTTGATAAAATCATTATAATCAGACCTATTCCCTGCAAACCATCCCCGTATCATGCCGCCAAACATCAATCGAACCTCAAGGTTTGTAACAGCCAGTTCACAATTAAGAACATTTATTCCTGAACCGTTTTCTGCATACTCCTCCACTCTGATTATCTTCAAATAGCCGCTGGCTAACAAAAGACTCCAGATTGCCGCCTCGTCTGCGCCAAGCATATTGTACACAATCTGCTCGTCAACAGGAGTAATCAGATGCTCTCCCGCAAGAAGTCTTTCAAATGATTGCTTGATACTTTTACTGCTCTCCTGAATCAATCTGCCAATCAAGCTATTGGAGCTGGTATTCGCCCAATATGTTCGAAATTTCCCCTTACTCAAATAGTTGATCACAGACCATGGATTGTAAATATCCGTTATGTTTCCAAATGTAAACCCATCGTACCAATGCTTTACATCTTCTTTTCTGTCCGACATTCCGAATTCATCCAATGCATCAAATACTTCTTCTTCCGTAAAGCCAAATACATCTTCATATTTATCGGATGTAGTCGTTATTACTTCCAGATTGTTCAGATCTGAAAAAACAGATTCTTTACTGACTCGCGTAATGCCTGTCATAACTGCACGTTCCAGGTAAGGATTCGTCTTAAAAGAAGAATTAAAAAGACTCCTGATAAAACCGGTCAGCTCCTCCCAGTACCCGCTTACATACGCTTCCTGCATCGGCGTATCATACTCGTCTAAAAGGATGATCACCTTTTTCCCATAATACCGCGAAAGAAAACCCGACATCCTGTGGATGGCCCAGGCAGCCGTTGTTTCTCTCATGCCGCTGTTTACGCTCTGAAAATATTCTATCTCGTTCTCAGTCAGAAAGCCTTCCTCAAGCAAAAATATATTCGTCCTGTACAAATCTTCTAAAATCTGATTAATTGAATATTTAGCTCCTTCGTAATCAGACTCTTTCACATTGGCAAAAGACAAACTTATCACCGGATAAGTCCCCTGTAATTCTCTGTATTTTTTGTCCTCCCACACAGTCAGACCTTCGAACAGCTCCCCCCGTCCGGCATATCTGACTGAGAAAAATTTCTCCAGCATACTCATGTTCAGCGTCTTCCCAAATCGTCTCGGACGAGTAATCAATGTCACATCATCATCGGCTTCCCACCACTCTTTGATAAAGTGGGTTTTATCGATATAAAAATTATTCCTTGTTCGTAATTTTTCAAAGTCTTGTCTTCCGATTCCCACTGTTCTTGCCATAACTTCACTCCTTTTCCGAACACTATTGTCATGCCTGTGTGTACTTTATCTTGTCATCACTTAATCTTTACCGTTATCGATTTTTTCTTACCGCTCCCGTCTGTAGCCATAGCTGTTATCTTTACTTTCTTTCCTTTTCCCGCCTTATAACTCTTCACCTTGCCGGAGCTGCTGACACTTGCATACTTTTTATTGCTGCTCGTCCATTTCAGCTTTTTATTTGCCCCTTTGGAGGCTTTAACTGTGGCTTTTAATTTCAGTGTTTTCCCCGCTTTTACAGATTTTTTCCCGGAAACGATTATCTTTTTTACAACACCCTTCATAGAAGTTATCTTATAAGTTGCTTTAGCTCCGCTTCCGTCTGTTGCTTTTGCCGTGATTGTCACAGATTTTCCGCCGGATTTCTTTTTCACGGTAACAACGCCGGAACTACTAACGGTCGCTACTTTTGTATTACCAGACGTCCATTTCACCTTCTTAGAAGCGTTGGCCGGTGACACTTTCACCGTTAATTTCACTTTCTTTCCGGCAGCAATTTTTTTAGAAAGTCCTGATATCGTAAGCTTCGAAACCCTTGCTGATGTCCCGCCGTATTCGGAATTTATCACCTCTACTGTTTCCGAAGCGTGAATCTGCGGAAATCCTTTCAATGATGCCCTGATTTCACTCTCGCCTGCACGCAGAGCTTTCATTTCCCCTTTTTCAGAAATCGTACATACTTGATGATTGGAACTTTCGAAGCTGACATACACAGGATTGATCGCTGTCCGGCAAAAGGTATTGTGAAAGCTGAAACTCACCGTCTGCACCTCCCCTGCCTCCAAAATGTCATCATACATATACAATTCGGGACGGAATTCTTCATCATTGTCACTGATAGTAACCGTCGTGTTGTCCGTTTTATTCTGGTATGCCGAAGCGGCTGCTTCCTCGACTTCCCCAGCTCCAAAGCACTGTACCCAATAACACTGTCCATCCACTTTCACTGCACCAATCCCAATGCTTTGATAATTTGCATCTAGGATATTCCCCCTGTGCCCATCGGAATTCATCCAGGAGTTCATTGCTCCTGCCGGCGTGGCCTGCCCCGCCGCAATATTCTCACCATACATTTTCTCACTTACCGTAAAGCACTGCAGCCCCGTAGGACGGGTATGGGAAAAATAAATCGATGTCTCTGCCGCCCGGAGCATCGCCGCATCCAGAAGCTCCCGATCCATCTTTATATCTGCAATCCCCTGTTTCCTGCGCTCCTGGTTCACCAGATCAAGTACCTGGAATGCTTCTTTATATCTATATTCCGTGGAAATTGTCACAGGAATAGCCACCAGATATGTACCATCCTCCTGTCTTACTAAGTTCTGATTCTCATTGTGCAGCACAGATTCCCGCGGAAAAGCATCTTTCCCGATAAATGTAACAGACGGCGGAATTGTTACTTCAGACAATGCAGTTCCCCAAAAGACCTGTCGATTGATCACCTTCAAAGCTTTAGGCAAAGAGATAGTTTCTAATGACGAACAATTAAAAAATGCCTGATACCATATCTCCTCCAGCGTTGCAGGCAATGACACCTGCCGCAATGCATTGCACTCTCCAAACGTTCCGTTTTTTATGTACTTCACACCTTCCGGTATTGTAACTTCCGTCAGTGCCGCGCATCGGGCAAAAGCCAGAAGACCCAAATCTTCAAGAGAATTCCCAAAATCTATAGAAATCAAGCTGTTGCATGACTGAAAGGCCTGATCTCCCAATGTCTTTAGACCATTGCCAATTGATATAGACTTCAAAGAAGGACATTCATCACAAATCCAGCCTTCCATACTCGTGATTGAATCCGGCAGCTCCAAACTTTCAATCCCGCTTCTTGTCAAAGCACCCTCTTTAAGTTCCGTCACGCTTTTGGGAAAAACAATACTGCTGAGATTTACCGCATCTGCAAAAGCATATTTTCCAATAACCTGCACCCCATCCGGTACGGTAAAGCTGTTCTGGGATTTTCCTTGCGGATACAATAGCAATTGCTTTCTGTCCTTACTAAAAACTATCCCGTCCTCTACCGCAAACTGCGGGTGACCGTCTGCCACCTCACAAGCCTGGAGATTCCTGCAGTACAAAAAGGCAACAGGGTCAATACTTCTAAGCGATTTTGGCAAAAGGATAGATTCCATTGCGCAACTCTGGAATACATATTCAGGAAGCGTTTCCAGCCCCTCATTCAGCGTCACATTTCTTAAGCTATTACATTCACAAAATACTGCCTGTCCTGTGCTTTGTATTGTTTGCGGAAATATAATTTCCGTCAGCTTATTGCATCCTAAAAAAGCCGCCTGTCCCAAATAAGTGATTCCCTCACTGATATTGATCTCTGTAATATCCTGGTCATAAGTACTCCACGGACCACCTCTTTGGTAATCTGCCATTTTACCGCTGCCCTCAAGTGTCAATACACCCTCCGCAAAAGACCATGAGATATTATCCCCATCTTCTCCGCAATTTCCTGACATCTCCGATCCTGCTCTCTGCTTCGCTGCCTGACCCGCCGTCTCTCCTTTCGGTTCATACGGCTTGGCAGCACTTTCTTTCTGGGGCACTACATCTTGTTTAGCTGGCTCCGTTGATATAACTTCCTCTTCTGCGGTCTTACCTTCTGTTTCTTCTGCAAGCGCCACTGTTGATACCGTACAGACCGCACAAGCTGACACGCACACCATAAGCAATGCTTTTATAATCCTTTTTCTCATTCCGTTCACCTTTTCTCTCTTTTGCAATATATTCTATTTTAATCCTCTCATACTAGGCAATTTATATTTTTTAAACTTGCTAAACTTTGTCGCACCTTTCACATATTTTTTATAAATCTTGTTATAAGCACTTTTTGTAGACGCACTGTAATTGACATCCACCCTGCCGTTTAATATATCAATATAATACTTTTGGGTCAATTTTTTCTTCCCCATCGTATGAATCACCCATTCTTTATTACCGGAACCACCTGCACCGTGCCAATGCCCTCTCACAACTATCGCTTTTTGTGACTTTTTTATTCCATAAAGATCTACATAGCCCAGGGCAATCATTTTACCCTTTTTATAAGTCAACACCTCTGTCAACCCCATAGTTGTTGAATAAAGGAACAATTCCGGTGTCCCATCTTTATTCAAATCATAGGTAAAATATCTATCAAATCCATATTCATCGCCAAAATACTGCTTAAGATAAGACATATCATTATATTTCTCTACTAATCTCCAGTTTTTCAATACCTTTTTGTATGCGTTCTTCCATTTGGGCGCTGCTTCTGCCTGGCATACCGGCAACGCCGTCAAAATCATAACTAAAATCAAGATGCGTGCTATAAGCTTTTTCATATGATTCCTCCTCTTCTCTCTGCTGCTGCAAAATCTGCATTCATTAATCCTTTCTGGTTTCTATAATACTACATTCATAAAACGAAAGCAAATGTAACATTTCACTCCGTTCTCAGTAACCATTGCGAAAAAGCAAAATCCTGCGTGAACAGTTGCACAGACAGTTTACCATATGTTACAATGTAACAGTAGTCCGTTATAGCTTGAGATGAAAGGAATGATAAAATGTTAAAAAGGAAAAAAATATGGCTCATATTATTATACGTATTTTCTGTATTCCTGGCTGTTCCAAGCCTGAAAGCAGATGCAGCTCCTGCCAAAAAGAAAGCAGCTAAAGCATATAAAGAATTTCTTGCGAAAGACAAGATCCCATGGGATGCAAACTGGGAAGTTCCCGCCAAAGAATGTAAGTTTTCACTCATTTATATAGATAAAGATAATATTCCGGAATTAGTTTTATATAACAATTCCGTTCCGCATATGGGTGGATATTGCAGAATATTTACTTATAAAAACGGTAAGGTAACACGTGTCGGGACTGCAGATATGGATGGCGGGAAATTTTACTATTACAAGAAAAAAGGTGTGTTCATATCTTGTTATGTAACCGGAGGTGTATTTGACAATTACCGTAAGGTAACCAAGGGTAAGATTGTTCACAAACTTCAGAAAGGGAAAACACTTTTTGACAATAAGACAAGATATTACAATTCTAACAGAAAAGAAATATCCAAAAGTGCATTTAATAGGCAGCTTAAAAAGCTGGTTGGCTCAAAAAAGAAAACTTCCGCCAGATTTTATCCGAACACACCGGCCATCCGAAAGAAAAGATGCCGTTAAAGCCATTCTTTCTAATCGGTAGTGTAAAATAAGTTGTGTCTTTGGAAATAAATGGCTCCTTTTTGGTAAGA